>LXQE01000106.1 GCA_003326195.1 Nostoc punctiforme NIES-2108
AACTTGATACCACTGATTATTCCAGATAGGTACAATACTATCGTTTAAGACAACATCATGAATTGTGCAGACAAGAACACCAGGTGTTTGGTGAAGTCGATGCCAATATGCCTCGCCAAATGTATGCAAGTTTTCAAAAAGGCATTTTGGACAAAACCTAAAATATTTTGGCAGATAAACTGAGCTTGCTATTCCTCTATAAATATATGTCCCCAACTCTCCTTTCATGTAACCCAGAATAGCTGATTTGCTGTCAGGCATAAAGACTGCATACATGGGGTACAGTGTATGTTTTTGGATTAGACTTTCTAACGTATGTTGAGAGAGCAGTGGAAGATTTTTAATTAAATAACTTAAGTTATAGGGTAAGTCCGGCCTAACTATAATATTCCGGGAATTGAACAATTCTTGCAACGTTTCATCAGGCTTTATATTACCACTTCTGGCATGATAACGTGCAAACACGCTATATAAAATCTCATCTGGGTAAGGCGTAGGGAAAAAACTGAGCATATACTACTCACCAATAAAAAAGYCTTTGAGTGGGTCTTTAATAATCCCCAAAGCTTTCAAATCCTCACAAGCTGGAGTTTGATTTTTCTTCGCATTTTCAACAATAACTCGGATATCATTCTCCTGATACTTCGGTTGGAGTTTTATTTTTCGTTCTTGATGCTGAACTGGCTCTGTTGAAATATTACCGCATTGCAAAGCTAGTTTATAAGCCTCTTTAATTAGCACTTTTTTATCTGCATTTTCTCCATGAGGAGTAACAACTTTTTCGGCACAACTCTTGGCAGTAGCAGGTGGAACATCTAAATTAATCAGTTCAATAATTACATGACGTAGCGTTGCTGATATGTGACCCATCCTCTGTGATGAGCGTGCTAATCTC
>LXQE01000107.1 GCA_003326195.1 Nostoc punctiforme NIES-2108
GGTAGAGTCGATGCCCGGTATTATCCGGGGCACCTCTCTGTTAAATCTGGGCGTGCGACTTTCACCGCACCCAGCTTCCGATGTTCTCAGCTTGCGCTTTTGCTCATGTGTTTGTAATCGTGGCAGCTCTCGTGAATTGCTTCTAGATTATTTTTCTTCCAGTTGGCGTGATTTCCATCGATGTGGTGCAGATGTACCTTTTCTTCATCAATGAATTTCAGACCGCAGGAAGCACATTTATGGTTTTGCTTCTTAAGAGCAATAGAAGTTTCGCCTTCGTAGAGCTTGCTATTGCGTTCGCTCCAGTAGGCTGTATCTCCGTCATAGGGGGATTTTGTTCCTTTTACCATGACGTGTTTACCTTCGGAGTAAGGAACTGCTGGGAACGCCTTGTCTACAAGTTTTCTACTTGAGTAGCGGTCATTCTTTGTCTCCCTGTTGAATACCGTGTACGCTCTGTGATTTAGGAACCAAAGTGAGAACCTTGACCCGTCCATTTTGCAGAACTTGTGGTAATTCCTCCAACCTCTAATTAAGGGGGCTAGCTTTTCGGCTTTGACCTTAGCACCATAATTCGAGTTGTTGACGATGTGTTTTACTTTCTTACGGAATGCTTTGAAGTTGTCCGTTGAGGGAGTTCTTCTGAGTTTCCCGTTTTTCTGGACTTTGAAGTTCCAGCCGAGGAAATCAAACCCATCTGTCGCGGCGGTAACTTTGGTTTTCTTTTGGCTTACATTCATTCCGCGTTTACGGAGGAACTCGCTGATTCTTTCAAGTATCTCTGACGCATTATCTTTGGGACGGAGTACAATGACCATATCATCCGCGTAACGGATTGATGGTTCTGTGATGTTTCCGTGGGATTTGTATTGGTGAATACTCTCAATCCCGTTCAATGCGATGTTAGCTAATAGTGGACTAACCACTCCCCCTTGCGGTGTACCTTGTTCGGGGAATTCTGGGTTAACTCCTGCCTTGAGGCATCGGAAGATACCGAGTTTTAAGCCAAAAGGGGCAATGAGTTCATCCATTATTGCTGAGTGGTTAATCCGGTCGAAGCACTTTTCAATATCGAGTTCTATAACTCGTTTTTCTATTCCGTTGCATCGGGATTTGAGGTTATCAAAGATGTATTGTTGTGCATCGTGGGCAGAGCGCCCAGTTCTAAACCCATAACTCCGAGCATGGAATGTGGCTTCATGTGCTGGTTCGAGTGCGTATTTTGCGAGGCATTGCCAAGCTCTATCTGCGATGGTGGGTATCTTAAGCATTCTGGTAGTCCCGTCCTTCTTGGGGATGGGGATTTCCCGTAAGCCTTGATGTCTCCAATTTCCGCTATTCATTCTCAGTAGTTCTTCAAGATTGAAGCGTTCTTCAAATGAGAGGGATTTCTTACCATCAATACCAGCCGTCTTTTTACCAGCGTTTAGCTGTGATACTTGTCTTATTGCAAGAAATCGAGCCGAGGTTGATTTTAGAATGAGCTTTTGGAGTGACCTAGCTTTCCGTTTGTCTCCAACTTGAACAGCTTTGTACACGCGCTTTTGAAGGCGGAATAGGTTACGCCGGAATTTCTTCCAGGGTAGTGCTACCCATGATTCACTAGTTTTGTAACTGTGTCTAACCATACTCTTCTCTAGGTAGTGTATTCTGAACACCTCAAACCAATTACGGTCTGTCCTACCCGAACTGTGGGGATTCCTCCGCTCGTCTGGGCTACTTGGGGTTCGACTGCCCCTAGACCCACAATTCGTTTTTATTCGTTCCCTCGGAATGATTGATTGTTCCGTTAGGTGTAGCCACTTCAACCATTGGATTCCCCGGACTCTTGCCATTATTCAGATTGATATTTGGCGGGACTGTACTCCAATGAGGTCAGGGATTTTTATGTTGCGCCCTTGCCACTCGGTAGGTTGCTTTTCTAGGCTCTGTTTCACCGTAGGAACTCCCTGTTAGCACCAGTGTCACCCCGCAACGGCTGTCTGATTGTGCCCTGTTCCCAGCTTCACCCTCCAGACACCGAGTCTGGTCAGTGTGGGCAGATAAGGAGTCAATTCTGAGTCTGAATGACAGGACTTGCACCTGCATCAATCCGAGAGTTCAGCCTTTAATGACAGTAATCTGCTGTCGGGCTGGACTAGTTATTTACGGACTGATTACCGTGATTCACTGGTCAACGAATCGCACCATCAATCCGAGAGTTCAGCCTTTAATGACAGTAATCTGCTGTCGGGCTGGAYTAGTTATTTACGGACTGATTACCGTGATTNGATTGATTGTTCCGTTAGATGTAGCCACTTTAACCATTGGATTCCCCGGACTCTTGCCATTATTCAGATTGATATTTGGCGGGACTGTACTCCAATGAGGTCAGGGATTTTTATGTTGCGCCCTTGCCACTCGGTAGGTTGCTTTTCTAGGCTCTGTTTCACCGTAGGAACTCCCTGTTAGCACCAGTGTCACCCCGCAACGGCTGTCTGATTGTGCCCTGTTCCCAGCTTCACCCTCCAGACACCGAGTCTGGTCAGTGTGGGCAGATAAGGAGTCAATTCTGAGTCTGAATGACAGGACTTGCACCTGCATCAATCCGAGAGTTCAGCCTTTAATGACAGTAATCTGCTGTCGGGCTGGACTAGTTATTTACGGACTGATTACCGTGATTCACTGGTCAACGAATCGCACCATCTGACCGAGAGTTCAGCCTTCAGTGACAGTAATCTGCTGTCGGGCTGGCTTAGTTATGTACGGGCTGATTACCGTGATTCACTAAGCAACGAATCGCACACTTCCTTTCCATAACGGTTCATCATCAGTGGAATAAAGCAAAAGGTTTGGCGTTGTCCATCTAACCACCGGCGGTTATCACCAATATGAGCTTTCACGCCTGGATAAGGTACTTTTAGAGGTTTAGTCAGCCAACGTCGAATTGATAAATGATGATAAACAATAGGTTTTTCGCGCCAGGGAACTGTTTGCAAAACAAACTCAATGACAAATGAGATGTATGCTGTTTCTGTTGTGTCCTTTCCTTTTGTTACCGTAACTTCACTGGGAGGCCATGACATCAACTCAGCACCTTGGAGGCTGACCACTCGGTAAAATGTCAGTTCATACTGCTCATCAACACCAAAGTAAACTCTTGGGTTTTTGAGAAACTCCTCAGCAAGGTAATCTGGAATTGCTTGGTAAAGGTTGCCTGTTTCGACTTTGTTTTGAGGATGGAGTAACTCATAGGTTTGTGAATTTCCCCATTGCCAATCATCATTATTCAAATTTGCAAGTTGTGACTCAACATCCTCCAAGGAACTAAATTCTTCTATTAACCAATCTTTGATCAAATTACCTAAGTCAGAAAGTCCTGTGGTTCCTGTTGCTAACAACCAAGGTACATTGTCTTTTTGCCAGCCATTACGCAAAGTCTTGATAATTTTGGGAAAACTACCAACTACCAGGGGATCGAGGGAATAAACTGGTACAGCCCGATAACTTTTGCCTTGGAGTCTGGCACGCTGTTGAGCAAGGCTGTTGGCGACTTGTCGCCATGTTGTAGGGACATAGATTGCATAAATTTCGTATGTTGGATTCGTTGCAGTAAGTTCCCAAGCACCAGGAAGAATAATTTTAGTCATAGTTTAAGTTTCTTTCTCTCATTTGTTTCAACGCATTTAAAAAAGCTCCATAGAGCGATCGCGCCAGCACATCCTCACCTTCTACATAGGGTTCCAGCACCTTGATGATGGCAACCAAAAGTGAAGTACTTTCACTGTCTTGTTCGTCAATGGCTGAATTTGGGGCAAATTTCACATCTACAAAATGGACTACTGCTGGTACACCACCACGCACTAAACGCCCGATGATTTGCCAGATACTTACTAACTGAGTCCAGCAAAGTACCGATCGCTCGTCTTGTGTTAATTGTTTAAAAGCCCATGCTGTATAGTTCAGATTGACCATTTCGGCCACAGCATTCTGGTAGAAGATATCTGCAACCTGAGTTAGGGTTAGGTTCCCCGATATTAATTGAGCTTCTTCATAAAGAGTGGAGTCTTTTTCGTGCTTCAGTGCCCAAGCATTGAGTTGCTGAACAGTAGATTGCCAGTTATCAGGGATTGGCATAGGTCTGTTGAGGAACAGCACTGCACCAAATGCAGCTTTACCTTGAGCATTCAAGATGTTGTGACCCCGCTCTAAAGCCATCAAAGGGGCAACTACAATCTGGGTGGGTAAATGTTGTAAATTTCTGATTTCGCTTCGCAGAATCCCATGAAGATGAGTAGGAGCATTGTCACGACGGAGGGTAGCAATACCGTCATCGTTGATGTTTACGTCGAAACGGTAGCGCGATTGTAAAATAGACGCTACCCATTCCGATTCGTCGTAGCTACCCACAACAATCAAGATGCGATCGCGATCGCTCCACCATTCAGGTTGCTGTTGTTTTCGCTGTTCTAAATCCTGAAATACCTCATCTAGAAAACTCTCTCCACCTCTTACCGAGTAGCACATAGCCTCCACCATTTCTTTAGCTGCAAGTTTGCGTCTTGCAGGTGGCAATCCTGATAAAGCAATATAGTTTGCTTGCGGATTCTGTTTGGGACTAAAGAAAAATTGACTCTCAGTTATACCTGCCTCGCCAGTTCTAGGTTGCAACAATATAGTGGGTTTTATGTTGATGTGATAGGCTGGCGAACCTGGAGCGTAGCTAGTACCTGATATCAAAACAGTATGTGGACCCTGCCAATCGTCAACTGCAAACAGTTTTGGGAAATTTAACAGTAACGCACGACCTACACCCACATAGCGGAAATAGTCCAACTTGCCAGCTTTTTTAGCGCTACGTTCTTGCTTATACAAAAAACCTAGAATATTTCCCACTGGCGATTCTGGTAAAACTGGGAGGAAGTCATCCGGTGGACGATGTAAAAGGTCTTGGCTTGAGTCGTGCAAGTTAATTACCCGACCGAGGTCGCTCAGATTATCAACTATAAAACCGAGGCGGTTGTCGAGTATGGTGACTAAAATCGCAAACTGGAGATTTCGGGTTAGTTCCTCAAATTGAGTCTCATCTGGTAGGGAAAGATTATGGATTTCTATCCATCTTTTGCACCAAGGAGCAATTTCAGCTAAGGCTTGACGGTCATCTTCCGCAGTTAGTATTGTCAACGCCAAATCAGAAAGTTCACCTCCACGACGGCGGTTGAGCGGATGTTGTAAAAATCCATCTAGTTGATCCATCATTTGTTTGCGGCGGCGACGTTGCTCTGTGGGAGCCAAGTCTGCTTCAATGATACGTTTACGCCGTTCTTCCATGATTTGTTGGCGAGTTAGTTTCGGCTTCGCTGAGACAGGAATCTCAGGTGGATCAACTAGGTCACGGATAATCCGAGCAAATAGAGAACGACCTGTAAAAGGAAGTGGCCCCAACCACGCAACCAATTTAGAGTGGGTGAGAAGTAGGTGATAGATGCGGTTAGTAGCATTTTGGGTATGGTAATGTGCGCTTGTCCAAGCAACAAAGCGATCGCCTGCCATATCACTGCGATCGGAATTGTAAATCGTCGCCGAGTTAAGTCCGAGTTTATTTAAAAAAGAGTTTCCAGAAGCATCGACTAAGACTTCATCAGGGGCAAACTCTTCATCAAACTGAATCTGCACGCGATCGGCTTCGTCAACGAATAGATATTTACACTCTCGATAAACAGCCTCAGCAAAGGTCAAGTCTTGTTCAAATCCTTGGCGGGGTACACGAGTATGAATGAAACTAGCAGGGCTGAAAATCCATACTGAAGCTGTAGCAATATCGTGTTCTAAATGGTGACGTGGACATTTGTAATACAAGGGACAAGTGTATTTTTCATCGCTTTCTTGCCAGTCTTCATCATCAGAATCATCATTATCAGCTACAAGAACTTTTTGGTAAAGCTTGTGACAAGGTTCATTGCCAAATTCCCACTTATCTTCTGATTGCACTAAAGCTAAAAGTGGACAGACTGGACTAAACCAACGCCATGCAGGGTGCATCCCTCCCTTAGTAATTTCCTTACCCTCACTTTTGAGAATAGGTTCGTAGACTTTTGCAAGTTGCTCTTGGCGTTTGCTACCCAACACTGGTGCAGCAGGAATTCCTAATTTGTGGCAGAACAAAGAAGCGAGGCGCACTGCTGTAGCAACATCATTCACCATTAACCCACAGCGATCGCCCTGTTTAGCAAAGTGGTAAATCAGAATTTCCAACAGGGTAGACTTGCCCACATTCAAAAGCCCGACAATGTGGATAAGACCCTCTAAAGTTAGCTGATTACCGTGCTGGAAATTATCTGATTCAGCATTGTATAGCTGGAAGAGGATATTTTCTAAGCGGTTACGATAATTTTCTTGTTGCCCAAACTGAGACAATTTATCGTCCATTTCTTGAGCAGCTAGTATTAATTCTTCACGGGTAACGCTACACTGTGGATTTTGCTTAGTCCGTGTGCGACGAAGGGTTACTACAGACGAAGGTGCTATGTTAGCAACTTCCTTGGGAATATCAATCGGAACCTCAACTGGAGAGTTACCTTTTTGGGAAATCTTGGCATACCATCGCCCCTCATCTGCTAATTTGACTTTTCGTTGTCTATGCTGTGGAGTTTTTAATAAGGTTGGAAGATATATCTTCTCTAAACGAGTTGGGTAGGTACTGGATGGAATAGGTTGAGGAACATTCCTTGCCTCTTCAAGGCTGTAGATTCTAATAATTTCAGGTAAGTTGATATACTCCTGAAGAACTCGCAGCCATTGTCTGCCTTTACGCTTAATCAAATAGAAACGAGCATTTTGTATAAGTTGCCAGTTGCGATCGCTTTGTAATTGTTCAACTGAAAAGCGATATCCTTTCAGCAAGGCTTCCACAGAAGTTGCAGGTTCTTCTGGTGCTACTTCCTTAAGTAAGGTTAATCCCAATTCCACATCAGCAATGAGTTGGGCAAGACGCTTAAGTTCTCGCTGTTGTACCTTAGTATCTGCGTTAACTAAACTAGATACTATATACTGTTGTAATTCATCCGAGTTGCAGAGTTTTTTACACAGATCCTTGCGCCAGCTAATGGTGTCACGCATTATTTTTTCTTCCCTAAAATTGCTTGAGCCTGAGTGATGATTTCGCTAAATAAGCGCAAGCGCACCCCTTCAAGTTCAGGTTCTAGTTGTTCGCGCACTACCTTTATCCGCAAATAGTCTTCGCGTTCATCTGGAAAAACTACAAAGGTTTCCGTTGCATCACGCCGATACTGCACCTTTCGCAAACGTTCTTCATCCACGGATGCCCAATCTTTAAAATCAATTGCCCAGCGAACTTTGCGCGAGAACTCTACGAGTAAGTCAAATTCATCGACAAAAGGCCAGAGAGTAACGCGCAAACCCAATTTTGTAAGTTCTTCTTTGAGTTGAATTTCCCAAATTCCCGGCAGTGTACCGTACAAATGTACGCCAGGGGTAACAGCTTTCCAGTCCTCTGCTTTTTCTTTAGGAATAGGTGGCAATGGTTGAAAGCTACTACTTGCACAAAGTCTTTCACACCAAGGGTTACGGCAGGTATATGTACCATCAGGGCGTTGGCGTTGCACATACTTGCAGCGCGGACACAGATAATAGACGCTGCCCTCTGCCAACTTATCCATATCGACATAGATTTCTAACCGTGACAATAACTCCCGCAGTGGTCTGAGTTCGGGTAAACGTAGCTGTTGGCGATATTCTGAGTAATGAAGAGTGGGTTTAGTAATAATCAGTTGTCGAAAAGCTTGATAAGCATCTTCTAACTGATTTCCCCGACAGTATTCCAGTACATCTTTCAGTACTGACTCTTGTACCTGCGCCACCACATCATTACCCGAAACTTGCCATTCTGTAGCAAAATCGGAAACTACTCCGTCTTCTATAACGCTGACATCTGGCGAAAGATATTTAATCTCTTGGGCTGGTTTCCAGGAAGCAATTGATGTTTCCGCCCAATCAAAAAATTGAGGTAGGTTCTCTGGGGCTTGTTCTCCCTGTAGTAAGGAAGTTAAGTACATACGGGACATACCAATGCGAAGGGCTTCTGGTACTTGACTTCGCTTTTCTAGCTCAAGTTTTTCCCACTGCACCACACCAGTAGCCAGATACCGCAGAGTATCGGTAACAGATAGCTGTAAGGATGATTTTTCCGGTTCAGATATGAGGAGGCGAAGACTGCGGGCGCTGTGGTCATCCCATTCCACATCTATACCGCGCATAGTTTGCAACCACTTCTGAACTGTTGCTTTCTGGCGTGGTTGCATTCCGAGTTCTTGACACAACTCTTCTAGAGTTGGCCCTTGTTTATGGATACTAAACCATTGCTGAAGTGCATCGAGAATTTTTTGTCGGTGTTTGGTGATTTTCATTGTTCACCCTCCTGTTTAGCAGAAGTGTGACACCCACCAAACTGGCATGTCAATCACCTGTTTCTATGTTTCCACTAAGTTTCCAAAGTTTCCATATTACCAATCAATATTGAATAGAAATGCACCTCAAGACCCAACTAAGTACAAATTCCCATAAAAATGAGTCGGAATTATGTTTTTTGTAGCTTAGGTTTTGTTCTTCGACCCAACTTTCAATTTGGATTTTCGACCTTTATTAATGACGGTGCGTACTAAAAGATAAAGTTGCCCAGTTTCTTTTGCGATTTATTCAGTACCAATTCACGTCGCTCTCACTATGACAGATGGCTATTCGGTCAGTTAGGCATTGTTCAGCATAAATAGCTAGTTTTTGTTGCAAAAGCTAAAGATTATTTACCATTCAAGAGTTATATAAAAAGTAAAAATAACCTGTAACAGAGAGGTTCGCAAAATCATGCGTACAAATACTGAATTGTGGAGTTCGGCCCCTGATAAGTTCAGTGAAACGACGATGGCTTATTCTTCCCTGACTAAGCAAAATAATAACAGCTTAGAAGAAAATATACGCAACTCCATTATCTCAGGAATAGGAGTTACAACAAAGGAATGTATATGGCAACAAGTGAGTCCTCTTTACGAACTGATGGTATAGAATTATTACACTTGTACCACCAGAATCCTTCTATTAAACTTCGTAATAAACTTGTACAGTTACACACTGGCTTAGTGCGAAAGATGGCTCATAAATTCAGCCATCAATGTAATGAACCTTATGAAGATTTAGAACAAATCGGTTATTTTGGTTTGATTAGGGCTATTGAGCGCTTCGATCCTAGCCAGGGATATGCTTTTAGCTCCTTTGCAGTGCCATATATTCGTGGTGAGATGCTGCACTTTTTGCGCGATCGCAGTACTCTATTAAAAATTCCCCGTCGTTGGCAAGAATTATACAATGAAGGACAAAAGATTCGCAAGGACTTGTCAATCTCTTTAGGTCGTCCGCCCAAGGATGCTGAAATTGCCAGCCAACTTCGGGTATCTGTACAAGAGTGGCAAGAAACCAAGTTGGCTGCTCAAAACCGGATGCCCTTGAGTTTAGATGCAACCGCAGTTAACTATGTTGATTGCCAAATAACCTTGGGTGAGGCACTTCCTTGTCCTCGTTCTCATGTGCTTCTGCAACAAGAAGAAGAACGCCAACAACTCCAAGGCGCAATAAATATGTTAGAAGAAAAGCCCCGTATGGCAGTTGAAATGGTATTTTTGAAGGAACTTTCTCGCAAGGATGCTGCTAAAAATATTGGTACTAGTCCAATGACAGTAACGCGCTATCTGCAAAAGGGAATTCAAGATTTGATTTGTTATTTGCAACCACAGGTAATGCCTACTGGGTCTTGATGTTATTAGTCAATGGTCAGTGGTTAGTAGAAAAGCAACTGACAAATGACAAATGACAAATAACTAATTATCTAGATTTTAAATCAGCGATCGCACCTTTGGTCATAGCAGCAATAGCTTGGTCTGTCGCTTTTGGCAAATGATAATATTTACCGCCTGCTGTTTGCGATAATTCCTTAGCAAACCCAGTAGACACAAATTTACTTTCCGTATCAATTACTAATAGTTGCATCCCCAAAGAACGGATTCTCGCAGCAATTTCTAATAATTCTCCTTTGATATCTGGCTTTTCTCCTGGTTCTAGCTGTTCACCTAAAGAACGCGCTAAGGGAATATTACCCCGCCCATCGGTGATTGCTACAAGGACAACTTGTCCAATATCTCCACTCAT
This sequence comes from Nostoc punctiforme NIES-2108, assembly GCA_003326195.1. GTDB lineage: Bacteria > Cyanobacteriota > Cyanobacteriia > Cyanobacteriales > Nostocaceae > Nostoc > Nostoc punctiforme_A. The sequence goes on from LXQE01000107.1 coordinate 10,195, forward strand.
CTGAGCATTTAAGCCGACGCGCACAGCTTGAGTTAAACCATGCGCTAAGGGCGACCCCCCACCACAAGGCAACCTTTCCAAACGGTTACGCGCCAAAGCAATAGAACGTGTAGGAGGCAATAATACCTCTGCCTGTTCTCCTCGGAAGGGAATTAATGCTATTTGATCGCGGTTTTGATAAGCTTCAGTCAACAGTTGCATCACCGCACCTTTAGCTGATTGCATTCGATTCAAGGCCATTGAGCCAGAAGCATCTACCACAAATACTACCAACGCGCCGGCTTTGCGTACCAGGCGTTTCGAGCGAATATCAGGCTGTTCGACAATAACTTTTCTATCTGGTTGCCTTTCTCTTCGTGCTTTTTGATAAGGAGCCGCAGCTCTTAGGGTGGCATCTACTGCAATGCGTCGCGCTTTTCCCTTGGGCAACATTGGCTTAATGTAGCGTCCCCTGTCATCGGAAAAGATGACACTGCGACTACCAGATTTACCTTGCCGCTTCGCCATTTGAGTAAAATACAGCACGTTGTCATCAAGAATTACCCCTTCTGGATCAAAGATAAACTCTTCCGGGATGCTAGGGGGTTCTTGCTCTTGATTTTCTTCTTGTTCTTCTTGTTCCTCTTCTTCCTCTTCTGATTCGTCCTGCGGTTCTTCTTGATTCTGTTGTGGCGGCGGTGGAGGCGGTGGCGGTGCTTGATCTGGTGGTGGTGTCTGCACAACTGTGGCGCGTGGTACAATTACCAGTTCTACAGCACGGCGCAAATCTTCGGCATTAACTGTTGTCCGTCCCTCCAAAGCCGCCGCAGCTTTAGCAACCCGCGTGGCGAATAACTCAGCGCGATGTCCTTGAACTCCTCCACGAATAGCCTCATCCACTAAATAGGCAATTTGTTCATGGGTGATGATTACTTCTTTTAACCATTCTCGCGCCAAGATGATTTGGGTTTTGAGTGAATCTAAATCTTCGTTGTACTGTTTGAGGAAGTCTTGGGGAGATTTAGAATAAGCGATCGCTTGTTCAACTGCTTCTACTCTTTGATCTAAGCCGAGTACACCGTCAGCAGAGAGTGCGATCGCAATTCTATCTAGCAAATGCTCCCGTAATCCGCCTTCTTCTGGATTGTAGGTGGCAATAAATAAAGATTTGCACGGATGCTGAAAACTAATCCCTTCCCGTTCGATCTGGTTCCGTCCGTCAGATAATACTGTTAAAAGCTGATTTGATATTTGGTCATCTAACAAATTAATTTCATCTACGTACAGTACACCCCGGTTGGCTGTAGCGAGTAAACCAGGCTGAAAAATGGTATCACCTTGTTTTACCGACTTTTCAACATCCACGGAACCTAATAGTCGGTCTTCTGTAATACCTAGAGGGATTTGCAAAAAAGGTGCGGGAATGATTTCTACGGGAACATCTTGAGTATCTTTGTCTGCGTACTCCGCCAAAAGTTGATCGTCCCATTCTTCTGGGTGGTTGGGGTCACAGTTGCTAATTGAGCCTTTGACAACTTCAATCGGCGGTAGTAGAGCGTGGATAGCACGAGCCATTACAGATTTTGCCGTACCGCGACGACCTGCGATCGCTACTCCTCCCAAACCAGGATCAACGGCTGCTAACAGCAAGGCTAATTTAATTGCTTCTTGACCAACTACAGCTGTCAAGGGAAAGGCAGTGATGGTGGGGTTGATAGTAGGCGCAGGCATTGTTTGCTTTCATAGCGAGTCTCGGCCTTTAGCATACCAATTTCTGACACATTTAGAATATAAGTGCGATCGCAATGTATAGACCTGATGTCAGGTCAATTGATTGATTAGACTATCAGCAAGGAAAATAATAAATATATTTGCGTGAATGTTCGGCGGAATGAATAACCTGATACCTAGCAGTAAGCCAGGGATTTTACCTTCTTAGACTAGAAATCAATTAAATTTGTAAATAGAGAGCCTAGCAAGGAAAAGGGAAATGCTTTTTTAGTATAAATCTCTTTCATAAAGCTAGGCTGCTACTAAATGTGTAATTTATTGAAGCTGTCCAGTTTCCTTAAACCAACTCTGGACATACTCAAATGACAAGCTATCATCTACCCTCCAAAAAACAAGTAAGCCAGAAAAAAGATTATACTGGCATTTTTTGCGATATTCAGAACGTTCCCTCAATCATAAAATTCGCTAGTTTAGTGCTGCAATTTGCAGAATCTAACGGGACTGTATCTTGCAAAAATATTTATTACAATTCACAGCGTCAAGACCAAGTTGCTTCCTCAAATAAACTAAAAGAGCTTGGTTTTAGATGTGTTAATGTTCCTGATACCTCAAAAAATAGTGCAGACAAACGACTTAAAGATGACTGTTATGAGGCAGTTGCTTTTAATTCTTCTCTAAAGAATATTATCCTATTCTCAGGAGACAAGGATTTTGCTGTATTAATTTCCATTCTCAAAGCTATGGGTAAAAAAGTCATTGTCTTTGCTCAACCGAGGTAGTGAGAGTCCAAAGTTGATTAAACTGGTTGGTAATTATAACTTCCACTTTGTAGATGAATTACCTCAGCTAGTTGCCAATAGCAATAAGACTCAACTTCAAAATATAGACATTGTGTCTCAGATTAATTACAAAGACGCTATAGAATATTTAATTGAAGCTATCAAAACTGTCTCAAGCCAAGGTAAGCCTACCGTATTTGGTCGCATTGATAAATTAATGCGTCAACGTTGTACTAAGTATCAAGGATACTTAACTATTTCTACAGATGATGGCAAGAAATTTAAGAGTTTTAGCCAGTTTATTGATGCTGCTGTCAGGGATGGTAAAGTTCAAAAGCAAGGTCAGGAATTATTTTTAGTTGAGTTAGACAAACTAGCTGCTTAAAAAACTTTTAAAAACTCAGTTGAGTAAAAGCTGGGTTTTAGCAACACCGCTATATGCGGTTTTTTCATGTCTAAAGACAATCACACTTGTACAGTTTCCCAATAGTCAATTTCTGCAACAAGAAACAAGATAAAATGCACAAAATTCTAATATTCCATAATGAAAAGCTTCTACGCCGTGCGCTTACCCACCGTTCTTACGTCCATGAAAACCCCGGAGAAGGCGAACACAATGAACGCCTAGAGTTTCTTGGTGATGCTTTGCTGAATTTCTTAAGTGGCGAATATCTCTATGGTCGTCATGCAGAAATGGGAGAAGATGAATTAACCCGACGACGTTCGGCGCTGGTAGATGAAAAGCAATTAGCAAAGTTCGCTGAGGAAGTGGGTTTAGACTTTAGGATGCGGTTAGGAAAAGGTGCAATTCGAGATGGAGGCTACCAAAATCCTAATTTGCTCAGTAGTACCTTTGAAGCAGTTATTGGTGCTTACTATTTGGATAATGATTCCAATATTGAAGCAGTTCGCGCAATTATAGAACCACTCTTTGATTCTGTAGATCCTAAGCATATAGTTGTACCCCGTTCTAATGTAGACTCAAAAAACCGCTTTCAAGAATGGGTGCAACGCAATGTTACCCCAAATCCCCCCAAATATTTCACAGAACAAATAGGAGGCCCTTCTCACGCGCCAGAATTCATCGCAAAAGTATTGGTAGATGAAAAAATTTACGGAGAAGGTAAGGGACGCAATAAAAAAGATGCAGAAAAAGCTGCTGCTGAAGATGCGCTAGCTAAGTTGAAACAACAAGGTTTTTTATAGTTTATGGGTTCATAAATTTTGAGAATTTTAAAATTAGAAGCTTCATAACATTGAAAAAGCGCAAAAAAAAAGAGGATGGTATACTCCACCCTCAGTTTATTTTTTGTCACTTTACTCATTTCCAGATAGTAGCCGGAAAAGAGTCAAATATTATAGTTGCGGTACGTACTGTTGCTTATCTGGGACTTCAGCATACTCAGCCACAATCTGGCGGAATTCTTCGCCATCAATGGTTTCTTTCTCGATGAGCAAATCTACTAAGCGATCGGTGACGGTGCGATGGTCACGGATGATCTTCTTAGCATTGTCGTAGCACTGCTCAACAATTTCCCTGACTTGTCCATCAATGCGGGAAGCGATGGATTCAGAATACTCAGATCGGGTTGTCCAGTCACGACCCAAGAATACTTCTCCCTGCTGGCTTTCTAAAGACAGTGGGCCTAAGTCGGACATTCCGAACCGAGTCACCATTTGCCGTGCCATTCCCGATAACTGCTGCAAGTCTCCACCAGCGCCAGTTGTGACTTCCGCAGCGCCAAAAATTACCTCTTCGGCGGCGCGACCACCTAAAGCACCAGTAATTCTAGCTTTCAGTTGAGAACGGGAAATTAATCCCTGTTCTTCGTTGGGAGTAAACCAAGTTAAACCCTGTGCTTGTCCCCGTGGAATCAGGGTAACTTTCTGTACTGGGTCATGGTCTTTTAACAAAGTTCCAACTAAGGCGTGTCCGATTTCGTGGTAAGCAATCAAGCGCTTGCTCTTGCTATCCACCAAGGGAGTGCCTTCCATCCCAGCGACTACCCGATCCACTGCATCATCAATTTCGCGGAGGGTGATGGCTTCTTTGCGTCTTCTCGCAGTGAGAATTGCTGCTTCGTTGAGTAAGTTGGCTAAGTCAGCACCAGTGAATCCAGGAGTGCGGCGAGCGATCGCATCTAAAGATACGCTAGGGTCTAGTTTCTTATTCCGTGCATGGACTTGTAAGATTTCCAAACGCCCTTTGATATCGGGTGCATCGACTGTTACTTGGCGGTCAAAGCGACCGGGACGTAACAAGGCTGAGTCTAGTACGTCGGGACGGTTGGTAGCAGCAATAATAATGATGCCTGTGTTACCTTCAAACCCGTCCATTTCGGTGAGCAATTGGTTGAGGGTTTGCTCTCTCTCGTCGTTACCGCCACCGATACCAGCGCCCCGTTGTCTGCCTACGGCGTCGATTTCATCGATGAAGATGATACAGGGGGCATTATCTTTAGCTTTCTTGAACAAATCGCGGACGCGGGATGCACCCACACCTACGAACATTTCCACAAATTCCGAACCGGAAATACTGAAGAAAGGTACGCCTGCTTCGCCTGCGATCGCTTTTGCTAATAAAGTTTTACCAGTTCCAGGAGGCCCAACTAACAGCACTCCCTTGGGAATTCGTGCGCCCACAGCTGTAAATCTTTCTGGCTGCTTCAGGAAGGTGACGACTTCTTGCAGTTCTTCCTTAGCTTCTTCAATTCCGGCTACGTCGTCAAATTTGACGCCGGTTTTTGCCTCCATTTGGAAACGCGCTTTAGATTTGCCAAAGTTCATTGCTTGACCTGGGCCACCGGGGAGGTTGCTAGAACGCCGGAACAAAAAGAACAACCCAGTAATCAATAAAACTGGAAAGATGAGATTGCCCAACAATCCCCAAATTGCGCCATCATTCCGCATGGGGTGAGCATCAAAACTAATGGCTTTCTCTTTGAGCTTGCTAATTAACTCAGGAGCGTTAACAGGCAAATCCACACGCCACCTTTGGACACGATTTTCCAGGTCTGGATCGCGGGCTTCTATAATTGCTGTCCTACCGCCTTCATACAGATCCACACTGTTGACGCGATCGCTGTTCAAGTATTCTAGAAAGCGACCATAAGTCATGCGAGTATTAGCTGCATTCTTACTCATATCGGCAGGAGCGCCTGCAAACGCCCCTTGCCAGAAGAAAAAGCCAATTACCAAAGCTGGCAATGTCCAGAGTGCTACGACTTTCCAAGAGAATTTCATTTTAATTTGCCTCTAGATGCCTATACAACTTGTTAGCTCTAGTAACCGAATGTTCATCACTCTGTCACTTTAAGCTGTTAAACGGATGTTTATAAATCCATTTTGTTTAATTTGATCTCTTACATGCACTGCCATAAGGCGATTAGAGCATTATGGCAATGCCAACAAGAATCTTAATCAAAGTTAACTTAATTTTAATACAATATCGCACGAGAAAAGGGAGCGCAACGGTATGCAAAGACAGAGAGAATTTCTCCAGAATGCTCCTCGTATCGTCCAAGCCGCTCTCAATCATGATTCTGGGGAAGTGGGGAGTGAAGGAGATGAGGAAGAAGGGGAGAAGTTACAGTAAGTTTTTCCCCTCTGCCCCTCCGCTTCTTGTGCCCAATTCCCTACTTTACTTCTGTAATTTTTAGAGTGTAAGGAAGATACTTGCCCTTTTCGTAGGAACCAACCCAAATTTGGTAACTTCCAGGTAGCCATTCACCAACAATGCCAGCATTTTTGCCATCAAAATCGTCATTGCACCAAGTACCACCGGGCCCTTTGATAATTATGGTGGTGTCTTCAGGACTTTGCACTTGCAACTTCAGGTAGTCAAATTTACTTGTTAACGCTAATGTGTGGTCTGGTGTTTCATCAACAAATCCGGTACAAGGGCCAGTGGCTGTTTCGCTTCTCCCACCTACTTGACTCCCAGATATTGAACCACCACTCATCCCGCGAACTGTCAGGGGGTCTGGCGAAAACTGAGGGCTAAGGGTGACATCTCCAAATATCGTTGGTGCTTCCTGAGCATCAACCGCAGCATTAACTGTCGATGTGATGAAGAGCGTAACTATCATGAACGATAATCTCATCCCTCTATTGAGCGCTTTTGTCGGCATTGTAATTACGTTCGCTTCTAAGTGTTTTTGAAGACATGAATTTTACACACCAAGTTCCCAACATGAGGAGAATTGACTAACTATTTTAGATGTGAAATTGGGGATAATTCATTAGTAATTAGTTAATGATTTCTTGTTCCCATAGTTGCTTTACCTTATGGATAGGGGCACACATTTGTGCGCCCCTAAAATCTGAAATATTTCTAAAATCTGGAAGTAATCGCTACTTAGCTTCCGTTATAGCCCGACTCAAGCGTGGCTTATCTAAACCAATCTGATTTAGTAGTAACCAAGATTGGATTAAGTCGGGGCCATGAACATCCCCAGTTAAGGCTGCTCGGAGCGATCGCATTACCAAGCCTTTTTTGACTTTTTGTTCTTTGACTACCTGTTTAATAATGTCTTGTGCGACGGCTTCCGAGAGTTGGGGCTGATTTTCTAAAGCTGTGACAATCGCCTCAAGTACAGCAGTAGAACCTTCTTGCTTCAATTGTGTACTGCCTTCTTCGCTAAATTCAACTGTATCGCTAAAAAACAGTTGGCCTTGAGGTACTGCATCTACCAGGCGAGTCAAACTCTGGCTAATTAAAGTTACTAGCTGTTCTAACCAAGGACGTTCTCTTCCACCATCAAACTTATAGCCAGCCGCTTCCCAAAAGGGTATGAGTAAATCTGTGAGTTTATCTACTGGCGTCTTGTGGATATACTGACTGTTCAACCAATCCAGCTTGTCCCAGTCAAACTTTGCGCCTGCTTTATTTACACGCTCAAAGCCAAATTCTTTAGCTGCTATTTCTAAGGTAAATATTTCTTGCGTCGAGTCCGGTGGCGACCAACCCAGCAATGTCATGTAATTTACCAAGCCTTCAGCAGTAAAGCCCATTTTCTGGAAGTCAGAAATTGAGGTGACGCCATCTCGCTTAGAAAGCTTGCGCCCTTCCATATTCAAAATTAACGGCGTGTGGGAAAACTCTGGAATTTTTGCACCCATTGCTTCATACAGCAGAATTTGCTTGGCGGTATTGGCGATGTGGTCTTCTCCGCGAATGACATGGGTGATTTGCATATCAATGTCATCCACTACAACGACAAAGTTGTATAAAGGTTGACCGCTTCCCTCTTCTGAGGCGCGGGCGATGACCATATCACCACCTAAATCGCTACCTCGCCAAGACATCTTTCCCCTTACTAGGTCATTCCAGACAATTTCCCGCCCATCTTCGATTTTGAAACGAATTACATAAGAACGACCTTCTGCTTCAAATGCGGCGCGTTGTTCTGGGGTGAGGTTGCGGTGACGGTTGTCATAGCGAGGTGCTTCGCCTCTAGCTTTTTGAGCTTCTCGGAGCGCCTCTAGTTCTTCGGAAGTAGTGTAGCAGCGATAGGCTAATTCTCGATCTAGCAGTTTTTCTACTGCTTCTTTATAAAGATCCAGCCGTTGGGATTGGAAAAATGGCCCTTCATCCCAGTTCAGTCCTAGCCAGCGCAGTCCTTCAAGAATATTGTCGGTGTATTCGGGACGCGATCGCTCTAAATCTGTATCCTCTATTCGCAGTATAAACTTCCCGCCGTGGTGACGGGCAAATAACCAGTTGAATACAGCCGTTCTAGCTGTACCAATATGTAAATTTCCGGTTGGACTCGGCGCAATACGGACTCTAACAGTCACAGTTAATTCTCTCTTTCGCAAAGCATGATAAATGTAGCTTATATTTAAATCCTGAATCCTGAGTCAACCTCTTTGGAGAATTCAAAATCCATCCAATATCACCTAAGTTTGGTGATATCCTACTCATAAATTTAGAACGGGACTGACGGGGCTCGAACCCGCAACTTCCGCCGTGACAGGGCGGTGCTCTAACCAATTGAACTACAGTCCCTTGTTTGGCAACTTTGCTATTATCACTATTTTTTTTCTACTTGTCAAGTGTTTTGGAGTTGGAAATTAGAAATTCTTTTTGACTCCTCTCTCTCAAGTGCGAATTGCTCCTTAAACAGACCGTGATAATACAACCTGTGGCTCTGATTCTAGATGCTGCAATATTCGGGATTGCATTTGTTTATACTGCTGTTTCAATAGCTGTTTGCTCAATTGGGGTTGAGAAGCAGGTGGTAGAATATGACTCTGTTGCACCCAGGTTTTCAACATTTGCCGCTGAGTTGGCTCGATGCAACTGCTGAGAACCTTAATACAAGAATGTGGTGCTTCCAGAGTAAAGAAAATCAAAGGATATTGTTCATTTTCAGCCAGGAAACTTACCATCTTAAGATTTTGGAGATTTTGCATATCTAAGTAGCATGGTAGCCACTTAGGAGCCAATTGCCGATTGTATAGTACAGTTAACCACAACAGCATTGGATGAGGGGATGTCACAAAGATAAACTGGTTGCAACGGGTAGAAACCGCATAATTTTTGATTTCTTGTTTAGACAACATCAACCATAGCGCTGTCATCGAGCCTTGTGGGGTGTCTAGAAGCTGGGGAAAAACAATTTCTTGAATTGGTTTATTTGGAGGCCACAAAAGTTGCCGATAACTTTGTTCTATTGTGATTGGTAATGCAGAATTTAAAGGACGGCTAAGAACGGTGTTAGAGGCGATATTTGTAGGGAAGCTGGGACAATTAGACTGTTCTAAATTATTTAATACTTCCAAAATTTCAGTGATATTTTGGGGGCGATCGCTTACTTTTTTAGCCAGACAAGCCATAATTAAATTATTTAGTTTCTGAGGTATTTTCAGAGTGGGTTTAACATCTGCGATCGTTTTTGGTGCTTTAAAGTGATGTGCTTTATACCAAGCACCAAAGTAATCAGTTTCCGGTTGCCAAGGTTTTTTACCTGTGAGCATCTCAAACATCATCACACCCAGGCTGTAAATATCAGAACGACTATCTAATTTTTCTCCATCTAGCTGTTCTGGAGAACAATAAGGTAAAGTGCCATTAAATCCGCTGCTTGTACTAGCTGTTGATGTATAGTTTAAAAATCTGGCAATACCAAAATCGAGAATTTTAACTAACTGACCCAATATCGGATCGGGAATAACTAATATATTGGCAGGCTTAATATCTCGATGAACCAACGGGCAAATTTTGCCATCAATATTAATCCCTTGATGGGCACACTGTAAGCCCAAACAAATTTGGCGAGAGAGAGTCAAAAACATGGGCAGAGATAACGGAATTAAATCCTTTAAACTCTTGCCACATAGATATTCCATGACGTAGTATGGTTTTCCTTTCTCATTCACACCATAATCATACGCTCGCACTATGTGTACGCTCTTTTGACTCAAGGCTGCACTCATTAAAGCTTCACGAGCAAAGTCTTGCTGCATCTTGGTATTAACAACAGTTTGAGTCAAAAACTTGATAGCAACTGGTATACCTCCTAACAAAACATCATTTGCTAAAAAAACTTCACCCATACCACCGCTGCCAATTAATTGCTTGAGTTGATAACGATTGGCAAGCAAGCCAGCACTACTTAGAGATGTAAATGGACTTTGATTCACTTTGTTCACCTCTGGCGCTGAGTCCATTTAAAGTTAGCAATACACACATAAAAATATTATTAAGTTTAGATTTTGATTCTGATAGCAGAATTTCAACGACGTAATAGAAGTTTTAAAAACATTTCTAAGAATTTATTCATCCAAGTTTTTAAACCTTCTGTCTCAGATTTTTGATGTGTGGCTAAGTTTCGTAATATGTCTAACTTCAGCTTTTCGTACTCTGCTTTTAGAATATTTTTGGCTTGACTCGGCAAAATAAATTCATTTGACTGTTGACTCATATCTAACCAATCTACAAGTTGTTGACGCTGTTTAGCCGTGAGGTTTAAAGTCGTTACATGAGAGCAATGAGTTGGATCTTCTAGGGGAAAAAATAGTAAATGATAGTAACCTACTTCTGCTAAACTACGTGCTATATTTTGACCCTTATTATCTTTTAGATCCAGAAAATAAGGTAGCCACTTAGTTGTAGAAGGTTGGGCATCATATAGTACTGTTACCCACAGTAGCATGGGGTATACATTCATTTTAGTAATAAATTCAGTATCATGTATTTTATCCAAAAATTTTAGAATTTCTTGTTTGGGTAACATTGCCCAAAAAGTTGGTATAGGTCTTTGAGGAGTCTGTAGTAAATGGGGAAATCCAATTGGCGCAATTGGTTTATTCTTAGGCCAAATTTTCTGCAAACACTCTTTTTCTGATAATAAAGTTGCCGGTACTAATTGAACTGGAAGCGAGACTTTAATAATATCGGTACTATTATTAGAAATAACATTATTAACTTGATCATTAACTTTTGCTAAATCTTCTAATATTTGGTTTATATTCTGAGGGCGATCGCTTACTTCTTTAGCTAAACAACTCATCAATATTTTTTCTAATATTTCCGGAATTTTAACTTGCGGATTTACTTCTTCAACTGTAGGTGGCATTTGAAAACGATGGGCTTGATACCAAGTACCAAAGGAGTTACTTTTTGTTTGAAATGGGTGTTTCCCTGTCAGCATCTCAAACATTAGTACTCCCAAACTATAAATATCAGAGCGGACATCTAGCAGTTTACGCCCTTCCATATGTTCTGGAGAACAGTAAGGCAAACTGCCAATAAAAGAATCGGTTAGGGTCATCCCACTTCGCTCTGTTAAAAACTTGGCAATACCAAAATCTAGGATTTTAACAATTTCACCTTTTTTACTATCTTCAGCGATAAATATATTTTCTGGTTTAATATCTCGGTGAACAATAGGATAAATCTCTCCTTTAAGGCTGATACCTTGGTGGGCACATTGCAAGCCTAAACAAATTTGATTACAAATTTCTAAAAACTTCGATATTGTCAAGGGTTGAATTTTTATAATTTGTTTGAGATTTTTTCCTTGGAGGTATTCCATTACATAAAATGGAGTTTTATCCTCAGTAACCCCATAACTTAAAATGCGAACAATATGTTTACTTTTGCGACCCAATTGAGCGCCAATAAAAATCTCTCTGGCAAAACGTTGGGACATTTGTTGGTTTGCCAAACTAAGTGATAATATTTTGATTGCGATTGGCATACCGCCTTTAGCTGTATCTTCTGCTAAATAAACTCTACCCATCCCCCCTTTGCCAATCAAATCTCTGATTAAATATCGATTGTTTAAAAATTGTCCGATGTAATCGTCTAATTCTGCTTTTTGCCCTACCATACTCTCAATTTTATTTTCTGGCATAAAAATCATTTATAAAAAATGTTATTGGCAAAATACTTTAATTAAGTCTAGCTAATTATTAAATTTAAATCTAAGAGATATCCGAATTTTGAGAAAATTAATTATATGCTGTAAATATGCTTAAGCCCTCTGCAAAAGCTATTAAACATTGTGTAACATATTTATTAAGGAGTACGGTTGAGAAATTACACGTAAACTATAAATAAGCTAGATAAAGTTACCTAGTATATTCAGTGAATACACAGGATTAATCAGAAATAACTAAATAAAAGTCAAGTTGCGATATCTATTACGGGCTACGCCTAAGCACCTTTATTTCTGTGCAATTAAAGCTTAAAATTTGGGAGTAACCGGCGTAATAATCTAATTAGCGGATTTTCAACTTTAAGTTTAAAGGCTAGTATCTGAGTGCGTTGTAGGGAGTTAAAATTATTATCGCTGATGAGAATTAATGATTGTTGACCATCCGCTAGTTTTGGGCCAAGAGTTAAGCCTTCGATATTGTCTAGCAGTACATCTAGTTTTCTCAAGTCTAACAACAGTTTTTTCTTAACTGGTTTAACATTTTTGAAATCAATTGCTAAAAGGCTATCAATATTATGAATGTCATCGGCTTCTTCTAAAGAAACCTGAAACAGGGAAATAGCAAATCCTAAACCAGTAAAAGATCGTTCTAAACTTAGGAAGTGTCCTTGATTATCGAGAGCAAGTAAATCGGGTAATCCACTAGCGAATTTACCAATCAGATTCAAAAATGGTGCAACTGGTTCAGTTTGGTAAAGAAATTCCTTTTCTGGCTGATTGTTGAGCAAGTTGTATTGCAAAATGCGGCAAGGACTACCGATGTTAGGTTTAGCTGCGACACCATCTTGAATTAGAGCATTTTCGGTGGCTGTGAACAGATGCTTATTATCGGGTGCGATGGTGAGGCTTTCAAAAGCTAAATTGTTGCGTATACCTTTTTGATTAGTTTTATCTGGTAAAAATTTATTTGGTATGGAGAGTGTTGCAATTTCTCTGCCAGAATATAGTGAGAACTCTTTAATAAAAGGATTAATTAATTTTGTAGCATCGCCTTCAGAAGAAACAAACACAGTTGCTTTATTAGTTAATGCAATACCTTCTGTATCAGTTTCACCAGGGAGAAATATTTTACCATTTTCATTTAATAATGTAGTAAGGCTGAATGGAATAATTCCACCTTTTTCTAGTAAACCTTTACTTAAGTCGATTTTTAAAGTGTATAAATGGGTGGCAGCTTTTTGCCCACGCTCATCGGAAATAGCGTAATAAAGGTTATTTTTGGAATTATATGTAATTCCAGATAAACCTCCTACTTCAGTATTTTGAAAAATTAAACCTTTCGGTAAGGTATCTTCACCGATAAATTCTATGCTACTTATTTCAACACCATTTGATGCTAAGTTTGTGAATATAATGCTAATAATTGTAATCAAAATTAAAAAGAACCATATTTGTGGAAGTACGAAGATTTTTTTAATTAGCTGCATAGATTTTTTCGTTAAATCAATATTTGTAGGGACGTATAACTGTACCTGAGTTCAATGTAAAAAATAAGCTATGAATAGCTGTTCATAAGAGTTAGAGGTTTTTTTTAGGCTTGAGTGATTGTCAATAATTTTAAGCTATTGATAAATAATTGCTAGTTAACAACTTCAATAAATAAATTTTTTAACAAAATCCTAAGTAATATTACCAGTAACCATCAATATCGTCCCAAAGCTCTGAGAATAAAGTAATTATTTCAGAGAGAGACGCCTTTCCAGACACCAACTTATATAAGGCGTATCTAGTAAAAATACACTTTGCAACAGCGGATTCATTGTATAATTGCCAAGGTAATTTTGCTAAGATTTTTTAGGAATAATGCATTCCACTGGCACAAGGAACACAAAGGTGACTTTCATAGCGTTCATAGCGATTAAGCGTTACGTAAACAAATTGAGTATCTAGATACTAAGGAAGGAAAATTGCTACAATTAACGAAAAATATTGTATGTAAATCAGGCAGCCTGAGACACACTATATCTCTTATAAAAAAAATAAATTTTACATAAATTAATATTATGTTGCAACCCCAAAAAGAATTAGAAACATTTTATCAAAATTATGATCCTTGGGATTATGAGACAACCCCACATGATCAGACAAGAAAAAGCATTATTTTAAGTGAAATTCCTCAACGGCAATACCAAAATGTTCTTGATATTGGTTGTGGTCATGGCTTTATCACACGCGAATTACCGGGTACACAGATAACAGGGTTTGATGTTTCAGCTAATGCTATAAATCATGCAAAACAATTTGAATCAAATAGAATCAAATTCATGCAATCATCTATTTTTCAAATACCTAAGAATACACAAGATACTTATGATTTGATAACCATCACTGGGGTTTTGTATTCGCAGTATATTGGAAAATCGGTAAATTTAATATATAAGATTGTAGACCGTATTTTGAGAGAAGATGGTATTTTGCTGTGTTGTCATATAAACGATTGGTACATAGTCCGTTTCCCATACCTAATGTTAGATTGTTATTATTTTTCATATAGAGATTATACGCAAAAATTAGAGGTTTATATTAAATGACAATTTTAATGTATCACAAGATTTACTTAGAAAGTCCTACTATATGGTGAGTAACAGTAGATGATTTTTATAGACAAATGCTTGAATTAAAGCATAAAAAAGTTGTTTATTTAGATGAATACAATCCAAGTGACCCTGAACATATTGTAATTACATTTGATGATGTTTACAAGAACGTTTTAGATTATGCTGCACCTATCTTAGATGAATTTAATTATCCATTGGAATTATTTGTAACTAGTGACTATATAGGTATAGATAATTCTTTTGATATAACAGAGCCGCAAGCGCAGTTTGCTAATTTGCAAGAGTTAGAGATTTTAGTTAAAAAGAATGGTAGGTTACAGTGGCATACCAAATATCATTGTGATTTAACGAATGAAGAAATAAAAATAAATTTGCTAGAGGAGTTAGAAGTTCCTGAAGAATTAGAAAAAATAGATGAAACTGGGTTTAAATGGTTTGCTTATCCCTACGGAAAATTTAATCAAAAAGTTATTGATAAAGTAAAATTTAAGTTTTGTGGAGCAGTCTCTTGTAACCAAGGTAACAATAACGATCTTTACCGATTGAATCGTATAACTGTCACTAATGAAACCACATTTAAAAAGGCTACTATAGCCGTTATTATCCCATCTTATAACTACGGAAGTTTTTTAGTTGAAGCCATTGAATCAGTACTGCGTCAAACTAGAATGCCTGATGAAATTTTAATTACAGATGATGCATCTACTGATGATACAAGTAAAATAGCTGAATTTTATCAAGAAACCCATTCTAATTTAATAAAAGTCAATATCAATGAAACTAATTTAGGTGTAGTCAAACATTTTAACAAAGCTGTGTCATTAACGACATCAGAATATATTACCTTTTTGGGAGCTGATAATAGATATAGAAGTGATTTTATTGAAAAAACATCACTTATATTGGATGCATCTCCAGATGTAGCGATCGCATATAGTGATTTTGCACTATTTGGAAAAAGAGCTAGACTCGTTTATGATTCTTTCCCAAAAGAAAGACGCGGATTAATTAAAAATGAAAAGTTTTTTATTATAAATTTTCCCGAATTTGATGAAGAGTCTAAACAAAACCTATTAAATATTGGCAATTTTATACATGGATCTTCAATGTTTAGACGTCAAGCTTTTGACGAGGTTAGAGGCTATCTTGAAAAGCCAAATACGCCTGAAGATTACGATTTATTTCGTAGGATTGTTAAAGCTGGGTGGAATGCAAAGAAAGCACCTTTTCCGCTTTTAGAATATAGGCAGCATTCAAAATACCAAGCTAATGTCCAGTTAAGTTCATTTTATGAATTACAATTTTACAAAAAAATGTTAGCGCAATCTCAGTCTAACTTGCAACAATCTCAGTCTAACTTACAACAATTGAAAACAAGTTTGCAACAGACCGAAGCAGAATTAGAAAAAGTCCAAAAGATAGTTATGGAAATGGAAAATAGTAATTTTTGGAAAATGAGGAAAAAATGGTTAAAGCTAAAGCAATTATTGGAAGTAAAATAATTAATAATATACGATTTTAACCTCTAATGCTTGCATTCTTTTTCGGCGTTATGCTCTTGAAAAAGTAAGAGGTTACGAGGAAAAAATTTTTCTTTATGGAGAAGATGTAGAGCTTTATTATAGATTGCGAGATAATGGTTTCCGTATTAAATATTGCCCCTCACCTGTATGTTGGCATTATACTTATGAATACCCAAATCAAGTTAAAAGACTACAGTTTTTAGGTAGTACTGTGGCGAATAGTTATATAAGACTACGCTATGGTTCTTGGAAAGAAATAGCTGCTATAGCAATCCTAATTGAGTTGTGAAAAATATAGATTAGGAAACGAACCGCCAAGGACGCCAAGGACGCAAAGGAAAGAAAGAAGAAAGAGAGATATAATTTTCACGAATGATTTAGGACTGCTATATCTATTCCAGAAGTAATGAATTTTTATCAAGAATTAACAACCTATGAGCGTACTACCTTATCTTCTACAGATCAAGCTAAATCTCATTGGAAATCTCTTTTGTTAAAATTTCGTCTGTCGAAATTATTATTATATTACGCCTTATGTGAATTAAAAATGCCCAAGCGATAGCAAGGGTTTCAGGTTGTGTTTTAGCCAAGATATTTAACTATGTTGACGTATTTACGCCTTTCCAGATTCCAACTCACATAAGCCGTATATTATTGATTTTAATACTCTGAAACGTAAAAATAATTTTTAGTTTAATAAAAATATCATACTAGAATTGCACTAAAGGGCTGAATACCAAATAATGGCTTTTCATAAGATTAATACTATTGATCTCAATGATGCGTTCGACCCAAAAAGCAATAACTTTAGTTTTCTTAGGATGCTGTATGCAGATTCAGCCAAAGGGCATCCACCAGTACCACCAGCACAGTTGGCATTAGCAAGCATCTTGCAAGCGTACACAGGTGCTTCAGATGGCTGTTGCGATTGAAGCATTAAGCATGGACAGGCGTTGACAGTTAGTACTGGATTGCATAGATTGTGAAAATGCCCCTTTTTCTCAGGCGACACTGGTCAGATTTCGCACGGCGTTAATTATCCAAGGTCTTGACCGTAGACTCATTGAGAGAACAGTAGAATTAGCAGAGCAAACGAAGGGTTTTGGTTCAAAACAGTTCCCCAAAAATATTTGTGCAACTTGTCCGTTCACGGAACGTTGTACTACTTCCAAAACTGGACGCAGTGTTTCTATCCATCCTGATGAGCCGTTATTCAGGGAACTACAACAACGTCAATTAACCCCTGCTGGTCGTGCCAAGCTTAGAGAACGTGTTGCTGTCGAGCATTTCTTATCTCATATTGGTCGGTGGCAAGGAGATCAAGCTCGTTACGTTGGTTCTCGCAAAAATCTATTTGACCTTCGCCCTACTGCCGTTGTCCATAATCCAATACGGTTCAGTTAAGGCTAAAACTCTGTTATCCAAGTCAATTTTTTAACGAACCGCCAAGGCGCAGAGGGCGCAGAGAGAAGAAAGAGAAGGAAAAAATTGCTTAACTGAACTGTATTGGTCCATAATCTTCATGTCCTTGCCAAAATTGTTACTAACACTACTGAGGAGTCTGCTACTTAATTCTGATTACTGAATCGGTGTTCTATAAAGTCTGAGTGGATGTTCCTTTTACTTAGACTTTCCAAGACGTATTTCGAATTTGAAAACTTTTAGAAAATACGAAATTACTTAAGCTCGTCGCAAACCATATTCATCTTGGAAAAAGTTGACGAGCCAATCTTTGACTTTATGGGTGGCGCGACAGTCATCTTCATTGTAGCGTTGGATAATTTCTAGTAAGGTACGATCGCCTGTTTCTAACCATTGATCGTACCAGTAAATGCACTTAGCACCACTGGCTTCTTTATCACGCCACTCAAATCCTATCCAACGAGCGATCGCTTTCAAGGCATAGCTTTCTACGGGCAATGCTACACTTTGGGTTAATTGTTCATACACATCCACAAATCGATTCAGTACAGGACGCACTAAGGAGTGTGGAGTGCCGTAAAGTTTTGCTAACCGTTTAACTGTATCAAACTCGTAGACACAAAAATGATAAATTGGCGCTTCGGGATATTGCCAAACCAAATCCAAAAATTGCTGCCAAACTAATTCTTCATCTTCTGGTTTGTCTGCCAAAAAGGAATAAAATTGTTCTGTATTAGCTTGTCTATTAACAACCAAAACCCCTAATAGATAATCTAAATCTAAGTCTGGCTGGGCTTCAATATCAAAATAAAGCTCTATGGGCGCTGTGAATGTAATCTCTTCTGTTGGTAGCGGGTAGGGTAAAATTAACGGTCGTTTTTCTAGTGCAGATTGAGCTTGCACTACCAATTTGGGCGCTACTTGGCTGTCAAAACCAAGCAGGTTTTCTAAGCTGTTAGGACTGATGTTAGCGAGAGATTCCAGTGTGGTAATGTCTAAGGCTTGGAGTTGAGTGTAGCGAAGGGGTGTTACACCTGGTAGCAGTGAGAGATGTTTTTCAGATTGAGCGATCGCATAACATTCACTATACCAATGGCAAAAATTGCACTTTTGGCGAGAAATAAACACCTCTGGCGGATTCGGTGACTCTAAAACTTGAATAAACTCCTCCAGAATCTGCTGCATCCGTGGTGTCCATTTGCCCAGATCCACTGCATAATTCTTATTTTTGGTTCGTAATATGAGTGAAGCTGTTTCAGGCGCAACTCCCTGCACTGTTGCCAACACTTGGGCATGAAATGCAGCGACAACCTGATATTCTTGCTTAGGGCGCTTACCCAGTTCAATATTCGCCGGGACATAGATCCAATCTCCAAAATTTGATTGTCCTGGTTGTTTCACGAGTAAATCTGGACGACTTAGCAGGGTGTCTGCTTCAGAATAATTTGCTAACAGTACTCCTTTATAGATGTACTCAACCCCACGCTGCATCAATTCTAAAGTTGCCTTCTCTGCCTTTTCCCAGTTTCCATAAGAATAATCTGGTTGGTGATAAGTTATTTGTGCCAAAGCACTCAACTGATGAGCGATTTTGTCCTGTTGGAGTTTCCGTAGCAACTCATTAGGGGCATCGCGCTGACTTTTGTCACCGTGGATATCTAGAAAAGGTCGGCGTTTACAGCGTTGGTATTGCAGTAGGAGTTCAGCATTAATTAGCATCCTTTTAAGTTAACAAGAATTAGCACAATCTGGGAGTAACTGTGACAATTAAAATCTAGAAGTGGCAATCGCGTCCACGCTTAATTTGCCGTTTATTTTATACTGTCAACAGCTAGCTATTGGCGTAAGGGACTTCCAAAAAATAAATTATCCCAAATTACTTGTAAATTTTTAGGGACGCACATCTGTGCTACCCGGAGATAGGATGTTTTTTCACTGAAAGTCCCTAAACAGCACAAGCGTTTGTTTTTCTCTCAAATTACAGATGGGAGAGAATAACAAAATCATTTTTGAATCTCAATAGCCTGCATACAGCAGATATCCCTTGTGAATTATGACTAGTATTTCTGCATCACCAATCAAGCTGCATCGGCATCGAGAGCAATTTCCGGCTTTAGCGAACAAGACTTATTTCAATTATGGAGGACAAGGGCCGATGCCCCAAAGGGCAATGGATGCGATCGCCCAAACTCAAGCTTATGTTCAGGAAATAGGCCCCTTTGGTAATGAGGCGTATAGCTGGATAGCGCCCCAGACTCAAGCTGCTAGAGTTGCGATCGCTTCCGAATTTCATGCACCATCTGAAACAATTACTCTCACCCAAAATGTCACAATTGGCTGTAATATCGCCATGTGGGGTATTGAATGGCGTACTGGCGACCATTTGCTACTCTCAGACTGCGAACATCCAGGTGTGATTGCCACAGCCCAAGAAATCTCGCGGAGATTCGCTGTGGAAATTACTACGTGTCCCTTAAAAGCAACTTTAAATGAAGGCGACCCTGTAACTATCATTGCCCAGCATTTGCGTCCCAATACCCGTCTTGTGATCTTGAGTCATGTTTTCTGGAATACTGGTCAAGTTTTACCTCTTGATAAAATTGCCGAAGTATGCAGGAATAATCATTCTGCACTGTTGATAGATGCTGCCCAATCTGCTGGTTTATTGCCTTTAAACTTAACTGAATTGGGAGTAGATTTTTATGCTTTCACTGGTCACAAATGGTTATGTGGCCCTGCGGGTGCTGGTGGTTTGTATGTCCGCCCAGAAGCACGAGAAAGCCTGAAACCTACGTTTATTGGCTTGAATGGCATTGTTGTAGATAGTCAATCTCAGCCTGTGGATTGGCTTCCAGATGGGCGACGATACGAAGTATCTACATTAGCTTATCCGTTGTATCTTGGGTTAAAGGAAGCGATCGCAATTCATCAGCAATGGGGAACCTCACAGGAACGTTACGAACAAATTTGCCACAACAGTGAGTACCTCTGGCGACAATTGACGGCGTTACCCAATATTAAATGTTTGCGAACTTCCCCACCCGAAAGCGGTATAGTCTCCTTTCAACTTGAAAATAATCAACCTCAAGCTAATTTGAAGTTGGTAAAGTTTTTGGACTCACAAAGGATATTAACTCGGACAATTGCCGATCCTAGCTGTATACGTGTTACCGTTCATTACTTTACTTTAGAATCGGAAATCGACTTATTGATTGAGGCGATTCAAAGTTTTTGCAAAATTAATTAAAAATTAGGAGTTATAAGTCTAGAAATTATGATTTTAACTCCTAACTCCTAACTCCTAACTTACAAATGGAACGTCCAATCTTATACTTAGCGATAACTAACCACGGCTTTGGTCATGCTACCCGCACAGCTTCTGTCGCTGCAAAAATTCAAAAGTTATGTCCAGAAGTTCTGCTAATTGTGGTGAGTACTGCCCCACGCTGGCTGCTAGAGTGCTATATAGAAGGCGATTTTATCTATCGTCCTCGTGCATTTGATTTGGGTGTGGTGCAAACAGATAGTTTGACAATGGATAAAGCTGCGACTTTAGAAAAGTTGCTGGATATTAAGAAGCATCAAAATTCGCTGATTGCCTCAGAGGTGAATTTTATCCGCCAAAATCGTGTTAATCTCATTTTGGCTGATATTCCCTTCCTCGCTCCTGGGTTTGCCAAAGCTGCAAATATTCCCTGCTGGATGATGAGTAACTTTGGCTGGGACTTTATCTACCGGGATTGGGGAGGTGAATTTACCGCAATTGCAGATTGGATTAGTGATTGGTATTCAAAGTGCGATCGCTTGTTTCGTCTCCCTTTCCACGAACCAATGCCAGCTTTTAAGAATATCATAGATGTCGGCTTAACAGGCGGTTCCCCCCGTTACTCTGCTGATGATTTACGTTCTCTTTGGGGAATAACTGCACCAGTCGAAAAAACTATTTTGTTGACTTTTGGCGGCTTAGGTTTACAGCAAATTCCTTATGAGAAGATGGCGCGATTTCCAGATTGGCAATTTATCGTATTCGATCAATCTGCACCTGATTTACCTAATTTAGTGAAAATTAATGACCGCAAATACCGCCCTGTAGATTTTATGCCTATTTGTGGGCGAGTTGTCTCTAAACCTGGTTATAGTACTTTTTCGGAAGCCACAATACTAGGATTACCAATAGTCACCATACCGCGTGAAGACTTTGCCGAAGCAACTTTTATAGTAGAAGGCATAACTAATTATAATCAACATCAAATCATCACCCCATCTGAGTTTTTTCAAGGGGCTTGGAATTTCCTCCATGAGTTACCCCAACCTCCAAGGCAATCTCAACTAATTGCTAAGGATGGGAATGAAGCGATCGCTCAAGCTGTTATTAATTATTTACAAATAAAATAAAGTCATTCAAAACAATATCAATGTAATAATGCGAACTCCAACCATAGATAAATAAATCTACCTCTCAAGAATACAACTTACAGATGTTAGCTGGCTTCAGAAAGATTTATAATAACCATACTCAATCTAGCGATCAACCAATGGTAAAGCAACAACCAAATCAAGCAGATTGAACTAATAGCTAGGTTTTACTGTCATCAATAATTACTGTTTCAAATGACTCACTACCAAAAGTTACTAAAAATTTCCACTACTGGCAAATCTTTTTACAATATCACTGCAAAAATTGCAGATGCAGTTACAGAGTCGGGGGTGGAAACTGGTCTTTGTACTTTATTTTTACGCCATACTTCAGCCAGTTTAGTTATCCAAGAAAATGCCGATCCTGATGTTCTTGTGGATCTAGCTAATTTTATGGCGAAACTCGTGCCAGAATCAGGCAAATACATCCATGATGCAGAAGGCCCCGATGATATGCCAGCACATATCCGTACCGCACTCACCCACACTTCTGAACATATCCCGATTAATCGTGGTTACTTAGTACTGGGAACTTGGCAGGGAATTTATATTTGGGAACACCGCCAGCGCAGTCATTCCAGAGAATTGGTTGTTCACATTTCTGGGTAGCCGATTCTCAAGTTTTATTGAAGGTGGAGTTATGTAGAGTTTAAATACTCTGGTTATACTGTCTACCTTTTGGATATAATCTCCTAAAGTCACGGCGATATGCATCAAATAAATTTCGCCTTGATAACTTTCTCATCACAACTATTGATGCAAAATTAACTAGATATGCACTCAATAATTCGTGTATATTTGTAAATCCAAAAGTTAAGTTTATTTGTGATTATTAAATAACCTACTTATGCCGATATACACTAATATTTAGTGTAAGCTTTCTGGGCTATTACTATTACTATGAAGCAAAAACTAACATCAACTCATACATTTGAATTTATTGATGAAATGCTTGCCCAGCAGTCTGTTAACTTATTTTCACTCAATCCCCAAAAAATATTAATGACCAGCTTTGCAGAATTGGGAAATCTGATCGCTGAACAAAACACTGATATTCAAATTATCACTACCATTCAACAAACTCTTGAAAGCATCGTCCGTACTCAGTTAGAAAACTTCCCAGAAAACATCTTCTGGGATTTTGATTTTCTTGTAAGTAGTATGCTTAGACAGGCTTTAACCGCAGATGAGGGAGCTATTAATTTCTTAAAAACTTTTAGTAAAAAGATGATTTCCCTGACAGAAATGTTTGGAAATAAAACGGAAATGCGCTTCCGTTATGTTCATGATTTTATGTATGGATTTGATTGGGCAAGATGGGTGCAAAAAGAGCCACAAAATCGTGCACATGTAGAACCTTTTAGTCTAGTTTTTTTTGATTATTTGCTCGCTAAAGGTAAAGAACTTTTACAACGTATTAATCATGGTCAGGTCATATCTTATAAACTGTGCGAGACTGGCTACCGCAACCCCTTCACTTTTTCTCGTGAACCAGAAGATGAATACCGTCTGCTAACTTGTCTTGCTGAGGAACAACTTATTCCAGTAGCGGCATGGAATTGGAATGCTAACCCTATATGGAATAGACCTTTCCAGGATATGCGCCAGCAATTAGCATTAAAATTAGATATTCAACCACAAAGACACTGATTAGCAATTAAAAATTAAAAATTGCTGAATAAAAGAATTATGAAAATTGCTGATTTAATTACTTGGTTTGAAGCATGGGCGAATCCCGCTTGGTGTGAAAGTTGGGATAATTGTGGCTGGCAAATTGAACCAGGAGTTTTGCAGGAAAAAGCACGGGTTTTGGTGTGCTTGACACCAACTTTGGCGGTAATGGAGGAAGCGATCGCAGAAAATGCTAATCTGATATTTGCCCATCATCCCTTGATTTTTAATCCTCTCAAATCTTTACGCACTGGTGAAGCGATCGCTGAAATGGTACGGTTAGCCTTTACCCACAATATTGGTATTTATACTGCTCACACGAATTTTGACCAAGTGCAAGACGGGACTGCTGACGTTTTAGCTCAGATTTTAGAACTCAAAGAAGTTACTCCCATAGAAGTTACACAGGGAGGATTAGGATATGGTCGTGTTGGTTTGCTAGAGCCATTTCTGACATTACAGGAATTACTCGCAACGATTCAAACCCGACTTGCTCCCCCTAATTTGATTTTTTCCCCGACTGCTGATTTACAGCAAACAATTTCACGAGTTGCCGTTTTAGGTGGTTCGGGAGCTAGTTACATTTCAGCCGTCGCCAAAACTGGTGCCCAAGCTTATCTGACTTCTGACTGTAAGTTTCATCAGTTTCAAGAAAGCCGCGATCGCAATCTCATTTTAATCGATGCTGGACATTACGCTACCGAACGTCCGGCTTGCGATTGCTTGGTGCAAAAATTCCAGTCTTTAAACTTAGACTGGGTGGAATTAAGTCAAAAAGATGAAGATTTCCGCCAGTTTTTTGCTTGATTGTTGATGCTTGATTGGATTTTGTGGATGCTTATCGAAAAAATTTTTGTATTTTAATTTTTTTAAAACATTCAGCTTCTCAACATTGATGTTGACAATTTCTATGCTCTTTTATCTCTGTATATTAATAGATGGAGTATCGAAAAATCATATTGTGATCTAAATCACTGATTAAGCGTAATACTAATCACACAGTATCAATGTTTCATATCAATTAGCAAGAGAAGAAAATGTTCCACACTAGACCTAATAATTTGCTCACTCTGCCCTAATCAAGATGATTCGCACAATTATTGCATCTGCTTTCCAAACTGGATATCTTAGTGTTGAATCTGAGGGTTTACTCCAGCAGGTGCTAACCACTAAATGCTATCAGTCAGAGGATTTGCCAGATATTGCAGCCCTATACGATGCAGTTCGCGAAGGTAAAATTAAACGAGAAGCATCCTCGTCGAACGCGCTTATAGAATTTCCCTTACCACATAAATCCTCCTGAGACTTCTGGAGTAGAATTTTCTCATGGTCTTTCCCCCTACCTCTTCCCTTACACTGTTGCCTTTTTTCAGGCAAAAACCTGAAAAACTCAAAACTATTTGGGTGTTGTTGTTGAAAAGCATCAAGGTCAGCAAGAGAATGAGTTAAGATCAGATACAAGTGGGTAAAAGTAAAGCCAAGTCCCCGGACTTCCCAGTAATGCCAATGATTAAAACTAGGCAAGTTAAACAACCGCAATCAACGATTGTTTTGGAGTATTCTTTATTACATAATGGTAAGAATGACTCACCAACAAATATAAACCTGGTTAGGACAGGTACCGAATTGTTTGACTTCTATAGAAGCAGACATTCCCTAGAATAAGCCGGAGGGAGATTGAGTTCATTGCTAGAGCATCTGATTTATGACCTAATATTATCCTGATATTTTGACAACTAAAAGCAAATTTTGGGATTGGGTTATGAAGCGTACTTGTTCTGAACAGTGAAATTAACCTCTTAAAGGTGTAATGTAATGGGGTAGAACCCAGATTTTGACAGGTTTAACTACGTTGTTTAAAAAGGCAGAAACAGTACATGCTACACCGCAAGATTTATCAACTGTGTTGCGATGGGCGCGAGGTATGTGTTTTCTTGCGGGACCAGCAACGCTGGATTGAACGCGCCCGCATCATAGACATAGAGGGAGATTTAGTGACCCTACGCTATGAAACAGAAGAAGAGGACGAAGTTTGTTCTTGGGAAGAAATGGTTCGCCTCGAGAGCATTGGTGCTGTAACGCAAAAATTGGCTTCAGTACCACGCGGTAATGTAGAACCTCTGATGACTGAAGATTGTCCCGAAGCAGAGCGTATCCACAACCGTTACACTGACTCGAATCCAGAATAATTCCGTGCTGAGTGCCTAGTGCTGAGTAACAAATCCTAACTCAGCATTAAGCATTCAGGACTCAGGATTAGATAAGCCTTCAAAGGCAGGACAGTAACCTTCGAGAGTTACCTTAAAGTTATACAACGGGGAAGCTGGATTCCAACACCGCTGCCCCCTTTGATGTCGGCAAGTACCACAACAGTCTACATCTGTCCATGTATAGCGATCGCTATTTTGGTTGAGCAGTTCTCGTTGAGACAATCCCCTTAATACTAGTTCTTCCCCTTGCCAACGAGCTTCGATTAAACCAGTATCGGCAAATTGCCGCCAACGCGGATCGGCAGTAATCACATTGGGTAGGGTAATTGTGATTACTGTTCCTAACTCTGTCAGTTCGCCTTCATAGTTAGTCTCAGGTGCTGCCGGTTGTAAAAATGTGTCGCCGATGGGCAGTTCTACTAAGGTATCAGCCGCCGGGGAATGTATATGGTAGCGGTTTTGCAACTCCTCTAAGCTAGTCAGGTCTGCCAAGTAGGCAGGAGAACCGTGGACAAAAATGACGTGCTGGGGTCGCAAATTATGAATTAGCTGGGTAGTACCAGGGCCATCACTATGTTGAGCTAAGAGATAGCTTTCGACAGTGGTAGGCGCTAAATATTCTTTGTTAACTTTTATATCAATTTTTTCTGGTAGGAGAATCAGCCAGGGGCCGGTGTCTAGTTGGCAATGTTCACCTAAATCAGATGTCGAGTCGGTGAGGACAATACAAGGGGAATTGCCCACAGTGGGACGGTGTTCTGGTTGTAACCGCCGCACGCGCGGACGTACCCGTTCATCCCAAAATAAGGGTTGATGGCGGGCAAAGTTCTGCACCGATGGGGGGAGATGGGGTAGCAGTTCAAGGTATGCATCGCAGCCAGTGGCGACAGCACCATCTACCCAAATATCTAAATCTCGTCCGGTGAAGTGGTGATGCGATCGCAAGAGCATTAATAATTCTTGACCCAATCCTAAAGCCGGGGTGGGAAGGATTACAGAACAATGGTCAGCGATCGCGCGATTAATTCGCTCGGCTAGTTGATTTTCTTGGTTACGGCGGTGAGGATGACGGGATGTGCCATAACTACCTTCAATGATTAGCACATCCAAGTCTAAGCCCCGCAGTTCCTCTAAACGTAAACCTTCTACTAGGCGGGAATTGGACAGGAAAAAGTCACCTGTATACAGTAGTTTGTAAGTACGCTGCTTGGTAGTGTAGGTCAGGAGAATTGCTACTGCCCCTGGTAAATGCCCTGCGGGAAATAATTCTGCCACCAAACCATCTTGCAATTCTATAGGCGATCGCAATGGCAAGGCATGACAAAATTGGGAAATTTTCTCAGGGTCTTCGTTTACCCAATTCAGCGGCAGCAACTTACTAGTCACCTCACTACTATAAATAGGTAACTTGGGAAAAGCTTTATGCAGCGCCAGTAAGCCTTTGGCGTGATCTGGGTGGGCATGACTAATCAAAACTAAATCTGCTGGTAGGGGTGAACTAGTTCCACCTCTCGACTTAGTAAGCCCCTTAGCCAGCGATGAAATATCCTCAAAACCACAGTCCAATAGGATGCGGTGTGGCCCCATTTTCACCAATAAACACACGCCCTCATTGTCATGTTGGACACTATAGGGCAAACATTCTAATTCAGTACCCGCTTCCGCAGCATCTACGCTAGAGGATGCCGACAGATTATCCCTCATGCTCTCCTCCCCTCAAACCTCATCATCATGGACATATCCCAAAAGCCAAAAGTTACAAAAATTTTGGTTTTGTGACTTAGGGGTAAGTTTTATCGTGCGCCCCTACACCCTGAGAATACAGATTTTTGATTGGGGAGGACGCCTCCACCGAACCCGCACTGGTTCGGAAAGGTGGGCTAACGAAAAGCCATCAAGCTAGTAACTTAAGGAGTCTGGCTCTTGTTTATTTTCCCTTTGCAAGTTCTGAGCTATTTTAGTCAACTCACCCTACAGCAAGTCGCCAAAGGGTCTACAGACTTATCTCAATGTGCGGAGCCGTTACCGTGATAGTTATCTGAATCATAAAATCCGTTTTTCGTGCCAAAGAATAAGCACGAAAGCGTAAATATAACTGTTAACCCGGCTAGAATCAGCTTTACATCCATTTGTTTGCTGCCCTTGAATCAAGACTTTCCTATATTAATTTAGTGCTTCCGCAATCAAACGGAATCACTAGAAAATCTTTACTATGCTTATATGGATTGGGCAATAGGTAAATTTACCGCAATCAGTCAGATTGTAGAACCTTTCGGTCAAGCTGTCTATCCATTTAGATGTAAAGCAATATGACAGCAGGAGCAATTTTCTACAGCCTGTAAAAATCCTCATCTAGAATCTGCTCAATCGAAAAAGGACAAACGGTAGGATACTCACTTTCTTCCGGTATCCGAATCCCAAACTTAGCCAGCTTACCTTCCTTAATTGCTAGCTTACGAGCATCTAGGTAGGCTTTTTCCACAGCCTCAACCAGAAAACTTTTGAGAGAAGAAGTATCTGCCAAATTATTCAGAACTCGCTGACGATGTTCAAGTATGGAGCTATACCAGCTGCCTTTGATGCTATCGGGGACATCATACTGAACGCGTAACTTGAGTAAATGCGCTAACAAAATTGTCAGATTGCTTTTGAGCGCATTTTTTTCTGCTTTACCCAAATCAACTAGTTCCTCAATCAAATGCTCAATATCCAACGCCTCAAATTCATGATTTTGTAACTGTTGAATGGTTTGCTCAATCCATAATTGCAAATCTTGATCGTATAGCGGGTTAGGCATTTCTCAGATCAACTCCTAGTTACTCACTCGATCGTAGCGATGAATGCGATCGCACTTAGAGGTTGTTTGAAAAGTGGTTGGCTGTGATTTGAGGCACTAACCGATCCCCCCTAACCCCCCTTAAAAAAGGGGGGAACCGGAATCAAAGTCCCCCAATTTATCGGGGGATTTAGGGGAATCTAGAACGTTTTGTTACCGAGAAGAAAACTTTTCAAACATGCTCTTAGAGCCAAGGCGAATGGAATTGCTTGCGGTACAGTGCATGAACGTGGCTACACAGGTACGAATAACGGATTATCTAGTTCGCAACAACTGCACAAAGGTATTACTCACCGTGTTGTCTTTGGTATCGGCAGCGTATTGAATCAACTTTTCTCGCAGTTCTTTGGCTGCATCTATCTCAAGTAAGGTTGCTAGCAAGAAGTAAACACCACGAAAACGCGGATCGCCCATTCTATCAACTAATATTCCTTCGGCGGCATCAGTTTCGCCGAGAAAGTTTTGCACCAAGAAGAAATCCATGATTTTATCGTGGCGGAAGTACCATTCTTTCTTGGCTTCGCCTTTTTCATCTTGCCACTGACGGCTGACTACCATTTTGTATTTATCGTCTTCTAAAGACATGGCAACTTGGTGAAATTCATCGGCGGGTAAGGCTTGTTTGTCTTCGAGTCGCATTTTGTAGACGGCGGCGGAAAATCTTTTGAGCGGAAATTCTTGACTCCATTCTTGCTGGTATTCTGCCGCCATCAGGTTGTATTGCTGTTCTTGCAGGCGAAACAAGTTTGGCTGTTTACCTTGTGATAGCATCAGCGCAACCACTGTTAGATCCATTGGATTGGAAAGAATTCGGCGGACAGCATCTAACTCTTCTTGGGCTTGCTGGTTATTGAGGACTTCTGTTAAATAATTGGTGCAAGCTTTTTCGTAATCAGCACCTTGAATTTTGGCATCTTGGGGGAGTCGCGGCTGACGGGAGATCAAAAACTCTTGAATTTGTTGTTGTTCAAGGGGCTGCAAGTAGTAGGTTTTGGCTGTTGAGGGGGGTGTCCACTCTAGGGGCTGGGTAGTCATGATAATGTTGCCCCGGAAATAGCTTTCGACAAACTGGCAGATTTTTGCCCGTGTTTCGGCGGTGACTTCGTTGAGTCCGTCGATGCAGATATCTATCGCGCCACTGTAAATCAGGTTTTTCAGGAAGCCGGCATCTTGGGCTTGGCCGTGTAGCTTGTCTTGGATGGCTTCAATTACGCCTTTATGACATTTTTGGGCGGGGAGATAAACGACTATGCGCTGGGAGGTTTTCAACAGATGGCGGAGAAACATCGACTTGCCTAAGCCRGAATCTCCTTCTAAGATRATTTGTCCTTGAATGCTGGGTAAGGCTGCGGTAATTGGCTGGATGTCTCCTGAAGGGGGAACTTTGACTTTAGATTCTGGGAAGTATGATTGGTCATGAAAATTATCTAACCCGGCATCGGCTAATAGGGAAGGTTTGAAGGGTTCAAATAATTTGCGGCGGAAGGGGGGAAACCAGGTGAGGAGAAAGCCGACATAGCCGACGCCGAGAATACGGCGTACCCAAGGGTTCCAGAAGAAGATGGCTTGGACTTGGGGAAATTTGGGGTAGGCAAAGATCAGGGCTAGCCAAAAGGCAGCGTGAATCAAAATAGTCGTTCTGGCTTGGAGAAACCACTGCCGATATTCCAGATTATTAATTACTGACTGTAGTGTATCTGCTTGGGTGGAGTTAATTTTTTTGAGGTTGCTGTAGTGAGTTTGCAGTAAGTTAATATCTTGTGCTTTCCAACGAATTTGTTTGTTTGCAGCAACTTCAGAAATTTGCTGTGCTAAATCTTTTCTTAATAGCTGTAGTTCTTGGCTGAGTTCCCAGGCTTGGCGAAAGACTTCTAGTGTTCTTACACCTTCAGCGTGTCTCAGTTTATCAGGAATTATTTTCGGTCTGCCTAGCCATGTGAGCAAGGTTTTTACTTCATCAGTGCCGCTAGCAAGAAAATATGTTAAAAATCGCCACTGTGCAACTTCTGATTGTCGTTCGTAATAAATGCTATCCAGAATTACAACAACATTATTCAGGTTGAGTTGTTCTATCTTTCCCAATGCCACTGCTGCACCGTAACGAACATCCGAGTCAACGGATTTATCCTTGAGGAAGTCGAGGATGTCTTTGACGTAGGGTTTGGCAGCCTCCCCCAGATTTCCCAATGCCGATGCTGCACCTCTATGAACCCATGAGTCAACGGATTTATCCTTGAGGATATCAGCGATGTCTTTGACGTAGGGTTTGGCTGCCTCACCCAGATTACCCAATGCCGATGCTGCACCAGAACGAACAAATGAGTCAATAGTTTTATCCTTGAGGATGTCAGCAATGTCTTTGACGTAGGGTTTGGCTACCTCACCCAGATTTCCCAATGCCTCTGCTGCATTGGAACGAACAAGATTGTCAACGGATTGATCCTTGAGGAAGTCGAGGATGTCTTTGATGTAGGGTTTGGCTGTCTCACCCAGATTTCCCAATGCTGATGCTGCACTGGAACGAACCCATGAGTCAACGGAGTGATCCTTGAGGAAGTCGAGGATGTCTTTGACGTAGGGTTTGGCAGCATCCCCCAGATTTCCCAATGCCTGAGTTGCATCGTCACGAACATATTTGTCAACGGATGGATCCTTGAGGAAGTCGAGGATGTCTTTGACGTAGGGTTTGGCAGCATCTCCCAGATTTCCCAATGCCTGTGCTGCACTGGCACGAACAGTTGAGTCAACGGATTTATCCTTGAGGATGTCAGCGATGTCTTTGACGTAGGGTTTGGCAGCCTCCCCCAGATTTCCCAATGCCGATGCTGCACCGTAACGAACAGTTGAGTCAACGGTTTTATCCTTGAAAATTTTGGCAGCTTTTTGAGCAACATCCTCCGGTTTCTTGCCCACGGATTTCAAATCTTTCAGATCATATTCAACTAATTTGTCCAGAGCATATTCCTTAACTTTGTCGTGTCCATCATCAAGGGCTGCTAATATACCGTTAATCTGCCAATATTGGGGTTTGGGTTTGGGGGTTTCTTTGGCGTTTACCCAAGGTAGAGAGAGGAAGAAAGTCAGTAGTAGGGTGAAACAGAAAAGGAAAAAGAGGGAAAGCTTGCTGGTGTGGTGGGGAGTTATGAGCATAAATCAGGGCAAGGCGGCAGATTACACGCGGCTATCGGTATAATAACAAGCTTGCAATTCCTAATTCCTGATTGAGAGTCTTTCATACTTGTAAACGAGTATTAAAGGTTCATCGACAAAGCTCTGAGGTTCATCGGCGATGCTTTGAGGTTCATCGACGAAGCTTTGAGGTTTATTGACGATGCTTTGAGGTTCATCGACGAAGCTTTGAGGTTCATCGACGAAGCTTTGAGGTTCAGCGACGATGCTCTGAGGTTCAGCGACGATGCTCTGAGGTTCAGCGGCGAAGCTTTGAGGTTCATTGACGATGCTCTGAGGTTCAGCGACGAAGCTTTGAGGTTCATCGGCGAAGCTTTGAGGTTCATCGGCGAAGCTTTGAGGTTCATTGATCAAAAGATATATCTCGTTTTACAAATCAGGAGACTCTCAATACGATTCGGTTAATGTGCATAGTCATTGGAGATCCCCCTAAATCCCCCTTAAGAAGGGGGACTTTAAGAAGTTTTCCCCGTTTTTTGAGGTTCGCCTAAATACCCCTTAAGAAGAGGGACTTTAATTCCGGTTCCCCCCTTTTTTAAGGGGGGTTAGGGGGATCGTATGCTGTATCTGCTCACACACACTATCAAAGTGATTTAAAACTTGACTATTTGTAAACCTAATAATCTTTAAACCATAGCCTTCCAAAATGTTTGTTCTCTCCAGATCGTAATTTTGACCTTCATTTGTAAAATGGCTATCCCCATCAATTTCAATCACTGTTTGTAAAGTAGGGCAGTAGAAATCAACTATGAAATGATTAATCGGTCGTTGTCTTAAAACCCGATATTGAAAATTTCTCAAATATTCATACCACAGCTTTTTTTCTGCTGGGGTCATATTTTTACGAAGTTCTTTCGCTCTTTCTACAAGCTTTGGATTGTAAGGTAGATAGAGATTGCTGCTATTAAGTTGGTTGGTCATATTTTCTAGTGTTTATGCCCCCTATCCAATACTGCGTGGGTTTTGGTGCATAGTCATTTGAGATCCCCCCTAACCCCCCTTCAAAAAGGGGGGAACCGGAGTCAAAGTCACGCTTTTTAAGGCAATAGGGTTCAGTTAACGTTTTGATCCCCCCTAACCCCCCTTCAAAAAAGGGGGAACCGGAGTCAAAGTCCCCCTTTTTAAGGGGGATTTAGGGGGATCTCAAAGTATTGGCTAGATCACTAAAAGCTTTTTAAAAGCCTTTAAGAATCGACAGCAGCTTTAGCAGGTTTACTTTTAATAGCTTTAAACCGTTCGCCTAATTGTTCAGCAATAGTTTTTAACCCTGGAGTTTTCTTAGCAGCAGTCTTGACGTAATCATAAACTGTCAAACTGCTACCCATTGCTTCGCTACCGACTGCCATTAGGGTATCATCTACCTGTTCTGTCAGTTGTCGCAGTCCAATCAAAACTTCGGTGAGGTTAGCGGCTAGTTGATAATCCCGCACAAATTCATCTAAATCAAAACTGGCTGGTAAAATATCTCGGTTAGATTGGGCAGCAATCAGGCTATTGTTGACAAAAGCTAGTCTTTTATCGCCCATCTTAAATAAGTTGCGTCGTTCTTCTGCACTCAGGGTAACGAGAAAAGGCATCTTTGCTTGGATAGTCGCAAAGGCAGCTTTAATTTCTTGGATATCTTCTGGGGAAAGGGAAGCGGTAATGTTTTGGTAAGACATTGGATATTTACTGTGGTAAATCTGTTTGTTATGATTCCCACTGGTAAATGCGATCGCACAAATTGGGCACGAGGCGGAAGACGCGATAAATCGCCGTCTCTACAATTATGGGCGCGATGGTTTCTTACCAAAGCCATAGCGCATTGTATCCATAATCCAAGTTTGGAAGTTGTCAATGTAGCTAAATATCACTGGCACTACTACCAGTGTCAACAGAGTGGAAGTTGTAAAACCGCCCATGATGGCAATTCCCATCGGTTGGCGAACTTCAGAACCGGCGCCGATTCCCAATGCTAAAGGGAGAATACCGGCGATCGTTGCGAAAGAAGTCATTAAAATCGGTCGCAGACGTGATACGCCCGATTCTATGAGTGCCTGACGTTGGGTTTTGCCTTCTTGCATATTGATGATGGTATAGTCAACCAACAAAATCGAGTTTTTAGTGACAATCCCCAACAGCAACACAATCCCAATCAAGGCATATATTCCCAAAGGTTTTTGAGCAACCATCAACGCTACTAATGCGCCACCTAAACAAAAGGGTAAGGCTGCCATAATCGATAATGGATGGAGAAAGTTGTTATACAGCAGTACCAGAATTGCATAGATACACATTAATGCCAGCCCCAACGCACCGCCAAAGCGACCGAAAATGTCTTGCATAATTTTGGCACTACCTGATGGTTGCTGTATTACTCCTGGCGGTAAGTTTTGCATCGCAGGTAGTTGGTTGATTGTCTGGACTGCCTCTCCTAAAGAAAGCCCTTGCAAATTGGCTTCTACAGCGACTTGACGGGCGCGATCGTAACGGTTGATGGTAGCAGGGCCGCTACCAAAGCGGATATCTGCCACTGCGATGAGGGGAACCAATCTACCATTTTGACTGGGGACTTGCAGATTTGTGATTGTGTTAATGTCAGCCCGCGCTTGCGGATCGATTTGGACGCGAATGGGGATTTGGCGATCGCTTAAATTAAATTTCGCTAAGTTGGCATCATTATCGCCGATGGTGGCAAGGGAAGCAGTCCGAGCGATCGCTTGCACTGTTACGCCCAAATCTGCTGCCCGTTGCGGGTTGGGAATTACCAAAATCTCTGGTTTGACTAAACTTGCAGTCGAAGCCACTTCTACCAATCCAGCTATGGATCGCATCTGCTTTTCTAGGGCATCAGCAGCTTGATTCAACGCTTCGGGATTTTCACTTCTGAGGACAATTGATAAGCCTTTGCTACTATCACCCGGTGACTGACTTTGAAAACTAATTCTAGCTCCTGGTATTTGTTCAAAGTTAGGGCGCACTTGTTCCTCAAACTGTTTTTGGGAAATATTTCGTTCCTCTCTGGGTTTGAGATTAATCGCAAGGCTGGCAGAATTGATCTCTTCTGTTGCTAGTACACGTTCAACTACTGGATTTTGGCGGATGATATCAGTCGTTTGTATGACTACCTTGTTAACGTCTTCCAGTGTGGAACCAGGAGGTAATTCTATAGATACATTAGAAATTCCAAAGTCACCATCATCAACAAAACCCTTGGGAATTAAGGGAACCAGCATCGCACTGGCAATGAAGAAAGCTAATGCGATCGCCATTGTTGTCAATCTATGGCGTAACGCCCACTGTAAAAGCGATCTATAAGGTTGAAAGCCTTGACGCTTTTCATCTCCAAGTTTTCTACTTCTGTTCCCACCACCTGGAAGTGTAAATTTAAAATTAAAAATTTTTATTACTCCCCTCTGCCCCTCTGCCCCCCTACCACTCTCCTCCGCTTCCTTTAAAAGATACGCCCCCATCATCGGCGTAACCATCCGCGCGACAAGAGTTGAGAAAATCGTGGAAACGGCAACGGTAACGCCAAATGGTTGAAAAAATTGCCCAGGAATCCCACCCATAAAGGCAACGGGTAGAAACACTGCAATAATCGTCGCTGAACTGGCGATTACCGCTAACCCTACTTCGTCGGAAGACTCAAAAGCCGCTTCCCAAGCTGACTTACCCATAGCGATATGGCGTTCCATATTTTCAATTTCCACAACGGCATCATCTACCAAGTTGCCCACCGCCAGCGCTAATGCCAACAAAGTCATGTTGTTGAGGGTGTAACCAAGGGCTTGCTGCACTGCGAAGGTGGGGATTATTGATAGGGGTAAGGCAACAGCGGTAATCAATGTTGCTCGCCAGTCCCGCAAAAACACTAAAATAACGATGACCGCCAGCACCGAAGCTTGAATCAACTCATCAATGGTGCTTTGGTAGGATTGGCGGACAATATCGGCTCTAGTAAAAATTAAATCTAACTTGACATCTGGAGGAAGAGTTTTTTCCAGTTGTTTGACTGCTGCTTTCACTCCTTCTTCTACTGTCACCAGAACGCTGCCAGTACTACGTAAAACTTGGAAAGCCACCACGGGTTGATTATTTAAACTGGCGGCTTGGCGCACATCACCAAATTTATCTTCTACAGTTCCCAGGCTGGATAAGGGCACGGAACCACCTTGTGGTAAGACGATTTCGTAGGTTTTCAAAATATCCACACTGGTGGCACTTCCTAAAGTACGGATACTTTGTTCGCTACCACCAACTTCGGCACGTCCGCCAGGTAAGTTAATGTTCAAAGCGCGGATTTGGTCGTTTACCTGAGTGGCGGTAATCGCTAAAGATTGTAAGCGGTCAGGATTAAGATTAATGCGAATTTCTCGGTCAACGCCACCCACTCGCTGAATTTGTGCTACACCACGAACTCCCAATAAGGCGCGGCTAATAGTTTGGTCTACGATATTGCTTAATTCTTCTACAGAACGCCGATCTGATTTAACTGCGTAGGTAATCACCGGGCCGCCGGAAAATTCCAGGCGTTCCACAATCGGGTCGTTGATATCTTGGGGTAAATCTTGACGAATTTGAGCGATCGCATTTCTAACATCATTGGTGGCGCGATCGCTATCTGTACCCAAAACAAAATTGATTGTCGTCTTAGAATTCCCATCGCTGACGGTGGAAATCATGTAATCGATATTGCCCAACCCCGCCACAGCATCTTCAATTTTTTTCGTCACTTGGGATTCTAGTTCTGCTGGGCCTGCGCCCGGTTGGGTAACTTTGATCAAAACCGTTGGTACATCAATATTTGGGTTAGTATCAATCCCCAAGGACATGAAGGAGAACCAACCCACCACTGTCAAAATTAAAAATAAAACTATTGTGGGAACAGGTTTTTTAATCGACCAGGCTGAGATATTAAAAGACATTGGGAAATTTTAGATTGGGGATTTAGGATTCGACATCTCAGGGTAAAAATCCAGAATTCAGAATTCTGACTCCTGCTTCAATTTGCAACTCGAACTAGATCGCCATCTTTGAGATAGCCTGCACCATCAACGACAACGCGATCGCCTAACTGTAACCCACTCTTGATTTCTACTGTGTCGCCATTACCAGGATCTCCTAACTCTACTTTCTGGCTACGGACGGTATTTTCAGCCGATAAGATGAATACAATTACACTTGCATCAGCTTGGGACTGCACTGCTTTTTGTGGCACTACCATTTTCATCCCTGAGTCAGTAGTAATTGCAGCACTAGCAAACATTCCTGGTTTAAGTAAAGTTGTTGGCGGCAAGTCAATTTTTACTGTCGCTTCCCGTCTTTGATCGTTCAGCTGTGGTTGTATATCTCTGACTCGTCCTTGCGATCGCACCCGCCGATCGACATCAGAAGTAATTTGCACCGATGCGCCAATTTTCACCTGATTTAGTTGAGTTTCGGGCACCTTCGCCTGAAGTTCTAACTTTTCATCTCGGATAATCGAAAATAGTTTTTGTGTGCCACCAATCACAGTTCCCACCTGGGTTTGCGGCGGTACACCAGTGACATCACCGACTCTAGCCAGTTTTTCGGCAATTACTCCCGAAACCGGCGCACGTACCACAGTTTGTCCCAACTGAGTTTGCAGTTGTTGCACCTTAGCAGCACTGCTCTTGACATCGGCTTTGGCTTTGTTAATGATCGCTTGGGCGTTCTTAATATTGGCTTGGGCACTGCCAATATTAGCCTGGGCACTACGTATATTTTCTTGAGACAGGTTCACAACTTCTATGGCAGTTTTCACATTGTAGGAACGAGTATCAAGTTCTTGTTTGCTAATCGTCCCAGAGTCAGCGAGTTGTTGATAGCGCTGATAATTCTTGCCTGCTTCTTCTAGCTTGGCCTTAGCTTGAGCTAAATCGGCTTGTCTTTGATGGACTATTGCTTTATTTGATACCAAATCTGCCTGCTTGGATGCCAAATCGGCTTGTTTGGATGCCACATCGGCTTGTTTGGATTCCACATCTGCTTTTGCTTGGCTAATTTGGCTTTGCAGTATAGAACCATCCAACACCGCCAACACTTGACTTTGTTTAACAAAAGCTCCTTCTTTAATATTTGC
This sequence comes from Nostoc punctiforme NIES-2108, assembly GCA_003326195.1. Taxonomy (GTDB): domain Bacteria; phylum Cyanobacteriota; class Cyanobacteriia; order Cyanobacteriales; family Nostocaceae; genus Nostoc; species Nostoc punctiforme_A. Next base: position 48,040 of record LXQE01000107.1, read on the forward strand.
GGGGATGCTTTTAATTTGTAAGCCGTTTGTTTGCGGTAGCACTGGAATTAAATCACTCGCGGCTACAGTCCCAGTAGTTTTAAGAGTACGGACAACACGGGCGGTTTCTACTGTGGCGATGGTGACTGTCATCGCTGGGTTAACTTTTTTATCCGCTACCACGCTTTGTTGACGGGATGGAAAACGATTTAATACACTCATCCCAACCAAGGCGATCGCAATTCCTAAACCAGTACCCAAGAATAATGGCTTCAACCATACCCTGGTTAGTTTTTGATCTGATTTGCTTAAAAAATTCCTATCTTCAGAGGTTATAGCTTCTTTCACCTCGACTTCTGAAAGACTTTCATCGCTCACAGTTACACCTCTACTTTCTGTCTATGCATACCAAATCTTGGTATTTTCTTAAAAAAACTTGAAACTTATTTACTTCGATATCAACTATGACGTATTTCATAGTAAATGTCTTTTATCTGCAAAAGTATATAATACAACTTTGTCACTAAGAGAAATTACGACCGGATAAATGATCATAAATTTTATGTAGATTATGATACAAAAAATCCTCTCATCTCATAGAGCTACTCTATGTCACACACCATCTGTATTTAGATCACTGCCAACCAATGCTTAGATATGAAAAACTAATATGGCTCATCTAGATTTATCTAATTAGAATCGAAAGTATTTATGTACCTTGGTACACCAGTAAATTATTTTTTACACCTAATCGAGCATTCCTCTAAAGCCTTGGTGTTGCCAGGAAGCCATGTATCCAGGCATAGATAAAGCTAGCGTCTACAGCTACACGTGAGTTACAAAGGAGCAAACTCCATTGCCTTAAATTCCAGCAAGGGTGGCCTTGATTATGGAATTTTGAAATCAATCAAATCAATAAAAAATTGGTATTTACCAGAGTAAGCAGATATGTTCAATGCCACTGAAATTTTAATTGATGCCTTCGTAAATGAAATTCGAGACGGCTACCGTCGCACTTATGGCTGCTTTAAAAATGATTATCAGGATATTATCGCCTGGGCAGGTAACATGGCTTTGGAAAACATTGCCAATAGCGACGCCCTTTATCACAATGTTGAACACACAGTCCTAGTCGCCCTAGTCGGGCAAGAAATTTTACGTGGCAAACATATCAGGGAAGGCGGTGTTTCCAGTGAAGACTGGTTGCATTGTATTATTTCCTTAGTGTGTCACGATATTGGCTACGTTAAAGGGGTTTGTCGGCAAGACCGAGAAACAGCAAACTTATATGCCACAGGTAAAAATGGCAGAATGATTTCTGTGGCTGCTGGCGCTTCTGATGCCAGTTTGACGCCGTATCATGTTGATAGAGCCAAGCTTTTTATTGATGAGCGTTTTGGAGGTCACAAGTTAATAGATGCTGACGCAATCAAGAGCAATATTGAATTGACTCGTTTTCCCGTGCCTGCGGCAGAAGATCATCAAGATACAAAGTGCTTTGCCGGATTAGTCCGTGCTGCTGATTTGATTGGTCAACTAAGCGACCCGCGTTACTTGAAGAAAATTACTTCTTTATTTTACGAATTTGAAGAAACTGGTGTAAACAAAGTTTTGGGCTATAAAACCCCTGCCGATTTACGCAATAACTACGCTAAGTTTTACTGGAATGGCGTATATCCCTATATCCAAGAAGGACTGCATTACCTATCATTGACACAACAGGGAAAACAAATTCTCGCTAATCTCTACTCAAACGTGTTTGTTGTGGAACATGAAAAACAACAGGAAGAACAGCAGAGGTATTTGGAGAAGTTAGCAGTTGGGAGTTAGGAGACGCGATTAACCCTTGTCTGTACAGGAGTTGGGAGTTGAAAATTATTAATCATGAGTTATGAATTAAGATAAAAACTTAATAACTCATAACTCCTAACTTATAACTCCTAACTACTATGGATTGGTGGCGACGACTTAAGAAAAATCCTTTGGCACGCTTTGGGGCAATTTTGCTGTTAATTTTCTATATAGGAGTAATTGCAGCTGATTTCGTAGCTCCTTATGACCCCTATGCTTCACAGCCTAATGGTTCACTGCTGCCACCAACGAAGATACACTGGGTTTCTCAGTCAGGGCAGTTTATTGGGCCTTATGTTTATCCGACAACTCAGGGAGATACGAATTTAGATACAGGCGATCGCCAACTCATTGTAGACTCGACAAAGCCTTCGCCTCTGCGTCTATTTGTCTCCGGGCCAGAATACCGATTGTTGCAGATGAGTTTGCCACTACCGCCGAAGTGGGATGAAGTCACAATCTTTCCTGGTATCCCCTTAAATTGGCATTTATTTGGCACAACAACTGGCGCAAAAGTCAATATTTTGGGCACTGATGACCAAGGCCGCGACCAATTTAGTCGCCTACTGCATGGCGGTCGCATCAGTATGTTTATCGGGATTTTTGGCATTATCATTACCTATCCCCTTGGTTTACTTATTGGAGGAATTTCTGGCTATTTCGGCGGTGTGACTGATAGCCTGATTATGCGCTTGGCAGAAGTGCTAATGACTTTCCCTAGTATTTATCTTTTGGTGACATTGGGCGCAGTCTTACCAGCGGGTTTAAGTAGTACCCAACGCTTTTTGCTGATTGTGGTAATTACTTCGGTGATTAGCTGGGCTGGTTTAGCACGGGTCATTCGGGGACAGGTATTATCACTTAAAGAGCGAGAATTTGTCCAAGCGGCACGCGCAATGGGCGCAAACCCACTTTATATCATCCTCCGCCATGTTTTACCGCAAACGGCTAGTTATGTAGTTATCTCTGCGACTCTTGCAATCCCCAGCTTTATTGGTGCAGAGGCGATACTGAGTCTCATCGGCTTAGGTATTCAACAACCAGACCCCTCTTGGGGCAATATGCTTTCTCTGGCAAGTAATGCTTCAATTTTGGTACTACAACCTTGGTTAATCTGGCCGCCGGCTGTGCTGATTATTCTCACAGTGCTGGCATTCAACTTACTCGGTGATGGGCTGAGAGATGCGCTTGACCCGCGCAGTTTAAGAAGATAAGCCTTCAATAAATAGTAAATGCGATCGCCGAAATAACAAATGCGATCGCTGAAATAACAAATGCTGTCGCCGAAATAACAAATGCGTACTCCGAAATAGCAAATGCGTACTCCGAAATAGCAAATGCGTACTCCGAAATAACAAATGCGTACTCCGAAATAACAAATGCGTACTCCGAAATAACAAATGCGTACTCCGAAATAGCAAATGCGTACTCCGAAATAGCAAATGCGTACTCCGAAATAGCAAATGCGTACTCCGAAATAGCAAATGCGATCGCTGAAATTAGTCCGCGAAGGCGGACTTTGCCTGTGTAGCCGCGAATTCTATTCGCCTTCTATTCGCCCGGTACTGCAAAAATCTACTGCTGCAAAACCCAACGGCGAAAAAGTTCTACCATAATCCGCCAGTTTCCCTGAGTTTCCTCAACGACATCATGACGCTTCAGAGTATTCAGCGCTTCCTGTAAATCGGCGTTGTTCATACCTGTAGACTGAGCTAAGGCATCCAGACTTAGCCCTTCTAAGTGAGGTGTAAGCACTTGTAGAATTACCTGTTGAACCTCAGCACCCCGCGCCGCCTGACCCCAAACCCCATCAAAGTAGTAGCGTCCCCGTTGGAAAAACTCAGGGTCATTGATAACTGCTTCCACGTCTTCTACTGTGAAAACTGGGTCACGCGATCGTCCTTGTTCAAAAACAAAGTCATTGTAGCGCCGCAGTTCATGCTTGTGACAAATAATTAGTTAATGTACAACATACAAGAGGTCTAGTCTTGGCATTACTGAAAACATCAAATTCCATGACTTTTACCGATTACCCAATTACGCCGGAAAAACCGGGCTAAAGCTGATTCTTCTAAAGATAAATAAATTGGCCGTCCGTGGGGACAGGTGCGAGGGTTGCGAGTGCGTTGCCAATTATCTAAAAGTGTCTGCATTTCTTGTTGATTCATCGGTGTACCGTTACGAATGGCACTGCGACAGGCGACAGCTACTTGGGCTGTTTGTAAATCGCCTCCCCAACTAAGTTCTAAAATTGCTTCTGCACAGTCGTCTCGCTGCTGCAAAGGTGCGGGGATATTACGGACAGCCCAAAGTTGTTCGCCAAAAGGTTCTATTTCTAAACCGATGCGTTGCAATTGCAATACTTGCGCTGGCGATAATTGATAAAGAATTATTGGCGGTTCGACGGGTAGAAGTTGCCAATCATCGCATAATTGCTCATATAAAACTCGCTCATGGGCAATGTGCTGTTCTACTAACCACATCCCACCTGAATGTTCCGCCACAATATAAGTGTTGCTAACTTGAGCGACAGCTTTTAAAGAGTTAGGAGAGACGCGATTAATCGCGTCTGTACAAGGTTTGGGATTTTGAGGATTGAAATTGTAACCACCTTTAGCTTCTGCGGCTTTGAGTAATTTACTAACTCGTGTTGTATGGACAGCTTCTTTGAGATTGTTAGAAGAAATGCTAAGTGCTTGGTTAATAGCTTGGGTAATTTGCTCTTGCCAATAAATGATTTCGTTGAGATAAATTTCTGTTTTTGCTGGATTGCGATTCCAGTTAATTTGATCGGGGGAAATGGCAAGATGTAAGAAACAAATTGGATAGCGATCGCGTGGTAATGTTCTATGAAATGCTGATAATATCGTTTGCTCTAGTTCCGGCGTCTTCACCATCCTGCCGTTAATCGCTACACGTACCCAATCTGGACGATGACGATGACAGCGATCGGGTAATCCTACCACTAAATTGAGTGAGGAGTGAGGAGAGACGCGATGAATCGCGTCTGTACAAGAGTTGGCAGGGTTAGGTATTTCGAGTTTGACTTCTTGCAAGTCACCTTGTCGCACTTGGGGTAAAATCTGCGGTAGGAGTTGCCCAGTTGTTCTAGCCGGAGAGATGGTGAACCATTGACGGTCATTTTGCCAAATCTGCCAGGTAACGCGGGGATGACAGAGGGCGACTTGGTGAATTGTGGCTTGCACAGCTTTCACTTGCTGTGCTGTTGTGGGTAATCCCTGACGACGAGATGAGCAATTACCAAAAAGATGAGAAACTGTAACTACTGTACCAGGTGCGATCGCAGTTGCTTCAACTTGTACAACTTTCCCACCATCGCCATAAATTATCCGCCATCCTAAATTTCCCCCCAGAGGACGACTCAAAATTTCCAACTCTGCCAGAGTCGTTAAACTGTGCAACGCCTCACCACGAAACCCTAAACTGTTAATTTTCCACAAATCGGCACTAGAGCGAATTTTACTAGTGCTGTGGGCTGTGGCTGCTTGTTGCAAATCATCTAGGTTCATTCCACAACCATTATCTGCCACACGAATTCGCCATTGCTGTGGCCACAGAGAAATTACAATTCGCGTTGCACCTGCGTCTAGGGAATTTTCTACCAATTCCCGCACCACAGAAGCTAAAGAGTCGATTACCTCACCAGCTGTAATGAGATATACGACTTCTGTTGGTAGAGCTTGAATAGTAGATGCCATAAATTATAGTTTATAGCTTCTGGGGGCACGCTATATACGACTTATAGCAAGAATCCTTTCTCAGCAACAAAATAACCACAAATAAACACTGATAAATTATCTGTGTGCATCTGTGGTTTAATTTATAAAACATTAATTTTGCAGGATATCTATTGTGTATTACAACTTTTTCTCTCGCATCAGAAAAAATTAGTAATTGCAACATTAATTAACATTAAATCACCTTACTTTATGAATATCTTTAGGCGATTCGTTAATTAGTATCTCTCATGGACAAAATTTTCGGTGGTTCAGGTTTGAGCAAACCGTTCAACAGTGATGCAGGACGTTGACTGTAAGGCCAAGCAAAAGCATGACGGAAAGCTGCATCTTGACAAGCTTGTAGTTGTTCAAAACTAATAATGTTGTAAGTCAAGAGATTCTCATACTCAAACGGTAGACGCACATTGTGCAATCCAGCATTATCAGTACAGATAGCGATATCAACTCCAGCATCAAGACAACGGTCAAAAACTAATTTGAGTTGACGTATATCTTGCAAGGTTCCAGTTTTTAGGTAAGTTGTTGGGCAAACCTCCAAACATTGTCCGCGTCTAGCCACATCATTAAGTAACTCTGGATATAGTAGGGGAATTTGAATGCCGTGACCAATCCGCATAAAATATGGTAACAGTTCTGGATAACAACCAGCGGTGGTTTCATATAGATGTCCCGTGGTGTTAACACCCTGCGATCGCGCATAATCATATAAGCTAATCCATTCTTCTAAGCGATCGGCGTAATAACTATCACCTCCTGCTACATCTACTGCACAGACATACTGTTTATTTTGCGCCGCCAAATCCACAATCGCCTTGTTCACCTCATAAGGTAGGCGTGTGTGCATACAGAGAATTTGGCTAGTAACAATCGGATATTCGGGCTGGTGGCTGGCAAGTCCTACTACTCGGACAATTTCTGCCATCTTGTCAATTCTTTCGGATTGACTCAGATATTCAGGTGTCCGCAAATAAGGAGTGTAGCGCAGTTCCAGGTAAGCCAAATTTTCAAATATGTAAGCACCCCGCACCAAGCGATAGATAAAGTAAGGCAAAGTCTCCACAGTTTGCACGCTTTCTACCAAGGTGTGTAATTCTAGATACTCATCTAGAGTGTTACGTGGGCGGGTATAAAAATCTTCAAAATCTGAATAGTCAGCAAAGCGGGAAATTAACTCCGAAGAATGTCGCTCGAAATATCGCCATAAAACTCGTGGTACGACCGAGCCGCCTAGATGTCTATGTAATTCAGCGTATAAAGCCATAGTGGTATTTTTAGGTAAAAATTTCAATGATTGTAACAAAAACATCGCGAGAAAAATCTTTCATCAAAAAAATTTAGCTCCAACTACTTTGGAGTAGAGGTTTCCCTCCATCTGAATTTCAACAAATACTCCGACCGAGAAACTGGGCAAACGATTTGGTGGCTTGCAATTAGATAGGGTTGAGAGCAACAGATAAATTTCTGTCTCCTACCTCCTGCACTAGTATTTGCAGTATGAATAAACTTGACATTACCAAGATTAAATTGATAGCATTGATATCCTTAATTTTTGTGCTACACTAAAAGAACATTGCTATTGTCAAACGAGTCAGATATAGCAATATATTTTTCCTTTAACAAAGCAAATTCCTGGCAAGGTTGGTATTAATTGAAAATTCAAGCGTTGGAAGTCAAGGCTGGTGATCGGATTATTGCTTACTGCAACAATAAAATGCAAACCTGCAAGGTAAAACGCATTTTAGATCCAGGTCAAGCTAATATCACACTATCAGTATTTACCTCTGAGAATTATCGCGGTTGCTCAGTTTCATCTATAGTCCGCTTCCAAAGCAACGCTTTAGTTGATTTGGTAAGTTAAAAATCAAGTAAATATTCAATCTCAAAAATATTTCTAGCTATTGTCCAGCCTCCAACTGGACAAAATTTTTGTTAAAGATGTGATGCCTATGCACATACAAATCTGTTAATTATGGCTGGATGATTTTCGTAACCTTACACTACCTAGTGGCTTGTCCCATTAAATATAATGAGTTTGTACTAAGCACTTCAGTACTTAAAAATCCAGGACTAAATAAAGTCTTTACTACAAACTCATTCACCCATCATAACTAATAGGACAGACCACTAGCATAGAGAACAGTAATTGATAAAATTCTGAGATAAAAATCTAATTTATGGCTTTTGTTAATTCTTTTTCACATCACGAGCCATGTTTAGGTAGTAGTCGTCAAGTTTGGCATTAGAACGACGGCGGTTAGTGGCAGGAATTTTAGCAATGTTATCCCGATTCGTTTCAATTGGTTGTTTAGCTGAAGCTTGTTTTACGTCTTGCGCCCCATCGGATTCCAAGAAATAACCAGACTGAGAGAATCCGAAAAGCTTGCCAAAAAAACCAAATAAATTTCCGAAAAAATTAGAAATACTTTGGAATAAAACACCAAACAAGCCTTCAATACGAAGGAACAAGTTCCGAATAATTTGGGTTAGACGAAGCATAACAGCACCTTTAATCGATTGCCTATTACCATTGTGACTCAATTCGGATTCGGGAATTGCTGATATGGCAAAAATCTACCAGTAGGTAGGTATAGCTCAACTAGGAATTACTCTTGATATGGCAATTTCCGATCGCTGTGTCCGATCAATTCCCACAACCCCTACTTTTCCTGAACCAGCAAAACCGACTTCACAGGACGCTTGATAGAATTCCCCTCCAAATCAACCTTCCCGTAAAAGGTTTTCCCATTGTAATAAAGCGAAGATGAACTTCCCCCATCCAGATTCATCGCTTGATCGGCACCAAGAGTTTTCATCAAGTCAGCTAATACTGGCAAAGATATTCCAGAGTTCGCCGAAGCTGAGGGTTTTTGAGCCACCATAACTAAAATAACGCTGCCATCACGGGTGATACCTACAGCAGTTCTGGCATTGGGTTGATTGCTGCCAAGGGCATCTCGTTTATTAGCGTTGTCCACAAAACCCTCTTTTTCCAAGGTGAGTTCCGGTAATAGGCGTGGGCCAGCACCTATAGCATCAACTAACTGACAACCTGCTGGTGGTGACTGACTGTGTAGGGCAATGGAATAGCGGGTAGTTTGCCCACATGAGTAGCGACGGAATTCTGTGCGATTGAATATTTGACCCAAATAAGATTTTAAGTTGGGATTGTTCACCAGGCGCTCGTTTTCCTTGGGATCGGCTATCAACTTTCCTTGTCGGACAACATAAGATGTAGTTTTTTGGTTGGCTGGGTCAAAAAAGCCTGCATTCAAAATAGCTACGGCTTGATACTTTTGGGCAAATTCCTCTACAGTGGCTACCTTCTGTGATAGTGCAGGAGTCACCAAAAATTTGCTATTAGCTGGAATCAACACGATGTGAGCAATGCTTTGGGGCAAAGTGCGCTCTAAGTAGCGGATAGTTTTTGGTGGTGAAGCCGCAATAGTGGGTATTGAAGGTGTTGAAAAACGCAAATTCAACCACAACACCATTGCCAAACTAATTAATATCAAAGCCAGTAGTTTGATTTTTCTCACATTTAAACTCACTTGAGGTTAGATCAAAAAAGTTGATTTAATTAAAATACTTTAAGCTGAAAAATAAGCAATTAACTTTAATTATTCCCGGTTTGCCCATTTTTTAGGGATTTATGAAAAGTAGATAGTCAAAAGTATACCAAAGGGCATATTCCCAAAAAGACTCAATTAGGTATACGTTCGCAATTATGGCTATTGAACCCATAATTACAAACGAAGGAGTCGATGATATACCTATACTTCTAACTCAAATAGAGCGTATGGACGTACAACCGCTAATCGATAAACACTTTTCGACACACGGAAATTGGCAAGATAATTTTCAAAAAGTTAAGAGACAATATTTTGCTAGACCTTCTCAACCAGTGTTGACTCGATTTATGCCGCATTTATGCAACGCTTAAAATCGCTTTTTACGCCAATTTAACTTTAAAATAACTAAATTATCTAGATTCAACAGAATATGAGTAGAGTTATCTTCAAACAACATCAAGGAATAAAATCTGTGCGCTATTGAATTGCAAATTAGCAAACCAGTATCTTGCAATTGTCCACAGGGGTATCTGCGGCTTTGATAGTTGCTTAAGTTCGAATAAATTGAAATTATTAACTGCTTATGCGCCCTCGTCAAAAAATTATCGAGATGTTCTCAACCTTCGTTGAGTTGGAAGGAGACAGATTCAGCAAATGGTTGATTGATATCAAACTGCATCGAAATATTCAAAATTGCTTGGAGTCTTCACCATTCGTCCCTAACTCAGAAAATTTTTGGGCGTTACATTGGTACAAGTGCTGGCGAGAGCAATCTAATAGCCTTGCTAGAATGCATTTATCTGCTTATTTACAGGAACCAAATTATTGGGCTGCTAAAAAAACAATTGCCAAGTTTACAAATAGTCAACATAGCCTCGCAGATTATTTTCAAATGGCAAATGCTGAAATTGAAACAATTCTCAAAAATTTTAATCTAGAAAAATGCTCTAGCTTAAAAACCTATGCTACTATGGCAGTTCCCAGTCGGCTAAAAGATATTTTACGCCAACGCAAAGAAGCTGATATTTGCACAAATTGGGCATTGTTACGCAAAGTAAGCAAAAAGCAGTTATTAGAAGCTCTTGCTCAAGCTGGATTATCACCGATTCTAATTGCCCAATATCGACTCGCCTGGACTTGTTTCAAAGAACTGTATGTTCAAAACCAACCAGGTGGCACAAAGTCACTACCAGAACCAGAACCTCAACTTTGGGAAGCTATTGTCAACCTCTACAACCGCGATCGCCAAAATCAGTTAACTCAACCTACTCCAGAATCCACGAGAGAGAAAATTGAACAGTGGCTAACCCAGGCAGCTATCTACGTGCGTGGTTATCTGTATCCACCTGTTAGTTCTTTAAATTTAGCAACATCAGAAGATGACTCCACAACAACTTTTGATTTGCCAGATCCATCCTCTGACTCATTAATTGCAGAGATGATAGCCCAAGAGGATGCCCAAAACCAACAAAATCAACAATCTCAGATTGAAGGTGTTTTGTTAAAAAAATTACAAACTCTTGAGGTAAAAACTCAGGAAATACTTAAACTTTACTACCAACAGGGGYTAACTCAGCCACAGATTGTASAACACCTACAAATKAGTCAGCCTACTGTTTCTCGCMGRCTRYTCAAAGCYAGAGAATYMWTGCTKWCAGCATTGATCCAATGGASTCAAGATACGCTTAATATTTCTGTAACTTCCAACCTAGTTAATGATATGAGTACCGCTTTGGAAGAATGGTTGAAAGTTAAGTATGGGGAATATCGCTGAGATTATGAAGGATGAGGTAGTAAAAATGACTTCCGCTTTTACAGAACCGCAAGAACTATTGTTAGAAATATCACCATCGTTACAGACAAGTTCTTGGCAAGAAAGCCAAATGTACGCCACACCTAGCAGTCGCTGGCGTGCTTACATGAATCAAATTTGCCTTCATGGGTTTTTGAATTGGGTAAAAGCTGAATATGTTCCAGAAGCAAGTATCTGGCACAGTTCCCCTGGTATTCCTGCTTTTTGGGAATTTGTCAATGGCACAGCAATTTTGTTAAACCAAAAGCGAGTCGTTTTAATTCCTAGTGAGGCAATTGATGATAGCGAGTTAGAAGTTCCTCAAGAATGGGTAGACATTCCTAGTTGGGCAGCAGACTATTATTTAGCAGTGCAAGTCACACCAGATGGCGAGTGGGTAAGAATTTGGAGCTATATAACCCATCAAGAACTTAAATCACTAGCAGACTATGACCAAGTAGATAGGACTTATTGTATAGATGCACGGCACTTAATTAAAGACCTTAATGCTTTTTGGATCACCTACCAATTTTGTGAAACAGAGGAGATGAAAGCTGCGATCGCTCCACTACCAGAATTATCGACTGTTCAAGCAGAAAATCTTGTGCAAAAGTTAGGTAATCCCTCTGTAACATTTCCTAGGCTTGCAGTGCCATTTACAACCTGGGGAGTGCTACTAGAGAATGAACAGTGGCGGCAGCGTTTGTACCAAGAAAGGCTGCAATCTCTACAACAGGCTGCGCCTACGCAATTTTCACAAGTACAAGTGAATCTCAGTCGTTGGCTAGAGGAGATTTACGATGCTTCTTGGCAAGCTATAGAGACTTTTTTTGAGCCAAACTCCAGTAGCCTAGCTTTTAATTTCCGCACTTCTTCCGGGTTAAATGCTATCGCTATCAAACGCGCCAAACTGATTGACTGGGGAATAGAAATAGAGGCTCAAAAAGTTGTTTTATTAGTTGCCTTAATACCAGAAGCTAACCAACAAGTTAGTATTCGCGTGCAGCTACATCCAGCTTGTAATCAACCTTCCCTACCTGCTAATATCAAGCTAGTTTTACTTTCAGATCGAGGGGAAATACTTCAACAAGTACAAGCAAGAACTCAAGATATTTATGTGCAGTTGAAACTCTTTGATGGGGAAGTGGGAGAATGTTTCAGCATCCAGATCGATCTGAATAATTATCAGATAACAGAAAATTTCATAATTTAGTTATTAGGAGCCAACAGTGTCAAATTGGTGTTGATTGACCCAAATTTGTGCTATGTAGTCTTTGTATTACACTTTTATTTGGTATTTTTGCATAAGTAGAATGCTTCCTGTTGATTAGTCATTAGTTAATCACGAATGGCAAAGTCTACCTAACTTATGAGTAAGCTAGTTGTCTTCAGCTTCTTGGGAGGAGATTTAAATCAAGGATTTCCTGTTGTCACGGCTCAACTTTGGTGTCATGACGAATTTGTACCCGTGAAATTAACAGGGAGTCTACCGCCAGCCCCAGAACTAAGCGAACTCTATCGCAGATGGCAGTTACTCTACGCAGCAGTTCATCAACGCCTGGATCGTAACAATCAACGGATAAAAGTACATTCACAAGACATAACCAATATTTCTGTTAATGACTTCGATGAAGTGTGTCAACAGCTACAAGCAAATATCAATGCTTGGTTGAAATTTGAGTCATTTCAGAATATTGAACGGCAGTTGCGAACTCTACTTAGTCGTCATGATGAAATTAGAGTAATTATTGAAACAAATATAGTTCTACTGCATCGCTTGCCTTGGCATCTATGGAATTTTTTTGAAGATTACCCGAAAGCGGAATTAGCTTTGAGCAATCAAGAGTATGAATCTCCTCAGCTATTACAAAAATCTCCTACAGGTCAAGTCAAAATTTTGGCAATTCTAGGCAATAGAGTTGGTATTGATATTGAGAAAGACGCCTCTTTGTTACAAGGTTTAACAGATGCCAAAACCACCTTTCTTATAGAACCAACACGGCAAACACTTGACGAACATCTATGGAATCAGGATTGGGATATTCTATTTTTTGCCGGACATAGCAATAGTCTGGCTGACGGAGAGATTGGGGAAATCTGCATTAATCAAACAGAAAGTTTAGCAATTTCGCAATTGAAAAATGGACTAAAGGCAGCAATTAGACGCGGTTTGAAACTAGCAATTTTCAACTCTTGTGACGGAATTGGTTTAGGACGGAATTTAGCGGATTTAAACATTCCCCAAATGATTGTAATGCGGGAAGGAGTACCAGATTTAATCGCACAGGAATTTTTAAAAAACTTTCTTACTGCCTTTGCAGATAGCAAACCATTTTACTTGGCTGTGCGAGAAGCGCGAGAAAGACTTCAAGGACTGGAAAATGAATTTCCTTGTGCCAGTTGGTTGCCAGTCATCTGTCAAAATCCTACAACTGTTCCTACTACGTGGCAAGAACTTCGTGGCAATTTTGATAATACTAAATTTGTGGATAAAATTGCGACATCAAAATCTAAGTTTTGGAATGTACTACTTAGTACTTTTCTTGTGGCTGTTTCAACGGTAGGTTTGAGATACTTGGGAGTCTTTGAGAAAATCGAACTGCAAACTTTCGATCGAATGCTACGGCTGGGACTCAAGGAAGATCCAGATCCAAGGTTGATAATTGTAGAAATTACTGAAAAAGATATTCAATCACGACAAGACATGACCAAAGGACTGAAATCCATTTCGGATAGTACGTTAGCTAAATTGCTCAACAAATTACAAAAGTATCAACCGCGAGTTGTTGGACTGGATATTTATAGAGACTTCGCTGACCCCCTAAACAAATCAAATCTAATACAACTTCCGACTGAACTTAATAAAGATAATGTTGTTGTTGTCTGCAAAAGCCGGGATAGTAAATACGATCCCCAAGGCGTTAAACCTCCGAAAGATGTACCTGTAGGACGTCAGGGTTTTACTGATGCAATTCAAGATCCAGATGGTATCGTCCGTCGGCAAATTTTGATGATGGCACAAGAGCCTTCTTCGACTTGTACAACGCCTTATTCGCTCTCGTTGCAATTAGTTACTCGTTATTTATCTTATGAAAATATTAAACCTAAATTTAATGAAGATTATGTACAGTTTGGCTCTAAAGTATTTAAACGCTTAAAACCTAGTCGCAGTGGTGCCTATCAACAAGGAGTTGATTTAGGCGGAAATCAAATACTTGTCAATTACCGTAATACAGATTATCAGAGAGTTTCCCTTGATGATGTGTTGAGTAATAAATTCGATCGTAAATCATTTAAAGATAAGGTAGTTATCGTTGGAGTGACAGCTAATACAGTCAGCGATACTTGGTCAACTCCCTACAGTACTGCACAACAAGATTACCAAGAAATATCAGGGGTATTTATACAAGCACAAATGGTTAGCCAAGTTTTGAGTGCAGTTTTAGACCAACGTCCAATTCTTTGGGTTTTGCCTTACTGGGGCGATATTCTCTGGATATGCGGTTGGTCTGTAGCTGGGAGTCTGATTATTTGGTGGGTGCGATCGCTCTCACATAAGAGATATACCATATTTGTGACAGTTGTCATATTATATGGAGTTTGTGCGATCGCTCTTTTAAAACAAGGGCTATGGTTGCCATTTATTCCTTCTGCCTTTGCTGTGGTTGCAAACGGTGTTGTAATTATATTTATTCCAAGTCGTCGGCAACTTTCCACTACTTTACAATCATTAGTTGAGTAAGGGACTTCCAAGGAATAAATTACTCAAAAAAATTGAAAGCATATATTTAACCAAGAATGATAATCATTATGAGGGGGTAAGTGCTCAAAGCTTGGGGATTCGACCCCACCTGAACGAAAACCACTTAATAGAAGTTTAATAGAAGTGGGGGACTCAGACCCCTGTTCCGCGGGAGCTTCACAGCAGGAGTCAGGAGTCATTTCCCCTGCCTCTTCGTTGAAAATACCTTGATTGCAGGTTTGAGCCATTAATAAGCTGCTCCACATTTAAATTGCATATACTGGGCAGGCAGGATGCCCACCCCACAAGAGTTATACTTAACTCGATTATGCAAGTTAGATGTTTTTTAGCTTATTGCAGGTCACTACAACTATGTATGACCGCCGACTATTTTGAGTTTAACTGTATGCGTATCGTCTTCGACCAAAAATGTAACCCGGTTATTTTTACTTAAGCGAATTTGATATTGATTTCCTTGTAGTTTCTTGTAATTTGAATCCCCGATTTCATCCGCTGCGTCTTTCGCGGATAGCCCCTTGTTCGCAATTGCATTCTGAAATTTGTCAAATTTACTCTGTTCTGCCTTGTTAAGAGGATTAAATTTTGCCCCCTTCTTGTCTAAAGCCCAACCACATCCACAAACTGACTCTCGACCAGGGACTGTTGTCTTCCACTGACCATGCCAGTGGTAATGATGATTCCTACAAACTTTGGGACATTCCTCTTTTGCTTTATTGTTATTGGAAATTGGGCCTGCCGGAAAATCGATCGCAAAGGTTTTGCCAGAAAACCCGACAAGAACAAGATAGCAAACAATAAGTGAAGAAAAAGGCAGTAGGAGTCTCTTCCTAAATTTTTTAGAAGTTTGGACTTTTGACGAAAAGTAACTTACAACCCCTTTTAGAACTTTTAGAAAATTTAACATCTAAGTTTCCCTTCGTTAACTTGATTTGACAGTAGATTTGGAGAGATAATTAAATTAGCGATCGCATACCAACGCAAACTGCAAAACGAATCTCAATAAGCCAAGACTTACGCAAGTGTCACATAGGCAAAAACATGGATTTGAACTTGTATGGCTTATTAGATAACCATCAAACAAAAAAGCTGCTGATGTGCCAGTTGAGAAAAAATGTGCCAGTTGCGTAAGTCCTATAAGCAAAACTTTATCTGGACAATAGTATTCTGGTAGAACCTTCTTAGGAAGTGAACGGCTCCTCCTCAATTGCCCGACAGGAATCGGCTTGACAAGTACGCAGTTTACTCAATCGGTTAGCAAGCTGTTTGAGTAGAGTTGGATCGGCTGTAGAAGCCAGGTTGTTCAACTGATATGGGTCTTTTTTGATGTTGTACAGTTCCTTCGCTCCAGTTTTATACTCGACATAGGTATAATCTTGTGTCCGGATCGCTTGGTAAGTAGGGATCTTCGGTACCTGGCCTCCTTTTTTGAGCGATTGAAGCTCTGACTGATCCTCAAGCTCTAACTGATCCTCAAGCTCTGACTGATCCTGAAGAAGCTTTGTTTGATTCTCAAGTGCAGCACGTCGCTTATGATTTTGTTTGTGTTCTATCAAAAATGCAGAGCGCCACTTAGGGAGATTTGGCGTCGTACCCTTTAACAAGGGTAAGAACGAGCGTCCGTCAACAAAAGCGGGTGGTTTAACTCCAGCCATATCAGTAAAGGTTGGGAAAAAGTCGATATTACCCACTTGCTCTTGCAGTTCCTTGCCAGCTGGAATTCCCGGTCCACGCACTACCAGATTCAAGCGAATATCTTCCTCGTAGGCACTTTCTTTGCCTGTACTTGCCCGGTGAATACCCTGTTTGTAACCGTTATCGGAGGTGAAAATGATGTAAGTATTGTCAAGTTGCCCATTCGCCTTGAGCGTATCAACCAACTTGTCAATTGCCTCGTCAACCGACTGTAGCGATCGCAAGCGCTTTCGATAATTTTCATCAACATCGTCAATTTCTTTTTGATTGAGTTGATGCAACTCTTGCATAAATTGAGGCTTAGTACTAACATCAGCTTCGTTAAAATTGTCTAGGCGGGGCGCTTTAGCATCTGGAAAGAGTTTCTCATGGCGTGGTGCTGGCGTATATGGTCCGTGAATGTTGAAAGGAGCTAGATAAACGAAAAATGGTTTGCCGTCTTTGGCAGAACGTTGGATGAAATCAATGGCAAAGTCCCTATAAACATCTGTACCGTAGTCTTTGGGCTTGTTACCGTACTTGACTAGCTTGCCATTCTTGTTCAGTGTATAGTTTTTCTGATTGTAAGGATTGCCATATTTTTTTTGGTCGTTTCTGTTCTTGCCTTTTTCCATCGGGCTATACCACTCTGTCCAACCAGGCGGGATGTAGGTATCATCGGGGGCTGTGTCGGGGTAGCCGTTGAGGTACTTGCCAATCAACGCTGTCTGATAACCATTTGCCTGTAACGAGGTGGCGATCGTCTCTTTTTCTAAGCCCTGACTATAGGCTTTCTGGAAACCTCCATCAGGTGATGAATTGGTCAAGACCCCTGTATTGTGGGCATATTGACCGCGCAAAATATTCGTGCGCGATGGGCAGCATAGAGACACGTTGACAAAAAAGTTAGGAAATGTTACGCCCTGGTCGAGCAAAAGCGACTTAATATTTGGTGCATACTTCTTTGGATTTCTGTTAATTGTGTCAGCGTCCATGTCATCCACTAGGACGAAAAGGATATTGGGTTTACTTGTCTCGGTGAAAGCTTTTTGTGGTGCTAATAAGAGCAAATTGACTACCAAAACACCGATCATTATTAAAGCAAAGAACCTTGTTCTCAAATTGAATGTTTTCATCAAATGACCTCTTGATTTACAATGTCATAGTTTCATTTTTTGGCTTTGGGCATCTCTCCCCTTCGGGGCATGGTCACAAATCGGTGATTAATTTTGCTTTGCGGAGCACAAATTGCAGTACAGTTTCTTCGCGGGTAATAATATCAACTCTGCCATCCATACCTAATTGAATTTGACATTTCTTTGTACTGCGACCTAAAGCAAGTTTCTCTGGTTCAATTGTGACTTCGTAAAAAGCACCTACAGCAGTTGCTTTTGGGGTAGAGTTCGTATCAGCATCTGCATCGTTTTTTTGCGACCTAACAGCATCCGGGGAAATCGCTTTGACAACGCCATTGAGGGTACCATAATCAGGATAAGCACAAGCTGTCACTCGCATTTGCACCTTTTGACCGACTTTTATCTTACCTTTTTCCTCAGAACCGACAGCTGCTTTGATAACTAAAGGTGCATGACTAGGAACAATTTGCACAACTTCCTCCCCAGCCCGGAGAGTTTGACCGGGGTTTCTCAAATTGAGCTTAGAAATAATCCCGTCTGCTGTAGCGGTAATAGTAGTTTGCTTCAAGTCAATTTCAGCTTGCTTGAATTCGCTAGTATCGCGCTCTAATTGTTTTTCCGTTTCAATTTTCTGCTTAAGAAGTACTTGAAGTTCTCTTTCTAACGATGCTTTATTCACTTCCCCAGAGGCTTTTTCTTGAGCAATGCGTTCAGTCGCCATTGCTACCTCTGCATTGCTTGGGTTGAGAGCTGCTTGAGCGCGATCGCGTTTAGCAATAGCTCCTAAAACAGCTTGTTTTAGCCGTTCATTTGTTTTTTCTTGGGCTTTATAAGTTGCTTTTTGCGCCTGTACAGCTTGTTCCTGCTGTTTCACAGCCAACTGTACTTCTTCTAGTTGATCGCGAGATAATGCCCCTTGTTTAGCGGCACTTTCATATCGGTTCTGCTTTGATGTCGCTGCTCCTAAAGCCGCCTCAGTTGCGTGGAGATTAGCTAATGCTGATTGTAACTGAGCTTGCCCTGCATATAATTCTTCTTGAGCCATTTTGACATTGGCTGATGCTTCTTGAAGTTCAGTGATACTGGTAATTTTTTTGTCTTGATGATCGCGATCGCGTCCTTGTAATTCCGCTTTAGCAGAGGCAATAGTCCGATTGGTGCGATCGCTTTCAGCTCGAATTTGACTATCTATTGCATTTATTTGCGGAACAGTTTGAATTAGTTGTAACCTAGCTTGTTGAATATTGGTTTGCAGCTGGTTTTTTTTGGTTTGCAGTCGAGAATCATCAATAGTGGCAATTTTATCTCCTTTTTGCAGTGTTTGATTTTCTTTGACGTAAATCTGCATTACCTGTCCTTCTGTCGCCGCCTGTACAATTGGTAATTCACCCGCAGGACGGACAACCGCTTGCCCAATGACCGTAACTTTATATTTAGCAACCGCAGCCACAGGAACAGCTAACGACAACACAAACACGATAAATAGTCCACCAAATGTAGTCCAACGGCTAATCGGTGGGAGAAACTCGTTGTCTTGAACTAAGGGTAAAAAATTTGTTTGAGACTTACTAATCATAAGTTATAAATATCTCTAAAATGTCTAATAAACATTAACTAATTCCGAAGAATTAAAGAAGATTTCAATCCATTACCATTATTAGAAGAATAAATTTCATCAAGAAAGCTTAAATGCTCTCCAGGGATATGACGTAATTCTTCTGGAGTTCCTTGAATTTTTAAGCGCCCATCTTCAAGCAACACAATCCAATCAGCCCGTTTGATAACTTGAGGACGGTGGCTAATCATAATTGTAGTTTTGCCTTGACGGTGATTAAGTAATCTATCCAAAACTTGAGTTTCACTTATTGGGTCAAGAGCGCCTGTAGATTCATCTAGAATTAATACAGGTGGGTCAGTCACAATTGCTCTAGCTATAGCTAATCTCTGCCTTTGTCCGCCAGAAATATTTGCACCAAATTCGCCTAAAACAGTTTGATATTTATCGGGTAATTTACTAATAAATTCATCTGCACCAGCAATTTGACAAGCAAGGACTATCTCTTCAAAACTAATGTTGGGATAACTGAAGCGAAAATTTTCCACAATCGAACGACTCCAAAAATGAGGTTCTTGAGGAACTAATACGACTTGCTGCCGCAAACATTCTAAAGATAAATCTTGCTGGTTGTATATGCCATAACGAATATTACCAGATTTGACTTGATATAAACCAGTAATTAATTTGCCAAGAGAGCTTTTACCACAGCCCGATTGGCCGATTAAGGCTATTACTTGACCACCAGGGATAGTTAAAGAAAAGTTTTCTAACAGGTCAGTTCTACCAGCATGGTGAAAATTAACTTGAGAACAACTAATATCTGCATTGCCAGGAATTTCTGCCCAAGGTTTTTTAAAGTCATTTTCATCTTCTGGGGTAGAATCTATCACTTCTGTCAAGCGTTGAACGACAATTTGAGCAGTGATAAATTCATCAATTAGCCCGACTGCTGACTCTAAAAAGCCAAGAAAGCTACCACTCATACCACTGTACGCCAGTAGTTGACCAATGGATAATGTCTGATTAATCACCAAGCTAGAACCTAACCAGAGTATACTAATACTCGTCAATTTGGAAAGAATACTAGTGACTGTGCCACTGTAAAGCTCCAACTTCATCGTAGTCCAGTCTAAGTTAGCAAGGCGACCAAAATTTGTCTGATATTCTTGCCAAGCTTGCTCTGTAGCTTGGGTGGTTTTGAGGACTTGAACACCGCGAAAGGTTTCAACTAAAAAGCCTTGATTTTCTGTACCTTTAACGATGAGGCTGCGGGTTTTTTGGCGCAAGGCGGGAAGAAAAAGCAGGTTGACAAAAGTGACGATCGCAAAGGCGGCGAGGGAGGCTAGAGTCAGTTGCCAACTATAGAAGAGCATGAAACCCAAGGAAACCAGAGCCACAAAAAATTGACTGGGTAAACCAAGGACAATTTCGGAAACTAAATTATTGATGGTATGAACATCTGCAATCCGGCTAACGACTTCCCCACTGCGCCGTGCTTCAAAATATGATAGGGGCAAGCGCAACAGTTTTCGGCCGTATTCTAGAATTAGCCCGTATTGCAACCGTTGACCAAAATGACCAATCAGGTGAGATTGTACCAAACCAATGGCACTTTGAATTAGGCTCATGGCAATGACGCCAATTGCCACCGTTGTTAGCAGTTGGGTATCTCCCCGCACTAGCACGTCATCAGTGAGGAGTTGCATCATTAAAGGGGAAGCCAGGGACAACAGCCCGATCGCGAAGTTGATGGCGATCGCCTGAACCAAAAGATTGCGATAGGGCATAACGCGGGCAATAAAGCGCCCAAAGCCGCCAATTTTATCTTCCCCTTGCTCATAGAAGCGGCTATCGTCTGGCATCAGCAGCAGCATCACACCATCACTCCAACCCGCGATTAACTCCTGGGAGGTGAGGTACAAGATGCCGAAGGCAGGGTCAGAGATGACATATTTTTTCCCCTTTTTCCCGTATAATACTACCCAGTGGTAGCCTTTCCAGTGAACGATCGCTGGTAAGGGGACTTCATTTAATTTCTCAAGCAGTTCTGGGGTAGCTTGAACTTGACGGGCATGGAATCCCAGGGTTTCTGCTCCCCGCCTTAAACCTAATAGTGTAGTTCCTCGCGTTCCCGTGCCCACTGCTTCTCGCACGCGATTGAGGGCAAAGGTGCGTCCGTAGTATTTGGCGATCGTGGCTAGGCTTGCTGCACCACAATCTTCTTCACTGTGTTGCAATATGCTGTGGTATTTCATTGTTTAAAAAATCAGTAACAGCCGCAGTTAACAAGGGGTAGACGAGTCCGTTTCCTACCTAATAACTGTTAACACCGTTTACGTTTATTTGTGCTATTTTGATATGAATGAAAAAGTAGGAGCATTACGACCTCGCCCCTACGAACTACAAGAGAAGAATGTTACTCAGCTAAAAGCTTATGTCAGAGCATTCTTTTCTCTTTGAGGTTTTGAAGGATTCGAGTACACGGTATGAAATAGACTAGAGCTGATCATGCAAGTTTGACAGACGCGATGTCGTTGTTAAATGGATCGGTGAAGTTACCTGATGAACCTGCTTTCAGACGCCTTGATTTACCTGTGAAATTCACACCAGTAATTCGATTTTCTCTAGGTTGGGGAGCCACTGCGTTGGACGGGTTTCCCGGCTTGTACCCCTTCTTCTTCTCCTGTGGGAGACGGCGCGAACGGGGAAGCAAGCTAGCAAGAGCGTCTCCCACAGGAGAAGCAAGTGGCGTTTGAGGAACGAAACCCAACATCCCTGCGTTTGTTGGGTTAAGCAAAGCAAAACCCAACAAAGAGTTAGTATTTTCAACCCCTATTAATGGTGACTTATACTAAGCGCTAGGTTATTATGCAACAGTAGCTTTTACAAACGAAATGGTATTATTCAGAACTTTTGTAAACCTTGGATACTGAGCCTTACGCGGTCCAATTTCTACAAATAAACCGCTACCGTCACCGTTTGTATTAAGAACCCATCTACCAGAAAGAACCTTAGCTGATGATATTGAATTATTGAACTGACCGGTAAGTTTCTTGCTCAGACCGGCCTTATTAATAGTAAGCAACAAAGATTTTCCCGTAAAGTTAGCACCCAGAAATAATTGAATTTTAGCACCACCCTGAATGGCAGCAGCCTGTTCACAAGTAAGTTCTTGAAGATGTGGACTAAGCTCAATATTGTTCATACTTACTCCGTGGTTGTTGATGTTAGACATTGTTTTTCTCCTGAATTTTATATTGTGTTTGAACTGAAGATAATCGCTTGTTTTCTCCCTTCTGATTTTTAATTGGTAGCAGTGAGTTAATTTTATTCACGGCCTCGAATCAGAGGTTTTTAGCTTTGCCTTGTGATTCTTAATTGATAGCAGTATTTTCGTTTATTCACAGATGGGAATCAGAGGTTTTTAGCTTTGCCTTCTGATAACTGATAACTGTTAACACGGTTTACGTTTATTTGTGCTATCTGTGATATGAATGAAAAAGTAGGAGCATTACGACCTCGCCCCTACAAACTGCAAGAGAAGAATGTTACTCAGCTAAAAGCTTATGTGAGAGCATTCTTTTCGCTTTTAAGTTTTAAAGGATTCGAGTATACGGTATGAAATAGACCAGAACTGATTATGCAGGTCTAACAGATTCGATGTCGTTGTTAAAAGGATCAGTGAAGTTACCTTTTGTACCTGCTTTCAGACGCCTTGATTTACCTGTGAATTTCACACCAGTGTAGGCAATCCAATCTCTTTTACCCGTCACCTCGTACCAAGATGCTTTATTGTTAAAGTTGTATAAATCAAGTCGTGGGTTTCCGATATTATCTAGCCGCTTTCCTTTACCATCCTTCAGGTTGGAAAGGTCTAAGCTACCACCACTAATAGTGGCAGCGGCTTCATGGTCAAGGTCTTGCACAGCTTCGATGCTGTAGAGGTCTTTGATTTGCTTGTTGTTCATATCTACTCCGTGCTTATTGATGTTAGACATTGTTTTTCCCTGAGTTTTAAATTGGGGTTTGAACTGAAGGTAAGCTTGTTTTATTCCTTCTGATTGTTAATTGGTAGCAGTGAAATTTGTTTATTTACGGCTGGAAATCAGAGGTTTTTTAGCTTTGCCTTCTAATAACTGATAG
This sequence comes from Nostoc punctiforme NIES-2108, assembly GCA_003326195.1. Taxonomy (GTDB): domain Bacteria; phylum Cyanobacteriota; class Cyanobacteriia; order Cyanobacteriales; family Nostocaceae; genus Nostoc; species Nostoc punctiforme_A. The sequence continues at coordinate 71,263 of LXQE01000107.1, forward strand.
CTGATTATGCAGGTCTGGCAGACGCGATGTCGTTGTTAAAAGTACCGTTGAAGTTACCTTTTGTACCTGCTTGCAGACGCCTTGATTTCCCTGTGAAATTCACACCAGTGTAGACAATCCAATCTCTTCTACCCGTCACCTCGTACCAAGATGCTTTATTGTTAAAGCTGCGGAAACTGGCTACTGCACGTCCGATATTATTTCGCCGCGCTCCATCACCATTGCTGCCGTCGGAAAGGTCTAAGGCACCACCACTAATAGTTGCAGCGGCTTCATGGTCAAGGTCTTGCACAACTTCGATGCTGTAGAGGTCTTTGATTTGCTTGTTGTTCATATCTACTCCGTGCTTATTGATGTTAGACATTGTTTTTCCCTGAGTTTTAAATTGGGGTTTGAACTGAAGGTAAGCTTGTTTTTACCTTCTGATTGTTAATTGGTAGCAGTGAGATTGGTTTATTCACAGCTGGGAATCAGAAGTTTTTTAGCTTTACCTTCTGATTGTTAATTGGTAGCAGTGAGATAAGTTTATTCACTAGGGCAAACGCACGTAATTTGTGAAACCCTTGTTGCATAAGGATATTGATGAAAAAATCGCTTCAATTATCAAATGCTCAAACCCCTGCTCTGGTTTATTCACTTGATTCAGCAGTGTCAATTTGCTAATATCCTCTGTTATGCATAAGTTCATTGTCCTGACACTTACAGGACTAGCCCTTTCAAGGTGACTCGTTAAATATCTTGTTTTTCTTTAGCGCTCTCTATGCCTCTGTACTTTATAAGTATTTTATTTAACTACATAGGCACAGAAAACACCGCGTAAAGAGCTTAAAAAGTAATTTCTTGACTAAAGTTTTTAGCTACCTTGAAAGAGCTAGTCCTAACACTTTCTACTCAAGATTGAGGCTGACAACCTAAATTTCCTTTTCTATAAGAGAGTGCAATGTCTTTTAAAACTGCGCCAAACTGGTTACAAGGTCTACTAGGAGTTGCCATTGTCAGTGCAGTTACCTTATATGGAAATATCTCAGTTGCCCAAATCACCCCAGACGGCACTCTACCAAATAATTCCAATGTGAAATTAGAAGGTAATACCAGCATTATTGAGGGTGGAACCATAAGAGGGGGTAATCTGTTCCACAGCTTTGGGGAGTTCTCTGTTCTCAATGGCAGTACTGCTTTGTTCAATAATTCACTGGATATTCAGAACATCCTGACACGAGTAACAGGTAAGTCAATTTCTAATATAGATGGCTTAATTCGTGCTAACGGTAAAGCAAACTTATTCCTGCTCAATCCCAATGGGATTATTTTTGGACAAAATGCCCGATTAGATATTGGTGGCTCATTTTCCGCAACTACAGCAAGCAGTCTCAAGTTTACTAATGGCAGTACCTTCAGTGCTACTAATCCCCAAGCACCGCCGTTACTGACGGTAAATATTACACCTGGATTGCAATATGGAGCAAGTCAGTCAGGGGCGACTGTTACCAACACCGGAAATTTAGCACCTCTGCAAGACTTAACATTAGTAGCTGACAAACTTGATTTGCAGGGACAGCTAAAAGCAGGCAGAAATTTAACACTGCAAGCACAAGATACTGTGAAAGTGCGAGACAGTGTGAAGACTCCGTTTTTAGCTCAAGCAGGTGGTAATCTCACAATTGGGGGAAATCAAGGAATTGACATTTTAGCCCTTAATCATCCAACGCGGACATCCTTTGTAAGTGGAGGCGATTTCAGCTTAATCAGTGATGGAATTATTTCTGGCGATGCTCGTTTTGCCAGTGGTGGGAATTTTTTGCTCAAGAGTGTATCGGGGGGACTGGCAAACTTTGTGAGCCTTTATGACCCGATTATTAGTAGCAATGGCGACGTGGATGTTGCAGCTAACTATACAGGGGCATCGTTGTTAGTTGAAAGCAAGGGTAATATTCGCTTTCAGGGTGATATAGATATTACTAGACCGGATACTAGTATCTTACCTGTTGGACAAGATACTGCAACTTTAAGCGAGAGTTCGGCGTTAATTATGCGTTCTGGGCAGAATACTCTAGCTTATGGGAGTATCAATTCTGGTTCAGTACCTGCGTTTAGTAGTGGAACTGTGCCAGAGGGAATCACGATAGATGGAAATGTGCGCTTACAGCCATTTAATGGGGCTGGTGGGTTAGTTAGCTTAACGACAGCATCCGGGGATGTGAGTACTAAAGAAATTACAACTAATGGGGGCGCGATCGCAATTAATAGTGCTGAGGCAATAAAAACCAATGGCCAAAACTTGGTTACACTTAATGGCGCGAATAATGGAGGTGACATTAGCTTAAAAGCTACCAACGGCAACATTACTACTAATATATTGTTCTCTTACTCGCGTTCTGATTCTGGCAATACGGCGAATGGAGGCAACATCAGCCTTGAAGCTACTAATGGCAGCATTACCACTGGTGGTTTATTSTCTTACTCATACTCTGAATCTGGCAGTACAAGAAATGGAGGTGAAATCGCCCTCTTGGCTGCCAATGACATTATCACTAGGAATTTTTTTTCTGGTTCCCGTTCCAATTCTTCTGGTAGTGCGGGAAATGGAGGGAAAATTAGCCTTAAAACAACCAATGGTAGCATCCATACCCGTGATTTAGTATCTGAGTCTTACTCTACCAATTCTGGCAGTAGGGGAAATGGAGGTGCGATCGCATTCACTACTAATGGCAACATTACCACGGGCAGTATGAACTCAGAAGTTAGGGGTACTGGCAATAGCGGAGACATAAATATAACTGCTGACTCACTCTTTTTAACTGATGCTAGACTATCAACCAGCACCTTTGGACAAGGGAATGGGGGTACAGTCAATATTACTGCCAGCGATACAGTTTCCTTGAAGAATACAACTTCGGTTATGAGTAACGTAGGAAGCACAGCCATAGGTAAGGGTGGTGACATCAACATTACCACTGGATCGCTTTCTATCCAAGGAAACAGTCGGCTGACTTCCAGTACAAATGGAAAAGGAGATGCAGGTAGTATTAACATTATTGCCCGCAATACAGTTTCCTTGAAGAATGAAGCTTTTGTTGTGAATGACGTAGGAAGCACAGCCAGAGGTAAGGGTGGTGACATCAACATTACCACTGGATCGCTTTCTATCCAAGGAAACAGTCTAGTGACTTCCAGTACAAATGGAACAGGAGATGCAGGTAGTATTAACATTATTGCCCGCAATACAGTTTCCTTGGAGGATCGGGACGTAGATCAATACTTCACTGGATTAAGTAGCGTTGCGGGAAATGGATCTGTAGGCAAAGGTGGTAACATTTACATTCAAGCTGAACATCTCTCCATAAAGAATAATGCGGCAATCAATGCAGATGTAGAACCAACCGCACGAGGAAATGGGGGAAATATCAATTTAGATATCAAAGATACCATCTTATTTACTACAGACGAGACTTACATGAAAAAAGGGGAATTAGCCCGAATTACTTTAGGTGTGCAACCAGAGGGCATAGGTTCAGGTGGAACCCTTATAATCAAGGCAGATTCTTTAGTGCTAAGAAACAGCGGTATAATTAAAGCCAGTACTCAAGGACAGGGAAACGCTGGAAATATTGAGGTTAATGCTGACGTTGTTGATATCTCAGGCAGCGTTCCCACCAGTGGCTTACCCAGTGGGTTACTTACTAGTACCAACACAGCTGGCAAGGCAGGCGACATTATTATTGATACTCAGACATTCCGAATTGCAGATGGAGCGGCTTTAAGCGCCCGCACCAAAGGGGATGGACAAGGTGGCAGTATCACGGTGAATGCCACTAAAACTTTTGAAGCAATCAATGGTGGACAATTGGTGTCCACAACATCTGGTAAGGGACAAGCAGGGAATATCTTTGTCAATGCCACAGATCGGTTGACGATCTCTGGGACAGATATAAATTATAGCGATCGCATTGCTAAATTTCCCAACAACAATCAACTTGTTGCTAACGACATCAAAGAAGGCGCTGCCAGTGGTCTAATTGTTAATAGTACTGGGTTAGCAAATGCAGGCAACATTCAAGCCACAGCAGGCTTTATCATTTTGGACAACCAAGGAAGAATTACGGCTGAATCTGCATCAGCAGGTAATGGTGGCAATATTACACTGAATGTTGGGAAATTACTGCTGCTGCGGCGTGGCAATAGTAGTCAAATCTCCACTACTGTCGGCACTGCAAGTGCTAGTGGCGATGGCGGTAACATTACTATCAACGCCCCTAATGGTTTCCTAATCGCTGTCCCCAGAGAAAACAGCGACATCACAGCCAATGCCTTCGAGGGCCGAGGGGGTAATATCAACATTAAAGCGCGAAACGTCCTTGGCATACGGCGCCAAGAACAACAAACCCCGCAAAGTGACATCACTGCAAGTTCTGAATTGGGAATAAATGGCAATATAGAAATCACTACACCTGATATTGACCCCACTCGCGGCTTAGTCGAACTCCCAATTAATCTAGTTGATGCTTCTAGGCAAATTTCCACCGCTTGCACACCTGGAACTCGGCAATTCCAAAACACATTTGTCGCAACAGGACGCGGCGGGCTACCCATGAGTCCCACTGAACCATTACAAGATTCAAGTACTGTGTCTGCGTGGGTAAAATTAAAACCAAAATCAGAAAACTTGGCAAACACAATGCCTGTACCACAACCAACAGCAGTTTCAACTACTCCCATTGCTGCTACAATTCCAATTGTGGAAGCTTCTGGCTGGGTAATCGATCGCAAGGGAAACATAAAATTAGTAGCACAAGTTCCTCAACTCAACCCCCACAGCCCTTGGCAAACACCTGCTTCCTGTCCTGTATCTCAGGGAGGTGTGAAATATGGCAAAATTTCAGCTGCCAAAGCGAGTAATTAGATTTGCGGTAACTCCCGGACTCCTATTTACCCTTGCTGTTTTCCTGACTATTATTCCTAGTACATTTGCTAAACAAATCCAGACAAATTCACCAAACGGGTTTCACATCCAAACCAATAAAACCCCAGCCACAACACCACAGCCACTTCTTGAGCAAGGAGAAACACTTTACCAAGCTGGACGCTTTACCGAAGCGGTAAATGTTCTACAACAAGCTGTCCGTACCTATCAACGAGAAAGCAATAACCTCGCACAAGCCGCAGCGCTGACTAACCTCTGTCTTGTATACCAGCAAATCGGCTCATGGAAAGAAGCTTATGCAACTATTGACAGGAGCTTAAATTTACTTGGCTGGGATGAGATAAATCAAAAGTTAAATGTCAACAATCCAAAATCTGAATTGTTAGAAATTCTCGCACCAACTCTAAATATTCAGGGCGAGTTGCAACTATCACAGGGACAAACTGATGCATCTGTGAAAACATCACAACAAGCAGAGCAAATCTGGAAGAAATTAAATGATAATGCTGGAGTAACGCGCAGCCGTATTAACCAAGCACAAGCTCTGCGAGTTGCTGGTTTTTACCGCCGTAGCTTAGATATATTGAATGAAGTATCCCAACAATTAATTTCCCAACCTGACTCACTTGTAAAAGTAACAGCTTTGCGATCGCTTGGCAATGTCTTACAACAATTAGGCGAACTAGAGTTATCCCAGAAAAACTTACAACAAAGCTTAGAAATCGCTCAACGTCTGCAACTGCCTCTAGAAATTAGTTTGACAGAATTTAGCCTCGGTAATACTGCTAGGTCGTTAAGTAATATTAAAGGTGCGATCGCTCATTATGAAAATGCTGCCAAAATTGCACCAAACCCTCTCACCAAAGTTCAATCCTTGGTTAATCAGCTGAGTTTGCTGGTCGAAAAGGAACGCATCACTGAAGCAAAATCATTAATACCCACAATCCAATCTCAAGTCTCCAATCTGCCTACCAATCAAGCTGGTATTTATGCACGGATCAATTTTGCTCAGACTTTGGTCACAATTGGTAACAAAAAAGATATTGCAGAGATTCTAGCAACTAGCGTTAACCAAGCCAAAATTATCGGCGATGAACGTGCCCAATCTTATGCACTGGGCAGCTTGGGAGAAGTTTACGAGCAGAACCAACAATTGCACGAAGCAAAGGATTTGACGCAGCAAGCGTTGTTTATGGCTCAGAAAATTGATGCCTCAGATATAGCTTATCGCCTTGAGTGGCAGTTAGGACGCTTACTCAAAGCACAGGAAAATATCCCAGCCGCCATATCTGCTTATGATGCTGCTGTAACAACTCTTCAGTCTCTTCGCAGCGATTTAGTTGGAGTTAATCGAGAGGTACAGTTCAATTTTCGCGATCGCATAGAACCTCTTTATCGGCAGTCTGTAGAGTTGATTTTACAAGAGAAAGGACAACGAAAACCAGATTTAGATAAGGCACGACAGCGAATGGAAGCCTTGCAACTTGCAGAACTCGACAATTTTTTTCGAGAAGCTTGCTTGAGCAACCAATTTGTGGTGTTAGACAAAGTAGTAGATCGCGACAACCCGAATACTGCTATTTTCTACCCGATTATTCTAGATAACCATTTAGAAATTATTATCAAACTTCCCAATAAACCATTGATGCATAAGACTTCTAGAGTCAATCGTCAGCAGGTAGAGCAAGTTATTACAAAAATACGAGAGACAATAGTCGAACCCGATGCTAATCAGAAATTTAAAGCAGCTTCTCAACAACTTTATAACTGGTTAATTAAACCAGTTGAAACAGACCTTAAAAATAGTAAAGTTAATACTCTAGTCTTTATTCCAGATGGGTTGCTGCGAAATATACCGATGTCTGCATTATATGATGGTAGAGAGTATTTAGTCCAAAAATACTCTGTAGTTATTAGCCCCGGACTGCAACTATTTACTCCCAAACCTCTAGGACAGAAAAAATTAAATGCCCTTGCTGGAGGACTATCGCAACCACCCAAAAATGAAAAGTTTGCACCACTTCCCAACGTTAAGGTTGAACTGAAATTAATTCAAGAATCAGGCGTATCGACAACTACATTGTTGGATAAAAATTTTACCAGTACGACTTTAGGAAAAACCATCAACGCTCAACCTTTTAAAGTTGTTCACTTGGCAACTCACGGGCAATTTAGCTCTAAAGCAAAAGACACTTTTATCTTAGCAGCTGATGGACGTATCAATGTGAGCGAATTAGATAGTTTGCTCAAAAGTAGAGAGCAAAAACTAACAGAACCAGTTGAATTACTGGTTTTGAGTGCTTGCGAAACAGCAGCAGGAGATAACCGAGCTGCCTTGGGATTAGCAGGAGTTGCTTTGCGTGCTGGTGCGCGGAGTACTTTAGCCTCCCTATGGCAAATTGGCGATAACTCAACAGCTGTATTTATTAAGGAATTTTATCACCAGTTAGTGACTGGTAAAACTACGGCAGAAGCTTTACGCTTTGCTCAATTAAAATTACTTGAAGCTCCTGAATATAACCGTCCGATGTACTGGGCCCCCTACGTTCTAGTTGGTAATTGGTTGTAAAAATCTAGGTTTATAGATACTTTCCTGGATATGAAATTATTAGCGGGTTGGTAATTTTCTTAAGGGCATCGTAGCAATATTATCTAAATTGATTGATTGCAATAAGCTTTGCCAATCTTTTTCAAGGTATGCATCATTAGAATTAGAAATGCGTATTTGTGCTAGCAGATTTAAAGCGTCAAACCAAATTCCTTTTTCAGCATAGATTATAATTTTTTGTCGAGGCTCATTTGCGGCTTCTAATTGTTGCATAACACGCTCATCTAAATTGATTCTTTTAATGTCTCCTTCTACATATACAGGAATGCTTGCTGTCTCTTGGTTACAACGTACTTTGAAATACCAGCGATATGTCTTATCTACTTTTAATGAAGCAGTACTAGGGAGAGAAATACCAATGATACTTGGCTTTGAAGGTAGGGCGATCGCATTTCTATAAACATCATTTTCGGCGCTATCCTGTAAGCTAAATTCAGCGCTTGAGTTAGACAAATCCTTAGTGTAGGGGATGTAAAACCAAAACGTAGGCCGTGCTAAAGTGGTTAGTCCCTCTACAGTCCCGACGATTGACTTGTTTATCTGTTTGCCAACCTTTTGTTCCTCTTGAAATGGTACTAAAGCAGTGAGCGGGGTTGAAACCGCAGGGCAATTATCTCGACTACCCATTCCTGCTCTACGCCCAGATACAGGACTTAATGGAGCAGGTGCTTTTGGCAAAATAAAAACTGGTCGAGAAGTAGGTTGTTGAGGTGAAGCAGGTGTTTTAACTGGTTGTGCAGGCTGTTTATTAGTAACTGGTTGTTTAGTTTGATCTATTACTTGTGCTGAATATTGGGTAGTGCTGCTCAAAATCAGAGCAGTTGTTAAGATCCATTTCATTGACTTAACAGGTACGATTTTTGTTTGTTGCTATCGTCATCATAAAGGTTGTAGATATATTTAGCTATCTTTTATAACTGATTCCAATTGTTGAGACAGCGAATGTGTGTCTCTAGATGTTGAGGCAGGCAAGTAGACTGTAAATTGAGTACCTCTGCCTATTTGACTGTAAACATTGGCAAAACCACCGTGATTTTTAATGATACCCAACGCCGTAGAAAGTCCTAAACCTGTACCTTTGCCTACCTCTTTGGTGGTGAAAAATGGTTCAAAAATCCGTTGCTGGACTTCTGACGACATCCCCATACCAGTATCCGTCACCACGATCGCAATATAAGAACCAACTTTCGCATCAATATTTATCTGGGCAGAATGTTCGCCAATCATTAGATTTTCCGCCGCAATCCGAAGAATACCGCCATTGGGCATAGCGTCGCGGGCGTTGATTACCAAGTTTATCAATACCTGATGTAGTTGAGTTATGTCTCCACGAACGTACCAGAGATTTTTAGGGATATCTATCTGGCAACTAATGGATTTGGGGAATGTTTGAGCGAGAATTTGCTCAATTTCTGCCATCAAAGGCTGAATTTGTACAATTGTCCGTTTGCTTTCAATACCCCGTGCAAAAGATAATACTTGTTTAAGTAAATTAGCGCCGCGTTTGACATTATTTTCTAAAGTTTGCAGTATTTGCTGACTCTGGGAATCGGGCAATTTCTTCTGCAACAGTTGAACTGACATTAAAATTGGCGATAGTATGTTGTTGAGGTCGTGAGCAATACCACCAGCTAGAGTGCCGATACTCTCCAAACGTTGCGATCGCAGAAGTTGAGCTTCTAGTTGTTTCTGCTGGGTAATCTCAGTGTTCACACTCAAAATGGATTTGGGTTGTTCATTATCATCTCGGATCAGTGTCCATCGACTTTCAACAATAATTACTTTGCCTTCCCTTGTCAGTTGATGCAACTCACCCTGCCACTCACCTGTATTCATCACCCTTAAGCAAGCATCTTCTAGCTGTGGTGAAATCTCTTTATATAAAAGTTGTAAAACATTCTTACCCACAACTTCCTCAGCCTTCCAGCCGTATAAACTCTGGGCACCTTTATTCCAAAATAGGATTTGGTTGTGGATATTTCGCACCAGAATTGCATCAGTTGACACATCCAATAGCGCCGCTTGTTCACGAATTTTCTGTTCTGCCTGTTTTTGCTGGGTTATATCTCGCGTCACTGCTAAATGGATGAACGTGCCATCAGATTCGTTACGTAGTGGTACGGCATGAGTTTCTATGTAGCGTCGAGTGCCTTTAAATCCCACGATTTCAAACTCCAAAGTACCCTTGTTACCTTGGCAGACACTTTCATGCAAGTCGGCAAAGGCTGCTTTGTACTCTGGCGCAACCACAGTATCAACTGGTTTACCAATCAAGATATCAGCACTTTCCACTTCCATCATTGCCACCCCTTCTGCATTAATTTCTAAAAGGGTGCCATCCCTGGTAATTAACTGGATGCATTCTGGTTCTGCATCTATCATGGCTCGTAAACGATTTTCGCTTTGGCGTAGGGCCAATTCTGTCTGCTGAAGTTGCCTGATATAACGCCACAACAAATCATACAGCAGTGCCACCAGCACCAAATCCACAATCGCAGCGATAAAAAATGTCACCATTGCCTTTTGGGAATTTGCTTGTGACTGCTGCATTTCCTGCTGTAATAAATTTTTCTCCGCTTTCAAAGAGTCGTTAATCAGTTGTTGAATCTCTTTGCCAACTTGCTTGTCATTATCAGATAAGATTTGCTGCCGAACTACTTCTAATCCCTGGTTTCTTCTGAGGTAAATTTCTTGTTGGAGAATATTGAGTCTCTTGGTAATTTTCGGCTCTAGTAAAGTAATCCACTGCTGCTTTTGACGGTTATTAACAGTTAAATTCTTGAAAATCTGAATATTGCTATTTGTTTGTTGATAAGCTGCAAGATAAGTTTGTAAATCATCTGCATCTGCTGTAATTAAATAACTACGTTGTGCAGTTTCAGTATCTTTGAGTCTAGATTGGATATTTTCAATTTGGGTAATAACTTTATAGGAGTATGTTAGCCATTGCTGGTTGTGAATCAGCTTCACAGTGTTGCTATACGAAACTACAGCATTAGTAAATACAACTGCTAATGCTAGGACGAATATTGCTTTCAGCTTTTGGACTCGATACCATTTTTTGCTCATGCGATCGCCCCTTCTGCCGCAGATACCCTCCATCAGTTAAGATTAAGGATTAAAAACAAATACTGAGAATATTTTAAGGATTTTGATGATAACACGGGTAGCAAAATACAATCTGTTATAGTTGTAAGTATCTGGATTTTTAAGGATGATGATTTATACATAATACTCACAAAGAAATCCGCTAAATTTTAATATAAATTCATTTTGAGCCGTAGTATTGCCTATACAATTCGGATCGGGTAATTTGCCTATCCATAATATTTGCAGAGAAGTTGCAATGCAACGTCTCTGATTAGGAATTTTAATTAACCCCACACTATCCGTAAATTCAAAACAAAACCAGGTAATATATCTTCTCCAGACAAGCTAGTGGGAGACTCTAATACTTCTTTTGGTTGTCCTTGTCTATAAATTTCGACGCGACGTGTTTTTCGATCGATTAGCCAACCAAGTCGCACTTTTGCATCCATATATTCGTCCATCTTGGCTTGCGTCTCGCTCAAGCTATCAGATGGAGACATTAGCTCTAAAACAAAATCAGGAGCTATGGGAGGAAATTTCTCGCGCTGTTCGCTGCTGAGTGCATTCCATCTTTCTAACTGTATCCAGGATACATCGGGGGAACGGTCTGGGCCGTTGGGAAGTTTAAAGCAAGTGGAAGAGTCGAATACTTCTCCAAGTTGGGTTTGTTCGTTCCACAAGACAAATCGAGTAGTAAGTTTGGCATTGCATTTTCCAGTTTCTCCCCCTGTTGGTGGCATTACAATTAATTCTCCCTTGGCGTTGCGCTCAAATTTGACATCAGGATTATCCCGACACAATTGGTAAAATTGGTCACTGGTAAGTTTGATAACGTTATTAAAGTTGATGGTAATCGCTGTCATAACAGGGTGACATCATAGATCCACAATGGAATTTGCTGTTGAGGCGCACGTCTGTACGCTCTTACTACAATTATCTTGACATGATTCAAGCTATATGTTAATAATAATAGTTTGTGGAAACTTTACTTCTTAATATAAGCTCTTGGCTAACGTCATTGTCATAGGTGCCCAATGGGGCGATGAAGGAAAAGGTAAAATAACTGACTTACTCAGCCGTTCCGCAGATGTTGTGGTGCGTTACCAAGGGGGTGTCAATGCTGGACACACGATTGTAGTTAAAGGTCAGACCTTTAAACTGCACTTGATTCCCTCTGGGATTTTGTATCCAAATACCGATTGCATTATCGGCTGTGGAACAGTCATCGATCCACAGATTTTGATCGCAGAACTCGACCAACTAAAAGAGTTAAATATTTCCACTGACCACCTGCTGATATCTGAGACAGCCCACGTAACAATGCCTTATCATCGATTGATTGACCAGGCATCTGAAGAACGACGGGGAAGCCATAAGATCGGCACAACAGGTCGGGGCATTGGGCCGACTTATGCTGACAAATCTGAACGTACAGGTATTCGGGTTTTAGACTTGATGGACCCGGATGGGCTGCGCGAGCAGCTGGAGTGGACGATTAATTATAAAAACGTCATTTTAGAAAAGCTTTACAACTTGCCGCCTCTAGATCCACAAGAGGTGATTGAGCAGTATTTGGGGTATGCAGAACGCTTGCGGCCTCACGTTGTTGATACATCGTTGAAAATATCCGATGCGATTCAACGACGGCGTAATATTTTGTTTGAAGGCGCACAAGGTACGCTCCTAGACTTAGATCACGGAACTTATCCTTATGTTACCTCCTCTAACCCTGTCGCGGGTGGAGCTTGTGTTGGTACTGGGGTAGGGCCGACAATGATTGACCGGGTAATTGGAGTGTCAAAAGCCTATACAACCCGTGTCGGAGAAGGGCCATTTCCGACTGAATTAGATGGCGAGTTGGGAGAATTGCTGTGCGATCGCGGTGCCGAATTTGGCACAACCACCGGACGCAAACGGCGGTGTGGCTGGTTTGATGCCGTCATCGGTCGCTATGCCGTGCGGATTAACGGTATGGATTGTATGGCGCTCACCAAACTGGATGTTCTTGATGAATTAGAGTCAATCCAAGTTTGTGTTGCTTATGACATAGATGGTCAACGTAGCGAACACTTCCCCACAAGTTCTCGTCWATTTGCTAGATGTCGCCCCATCTACAAAACCTTGCCAGGGTGGMAAGTGTCAACAACYSACTGCCGCACCCTAGAAGACTTGCCACAACGAGCATTGGATTATCTCAAATTCTTAGCCGAATTGATGGAAGTCCCGATCGCGATCGTCTCACTAGGAGCCAGCCGCGATCAAACCATAATCGTAGAAGACCCAATTCACGGGCCCAAACGCGCTTTATTGCACCCTGACGGGACACCTGCTACCCTACTTAGTGCGTAAATTTAGTCATTTGTCATTTGTCATTAGTCATTAGCAAATGATTAATGACAAAGGACAAAGGACAACTGACAACTGACAAAGGACAACTTTTATGGCTATTACAGTCGAATCTCAAAAACGTCCAGAAGGCAGCAAGCCAAGAGCTTTGCGCCGCGCTGGATTGATACCTGCCAATTTGTATGGTCATAAGGGTACAGAATCCATTTCTTTGACCATTGAAGCCAAAACTGTTGAGCGTTTGCTCAAAAGAGCTTCCGTCAACAACACCTTGATTGAGTTGAATATTGCTGATGCACCTTGGCGCGGTAAAACCTTGCTGCGGGAACTTCAGATCCATCCAGCCAAAGGTACGCCTTATCACCTCAGCTTTTTCGCGGTTGCTGGCCACGGTGACACCACTGTAGAAGTACGGCTGCGTTTTGTCGGAACTGCTGTTGGTGTTAAACAAGAGGGTGGCGTGTTAGACACCGTAATCTCGGAATTACAAGTGAGTTGTGCGCCAGAAAACATCCCAGATGTGATCGAAATCGATGTTTCTAATCTGCAAATTGGAGACAGCTTGAGTATTAGTGATATAGCCTTTCCTGAAGGTGTAACACCTCTAGCTGAATCAGAACGACTTGTTGTGAGCGTTTTGCCACCACAAATTAGCGCTGAAGATGCTGGGATAGAAACTGAAACTGAAGCAGCTCCTTAGGCTAGGTAAACTGTGTAATAATTTTTGATGATATCCAGGGGGGAACTCCTGGTTTTTTTGTATTTGAACCGCAGAGGCGCAGAGAGCGCAGAGGACAGAGATGACAGAAGCGACTCTTCCAGCTTTAATTCAGCAAATGTTGCAGCCGGGATTTTATCCCCATCCGGTAACAGAACCTATTCAACTAATTCAAACTCACGTTTCTTATGTGCTGTTAACTGGGGATTACGCTTATAAGCTGAAAAAACCTGTGAATTTTGGCTTTTTGGACTTTTCTACCTTAGATAAGCGGCAGCATTTTTGTCAGGAAGAGTTACGGTTAAATCAGCGGGGTGCTGGTGAATTGTATTTAGAAGTTTTGCCCATAACTCTGGTGGGAGAGCAATACCAGTTAGGGGAAACGGCCGAGGCTGTAGAATATGTGCTGAAGATGCGTCAATTTCCTCAAGAGTCGCTATTAAGCACACTTTTTGAAGCAGGTAAGTTAAATGAGACGCGTCTAGATGAGTTAGGACGGGTTGTGGCTCAATACCATGCCAAAGCACAGACGAATGATTACATTCGCACTTTTGGCGAAGTGCCAAATGTTCGGGCTGCTTTTGATGAGAATTATCAGCAAACTGAGAAGTATATTGGTGGCCCTCAGACTCAGGCGCAATTTACAGAAACCAAGCAATATACAGATAACTTTTTTGCTGAACGTCCAGAATTATTTGCTAGCAGAATTCACAACGACTATATTCGTGAATGTCACGGGGATTTACACCTAAGAAATATTGCCCTGTGGCACGATAAAATCTTATTGTTCGATTGCATTGAATTTAATGAGCCGTTTCGCTTTGTCGATGTGATGTACGATGTGGCGTTTACGGTGATGGATTTGGAAGCTCGTCAGCGTAAAGACTTAGGTAATGCATTTTTGAATGCCTATATAGAGCAAACTGGAGACTGGGAAGGCTTACAGGTGTTGCCCTTGTATTTAAGTCGTCAGGCTTATGTTCGGGCGAAGGTGACATCATTTTTGCTAGACGATCCGAGTGTACCTGCGACGGTAAAGGAAGAAGCGACAAAAACCGCCGCTGATTATTACAAACAGGCTTGGGAATACACTAAACCAAACTTGGGACAACTAATTTTGATGTCGGGGTTGTCGGGTTCTGGTAAAAGTACCACAGCCAGGTCTTTAGCCCGTCAACACGGAGCGATTCACCTGCGTTCAGATGCAGTGCGGAAGCATTTAGGGGGAATTCCTTTGTGGGAACGGGGTGGCGATGATTTGTATACTCCTGAGATGACCGAGAAAACTTACACACGGCTGTTGGAATTGGGAATTATCCTGGCTAAACAAGGTTTTTCGGTGATTTTGGATGCCAAGTATGATAAACAACAGTTACGGGAAGAAGCGATCGCCCAAGCTACAAAACATCAACTTCCCCTTCAGATTATCCAATGCACAGCACCGTTGGAAGTTCTAAAAGAGCGTTTGAACAATCGCACTGGTGATATTGCTGATGCCACCGCCGATTTATTAGCCTCACAAATCAAACATGCTGAACCTTTTACTGAAGAGGAACAACCTTATGTAAAGATTTGGGATACAACTCAGCCACAACAGGCACAATTAAAATAATTCGTAATGACGCTCTCTACGAGACGCTAAAAGCGAACGCGGACTCGCTACCGCTGCGCTAACGTAATTCGTAATTCGTAATTGAGTTGAAAATTAACAATTACGAATTAGTAATTAGTAATTAGTTAAATAAGTTTTTTATTTTATGGCAGACAAAAAGAACGACCTTTTCAGTATTTCTCCCAGCTTCTTGTCTCAACTATTATTTGGGGCATTTTTAACATTTATATTAATAATGACTGGCTCCGCACCAGCCCTGAGTATCTTCTTAGGAATCATGGGCGGTTTCATCTTAAGCTGGATCACCAATGTAACTGATAATAGCCCCCAGGCTTCATCTGTCGCCTCATCTGATGGTGTCGATACAGGATTGAAATACTGGTTATTTTTCATGCTGGGCTTTGTATATTTGGGCTATCCCGCACCCACGAGTATCTTACTAGGTGGATTAGGGGCTTTAGCTGGAGGCTGGATTACTGCTTGGTGGGGAAGTAAGGAAGAAACTAGAACTCAGTTGCAAGTTGAAGAATCAGAAGAGACGGAAGTTGAACCAACGAATGAAAGGATCAACAAACGGCAAATCAGAAAAGCCGGTCGCCGTTACCGTCGCGCTCCTGGAAGTAGTTTCAATTTCAAGTTTTGGGAAAGGTAGTAATTTGGGAATAGCGCATTGGGCATTGGGCATTGAAAAGAGGCAGAGGGGTGGGGTGCGGGGGGCAGGGGGGAAAAACTTACTGCAACTTCTCCTCTGCTCCCTGCTCCCATGATTCTTCCCCACTCCCTCATCTCCTATTTCCCATGCCCCATGCGCTATTCTCCATGCCCTAATAAATATGTTTTTATATCTATCCAAATTACTGCCATTATTTTTTTATCCACTAGGATTAGCCTGTGTAAGCTTGGTAGTAGCATTAGTGACTTTGTGGAAACGACCCCGGACTGCTGCGATCGCAATTGCTTTTTCCCTAACTTTATTGCTATTTTGTAGCAATGCTTGGATCGCTAAATCATTAGTGCGATCGCTAGAATGGCAAAATCTTCCACTCGCCCAAATACCTAATGCAGAAGCGATTGTGGTTTTGGGTGGCGCAACCAAATCAGCTTTTCCCCCAAGACCTACCGTCGATTTGAGTGAAGCAGGTGATCGCGTTATCTATGCCGCCCAACTCTATCGCCAGAAAAAAGCGCCTATAATCATTCTGAGCGGGGGACGCATTGATTGGCGTGGAAGTGGTTCTCCAGAATCGGCAGATATGGCAACTATACTCACATCTATTGATATTCCATCTGAGGCGATTATCCAAGAACCTGACTCTCTCAATACTTATCAAAATGCTGTAAATGTCCGCAAAATCTTGTTATCTCGTGGGATAAATCAGGTATTATTAGTAACTTCGGCAATGCATATACCGCGATCGCTTCAGATTTTCCAGCGTCAAGGAATCAATGCTATTCCTGCACCCACTGACTTTCTGGTTAGTGAGGGTGAGTTGCAAGAACTCGGTAGTACTCCCAAAGCCGCTATACTAAATTTATTACCTGATACTGACAACTTACACCAATTTACCATCGCTTTAAAAGAGTATATTGGTTCTTTAGTTTATCGCTTACGTGGTTGGCTTTAATTAAAGTTAGGAGTTGTTAGAAAGTTAAGGTTATGAGTTATGAGTTATTAATAAGGAAGTGCGGTAATTACCTGAATTCAAAACTTCCGACTCCCGACTCTTAAATTTTATGTCAAAAAATTTACCTTATATTATTCCAGTTGCTCAACCTGAAGTTGAGGAAGCTTTTGCCTCTTACCAAACAACCCATCAGTTTTACCACGAAGTTCGGTCACGGTCGGAGTTTCAGCGTTATTGTGATTGGTATTATACAACCGCAGAACAAAACCGCCAAGAGCTTAAAAGAATGCGCGGCGAACTGAATATTTTTCAGTGGTTTCGCCGCCGATAAGTGATTTAGATGATTTCTAACTCATTTTCACGCAAGTGGGCTTTAAACTTTTTACTAAACTGCACTACAATCGGCAGATTAGCGCTTACTGGTCTGTCTCGCCATTGGGTGGCAATAGCTACTACATCGCCTTCTGTGCCTTTGATGTCAAAAGGCTGATTCCGATGTTCAGGATGATGATACACCACTACCGAATCTTTAACGCGGACGCGATCGCCAACTTTCATAACAACATTTACACCTAGCATTTTCTTTTCCACAAGTATCTGCTACAAAATATATGATTAAATCGCTTAGAATTTGATTTAATCAGCTATTTCTTGACGCTTCATCGGGGTGCAACGGCTTAACCCTCTGCGTCCAGGCACGTCTTAGCAATCCGCGCGTACTTTTTTAAGTTTTTTGCCACCTTAATAAGTATCGCCCATAGCCTTTCTCTTTAACCCAAAAGCAGGGAAATGAAAGAAAATCAGGCGATATCGGATGTGCTTAGTACTTTGACAATATATCCAACCCTTTTATCTTGACTCTAGGATGTTCCCCAGGTCAACTCTCTCACGAATTTTAGTGTATGGCAGATGCTTGGTTGTTGCGATCGCTCGTTTGTATACAATAGAATTTGACCTCTCTTGTTTTACTGGAGTTTAGACTCAGCAGAGCTGAGTCTAAACTCCAGTACGGCGGGCTACGCCTACGCTCTCAGGATTGAGAGATACCCATACATATTGTTGAGTCATCCTCCTTCATAACTACGTCTTTAATCCAATGGAGGCGATTTTCGATACTCCAATAACCGCAAATACCATTTTGCACCCCTAAGACAGGTGTGGTTCAAATACATCAAAACTGCTGTAAACGCTAGGATTAAAATTTCTGGCTTACAGTGGAAAGTTAAGAGTGTCAACCAAATTGTTTCTATTCGTTGTTGCCAAAACCGGATGCTCCCTACTCACACCCCCTATTTTTCTTGAAAATATCTGAAGATATATGAAATTTAGAACCTTCAAATATCCTTTCGCACTCATCCTAGTCAGCTTCGGTTTTTTGCAGATAGCTGATGCTCAAACTCCTGTAGCGGAAATCTCCAAGCTATCTCAAGAAGTTTCTGTACTTCGGAAACAGGGCCCAAAAGGGTTACAAGTATTTCTTAAATCCCATGCTAATACGTTAAATACCGCTTCTTCAGGAGCAGTTCTACCTTCCCCTGCACTTCGGGTAGCTTTAGACGAACTTTGTCAACAACGGGACTGTTACGCCTCTCGTTTGTATTGGTACACTGATATAGAACAAGCCAAAGCTGCTGCTAGAAGCAGTGGTAAACCCATTCTATCTCTGCGGTTATTGGGTAGGCTGGATCAAGATTTGAGTTGTGCTAATAGTAGATTCTTCAGGGTAGCGCTGTATCCGAATGTTGAAATTTCTAAGCTGCTTCAAGACCGCTTTATTTTGCATTGGCAATCAGTGCGCCCTGTACCCAAAGTAACTATTGATTTTGGCGACGGACGCAAGTTGGAGCGAACGATTACAGGCAATAGCATT
The DNA here is from genome assembly GCA_003326195.1 of Nostoc punctiforme NIES-2108. Lineage (GTDB taxonomy): Bacteria > Cyanobacteriota > Cyanobacteriia > Cyanobacteriales > Nostocaceae > Nostoc > Nostoc punctiforme_A. The sequence goes on from LXQE01000107.1 coordinate 90,053, forward strand.
CATTATATATTGGATGCATCGGGTCGGCCAATCGATGCTATTCCAGGGTTATATAGTCCCAAAGCATTTTTGCAACAGCTACAGCAGGCTGAATTAGCAGTAAAAAATTACAGTAAACTTACACCAAGCGATCGCGAGTCTTATTTAAGAAAATACCACAGCGATCGCTTAAATTCTATCCAAGCCCAATGGGTTGCAGATTTATCTCGCCTGGGTATCCAGTCTCCCCCTAAGTTGGTAGAAATTCCCAGCAATCGCAGTCAACTACCGACAGCAGAAATAGCAAGCTCTCTAGCAGTTTCTAAAATGAGAGTTGAAACGCCAATGCTAACTGCTCTCCAGTCTAGTGCTGAACGCAATCAAAACGCCTTAGCTGAAATTACTGACCAGAAAGTTTGGGACAAAATTGCTCAACTCTATGCCGCCGATGTCAAGCTAGATCGAAACAGTATTTCTCTAATCAGAGCTAAAAAGTCTCAGTCTGTCAACATTCAAGAAGATAATTTGCCGATAATAGTGAAAAATTTTGAAGCCACAATGGCTCTAGATACAGTCAGAAATGAATATATGCTGCACAGCCAAATTCATCAATGGTTTATGCAAGATAAGCAAACCAGGAGCGTGGAAGCGCTCAATGAACAAGTATACGGACAACTATTTTTAACTCCTAGTTCTGACCCTTGGTTAGGGCTTTTCCCCAGCGACAGCTACAGCGCCATTGATAATGATGGCATTCGTTAGGGGACTTGCAAAAAATAAATTATCTCAAATTATTTCTAGATTTGTAGGGGCGCAAGCCCCTACTCATAACCTGATGTAAGTAAAAAGGAGTGATGAGATTTTATAGCACTGACACCTTACCCATCACCCCTTATAACTTGCGCGTTGATTAGCTGTTACGCATTGTTAAATTACACCAGCTTACTACTTCATTTATCCTCTAACTAAAGAGGCGGATAATTATTAAGTTAATACGTGCTTCTCTATACAAATATTTTTAACTTATTAATATCTATCTTTGCAATTTTAGATATATTTAGTCCCACTATTGCTTGTTCTCACTAGTTTTACTCGTTACCTGTGCCAGATATTTCCATAATGAATTTGAAAATCGAAAGGCTTAGATTCCCAACTTCTCAAAGAAGTGGGGAACTTTATTAATAGACAACGTATTTAGAATCACAAACAAACTTAACTTAGATTCTATGTCTTTAGTAGTAGTTGCTTGATTCTTGTGATGGAAGTTGGCGACAGTCTTATCAGTTATTCTTAATAAAAATGGAAACAATTATCATTAGCACTAAATCATTCATTGGGGGAATGACAAAGCGGGTTCAATAATAATAGTCATAAATTAAGGTTGAGATGTCGGGTTTTGCGAGTCTGCTATCTTATCTAATTTCTTTGCTAGTCAGCATTTTGACTGGTTTATCAGTTTAGTCAAAAATTAGCATAATCTTAGATTGGGAGATTTGGCACTCGTCTTTAGCCGAGTTTACCGAATTTTACCACCAAAGGTAGAAGTAATACTTAGCAAAACCCCGTAAAATTTATTCTTTGATTTTTTGTTAAAAAACATCCGAGTGGCGCAAGTTCTTAATGGACACTTTGTAACTTGCTAAATTCAATTTACTTTTGAGTATCCAGGTTGAATGCGACACGTGTCATTTCAAAACTGGTTTATTTATAACGCCTGTAGGATATAAATTGTCGAAAACCTAAAATAAATGTAATTTGACAAGTTCAATTGAATAAAAATTGCAGTTTACAACCAGTTAAATTTATCACTCAGCCAAATTACAAGTGCTGCAATTTTTTCAAGGATTTACTTGGTATATTTTTTTGCTCAACCTCTGCAAGCAAGTAGCGGGAATTTAAGGTGAATATAGAAAAATTTATCCAACGCGCAGAAGTATTGCACAAGCGTTTAGCAGATTTATACCAAACTGCTAGTGTATTACCTTGGATTTCCCCGGATTTGCTGCCGCAAGCTTTTAAGGAACTTTATAACACCTCGAAAATAGTACAGTTAGCGGCAGAGGAACTTTATCAGCAAAACGAGGAACTAGTAAAAACACGAAATTGGCTAGAAGCAGAACGCAAACACTATCAAGATTTATTCGACTTGGCGCCCGACGGCTATTTAGTGACTAATACAGAAGGAATCATTCAAGAAGCTAACTTGACCGTAGCTAAGTTACTCAATGTTTCAAAGCAATTTCTAGTGGGCAAATCAATGATTAGCTTCGTCCCTCTAGAAGAACGTCAGCACCTTCGCAGCGAAATCATTCAGCTATCACAATCAAACAGAGCTAGAGAGCTATTGATACGCTTGCAACAACGTCATGGTGAATTTTTTGATGCAGCTTTGACAGTGGCAGTTACCCGCAATCCGCAGGAAAAGGCAACGTCTCTACGCTGGATAGTACGTAATATCACTGAACGTAAACGAGTAGAATCAGCAGTAGTCAAGAATGACAGCGACCTCTTCAATAATCGTCCCGTAGATAAATATTCTAAAGGAGAAACTATTCCCCTCAACCCATTAGTAATTTTGTATGTTTCTCAGGGTTTAGTCAAACTCAGTACCTACTGTGAAACGGGTGAAGAAGTGCTGATAGGATTGGCAACGGCAGGAATGGTTTTTGGCTCTAGTTTGACATCTTTAAACATTTACCAAGCAACAGTTCTCGCTGATGTTGAGTTAGTGTCAATTTACGCGGCAGAGATGGCAGCTTCTCCAACACTGAGCCATACGCTTTTACCAAAAATTAATCAGCGGTTACAGCAAACAGAATCTTTTTTAGTCATTTGTGGAAGACGGCGGGTACAAGAACGCTTGCACCACCTATTACAACTTTTGAAACGAGAAGTGGGTGAAACTGTACCAGAGGGAACTCGTTTAAGTGTTCGCTTTACTCACGAAGATTTTGCTAGCGCCTGCTGCACCACTAGGGTAACAATTACAAGATTGATGGGCAAATTACAAGAAGAAGGTATAATCAGTTTCGACTTAAAAAAACACATTATCTTGAGAGATTTTGATTAATTAATTCGCTGTGATCGCAGCATTTTGATAATTATTTACTGTGCTGATATACTTACACGTAATTAAAATTCACAGTGTCTTGCAACGTTGTGAAGGTCTGGGATTTGAGGCGAAGATCGATACCCATTGTGCTAAGTAAAACTTTGCGTAAAAATGTAGCGTTTTTAAATTTACAGAGACGTAACGCTATGCAAACAGGTAATTCAAAATGTACCCAAAATAATGTATATGTGATTGAGGGCGTATTGCTAAAATCGCGATGTCTAGTACAGCACGGTGGAAGTAAACCACCTCTTCGGGTGACGCTACGAGACGTTAAATGCGAACGCAGGCTCGCTAACGGCAGTTCCTCATGGGGGGAACCCCCTTGGCGCTAGCCTCTCCCTTTGGGAGAAGACCGGACTGCCTCACCATTTAAAATCTATGAAACGCTTACGCTGTCTTCATTTTTAATTTTTAATTCCGCCTTGCGGTACTAGGTTGGGCTACGCCTACGCAGCATTCAAAGCAGCTATGCACACATTTGGCACAAAAATTCCATCATTGGGCTACATTTTAGCACTGGATTTAGGTACGACAGGCAACCGCGCCTTTGTATTTAACGCAGACGGCAAGATTGTTGGGCAAGCATATAAAGAATTAACTCAGTATTATCCTCAGCCAGGATGGTTAGAACATGACCCTCAACAAATCTGGCAGGATACCTGTTGGGTGATGCAAACCGCAATTGCAAATGCCCAGATTACGCCATCAGCGATCGCAGCTTTGGGACTAACTGTACAGCGCGAAACCTGCTTGATTTGGGACAAAACTACTGGTAAACCACTCCATAGAGCAATCGTTTGGCAAGATCGCCGCACTGCTCCCCTTTGTCACCAGTTACAAGAGCAAGGTTACGCTGATGAAATTTACGATCGCACCGGATTAATTATCGATGCCTATTTTTCTGCTACCAAACTTAGATGGCTATTAGATAATTTTCCAGATGTTGACCAGAACAATGTCTTAGCAGGCACTATTGATACCTGGGTGCTGTGGAATCTCACTGGTGGGAAAGTTCATGCTACTGACCACAGTAACGCCAGCCGGACAATGCTAATGAATCTCAAAACCTGTGAATGGGATGAGAATTTACTTAAACTATTTCAAATCCCGGCTCATATTTTGCCCCAGATTCAGCCGAGTTTAGGAGTATTTGGAGTTACTGATGCGACTTTATTGGGTGCGGAAATTCCCATCACTGCCATCTTGGGAGATCAGCAAGCGGCTTTATTTGGTCATGGCTGCGATCGCCCCGGTTTGATGAAATGCACTTACGGTACTGGTAGCTTTTTAGTTGCTCATACAGGTAATCAAATTGTGCGATCGCACCATCAACTCATTTCGACAGTGGCATGGACACAAGCAAATTCAAAAGATACTTTAGATGTCGGCTATGCCTTAGAGGGCAGTATGTTTACCAGTGGTACTTGTATTCAATGGTTGCGCGATCGCCTGAAGCTGATTAAAACTGCTGCTGAAACTGAAGCGATGGCCAATCAGGTAAAAGATAACGGCGGAGTCTACTTTGTGCCAGCATTTAGTGGACTGGGCGCACCCTACTGGGATATGAGCGCGAGGGGAGCCTTTTTCGGCATTACCGCCAGTGTACAACCAGAGCATCTAGTTCGCGCTGTGTTGGAAGCGATCGCTTATCAAGTTCTGGAAGTGGTGCAGGCGATAAATGCATCTAGCGGTACTCCAGTTGGGCGATTAACCGTAGATGGTGGTGCTTGCGAGAATAATTTTTTGATGCAGTTTCAAGCTGATGTCTTAGGTATTCCAGTTGAACGTCCGATAATGCGCGATACCACCGTTCAGGGTGCAGCATTTGCGGCAGGTTTAGCTGTAGGATTTTGGGAGAGCTATGAAGCACTGGTGGAACAACGGCAAATTGAGCGTGTGTTTGAACCAAGGAACAATTTCCCCTTGTCCAACTTTGGTACTTGGCAAAAGGCAGTGAAACGTACTCTGGCTTGGGAGGAGTAGCTGATGCAATTTCTGAAATTAGAGGGACAAACAGTCACAATTGATTTAATGGATTATTCTCTTCCTCCTATCGAACCAATCCTGAGCTTTTTCGTGTGGATGGTGAAAGCAGGTTAATCTCATTCAAAAATCGATCGTTAAAATAACTCTTACTTTGTCAAAATATCACTCTCATATAATAAAAAGCGCATGACTACTAAACCGAAGATTTTCATTGATGGGGAATCGGGAACCACAGGCTTACAAATTTACTCACGCCTGAACCAGCGTGATGACATCGAGTTAGTTAGCATTGAAGCATCTAAACGTAAAGATGCAACTGAGCGAACTAAACTAATCAATGCTGTTGATGTTATCATTCTCTGCCTACCTGATGATGCAGCCCGTGAAGCTGTTAGCTTAGTCAGTAATACTAGGGTTAAAATCCTTGATGCTAGCACTGCCCATCGCACCTCTAAAGACTGGGTATATGGCTTCCCTGAACTAAATCCAGGACAACGAGAGAAAATCGCCAGCGCCCAGTTTGTCAGCAATCCGGGCTGTTATCCCACAGGATTTTTAGCTTGTATTCGTCCGTTGATTGCTAAAGGACTCCTGAACAGTAACTTTCCCATCACCGTTAATGCAGTATCAGGTTACTCTGGTGGCGGAAAGAATCTTATAAAACAGTATCATAGCTTCCACGAACAGCAAGCCGGAGCAGAATCACTCTACCCTTATGGCATCTACGGTTTGCAGTTTGGGCATAAGCACGTCAAAGAAATGCAACATTATTCAGGGTTAGCATCACCGCCGCTATTCGTACCCGCAGTGGGAGATTTTGAGCAGGGGATGCTAGTACAGATACCTTTGCCACTGGGAAGTTTAGATAATCCACCATCAGGTAAGGTTATCTATGAAGCGATCGCTGACTACTACCAAAGTGAAAAGTTTGTGCAGGTTGCTCCATTCCAAGATTCTACACTGCTTAGAGACGGAACATTTCTGGATGCAATCGCACTGAATAATACCAATATTGTTCAGGTTTTTGTATTCGCCAATGACACCACTAAAGAAGCGTTGCTAGTTGCTCGTCTTGACAATCTGGGTAAAGGCGCATCAGGAGCCGCAGTCCAAAACCTAAACATCATGCTCGGTTTTCCAGAAGAGTTGGGATTGTTATGAAAGCGAGTTAAGCGGTGAGGAGTGGGGAGTAGGGGAGCAGAGGAGCAGAGGAGCAGAGGAGCAGAGGAGAAGTTGCAGTAAGTTTTTCCTCTGTGCCTCATGTGCCCAATGCCCAATGCCCAATGCCCATTATCTTGATTTTTCTTTCAGTTCCTCAAGCAATTGAATTACATTATGCTCAAATGCTTTGTTTCGCTCTTGAACTGATTCAATTAACGGTTTATCAAAAAGATTAATAACATATTTAGCTAGCTGAATACCTAAAGGTCTTAAATGTCCACCTGCTACAGTTTTCCGAAAATCTTGAGGTGGCTTTTGCAGAATATTAGTAAACCATTCACAGGTTGATTTAGCAATATTGTCTGATTTGAAACAGACTAAACCCATGATATTAAATAGCCCACTATCCTTAATTAAATACTGAGTTTCTTCAACAGTTGGTTTCACACCCCAACCAAGATTATCGATGATATCCGCTATAAATTTAGGACGAATTGCGCTCCCTGTGTCAGCAATAGCAGGTGCTAATAGGATAGAAACCTGTCCTTTAATGAAGACACTGTTAATATTGATATTCTTATGCACATAAGTGTAAATTAATTTTTTAACTTCATACGTTTTTCGCGTTAGTTCATCAAAGAGAATGTTAATGTCTGCAATAACACTTTCTATCTCTGACTCATCGGAAGTTTTAGATAGTAGCTTCCGAATAAACTGCTCTCTATCTTGACGCTCTGGAGGTAGAGCAGTAAATCCTTCTAACAGCGAGATATATTTACAGCCAAGGCTATGTCCAATCCAAGAAAAGTTTTTATCATCTAGATAGGCTTCATAATCATATCCTGCAACACTTGCCATTTTTACAAGCTCTGGCAGAATTTCATACTGTTCTCTCATGAGAAAACCAGCTTCTACATAATGGTTAAAAGTAAAATTAAATGGCAAAAGAATAATTGTATATCCCTGCTCAAATAGAGATTGAAGCAGATAACGATAAAAAAGCATAGGGACAAATGTACCAAAGAAAGCTCCGGCAATAAATTGAATTACCCCTTTAGGCTTTGGATGTAGAGCAACCCAACTGTGAGAAACTGGTTTAAATCTCAGTTTTAGATTCATATTTACCATGACTTATTTGTAGGTATATGCTGAATCTCCAAACTGAAATTATTGCTTTTCGGATTATTCAAAAGATATTTTTACAAAACTGCGATCGCTTTGTTAACGAATAGCCGGAACTCTCCTAATGGCCTTAATTCCACTAGTTAGCCGTGGTTAAAGCTATTTCACCTTAGCGCGGAAGCGGACAAAACCATAAGAATTAGCTGGTGTGCCAGATCCAGTGGCTGCAGGTAGATTGGGAAAACTGGGGACTGTAATATTGACCACTACTGCTCCATTGGTGTTATTACCGCAGTATGATGGTGTGCCTGAGTCATTAGCTGTATAAAAATGCCCGCGATCGCTATCTCTAACATTCGTCAGATAAAGCGTAGGTGTAGTAGAACCAATAGCTAGAGCAATTCCTTTATCTGCTCCTGGTAAACCACCATCATTAGGAGTCATACCATTAAAAGCAGTAGGAATCAAACTAACATTAGTCGGAACTAAGTCACAGAATTTCACATTAGTTGCATTACCAAAACCATTGGAAAGGAAATATATAGTGTATTCCAATTCATCTCCCGGTTTGACAGTTCCAGCATTAATTAATCCTCGCAAGTAGCCAACAGGCCATTTAGGATCGCTATCATCAGTAGCATAAGGTTCTGGTACATAGTTAATGGCATTAGTAGCAACGTCACTGCGACCATCCACAATATCAGTTAAATCTTGGTTATTGAGGCGGGTAATGCGTTTAATTAACAGCAATTTAGGGTTAGAATTAATAACATTTAATACTGTAAACAAAGTAGGATCATCATCTGCTGTACTAGCAGGATTATTGCCAGTATCTACACCATTATCAGTAATTTGCAAGAATGAATTACCGAGAGTAGGTGGATTATTAGTAGCACCAGCAGAGTCTGCATCTGTGAACACTGTACCAACAGTTCCTGTAGGATTATCAGGTGTGTTAAAAGTAGCATTTGCTTGGTTACTAATTGAATTACCGCCATTGGCATTATTAATCGTGGCAGTAATTTTAATGGTAATCGTATCACCTACACGGAGAATTCCAGAATTTGTCACAGCAACAACACCAGCGCCGTTGTAACTGGGATTGAGTGTGATGTTATTCCCTGAAGTTGCAGCAGTAATTGCTGCACTCACAAAGGTTAACTGTGAGGGTAATGAGTCGTTAATGGCAAAGTTAATTGCATTGCTATTACCTGGATTCAGGTTAGAGTAAGTGATGGTATATTCGATGCGATCGCCTACAGTCACTGTTCCACTACTATCATTGTCTGCGAGGAAGCGAACAGATTTAGTTCCTATAACATTTGCTTGAGTGTTAGTAGTAATTACCAAGGGAGTGGTGATTGCTTGACTTGGGAAATATGTCCAAGTATCTATTCCCTTAAAGTCACCATAATTACTATTAAATTCATGCTCTCCTAACGCACTATTGATCCCTCTAGCAGCATTACGTGGGCTAGTAGCTCCCGTACCATCTAAGTTTATCGCCGTGCCGTTAGCAGTAGTATAATTGTTGTCGTTGTAATAAATGGTAGTCGATCCAATCTGCTGTCCATTTTGATCTACAAGATTAGGAAAAGCAGCAGGAGAATTTTCCATTGTGATTTTAAACCCCAGCGGATTATTTTCAGCATCCAACATGGGAAAGTGATATTCTCCCGAACGTGTTGTGATTATGGCATTGTATGGTGCATTTCCTGATAGAGGTTGGAGATTTACCCCACTTGCATCCTTTCCATTCCAAAGCACCACATTTGAGCCGACAGACAGCACATTTTGTAGTACTCTATCGCTACTAGGGTCAAAAATGCCATCATTGTTGGTGTCAATAATTATTTGATAGCTACCAGTTGAGATAGCGCTGAAGCTAAAATTGCCTCCCACACCCACAGACGTTTGGTTCCCACTACCTCCATTACCCCCAGTGAATTTGAACGAAGTTGGTACTGTGGGAATCGTCGCTGCAATAGGAATACTCAAAGCATTGAGGGTTGCGGTGTCGGGTCGATTGAAGAAAACTAAGTGGGTAATATCTGTTAATGTATCAGCAACACTTGGGTCTTGGACTCCCACATTGCCGCTAAAGATCAAATTATTATTAGTAGCCCCACCAGCAGAATGGTAGACAGTGCTGTTATTTGTTTTATCAAGATATCCCCGGTTATTAGCAAAAAAGATGAAGCCAAAGGGATCGACTCCATTCATGTCAGTTTCGTAACGATACCCATCTTTGGTTTGAATATAAAGCTTAGAATTTAGTGCTACGGGAGTACCACCACTGGCATTTGCCCCCATATTCATAGCAATATAGTTAGTAAATACTCGCCCTTTTTTGGCAACACCGTTACTATCTCGAACTGTGATATCCCAAGCAGCTACTCCTGAAAATTGAGTATTACCTGTAGGAAATGCAGCCGTTGCAGCTGTTGGCGGCGGATTGCTTGCACCAGATGTATTCGGAGAATGAAATTCAACTTCGTAAATACCTGTTTCTGTAGCAAGGAAACTACAAGGGGAATAGCCACCGATATTAGGTAAAGGGCCGGCTGTTTCTTTGGCAACAGTATTAATCAAACCAAAACCAGAAGTTAGAACATTACAAGAGCCATTTTGAGTACCAAAGGGACTGCGGTAAACAATATCTTGTGGGTCTGAAAAACTAGTAGGCACACTAGAGCCAAGATTAACTGTTTCTCCTTGTTGAACATAAACTTTGAGTATGGTTTTCCGAACAATACCTGCCAGTAGTAAATCTGACCATTCCAGGTAAGGTCTGTATCCACCATCAGAAACTAACTCTTTGCTGCCTTCAGCCCAGCTAGGTTGAATACTATTACCTAAAATATATAAAAAAAAGCCCAGGCTACTGAGCCATAGTTTTTGGCGTCTACTTGTTAATGGCTTTTCCATATTTTTTTTTACTGGGTTATCTACAGTCAGAGAAAATTTCTCATTTTCATCAATATTTACTGTGGGGATCGCTTTTAATTTCTTAAATAAATATTTCATCATTTAATTTCAATAAAAATACATAATATGTGAGTAATGATATTGAGTTTATAAATATACAAATACCAGAACGAAAATTGAAACGTTTTTGCACTAGATTCAAAGCGAATAATAAAATCGTTACGACAATAGTATTCCCATGAAGAAAGGTTAAATTCGTACATAGAGGTTGCAATGAACATCTCTACATCAAATAACCCTTTTATATTTCACGCTTTTGCATCCCCCTCATTGCAGCCTTGAGTTTACCCACCAAAGTTTTCATCGCCGATTCCTGTGGCTGGCGCGCTATAGGTTTTTGTTGTCCAAAGCCGTCAAACAATTCGTTGAGCTTAACCGTAAAGCCTAAATACGCACCTCCCGCAGAACGTGTTCCTGAGAAATCTCGGTCATCAACTTTCCCAAAGACGTATCCAGCTGAGACGCGCAGGTTAGGCGTGAGGTAGTAGCCTGTTTCAAGAACAAAGCCTGTCTCACTGTAGCTAGACTGACTAATTACACGAGCCTCACCCACCAAATCCCAGCTATATCCCAAACGATAGGTAGCGCGTACTTGGGCCAGATTTACTGTGCTAGTACCGGCTAAATCGTTAGCTATGTAAGAGGTACTGTTACGCAACGCATACTTCCCGTAGAATTCCCATTGCCAATTAGGAGCATAAATCGCTTCTAAAGCAAAGGTATGGTCTTGGGAACCCGTACCACTTCCTAACAGGATGGTGTCAGGGATGGTTGATGGATTTTGGCGATATTCATAACGCAATAAAGCATTAAATTTATCGCTATTGGGATCGCGGTAGGCTAAACCCAGTTTTAAGTTAGCAGTATCTCCCAATCCTGAAAGCTTTTGATTAGAAGAACCGGCTTGTTGATAACGTACCAAAGCGGTGAGAGCCGGAGAAATTTTACCCGCAGCACCTGCGGTAATGACTGTATTGTTACCACCAGAAGAGGAACGATGTTCATAACGGACGCTGGCTTGAAATTGCGGATTATCACTGTATTCCAGCCCTACACTGTAGCTATCGCCACCATCAAATCCGATCGCAGATGCTGCTTGACCAAAGGCGTATGGTTGGGCATATTGTTGACCCGCCAAAGTACGTCCAAAGAAGTTGCCAAATACGTGTTCGTAAGCAACCTTTAGCCGTAATCCCGAAGCAATAGTCCAGCGGTTATTTATGCCAATTGCACCTTGAGTAGTCATTTCGTTAGCACCACCCAAAATTGAGTAACGACCAGTCAAGGTAGTATCCGAACCGAGTTTGTGTTCGCCGTTGACACTCAAGCTGGTGATGGAATTACCCGAATATTGACCGCTACTGTAATACTGTTGGGCTAAACTAACATTGACACCAGGAATTACCGCCCAATTCAACCCCAAAATGGTACGGTCTGGATAAACAGTATCTTTTTGGGAAGATAAACTGAGTTCATTTTGCGCCTGGAAGGTCAGGTTTTTAGCTAGAGGAACTGAAAAACGCGATCGCAGTTGATCGGAATTACTACTCAAGCTACTGTCGGGGATGCGGTCTTCCAAACGACGATGAATCCAATCCAGATCGATAGTGGCGCTACCCAGACGTTGTTGAATCCCAGCAGAAATCGTCGTCAGGGAATTATTAACCTTGCTACCAGGTATCGCCTCATAACGCGGTGCAAAAAGTTCTTCAAAAGTGTCTAGGGGTTGGGGAGCAATCCCAAAATTGTCTTCGTGGTCGTATTGCGCTCTGACGTTGGTAGTTGAGGTGAGTTTAGCTGTAACCTGCGCTCCATAACGGGTTTGTCCTGGGACAAAGCTGATAGTGGCATTATTGGCAAAACCCGTATCAGCAAATCGATAATAGGCACGACCTTGAATCCCATTAGCAATCTTTCCTTCAGCTTCTAAACGGTAGGCATCACCTCTAACTTTTCCCACAACATCAGAATCATTAGTGGAATGGGCATATTCTGCGATTAACTTACCGTTGTCACCCAAAGCAATCAGCGCATCTGCACCGTAAAGTTGAAAGTCGCGTACCCCATGATTTTCTTGAACGTAAGTTGCTCCTATCCAACTTTCGGAGTTAAGTTTGCGGGAAAGATTATATTGCAAACGACCAGCATAGATGCTCCCGTCAGAGTCTTCGCTGTCATATTGATAGCTAACAACAATCCGACGTACCAACACTTGTCCGGTTTGATCGATATCGGTACGAAGAATCGGTTCGCGGAATAATAAAGTACCGCGATCGTAGTCGATTTCGTAGTCTGGGCCTCGGTTAAGCTGTTTGCGTTCTAATACAGTTCCAGGACGATTGAGTTCTTCTAACTCGATAAAGACATTTTCACTACCTGCTTGTAATAGTCTGCGAGAGAGGAAGTAATAACCACTAGTACCATCGGGAGCAATAGTATCCCGTTGAAATCCTTCTAAGTGGTCGCCATAGAAACCCGTAATTTGTAGGTTTCCTAAGTTGTAGTTAGCTTTAAAACCGTGGAGTTGACGGGTGATAGAAGTAAATTGCTGCGATCGCCGCGCAAATTCTTCTGTGTTATAGTCACCCCACATCGCATAATCAGGATCGGAGCCAGGGATACGAGCTGAACGCTCAAAACGCAAAAATACACTGTCAATAGAAGGAGCAACTACATCAACTTTCGAGCTATCGCCGTAGACCGGATAGTTTTGCTCGCTGAATTGGTAAGTTCTAAACAGGCGATTATCGCAGTTGCAATCTTCATTGAGGCTACGAGAACTGTTGTATGCCCCTGTAAACAACCATTCTCCGATCGCACCAGTGGCAAATATCGCTGAATGGAAATCTAATTGCGTTCCGTTGTTTTTGTCAGGAGGGAGAAAATCACGGAAACTGCCATAATAATTTGTACCTCTAGCGCCCAATCGTAAATCTATGACTCCAGTAACTAAACTTGGACGTAGTGCCGTTTCAAATTGCAATTGGGTGAAGGCTTCTAAATCATTTGCGATCGCGCGAATTGTGACAGTTTCCGCTTTCAGTTGCGATCGCAACGTCGCTGTAAATTGCCCTGCTTTCGCCTCCACTTGAAATCCCGGTTCATTGGGTTTGAAGTCTTTCCCAACCAATTCCCCAGCAGTGGGTATGAGGGTGACAACAGCATCACGATTCGAGCGATTGCCAGTTGCATCGATGAGTTGACCCCGGATTGTCGCCGTAGAACGTCCATCTGCTGGGATACGAGACTCTACTGTTTCTAAAGTTAATTGCTGCGGCGCTCCCCGTACTGCTATTTGCACTGTTACAGAGGGTTCTGTTCCTCCAACAACCTGTGCAGAGATGGTGTTTGTACCTTCTTTTAACGAGACACCATACCATGTCTGCGTTACTAAATTGGTAGTAGCATCAGTTTCCGTCCGTCCCACTAAAGAAGGATCTACCAACGCCCCATTGACCCGCAATTCCACTTGACTACCAGCGGTAAACTGCACAATCACCGTGCTAGCTTGTACGTCTACAACACTGTCAGCCGTCGGAGTCAGGATTTTTATTGCTGTAGAGATAGGAGCTGTAGAGATAGGAACAGTAGGAGACACGGGGAGATTTTCATTTACCTCTTGTCCCTTTGTCCCCGCGTCCTCTACTCCTGCAATTTTGCGTAATCCTCTAGGCAAACCTACAGAAGTTGCTGGTTGAAATGGTTGTATTTCTGTTGGAGAAGCATGAAACAGGGTTTCAGTATCTTTGCGTTCGTCGTTCTTATCCTCTATTCCTACTATTTTGCGTGAATCTCTGGGCAAATCAGCAAAAGTTTCTGGTTGAAGCGGTTGTATTTCCGTTTCACTTAGCTGGACATCTGGAATTTCAGGAACCGATGCTGAAGAAGTTGAGGCAAATTCGAGAGGTGGAGAATTCAAACCCTCTCCTATTCTAGGGGAGAGGTTTTCCAGATCGGGTGAAAAGTCAGGATCTTCGACACTCTTTTCTGCTTGTGAATGGGAATCAGGGAAAAGGAAGTTTTCACTAGTGATTTCTGCTTTGACAATTTTAGGGTACAAAACAAGGCAGAGAGCTACTGGCATCACCCTCATCAATCTCAGGTTAAATATAGTTACACAGTGCAGTCTGAGTTTCATTTGTTGACTGGCTCCTGAAATGTTGGGGTTACAGCGAAGTTCATGCGTACTAAGCCACCAGGCTCTAAATGCACCAAGCGAGATTGGCTATTTCGTTCGCGGAATTTTTCGTTATGAGCTAGGGTGTAACCCGCTACACTGCTGAGGTCTAGTACACCTGTGTGGTATCCAGGTAAGGCATTAGCTAGAGAGAACAAACCATTAGGATCTGTAGTGATGCGGTTTCCATCCTCTAGAAAAATCACCGCATTTGGTATCCCAGGCTCACCACGCTGTTGTTCACCGTCAAAGTTTTTATCAACAAACACCCGGCCGATAATCGTGCCACAGTCAGAAACGATTCCTGGACGAATTTTCAATTGGTGCGTTGCTGGACCATCCTTAGTACTAAAACGGTTATCAGCTCGTTGAGCATTAACGATCGCAGTGTTACGACCATTACCACGCAATGCATCAGCTGTTAGTTGAGCAGCGTAGGCAATATTCAAGACTTTCGCTGTGGGAATTGTTGCGTCTGTGCGGAATGTCACTGTGTTACCATTGCGTTCTGAAGCGATCGCGACTGGTTGACCATCCAACTCTCCCTGCACCGATTTCGGTAAAAACTGGAATCCTAAAGGTAGGTCGTCGGTGACAAATATATTGCTCAAACCAGCATCAGCAAGATTTTTTACCGACAGGCGGTAGATTACCGTATCTCCAGGTTCAGCAGTAGCGCGATCGCCTGTTTTGATAATCTGTAACTGATTGGCTTGACACAAATTTGTGGTGAATTCAAAGGCTAATAAATCCAGTCCCACCGTTTCTGCATTGGGAACTAAAACAACTGTTTGCTCTAGCCTGGTTTCACCTGTAAGACTGATTGGTTGACCATCCAAAGAACTAGCGACATATCGCACAACACCATTACCTTGTGTCCCACTGCTAGCAAGGATTTCAATCTTGACCCGCCGCTGTTTGTAAATAGAATTTGGTGGTGGATTAACTACAAAAATGTAGGTTCTACCTGGATCGGTTTGACCCTTATTGGGATCGAGTAGGAAATTGTAGACACCCGCAGGGTTATTCGTAACAAAGTAGGGATTACTATTCTCGGTATTTGGAGATTTCCCACCAGGAACGTTGTTATTAGGAATATCTGGTAACTCTGTTCGGGTCAAAGCAACCAAACTGCCCAATTCTGTCCCCGTTGGGTCGCTAGAGTTCGGTTCGTATACCCCAACTGAAAAACCTGTATAGTCAGGTAAAATTGTCCCAGCGCAACCTAAAATCCGCCCTAATGGATCGAGTAATGGGCTAGGGCTAACATTGATTTGCTCAGAACTTCCTTGATATTGATAATTGCTAGCAGAATCTGTATAAGTATAAGTAGCTTGATTTATTAATGGCAAAGACGCAACCAGATTGTTAGTTTGTTGCGCGATCGCTGGCATAGATATAGTAGTATCCAAAAAACTTCCCAGAAGAACAGTAGCTGTTAACCGTCGCCACCAGCTACTGCTAGAAGTAATTTGCTTTTGGTTTTGAGGACGGCTCACTAAACACATCTCCTGTGAAATGTCAAGCTTGTTGTTAATAAAAGCACTTCTTTATTTGTGGAAATCTAGTTAAGCCAAAACCCTTTAAAAATCTCGTTTCCAGATGGAATCTGAAAATATTCTTGATTGCATCTGTTTTTAGAGTCAGCAAGGCGGCGTGTTAATCAGCGAACTTGGGTTTGATAAGTTGCCTTGACTGTTGTCTTCGCCGCAAGTAACGGAATCTGCAAACGGATATGGGTGTAAGCGGTGGCTGGGGCTGGTTTGGTTTCCACTTTGCCGCCAGGAAGAGTAACTTTAACCGTAGGATTTTCGACAAAGCTACGCCCACCATCAATGCTATAAACAACTTTGGCATTTTTGGCGACGTTGACAGAATTCAGTACGTAGACCATTCCTTTGGGAATAGGTTGATTAAAAGTCAAATTCTTCACTGGGCGATCGCTCTGATTTTCGCCACTCAAGGTATATCGCAATACATCTCCGGGTCGCACTACAACTTGACCTTTCAAAGGTTCCCATTTCTGGCTTTGCTTACCCTGCCGATCCTGTGCCACCACCTGCTTTTCTGCTTCTAAACGCAATTGAATTTGCCCTTGAGTTTTGATATTCTGAGCAACAGCACTTTCTGAGTGCCATACATTTGCGATTCCCGGAATTTGACCGAGAAATGGAACTGTAGCAATGAGAGCGAATGCTCCTAAACCTGCAAGAGAAACACGCTTCATATAAATAAATAACCTCAAAAAAATTCCAGAATGTGAATTATTGACTTATCTTTCCCAGCTTTTGCTAAGAAAAAATCACTTTTCTATTTGCTCGCTATTTGGGGTTGGAGATAAGTTCAAATGGTTCGCAGACTCTTCTGTAGCAGAGTCTGCAAACTTCAAAGTCCCCAATTCCAAAGAATTAGTTCACTTTGCGTTGGAAGGTAAATGTTCTTTGAATACCTGGTGCGATCGTGTCAGTTACAGTATCCACATACTTAGTAACATCAGCGTTTGTCGTAGTCCCAGTTTGGTCGATGCCAGAGTTAGTAGCTGGATTACCACTGAAGAATTGGATGGTTGCACTCCCGGAATCCTTAGCTGAACCAACAATGTTGCTAGTATCAATTTGACCGTTGGTATCGTTGTCTAGCGCCCAGTTATTGGGGCTTTGCGTGCCATCTTCAGTAATCACAACTTTGTTAGCATTCAAAATCACATTACCGGTTCCAGATTGAGGATCGGAAATATTTGTGTATTGAATTTGGTACTCAATAATGTTTCCTGGTGCAGGCTTCTTCGCATTGATACTGAATGTACCATCATTTCCCTGGACTACAGGACCAGTTCCTTGTAAAACTCGCGACACTTTCAGCAGTTTCAGGAAGCCAGTATACACGCGATCGATAGTGATGTTAAATGAATCAAAGATATTATCGTTTCCAGTATCCTTGATTCCATCAGCATTGGTATCTGTCGTGTAGTTGTCAATCGAAGCAGTGATGGGTACTGGGAAGCCTCTATTAATATCAGTAGATAACTGCGTTCCCGGAGGTAAATCAACTTCTACACCATAGTTGATACTTGCACCAGGAGCAACGTTGGGTATTGTAATTGCTGTACCAGCTATTGTAAACACTCCCGTTGCACTATTGTAGGTATAGACAGCAGACTGACTACCGTAGGTAATAGTCACCTTCGTATTATTCGGTAAATCTCCTATAGTTGTTGGTGCAGTTGGCTCTATCTTCAAAACACCTGAGTCAGTACCACTATTCTTAATAGTGTTGGTAAAGCCAACTGATTGTGGGTCAAGTGTACTACCAGGTGCTGTACCAGCAGGAACCAGAGAAGATTTGTTGGTGAAGTCATCGTTAGTCAGACCTGATGGCCCAGTAGCATCTGGGGCATTTTGCGGCCCGTTGAGTAACGCTGAAGCAACAGGTGCTTGCACCGTGAAGACGTTCGCCTCACCGCCTGTACCAGTACCACTGTTGTTATTACCCGTGTCAGTTCCAGTTTCTGGAGTTGCTGGATTGTTAATATAGCCATCATCAACGTTGGCGGGCGGTAGAGTATCGGGAACACCATCACCATTGGTATCTGTACCTGTAGGAGGTGTCATACTGCCTGGGGAGCCGTCGTAATTGCTGGGATTTTGGTCGCCGGATTCGTCGTAGACTGGGAAATTGCTAGTAGGCGTTTGACCAAACAATTGAGCGATATTAGCGACAGTTAAAGGTGAAGATGCAGTTGATTCAACAGCTAGCTGAATCGAGAAGCCATTTACAGTTGTACCAGGAGCAATGGAAGTAATAGTAGCTGGATTATTGATAAAACCAACTCGTGTTACACCTGCGAGTGTATCAGCACCTTTTAAGGGAAAAGTTTTCCAATTGGCTGTATTAGCATCAGTTGTAACTAAATCGGTGGTATAAACTGCTTGCCAACCAGGAGGCGGAGTTGGTGCTACTGCCAAATCTGTACCCGCAGGAATCGCATCAGAAACCAAGATATGGGTGCTAGCAACACCATCAACATTGATGCTTGTACCCGTCAAAGCTGCTGGTGTAATTCCCTGTCCTGTGGGATCATTGGACTCAACTCGTAAACTCAAATCGTAGGTCAACTTGTCATCTGTAATTGCACTGGTACCAGCATTGTTATAGCCACTGCGAATCTTGAGAATAGTGGCTAAAGCATAGGTCTTAACCGTTAAACCAACCTTAATTTGCTCTGTGGCGCTAGCTTCCCGCGTACCATTAACTGGTGCGCCAGATACTTCACCAGCACTACCATCGGGGTTATCTACGGTG
This sequence comes from Nostoc punctiforme NIES-2108, assembly GCA_003326195.1. GTDB lineage: Bacteria > Cyanobacteriota > Cyanobacteriia > Cyanobacteriales > Nostocaceae > Nostoc > Nostoc punctiforme_A. Next base: position 108,883 of record LXQE01000107.1, read on the forward strand.
AATATGTCACCACCATCAGGACTCCGCAGTTGGTTTTGAGCATCACCAGGAGTATTACCAAGAGTAACGGTAATGACATCATTAGTTTGAGCACCAGCTTGTACAGTTACTGGCACACGCACCAACACAGTACCGCTAACCGGAACTGAGGGTGTGTCTACGCCGCCTTGGGGGACGTTTATCCAAGTTTGACCACCGTCAGTGCTATATTGCAGGCTATTAACTGTACCACCATTTGGTAATGTGCCAGAAACTGTACCTGGTCCAGTTGTTGTCGCTTGGTTGGGAATGTGGAATTTGGTGGGGTCATTACCTACGTTGGTCAGGTTGTAGGTGTAGATGAGTAAGTCGCCAACTTGAACTGTTGTATTAGTAGGGCTAGAAGTGGCATCTGTTACACCAGATGCTGTAACGGTTATCCCAGCAACCTCTGCTACGCTAACAACGACAGTGTTAGAAGTGGCATTTATAGTTGTCCCTGGACTGTTGGGATCTTCGTAGGTTGCTGTTGCAGTGTTACTGATAGATGTACCCGCAGTAGTTCCGTCAGCTAAAACAGGTGCGAGAAATTGGAAAAGGCTACCTGTTAATAATGCTGTTACTACTAGAAATTGGTAAAATTTACGCTGCTTATTTACAGATTGATTTCGATTTACCATAGAGCTAGTTTGTTTGCTGAACTTGTATCTTGGATTTTGAGACAGAATAAAGTTCGGCAATTCCCTTTTAGGAATTACCGATTATGGCTGCCCAAAACGTTGAAGTTTTGGGAATGCATATTTAAGGAGTTAAATTATTGACACTCCTTGGAAATTATATTGAGACAATAACCAGAAAGAACTTGTTTAGTTGTTTTACGCTTACCGTTGAGAATCAAAGCTGGCAATCGCAAATATGTGTAATTTATTACTGTATTTGGCTGAATTAGAGATTTAAATAGCAATGTAGCTTTTAAAGCAAAAAAAATCTTCCGTATAAATAAGTAACTTCTCTAGCTGTGAATGACTACATCAAAGCTGAAAAATTAACTTTATTTTGGCAACACACATAACAATTTTAGTGGTTTAATCAGATGCGAAAAACACTAAAACTTATATATAAAGATGTTTCTGAGTCTTTGTTTTCAGAAAGATATAAGTCATTTAGATCAAAAAAATTGAACGTTAAATAAGCGATCTAGATTGCTTAAATGGGATAGCAATTTCAATAAATGCAAGTTTGTCATAAAAAAAATGCGATTTAATCATATTATTTTTCCGTGTTAATGCTGAATAAAGGAAGCTATTTTATTTTTCCATAACATTCAAGATATGCGTGTAAATACTAAAAACAGAGATTACTAGTATTAAAGTTTTACAAGAATCATTCCTCTCAATACTAAACATACCCGACATTTTTAGTCGGGTATGTTTGACTGGTATTTTTGCTCGTGTTAGTATCAGGCCACAAGTGACAGACAAACAGGGAAAGCTAGTTTATGACTCAGGCAATCAAAACCCAGACCCAAACCCAAACCAGCACTGCCTACTTTCAAGCCTTGAAGTGTAAGGAATGTGGTGCGGAATATGAACTCAAAGCCAGTAATGTTTGTGAGTTATGTTTTGGCCCGTTAGAAGTCAAATATGACTACAACGCCCTACGTCTGACTGTCACTCGTGAAACAATTCAAGCTGGGCCGAATTCAATTTGGCGCTACCGTCCCTTTTTGCCTGTCGCAACTGACAATGTTATAGATGTGGGAACTGGTATGACTCCCCTAGTTCGTTCCCACCGTCTTGCTCGTCGCCTGGGTCTAAATAAGCTTTATATAAAAAATGATGCTGTGAATATGCCCACCTTAAGCTTTAAGGATCGGGTGGTGTCAGTCGCTCTATCCAGAGCGCGGGAGTTAGGTTTCACTACTGTTTCTTGCGCTAGCACTGGTAATTTAGCAAATTCTACAGCTGCGATCGCAGCTCATGCCGGTTTAGACTGCTGTGTGTTCATCCCCGCAGATTTAGAAGCCGGTAAAATTATCGGTAGCTTGATCTACAGTCCCACCCTCATGGCCGTCAAAGGCAACTACGATCAAGTCAATCGTCTCTGTTCGGAAGTTGCTAATACACACGGTTGGGGTTTTGTCAACATTAACCTGCGTCCTTATTACTCTGAAGGTTCTAAGACGCTAGGTTTTGAAGTTGCGGAACAACTAGGCTGGGAACTACCGGATCATGTTGTTGCTCCCTTGGCTTCTGGTTCGCTCTTTACAAAAATTTATAAAGGGTTCCAAGAATTTATCGAAGTTGGTTTGGTAGAAAACAAGAGCGTCCGTTTCAGCGGCGCTCAAGCTGAAGGTTGTTCGCCTATCGCCCAAGCCTTTAAAGAAGGACGCGACTTTATTAAGCCAGTAAAACCGAATACAATAGCGAAATCGCTAGCGATCGGCAATCCAGCAGACGGTATTTATGCTGTGGAGCTAGCTCACAAGACTGGTGGTAACATTGAATCAGTCAATGATGCCGAAATTATTGATGGCATCAAGTTGCTGGCAGAAACAGAAGGCATCTTCACAGAAACGGCTGGTGGTACAACCGTGGCCGTGCTGAAAAAACTGGTAGAAGCTGGCAAAATTGATCCAGATGAAACTACCGTGATTTACATCACAGGCAATGGTTTGAAAACCCAAGAAGCCATCCAAGGCTACGTTGGTGAACCCTTGACTATTGATGCTAAACTGGATAGTTTTGAACGCGCCTTGGAGCGATCGCGTACTCTTGATCGCTTGGAATGGCAACAAGTTCTCGTTTAGTTAGGAGTTAGGAGTTATGAGTTTTTTATATTCATAACTCTTTACTCTGAACTTTATTTCTAACTCTCCACTCTTCACTTTTTACTTCTATGGCTGTAAAAGTTTTAGTTCCTACGACTCTTCAGAGTTTTACTAATAATCAAGCTACTTTAGAATCCAGCGGTAGCACTATTGCTGAATTGTTAGATTCCTTAGAGCAAAGCTTTCCCGGTATTAAATCTCGATTGTGCGATGAACAAGGTAAGCTACGTCGGTTTGTAAATTTTTACGTCGATAGTGAAGATATCCGCTATTTAGATGGTATAAACACAGCCTTGAAAGATGGCGATGAAGTCAGTATTGTTCCTGCTGTTGCTGGTGGTTAATCTTAAAAACATCTACCTAGATTTAGCAAATGAACGTATGTAGGCTTGCCACAAATGGCAGGCTTATTTTTATTGGTTTCAAATTCAGTATATCGAAAACTTTTGTAAATGATTTTAACCGCAACTAGAAAAGAATTCCTGGGAATTTTTAGCTTTTGACTGACCTACTCTAAAATTCAAAATAGCAGGAGACTGTACAGAGATCGTTTAAATTCACATTAGATTCTCAACAATCCTCCAGCGTAGTAGTTTACGACCACTGGAATTCCTATTATCAACTCGAAGGGGTCAATCACGCCTTGTATAACACTCCAAGGCTTCGAGAACTCAAAGCCTTGGAGGAAATTGAGCAAGAATCTTGGCTAAGTCAATGAAAAAGTTTTTGCTCTTTAGCTTGCAGTTATAAACATAAAATCATCGAAATGCTGGTATTGATAGTTCATTGGTAAGTATTTGGCAATTTGGCAGTTTTTTATTATCATATTTTGATATGTTGAAGAAATTACCAAGATGTTTTTACTTTTTATACAAAGGATGGGCTTTAGCCCATCTTTTTTATTGCTAATTAATTGGCACTTTAGTGTTAGATTACAATTGATTTTATATATAGCGATCATAAATCATTTGTCAGAAAGAATTCTGAAAATCCGATAAATACGTAATTTAAATTCCTGTCTTTTCTCACGTTTAAATCCAGATTGCTATCTGAGTCTCAATACGGTTCGGGTAAGTTTTTTTGATAAAAATTTAGACCGCAAAGATGCGATAAATCGAACAATATTGATATGAGTCCTATATACTAGATTAGGAAAATATCAGGTTTTAGGGTATTTGCACACATCCTATAGGAGGATGCCCGATGAATATAATAATTAGTAAATTAATTTGGGATGTTGTTATGCACTGGATTTATATAGGTTTGGTGGTGAGCTAAACCTTTTTTATATCTATTCAAAATATGGGATTGGGCATTAAAGGAGATATGTTGATTATTATACCAACTTTCTAAAGTTTCCCAATAAATCAATCTCCGCTTCTCCAAAAGTTCTGAGTGCTGGCTTGCAACGCATCCTGTGGGAAGTCGCAGAATCTTCTTATTATGTGAAACTAAAATTAAAAACTAAAAGTACTACGCAGAATGCCGATAGTAACTGAGTCACTATCTGGTGTGTTACCAGGCTGGATAAGATGAATTATCCCTGGTGTAATACTAATATTATCTGTTAGCTGAAAACGATAAAATGCCTCAATTTGAGTGGTCGTACCTGGTTGTCCACCTGCACGTCCTAAACCTGTATTGATAAAATCAGGGACATTATTTCCTACAGGTAAGTCGCTACTAGTGATTTTAGGAGGTTGACCGACATAAATTCCTCCTAAATTTCCTTTAGCAAATAAATCAGGGAAATTCAGAAACACCATATAATTTGTCGTTTCTACACTTCCCGATTGCCCAGGAATATAAGATTTAGTATAACCACCCCACGCACCTGCACTAATGCGGGGAGAAATTTGCCAAGTGAGAGTCGCACCCACGGCGTTGGTTTGTAGCGGTGCTGATTTTCCAGTAGTAGTATTAACTGTAGTTAAGCATTCATCACCAACAAAGGTTAGCAAACAACCATCTGAAGCGTAATTGTTAACGTAATACAAACTTAAATCTAGAGTATCGGTTGGTGTCAGCAGTAATTGCACGCCTGTAGTGGTAGTTCCATCAAATAAACCGCTACCTTTACCGGGATTTCCTGGTTGATAACTAGTATAAATTGCTTGTAAACTAGCGCGTTTAGCAAATTGCCAATCAATAGCTATACCACCGTGACCATATCCCATATTTAAAATTGGGTTTCTTTGGGCAAAATAAGATAATGGCCCTGTTGCAGCACTTTCTACCCGATTGGGGCCTCGGAAAGCAGCTGGCATACTTACGCCTTCTGTTCCTACCATTACTGCTAATTTATTTGTCACCAGCCAATGAAAATTTAGGTCACTTACAATCAAGCTATCAGTAGGAAATTCGTAGCCAAGAAAAACATCATTCCGAGAAACACTATTGGTAAATCTAGGCGAAGTTTTTCCTCTACCATCTAAAAGACCTGTAAACAAGTAACTACCGGGAGTGATTTGACTAGTTAAATACAACTGCGCCAGGGAAATAACATTAATATTTGTCCCTGCATCATCTGTATCCTTTTGTCCATCTCTAGGATTAACATCACCACGATTGTTAGTTCGTCCTTGAATGCCAACTATCAGTAGTCCACTGAGTTTAGTTGTTGTTGAGAATTGGTTGGCTTCAATTTCAGCAGTTTTGGCTTCTAAATTATCGACACGACTCCGCAAAGTTGCTAATTCAGGAGCAAATTCTGACTGTAATTTTTGTAATATTGCTAAATCTTCACGAGTGACTAAATCGCTGGTGGCTGTAGTGATTAATTCGTTGACTTTATCTAAACAAGCGTTTACACCCGCAGTAAATTCATACCGAGTTAAGGCGCGATTACCGCGATAGTTGTTATCTGGATAGCCGGCTATACAACCATAACGTTCTACCAAAGATTGCAAGGCTTGGAATGCCCAATCGTTGGGTTGTACATCCTTGAGTTGAGATACCGATGTAACTTGGGACATCGGTTCTTCTGGGGAGAGGGAGGAGGATGAGGGAATAATGTTATCGCCCTTAACTTCTATTTCCTGGGTAGTTTCTGGATTGATGTACTCTTGTGATAATGCTTTTTGTGCAACTCCATTTACTCCCGCAATTAGTAACCATGCCAGCATCCAGGTTCTGCGATGACTGGGGCTAATAAGTCTACCTTTCAATTTTTTACACTCTTGCTCACATACTTAAGTGAAGAGTGTATTCGCGATCATCGAGCGTTCACATGGGGACATTTACGGATTTTGCCCCAAACTAGACTTAATGCTTCTGGGCAACTTTTGAAAGGGCGAGTATAACAGGGTATTGGGGAATGGGGACTGGGGACTAGGAAAGAGTTTCTCAATCCCTAATCTTCAATTCTCTAACCCCGAATTTATGGCAAATCGTTCACGCAAGCTGACGCCAAAAGCCTCTAAACCAAATCAACCTCGTGCTGGTGCGATGAAACACGTCGCTAAAAAACCCCAGAAAAAGCTAAAACGAGGAAGTTGGTTGTCGTCAATACTAGCGATCGCAATTCTCTTAAGTAGTGCTAGTCTATTTATGGCTTTTGCCTGGATTAGTGTTCTCTTCATCTTCAATCCAGACGAGGTAAGCTGGCTAAATAAAATTTTACCTGCATGGGCACAAATCCCCCTTGGTAAACACGAACGCCCCCAAACTCTCAAACAAATTCAACTCGATTTAAGTAAAAAAAACCAAATATTTAGGGAAACTCTGCCTTTACATCAGGATGTGAAAAGCTCATTTTTATTACCAGTTTTTCAACAACGTGCTAATTGCCAATTTGATTGTGAAGAACTTGTGGAACTTAGGGTTTACGAGCGCTCAGTTGAGTTAGAGTTTAAATCTCAGTCAGAAAATTATTACTATCTAGCAACTCAATTACCTATAACTGGCCCAGATGAATCCTTTTTGATTTCTTCTTTGCTTGATGAAACTTCAGAACCCCAGGATATCAGTATTCCCCTACCTTTAACTGAAGTGCAACGCTTTGAAGGTAAGACACCATCATCAGGAGTTTGGTTTGATTTGCGCGGTAAACGCCAACAAGGAACTGGTACTATCCGCTACGGTTACGTCGTATACTACAATCCAGAACGCACGAATTTACTACAAATGTTGTCTTGGATTAGTCCTAATGGACAATTGCCCAAATGGCAGCAGGTAACTGGTGATGGTACAAAAGAGTTAGTTGTCGATCAAACAGTAGGTTTAGAACCGCACTTACAGGTTTACCAAGTCAAGCCTTTGAAGCTGTTCCTCAAACCAATTCAATTGGAGGCGATTACCCTCAAATCATCAACTTTCAAGGATTCTGGATACCAGAACGCCCTGTCAATTGCCCGTAGTGGATTGTGGACACCAGCTTTTGAATGGTTGAAATTCATCAAGAAACAGCGCAAAGGAGTTTTACCAGAAGCTGCGCAAGCGCAAATGGATGTGATTCGCTTGCATTCTCAACTTACTAAAACCCAAGCCCAGAAAATTTGGGCAAGTCCTAGTCAAGAAGTGCTGGCAGATTTGATTGATGGTCGCTGGGAAAAAGCTTTACAGGTGTTTGAAGCGTCGCCACATAATGCCAAAGAAATTGCTACTCTACTTAAAGCTGATAAAAAACGGTTGTGGAATCGCACAGCGGCGGCGTTGCAGCTAAACCCAAATAGACGAGAGGTGCAAGCTTGGTTCGCGTTGATTTTAGCAGTTCAGCGGGGAGAAAGACATACTAATTCTTGGTTAAAGGCGCAACCAAAAATTACAAAAGAAAATCTTGCCTATATTCAAGGTTTGTTGGCAAGACTCAATGGTGAGGGTACAAAGTCGCAAATATCCTCTACTCACCCTAGTCAGATTGTTGGTACGGTGCAACCAATTACTCAAGTTACCAATACCGAATGGCTGCAACCAAATTCCCCGGCAGATTTGAAACTTACGGATAACCAAGTTTGGTATCAGGTGGAGGTGAGTGCATTTAATGACGGGAAACGCTGGCTAAATTTCCCCTTTGAGAATTTCAACCCACCGAAAACTGACGCCGCCAAATTTTTCTGGAAAACTTTGGGAATCACTTCTGACCCGGAAATCCAGATTGTAGTCTGGTTGCCAAATGGAGAACAAAAAATTAATATAGCCGCTATCAAAGCGGTGCAACTACAAGGTAAAGTTTTGCGCCTATTAGCTGCTGGCCCAAAAATTCCAGATAATCAAAACGATGTTCTCCAACCCAAGCCTTTAGCTTTGACAAATGCAGCACTGGAATGGGTGCAACCATCTCCTATTACTCTACGAGAGCTGCATCAACAAAATCCCCAAGGGGTGAAGGTAATGCTATCGAGTCTGTGGCAATCTTTACAAAAATCTGGTGAAGTTCCATCTGGTGCTATTCCTCGCTTTGAACAGATGCAAGAAAAATTGGGTGATTGGCCCGTTCAAGTGATTGATTTAACAAATAACGCTCAATCAGAAATAATCCTGACTATCTCACCAGAAGCAATAGCATCCTTGAATCAGCCGACACCTGAAATTCAGGGAGAAAAATCAGAGCAACGCCGTGACCGGACTATAATTTTGTCTGATGTAAATAAGGTCATTTACACTGATTTTACAGGAAATTACTTACAAAGACTCTCGGCGATCGCCAAGCTTTCAGGGGTGCAATCCTTAGCTTTACTGGTAGAAAATGCTCATAACTACAGTTTGAGGCGCTGGTCAGAGAAAAATCAGCGCTTTGAATAACGCACCCCTGACTCAAATTTCCCCTTTTCTCAAATTTAGATTAGAGAGGGGAAAAGCGTAGGCGTAGCCCGTCGTAGACATCGCTATCTGCAAGACTGACTTATTCTTCTTTTTGGTTGGTTTCGGCTAGACGTTGGTGCTTCAGATTTTCCAATTGCTGCAACAGAGAGTCTACCTCTGCTTGTAAATGCATCAATTTAGCTTGCTGGTCGTCTTGATAATAAGACTTGGTTAACTTACTGACCCAGGCAGTCTGGGACTCGCGATCGGAAACACTAGATAAATAAGTAGGCATCGCTAATTAAATCCACTATTTAACTCACACCATTAGAAATATTATAATAATGCTCTTTTAAGCTTTATTAAATAATTGTACATTTTCAATCAATTACTCTAATGGGTTTTGGGTTCAATCATAAAAGACGGTGATTAGAATGGCTGTGTTCCATTAAAAAAAACACTGACCCAAGTGTGTAAAGCTTCCTTCCACTAGACGCTACTTAGGAATAGCTAATTTATAGCTTATCAATTATGGTTGTACAAATGATTATCGCCGTTTTTAGGGAATTTACGCAAGAAATTATATGTAGACTATATCAAGAATTACGCTAAATTATGAAAAAATGTAGGGCGAAGCACTTACACTTGGTGCAGTCTCTCGTAGAAAGGGAGGTAGAAGACTATCATCAAAAAGGGACAGCCTCTTAAGTATTTTCCTATCTTTACTGAAGCGAATAGGGGTGGGAAAATACACTGATACAGTTGACTAAACGAAGGCACTCAAAGCGCCTTTAACCACGGATAAATCATCATTTCAGAGAGTTCTGAGGTAAGTCTGTGAATAGGGAATAGAAAAAAAGGATAGATACGTACTGAGTCTTGTTCAAAAGTCAAATAAGAGTTCTATAGATTTACAGATGACTTTTCACCTCGTCAGTATCCTCTAAGCTAATTTGTTGAAGCGAAGGTCGCCGTGGCGGTTTATGATAAATTAACGTTCTAAATAAAATAGCAAGTGAAACGCCTGCACCACAAAAAATAATATTCTTAACAAGATTCTTTGGGATTAGGGAACTCGGAACGGGCAACTGGTAAGGAAAAATCTACTTTCTTCCTCTTTCCCATTTTGCGGTTCTCTATCCCACCCTTTCTAAATATCCAATCCTTACATTAAGAAATTTTAAATCCCGTGACTTTGAGCCTGTCTGTTGCTACATCTCATCGCCAACCCTGGCCCGGACTGATAGAAGCCTATCGCGAATACTTGCCTGTCAGCGAAGAAACACCGATTGTCACTCTATTGGAGGGCAACACACCTCTAATACCAGCGCCAGCGATCGCAGAACGCATTGGCAGACAAGTACGGGTTTTTGTAAAATACGATGGTCTGAATCCCACCGGTAGTTTCAAAGACCGGGGGATGACTATGGCAATTTCCAAGGCCAAGGAAGCGGGGGCAAAAGCAGTAATTTGCGCCAGCACGGGCAACACCTCAGCCGCCGCCGCCGCTTATGCCAGACGGGGAGGCATGAATGCCTTCGTACTGATTCCCGACGGTTATGTGGCGCTGGGCAAGTTAGCTCAAGCATTATTGTACGGCGCAGAAGTATTGGCAATTAAAGGTAATTTTGACCAAGCGCTAGAAATTGTCCGCGAGATGGCTGAAAGCTATCCGATAACTTTGGTGAATTCAGTCAATCCCTACAGACTAGAAGGACAAAAAACAGCAGCCTTTGAAGTTGTCGATGCATTGGGTGACGCACCAGACTGGTTGTGTATTCCCGTGGGAAATGCCGGCAATATCACAGCATATTGGATGGGATTTTGTCAATATCATCAAGCCAGAAAGTGCGATCGCCTACCCAAGATGATGGGATTCCAAGCCGCAGGAGCAGCCCCCTTAGTACACGGTCAGCCAGTGGCGCATCCCGAAACTCTTGCGACAGCAATTCGTATTGGCAACCCTGCAAGTTGGGAATTAGCGATCGCAGCCCAAACCGCAAGTCAAGGAAATTTCCACGCTGTTACCGATGCCGAAATTCTCGATGCTTATCGACTTTTAGCAGCATCAGAAGGTATCTTCTGCGAACCTGCTAGCGCCGCTTCTGTAGCCGGGTTGTTGCAGGTGAAAGACCAAGTTCCCACAGGGGCGACAGTAGTTTGTGTACTCACAGGCAATGGTCTAAAAGACCCAGATACAGCCATCAAACACAATCACAGTCAATTTCAACAAGGTATAGCGGCAGAACTGGGCGCAGTAGCCAAGGCAATGGGATTTTAGGGCATTGGAATTAGGGGACAGGTGAGAGGTTATAGGGAATAATCTGTACCCTATTTCCTTCTTCACTTGCACCAGTGAATACCACAATACCCGTCTTTCCTCTTCTATACCCTGTAACCTATACCCTATTCCCCCTTTTTCCCTACCCCTGCTCGTTCGTGTGCCAAGCTATCAATAGCATCACCCAAGGCAGTAGTCAGGTTATTGCGAGTTTGGGCGTGATTGTCCTGCTCAGTTTTCAAAGCTTGCAGAAGGCGATCGCGTTCTTTAATTGCGGCGATAAGTTTAGCTTGCAAGTCTTCCACAGATTTTAGCTGTTCTATTTCTTGTTGAATTGCTACTGGTGTCCCAGCAGCCAGTGTGTCTACTTCAAGACCTTGGAGTTTATGCAGTTCTGCCTTGAGAGAGGCGATCGTCTGTTGGGAAAGTTGGGCATCTGTGCGGCGTTGTTCTGCTTCTGTATTGTAAAGCTGGCGCCATTTTTGGGCACTCTCCCAAGCCGTATCGCGCTCGTGTTGCAACTGTGCCATCTGCTCTTTGATTACCTGGATTTCTGTCAACCACTGTTGTGTTAAATCTTGATTCATAGATTAATAGTCATTAGTTAGGAACTCTCCCTCACTTCGCACTCGGTATTCTTGCGGTAGAAAGATAGATGCGATCGCTACGCAAAATTTAGCACAGTAGTTAATAAACCCAACCAGTTTTAACTCTAAATTATGCCAAAGCCTCGTTTTTTTCGCTTCTTTCGCCACCTCAATTGGCGCACGATTAAAAAAACTTTTTCCAGAACAATCGAAAGGCGACTTTTGGGACTCGCCTCGGAAATCGCCTATAATGCAATGCTATCGCTGTTTCCAGCAATTCTTGCTATCCTCACAGCCATTGGCTTATTGGCAGAATCTTTACAGAACACCTTTAAGCAACTGGCGGCACAACTAAGTCAAGTCCTACCTGAACAAGCCCTGGATCTGATTCGTGATTTTGCTACCACAGAAATTACCAACTCCAAAAACAGTGGTTTATTTTCTCTAAGCTTTGTATTAGCAATTTGGACTGCTTCTGGGGCGGTGAGTACGGCAATGACAGCCCTCGATCAAATCCATCAAATTCCTTCAGAAGACATCCGCCCCTTTTGGAAAGCCAAGCTTGTCTCTCTAGGATTAACAGTCGGTACTATGTTGCTTTTAGTATTGGCTTCTTTCTCAGTGTTTACTAGCGACTGGCTTTTAGGAATAGTAGTGCGCGAAAATAGTTCTTTGATCTTTTTGTTGGATCTTTGGCTACTGTTACGCTGGCCTTTAGCTTTAAGTATTGTCGCTGTCGCCTTTGGCTTTGTCTATCGCTATGGCCCAAGCAAGTGGAACTCAGGCACGCCAATGATGCCTGGAGCAATTTTAGCAGCTGTTTTTTGGGCAATGTTGTCTGCCCTATTTCGGCTATATGTGGCGAATTTTGGCAATTATAATAAAGTATATGGTGCTGTAGGAGCTGTGATAGTTTTAATGCTCTGGCTGTCAATGAGTGCTGCTGTTCTGTTAATCGGCGATCAGTTGAACGTGACTGTCGGCGAAGATATGCGCTTAAAAGCCCAGTTAAAAGCCCAGCCGCAATCGCAAGTCAAATATTAATTCGTAAATCCCTGAGAAAATGATTGCAAAAGCTCAGTAGGGGAGTAAAATATCTAACGATTCAATACAAAGTTAGCGATCGCCTCCATGCCTGATTCTCCTCCTCGATTTTCGATGATTGAACCTGATGCCAAAGCACCCACCTTAAAGCGCCTGCGTCAGTTAAGTCGGTTGCTGGATAATGTTATTACCATTCCTGGTACAAAGATTGGTTTTGGTTTAGATCCAATTTTAGGACTCATACCGATTGGTGGTGATTTTTTGGGAATAATGTTTTCTAGCTACATCATTTTAGAAGCAGCACGGCTAGGCGTATCTAGAGCCACTCTAGGTAAAATGGTTTTGAACGTAATCATTGATGGCTTGGTAGGCGCTGTCCCAGTTTTGGGAGACTTTTTTGATTTTGCCTGGAGAGCTAATACTAATAATATCAAGCTCTTGGAAGAATACTTAAAGTTTCCCAGCGAGCAAAAGAGTGCAGACAGATGGTTTATCTTTGCCGTTTTGGTTGGATTGTTGCTAATCTCCATTGTCTTAGTAGCATTGCCTGTGATCCTAATTAGAATCCTGTGGAACGCCGTAACTGGCGGTTAAATTGTTTATTAATAAAAGAATGAAAGATTGGTGGCAAGCTACTTTTCCCAAAGGTCGGCAAAGTCTAATTATTACTGATGCTAAAGGGTATCCTGTACAAATTGCTTATGGCGAAAGAGGTAGAGGTAAACCGCTAATTTTATTACATGGTATGGGGAGTTGGAGCTACAATTGGCGCCACAGTGTAGCAGCACTATCTAAATATTACCGAGTAATTTGTTTTGATGCCAAAGGTTTTGGTTTTTCAGAAAAACCATTATCTCGTAAAGAACACAACGGTCATCAAGTTATTGAGTTTCAAAGAATTATTCAGGCATTATGTGATGAACCCGCAGTAATTGTGGCAGAATCTCTGGGGGGATTAGTTGCCCTTGCTCTTGCTCAAGAAAATCCGCAGTTAATCGGRCRGCTTGTAGTAGTAAAYGTRCCTGTTTTTGCYRAACRKCTACCCCATTGGKCTATGKGRTTRCTTGCYCAAACYCCYCTAGAARTMATSCAAACAATTGAYTCCTTACGKYTGGCATATTTSTTTGCACCTCTATTWAGAGAARTTATGGCAATAGAAAGACGTRGGGTATTATTYGATCCCTCAATTTTGACGCAGGAAGATATCTATTGGATAACTTACCCGTTTACTGAATTGCCTGGTACGATCGCAAAAGTTGCCGAAGAGTTACAAATAGCCGCGCGAGAAATTGAGAATTGGCAAGCAAATAAGCCCAATATGCTCACCAAAATTCAAAATAACCTGAGTGCAATTAAGTGTCCCACACTAGTTTTGTGGGGTGAACAAGATAGTTGGTTTCCTGCTAGTCATGGTAGAAAATTACATCAACATATCCCCAATTCCAAATTACAGATTTTATCTAACTGCTGTCATGATGCCTCCACTGGTGCTTCTGAGGTGTTGAATAAAACGATTCTTGAGTTTTTGCGAGATACTAACTTTTAAAGAAGAATTCGTATTTTAATGGGAATATCCCAAATATACCAAAACACTTCACAATGACGTGCGAGTGTTTCAACAATAATTACGAATTACGAATTACGAATTAGATAAAAAGAGAGTGGGAGGAAGCATATCAGTCAGCTTTCAAACTCCCACTCTACCATTTGCTGCTGAAGCGAACAGGAATGTATACAGACGTTACCCGTTACTTGGGGGCTAATGCGTAGTTTAACAACAACGCCTGCACGCATTGAATATTCCTGTTGCAGCAAATGCCAAACCTGATTATTGAATTTATTTACTGAGATAAATACTCGGCAAATAATTGTTAGAGATAGCCTTTTGTTTTTGTAAATCACTTAGTAAATAGTGTTTTACAAACGGAATTTGCTTAGGTGGTAGCCCCTGATAATCAAACCCTTGAAGTCGTTTATCTTCATACAATTTAACTTGAATCATCAAAAGCTGGTTGCCATTTTGGCAAGTTTTTAAATTTCCTAATTGCTCATATCTAACTTTTTAAAAGCAGTTAAACCTCTATATAGCAAATAAATTATTCGTACATAACAAGATTCCCGACTTCTTAGAGAAAGTCGGGAATCTAAGCCAAGCTAATTGGCAAAAAGTGTTAATTTAACGGGGTTTTACTTTACAGTAGTATTAATACTGGCGTAAAATAGCAGACAATGAACTATTTTTACGAAGATCCATTAAGTCTGCTAAGGGTTCTGTGCGTGAATCCAGGTGGTGCTTGTGTTCTGCTGGGAGAACAGTTACTAGATGCTTTGTTTTAGGTTGCATCTGCATAAGGGGCATTAGTTGTGGCTGTGGCACAAAAATTGGCTGACTCTTGGGAAGATTTGGTGCCAATTTTTGGTGATGCTTCTGTGCCAAGCGTACCTGATGGCGATTAACCTGTTTTTGAACTTTTTGCAGTTGCTTGGTGCGGTTAAGCATTCGGAAAATCAGCAAGGAACCACCACCACAGCTGAGAACGATCGCAGCAACCATCCATAAAGGTGTAGGATTGCTATTCTCAGAGGGCGGACTGATTGGTTCTTCAACTATAACTGGGATTTTTTCTGGTTCTTCTTGTGGCACGGGGCCAGCATTACCTAAGCTATATAAGGCAAAGGTGCCACCTCCCAGAAACATGGCTAAACACCCGGTTAACAATAGCCAAGGATGATGTGCAACCAGATATATCAGAACATTCGAGCTGTTTCTTAGTCTCGATTTCCTGTTTGTCAGCTCTGGAGTAGCCCTTTTTAATTGGGTTCGCTCGCGCTGTACACTCTGACTTTTTTCCATGATTACTTTCAGATTTGTACCCCTCTAGTCAATAAATTGTACTGGAGGAGTCAAGCATCAGGTATCCGTAACAAAGTTCAGATTTTAGTAGCTTTTTTGTAAAACATAAGCTACAAAATCTGGCTAACTTTTGCCAAAGTTCTGTATTTATTGTGACTTTTTACCGTAATAATCTAAAATCAGTTTGCTGATTTATTCTGTCAGCTAGGAGAATGTCTTTCAAGAGCAAGTTGAATTAACCGATCGACTAATTCTGGAAAGGAGACTCCACTATGTGCCCAGAGTTGAGGATACATACTTGTTGCAGTAAAGCCTGGTAACGTATTGATTTCGTTAATAAATACTTCTTGTGTTGCTTCCACATAGAAAAAATCTACCCTTGCTAACCCAGCAGCGTCAACAGCGGCAAAAGCTTGCAAAGCCATGTCCTGAATTTGACGAGCGATCGCCTCTGGAAGTTGTGCAGGGATCAGTAAATCTGCCCGACCCTCAGTATATTTAGTTTCATAATCATAAAAATCGCTGTCATAAGTAATCTCTCCAATGACAGAGGCTTGGGGTTGATCGTTACCTAAAACGGCACACTCAACTTCTCTAGCGACTACTCCCGCTTCTACAACTAGTCGGCGATCGTAACTGGCAGCACTATCTAAAGCGGCTTCTAATTCTTGGCGCGATCGCACTTTGGCAATACCCACTGATGAACCCAAATTAGCAGGCTTGACAAAAGCAGGATAACCTAATGCTGCCTCAATGTCATCACACAGTTTCGGAAATACGCAAGGATTAGACCAAACTTGCGCTCTAGTTACCGCCTTATATTTTACCTGTGGTAATCCTGCTTGCTCAAAGGCCATTTTCATGGCAATTTTATCCATCCCCATTGCCGAACCTAACACCCCAGAACCGACAAAGGGGACTTGCATCAAGGTGAGTAACCCTTGAATTGTTCCATCTTCACCGTTGGGGCCGTGGAGGATGGGAAACCAAACATCTACTTGGGCAACTTGAGAGGGAGATTGCCACTTGCTCAGAGTTTGGGCTTGAGGGTTGGATGTCAGATTTCCCTCAGATGTTGATTCTGCCGATTCCAGTAGCGGACTGCCGGTTGCTAAAACCTTTTGGGGTGCTTCTCCTGCCAGCCAGCGTCCATCTTTTTGGATGTAAAAAGGCAGTATTTCGTACTTATTAGCATTTTGCTCTGCACTCAAGGCTTTAGCGATCGCCCCTGCTGATTTGATCGAAACTTCATGTTCTCCCGAACGACCGCCAAACAGTAACCCCACCCGCAGCTTAGTCATTTTCGGTTCCTCGACACTTCTCAAGCAGATAGCGTATCACAACCTACAAAAATTGCCATATTTTTCTATCTTCTTTTATCAAGGAAGGCAGTTCTTGCTGTTCGCGCAGCGTGTCGTAGACAGGGCAGTTCGAGTTTACGGAAAATTCCCTCAGTATATACTCATAAATTTTACTTATATATTCTCAGCACTAATTGGTATCACATAATGCTTTTGAACACAATAAATAAGTGCGTTTTTGAATACAATATAATGCATTTGTATTAACAAATAAATAAAGTTTCATTAGACATTATATCTGTAATCAGTAAATAAAATTTTATTTGATAAATAAAAAACTTTAGTTTATATTAATTTTGCTTCTTATTATATTTTTCTATATAATTACATCTTTAAATTTTGTAAAGTAAGTTTACGTGGATTGGGAATAGTGCTAAACAGAATACTAGTGTTTGACTAAGCCACATCGAAAGGGTTAGTAACGCGAAGTGGAACTCAAAATAAATACAGTCAGCAAAAAATAAGAAAGTTTATGAAACCATATAAGCCAAGCATAATCAATAAAACAGCGAAAGTTTTAGCACGTCCACTAAGTATGCTAGTTGCTAATTCTAGAACTGAAAGTGTTGCTAGATTAGCGGAGGCTTACTGGTGTGTTCTACTAGGCAAAGGGAGTGGATCTGGTTGGGCTTTTGACACTGAGATAAATGCAGCAAAGAATGCAATAAAAACTTCTTCACCAATCTTATTCGATGTAGGTGCAAACATTGGCGAATGGTCGTTCCAGCTTAACAAGCTTTTCCCCCAAGCACAGATTTTCATGTTTGAGCCTCTGCCTAATTGTCAGCAGATAATTAAAACCAAAAATATCACTAATACCTTACTTATTCCTTGCGCTGTCAGTTCTACCAAAGGATTAGTAAGACTACATACACCTAGTAAAACGTCTCCAATTGCGTCACTACATCAAAGGTATGACTCTTATTCACAAGATAAGCAATTTAGTACTCTTGAAGTTAATACTGTTACTATCGATGACATTATTGAAGAGTACAAGGTAGAACGTGTTGATTTCATGAAAATGGATATTGAAGGACACGAACTTGAGGCACTCCAAGGCGCAGAAAAGAGTTTAAAGAACAAAGTAATCAGGGCGCTCACATTTGAGTTTGGTATAGGAAATATTAATTCTCGAACATACTTTCGGGATTTCTATGAATTATTAAGTTCTTTGGATTATCAGATATATCGCATTCTACCTTCATCACAATTAATGCATATCAAAGAGTATTACGAAGATTGTGAATATTTTAGAGGAGCGACCAACTACGTAGCAATTGTTACTTAGTCTTTTTCTCTGGAGGTTTCTTGAACTCGTTGCGACTCATGCAACCTTTTACCCTTAATCATCATATTTCCTGCCTTCTACCTGGAATTGAAACAATCGTGTTGTCAGCTACAGTAATATTCCAGGAAAACGGGCAACAATATTGATAACTAACTAGAAATGCAGCCCTACCTGTAAAAGATGCTGCCGTTTCATGAAACCCAGAATTATTGTTTGTGGCTTAGGACGTACCGGATATAAAACCTTTCGTCTGCTGAGACATCAGGGAGCCTTCGTTGTTGGCATTCATCACCAATCTATCCCTGGCGAAACAGCAGGAGATGTGATTGTTGGAGATTTACAAGCAGCTTCTACCCTGACAGCAGCAGGCATTCAACAGGCGCACACTTTAGTCATCGCTGGATCTAAAGATGCTCTGAATTTATCTATTATGATGCAAGCGCGAGTGCTGAATCCCCAGATTCGGATTATCAACCGTTTTTATAATACAAATTTAGGAGAGCGCCTAGATCAAAGTTTGCCAGACCATTTGAGTATGAGTGTTGTCGGATTAGCAGCACCCGTATTCACCTTTGCAGCAATGGGAAATCGAGCGATCGGACAAATCAAATTATTTCAGCAAACTTGGCCAATCCATGAAGAATACATTCATGAAAACCACTTCTGGAAGGGCCGAAGGTTGAGTGAATTGTGGGAAGACCGATCGCGGATGCTAATTTATTACTTGCCAGTCAAAGGTGAGATAGATTTGGTGTCAGGGGTAATATCTGGACAAGAGATCCAAGTAGGCGATCGCTTAATTGTTGGCACTCAACCCCGCATCCGTTCCCCCCGCAGATCATTAATTAGAAAACTGCTGAAAGTTTTGACTAATTTTAGGCAGTTTCAGGAACACGGGCGATCTGTAGTACTGGGTGCTATTGCACTATTGACAGTTATTGCGATCGCTACATTCACCTATATGTCGGCTGAGTTGAGTTTGTCTCCTGTAGATGCTCTATATTTTTCTGTAGGCATGATTACAGGAGCAGGTGGAAATGACAAAGTAGTAGAAAATGCTCCTAACAGTATTAAATTATTTACTGTTGTCATGATGCTGGTTGGAGCAGTGGTGATTGGTATTTGGTATGCCATGCTCACCGATTTTGTCTTAGGAAGCCGCTTTAAGCAATTTTGGGATGCAGCCCGAATTCCCCAGCGATATCACTACATTGTCTGTGGCTTGAGTGGTATTGGGGTGAGAATTGTCCAACAACTCCACGCCAGCGGACATGAAGTTGTAGTAGTTGAACCCGACTCCAACAATAAATATATCAACACCGCCCGCGAATTGGGTATTCCCGTCATTCAGGGCGATGCCAGTTTCCGCACAATACTCAAAGCCAGCAATATAGAGTCTGCCGCCGCAGTACTTGCTGTGACTAGCAATGATGCTACCAATTTAGAAATTGCCCTCAAAGCCAAAGGTTTAACACCCAGCATTCCGGTGATTGTTCATTATGCCGATCCTGATTTTGCTGGTATAGCGCAACAGCTATTTGGCTTCGAGGCCGTACTGAGTCCGGCTGAACTGGCAGCCCCAGCTTTTGCCGCCGCTGCACTAGGGGGACGTATCCTTGGTAATGGCATCACAGCCGATAGTCTTTGGGTGGCTTTTGCGACTGTGATTACAGCTTCACACATCTTTTGCGGTCAGTGGGTGAAAGATGTAGCGATGTCCGCTGATTGCGTACCTTTATACGTAGAAACAAATCAACAAACCCTTCATGGGTGGGATTTACTAGAAACCAATCTCAGCGCTGGTGATGTTTTATATATGACGATGCCAGCAACTCGGCTATATCAATTATGGCGGGGCGAACAAGTTTGCGAATCACACGTTTAAATAATTCGTAATGACGCTCCTGCGTCGCTACCGCTGTGCTAACGTAATTCGTAATTCGTAATTCGTAATTCGTAATTCGTAATTCGTAATTAATATACTGCCCCTGCCCTCCTGCTCCCATTTATTTGTTAACTACTCGTTGTTGGTATTCTTGCTCAGTGATCATATCGAGAGTGTTCTCTAAGCGATCGACAAATACGATCCCGTCGAGATGATCGTACTCGTGTTGAAAAATCCGAGCGATAAAATCGGTTAATTGTTGTTTTTGTAAGTTGCCTTGAGAGTCAGTGTATTCAACTTCAATAGATTTATACCGAGGAACTAACCCCCTAATTCCTGGAACACTTAAACAACCTTCCCAATCTTTGACAACTTCAGTTGAATGAGCAATGATTTTGGGATTAATCATTGCTGTAGGTTCCATTTCCGGGGCGTTGGGATACCTGGCATTAGGACGGGAAGCCACAATAAATAAACGATAGGATTGTGCTACTTGAGGCGCAGCAATTCCCACGCCGTTAGCCTTGGCAACAGTGGCGATTAAGTCTTCAATTAATTTTTGGATCTGCTCATCTTGAATATTCTCAACCCAAGCAGCTTTTTGGCGCAATGTTGGATTGCCTAATTGAATTATTGGCGCTAATTCAGTCATGATAAAGCTCTTTTAAGTAATGGGGCATTGGGCATTGGACATTGGGCATGGAGGGAGTGAAGTATGTCAGTTATTTTTCAAATGACGAATGACAAATGACAAATGACTAACATCATCCTTCACGTCTAACAGGCAAAGGGGCAGGTTGAACTCCTACTTGGACAATTTGCCCATTGCGTTCCACTTCTATGGGTAATTTAGTACCGATTTTGCTCTTTTCTACTAGCCTTTGTACTTCTTCAATTTTAGTAACAGGCTGGCTGTTAATGGTTTTAATCACATCACCGACTCGTAGTCCAGCTACAGATGCAGGCGATCGCGGTACAATCTCAACCAGCAAAACGCCGTCATCTGCTGTAAGATTTAAGCGATCGCCTGCTCCATTTTTTATCTTTTCTTTAATTTCTGGTGTCAGTGTCACCATCTGCACACCCAAATAAGGATGATCCACCTTACCTGTAGCAATTAATTGCTGGGCAATTCTTTGTACGGTGTTAATAGGAATAGCAAATCCCAAACCTTGAGCGCCGCGAATAATCGCTGTGTTCATCGCAATTACCTGCCCACGAGCATTAAGCAATGGTCCACCAGAATTACCAGGGTTAATCGCTGCATCCGTTTGGATGTAATCAACCCGTTTATCACTAGCACCAATATCGCTACCAGAACGACCTGTGGCACTAATAATCCCAGAAGTGACGGTATTATTCAAGCCTAATGGATTACCAATGGCAATTACAGCCTCTCCTGGTTGCAAGGTATCAGAATTACCCACAGCTAGAGTTGGCAGATTATTCGCATTAATTTTGATCGTTGCCACATCCGTTACCGGGTCTTCACCCAACACTTTCCCATCAAAAGTCCGACCATCTTTGAGTGTGACAGTCACTCTATCAGCACCATCTACCACATGGGAATTGGTCACAATTTGACCAGAAGAATTAATAATAAATCCAGAGCCACTACCGCGCTCTACCCTTTGTCTAGGCTGTGGGCTTCCCTCTCCAAAAAACCGCCGGAAAAATGGATCGTTAAATTCGTCTGGTACGCGAGAAGTAATTGTTCGGGAAGAATCAATGCGAACTACCGCAGGCCCCACCTGTTGCACTACTTTCACTACAAAATTAGGATCTCCAGACGAAGAGAAAATCTGCGGGGGGACAATTAGCCGATTAGGTTCTGTTGTGTTTGGGGCTTGAGTATCGCTTTGCTGATTATCAATAGTCCTAGCAGGTAGAAGAGAGCAGCTCCCCAGGAACACCACTGCTACCCCGTATGAGAGCATCCCCAGAATATTATCTACCCCCCATCTGTGGGGCAAACGTCTGGTATTCATCTTTTTGGGTGTTGAGTGATGGTTTGTTGTCTTCATGTGTCGTTGCTTCTCCGTGTCAGTCAGTGGGTGTTAGGATCTTGCCTACTGGGTATGTCCCAAAATGGTTACAACTTAAAAGCTTATTTTAGGTCTAGCGTGTCTCAATGCTAAATTAGTGCTTTCTCTTCTATTGTGACGATTAGCAGCAAAGGTGGTGGATAATGGAAATTCCCATAGAAAGTCTGTGGAGTCAGGTACTAGAGCGCCTAMAGSTTGAACTATCCCGACCKACCTTTGAAACTTGGATCAAAACTGCTAGTGCRGAGCGATTAGAAAATAATTGCTTRGTWATCCGTACTCCTAACCCWTTTGCTCGTAATTGGTTACAGAAGTATTACATCAATACTATTGCTCATGTAGTCCAAGATATTCTCGGTCATCCCGTGGGAATTTACATTACTGTTGCTCAAGGTGATGAAGTTTCTCATTTTAGTGAACGAGAAGTTGCTTGGGAATCACCAAATTCCAGCAGTATTTCTGAACCTGTTCCTAATCACAATCATAAAACTACTGACTTAAACTCTAAATATGTCTTTTCACGATTTGTAGTTGGTGCTAACAATCGCATGGCTCATGCTGCTTCTTTGGCAGTTGCAGAATCTCCAGGTAAAGAGTTTAATCCTTTGTTTTTATGCGGTGGTGTTGGCTTGGGTAAAACTCATCTGATGCAAGCGATTGGTCATTATCGCTATGCAATTTTTCCTAATTGTAAAATATTTTATGTTTCTACTGAGCAGTTTACTAATGATTTAATTACAGCCATCCGTAAGGATAGTATGCAAAGTTTTCGAGAGCATTATCGGGCGGCTGATGTTTTATTAGTTGATGATATTCAGTTTCTTGAAGGGAAGGAATATACCCAAGAGGAATTCTTTTATACTTTTAATACTCTACATGAGGCTGGTAAACAAGTTGTCATTGCTTCCGATCGTCCGCCTAACCAAATTCCTAGCTTGCAAGAACGTCTTTGTTCTCGGTTTTCTATGGGGTTAATTGCCGATATCCAAAAGCCGGATTTAGAAACGAGAATGGCAATTTTGCAGAAAAAAGCCGAGGATGAAAATATTAGTCTTCCCCGCGACGTGATTGAGTATATTGCTTCTAACTATACTTCTAATATTCGAGAATTAGAAGGAGCTTTAATTCGGGCGGTGGCTTATATTTCTATTTGGGGTTTACCGATGACGGTGGAAAATATCACACCAGTTTTAGAACCGCCTAACGAAAAAATGGCAGCTACCCCAGAAGCAATTTTAAAGGTTGTGGCGGATAATTTTAATGTTTCAATAGATGACCTCAAAAGTAACTCACGCCGAAGAGAGATTAGCTGGGCGCGTCAATTAGGGATGTATCTCATGCGCCAACACACGGCTTTGAGTTTGCCGAGAATTGGTGAGGAGTTTGGTGGTAAAGACCATACAACGGTAATCTATAGTTGCGATAAAATTACTCAACTCCAGGAGAGCGATCGCACTTTAGCACAAACAATCCGCCAACTGAGCGATCGCATCAATATGACTAGCCGTTCTCAAAAACCATCCTGAAAATATATTTTAAGTTTTCCACAAGCAGCAGTCTGAATTATGAGCTTTGACGGGTGAAGAATATTAAGTAACGTATAAAAATTGATTAAATTTAACTTAGATTGTGCAAAAAACTGGGTAAAACTTGATATTCTACAGTGAAAATTTAATTGAGTATAATTACCTTGTGGAAAAGTACAACAGTTTTTCCACAAGTTTTCCACAAGGTAAACTTGCCTAACCATATATGATTTCAACAGAAATTGTGGCAGGTTTTCCGCGATTTACTGGCATTGCGATAACAGTCCTAAATCATCAATCTTTTCTAAAATTGCAAATACTCTGCTCACTCCACTGACAACTCACCCACCACCAAAACCCTCAACTCCATCACCCGCTTCAAGGCTGTATCATTGGTCAAAAACGTCTCACAACCTGATGGGAGCAGCAACCACAACCCGAAAACCGACCTCGTTGTACCTAACGAGAATTTGCGGCTACACAAACAAAACCCGCTTTGATTTCTGTTCGTGCAGTGTGGCGTAGCCATAATTACTTGGCTGTGTAGGCAAAAGGATTTTAGAAAATTAAAGTGTACCGAGTTTTTTTAAAATCAAATAGGAATCCCATAGCATATAACTAGACTAGTAAAAGGTTTGCCATGACCCCACAACTCGAAGCTGCGATCGCTGCCATCCAACTGCTCTCATCTACAGAGCGCCTACAACTACTACAAATCCTCACCCAAATCGATTCCTCCTCAAATTCCCAAACCGATCTCAAAACCCTCAGTACCGAGTTTTGGCATGGCTCCACGCTCAAGCAGCTACTAGCCACCCAAACCACTACAACCGTTCATAACCTCAAGGATCTCGCCGCTAACTTTTGGCCCGAAGAAGACTCAATTGAGGACTTCTTCACCTTCCGGCGACAGCAGCGTCAAGAGGTAATCTAATTAAACTCCTATGAGTCTTCTGCTTATTGATACTGACATTGCCTCCTTCATTTTCAAAAGTAGTGACTATGCTGACCCTTATAGCGGTTTTCAATTGAGTGAAATACAGACCTAACCCCCAGCCCCTTCCCTGCAAGGGAAGGGGAGTAAGCTTCAAAGCCTCTCTCCTTTTAGGAGAGAGGAATGGAAGTGAGGTCAAAGTCTATTGCATCCATTCGAGAACCGCTATATAAACCCTATTGGATTTTAGCTAGCTGACGATCGCACCCGACACCCCATTCATAGATCCATTTACAGAAGAAACCTTAACAGAATTGGTTGCTAAAGAATTGGTGACTTTGGAATTACTTGCTGTGCCTTGCTTCTTCTTAGTATTACCTCGTCGCGCACCACCCGCCATCTCGTATTCTTGGCTGGTTTTACCGTAACGGCTGCCAACTCCCAGTAACATTTTTTCTGACATTATTATGACAACCTGTTCTGCATTCTTCACATCATCTGTGAGTTTGTCAATGGAAGATAAAGCAGTGTTGTAGGCAGCAAGCTTAGACCGTAGATCGTTAATTGTTGCATTGTAAGCTTGTATAGTCAGCCCTTCGCCAAAGTCTAGTTCTACACTGATAGATTGTAAACTTTCAATGCGGCGATCGGCTTTTTGTAAAACGCTTGAGTTTCTTTTAGGACGTGCCATTATTTATCTCTCCCAGTAAATTATAGTACTGTTTTATACCAAAGTATCTTTGATTGTCATCAGAAAATATAACAAAATCAGTTGCGTAGGCGTAGCCCATCGTAGAGATCGCACCTCTAAATCTCTAGTTAATTTTACTTAAATTATTTTATAATTTAAGTAATAAATAAACTCATAACTTTATCGGGGCAATTGCTGCAATGATTTAAACGTTTCTTATACATGGAGGATCAATTGTTGCAAAGTATGAATGCTTTGCTGCAACTACTTATATGTTTGCAAAAAATGCTTAAGCGTTTCTTATATATGGAGGATTAATTGTTGCAAAGTATGAATGCTTTGCTGCAACTACTTATATGTTTGCAAAAAATGCTTAAGCGTTTCTTATAGATCGCGCAACATTAGCTGCAATCGTTTGAGTTTTTACAAGTCTGAAGCGTAGGAGCGTAGGCGTAGCCCGTCGTAGACATCGCCTTTGTCTATTTTTTAAGATAAAATCGCCTCTTGAAGCCTGTTAACGTGATAAATAAAGTTCTATTGCTATTGAGGCAGATAATTTATGACAGCCAGAGAGCAACTTATTCAGGAAATTGAGCAGGTTTCAGATTCTTTAGTAGAAGAAGTGCTAAATTTCTTGCTATTCATAAAAGGTAGACAGGATCAGAAAAATTCTACATCTCATGATGAAAAAAGCCAGCCAGGAGAGCAAAGCATTTTAGAGCGTATGGGAGGAGTACCTCAACATTTACTCTCTGTTGGTAATTTATCAGACCGAGACGTTCGGAGAGCGGTTATTGCATCACGGATACAGCAGAGCCACCAACAGGAATCATGACCTATTATCCTACAATTTTGGTAGATACAGGTTTGTTGGTTGCCTTTTATGACTCAGCAGACTCACATCACAATCGAGTAGTTGAGTTTTTTGCTGGATGTACCAGTCGATTGGTGACAAGTGAAGGTTGTGTCACTGAAGTAATGTGGTTATTAGCCTCTGACTGGCAGGTGCAAAACGAGTTTCTGTCCCACCTAGCAAATCACATATATGAGTGTGAATTTCTTACATCTCAAGATTTTGCTCGGATTGCTGAACTGAATGCCCAGTACGCTGATTTGCCAGCAGATTTTTCAGATTTATCTCTCGTGGCAATTTCTGAACGCCTGAATATCGCTGCAATTGCCACACTGGATAAAGATTTTGATATTTATCGGCGCTATCGTAACCAACCGTTTACACGAGTTTTCTATCCTTAAGTAATTTTGCCAGCGATCGCCTATAAACATAAGAATGTTAGGATATCTTTCACAAGCTGCATCTGACTTATGAAATTAGTTTGCTCCCAAAGCGATCTCAGTACAAACCTCTCACTCGTTAGTCGTGCAGTCCCTTCACGGCCAACTCATCCAGTACTTGCCAATGTGCTGTTACAAGCGG
The DNA here is from genome assembly GCA_003326195.1 of Nostoc punctiforme NIES-2108. GTDB lineage: Bacteria > Cyanobacteriota > Cyanobacteriia > Cyanobacteriales > Nostocaceae > Nostoc > Nostoc punctiforme_A. The sequence goes on from LXQE01000107.1 coordinate 135,365, forward strand.
ATGCTGAAACTAACCAAGTAAGCTTAACAGCCTTCGATCTCAGTTTGGGAATCCGCACCAGCTTTAACGCAGAGGTATGGCAAAGTGGGGCGATCGCACTTCCTGCTAAGTTACTTGTAGATATCACCTCTCGTCTTCCAGAAGGCGAAATCACTCTTGATGATGAATCAGCCTTGACAGGTGCAACATCCGGTGGAGAAGGTTTAATAGTTACACTCACACCCAAAAGTGGACATTACCAAGTCCGAGCAATGGGGCCGGAAGAATTTCCCGAACTGCCTATAATTGAAAATACAGAAGTAATCCATCTCACCACCACTGCATTAATTGAGGGATTACGCGGTTCATTGTTTGCTACGAGTGCTGATGAAACCAAGCAAGTACTCACAGGAGTTCATTTAACAGTTAAACAAGATACTCTAGAATTTGCAGCTACCGACGGACATCGCCTCGCAGTAGTAGAAACTAGCAACGAGCGTCCTCTAGGCGGAACCAGTCAACTAGAAGTAACAGTACCAGCGAGAGCATTACGCGAACTCCAACGGATGCTAGCTCATAGCGCATCATCAGATGAACCTGTAGCTTTATATTTCGATCAAGGTCAAGTTGTGTTTGCATGGCAAAATCAACGTTTGACTAGTCGCACATTAGAAGGACAATATCCTGCTTATCGGCAATTAATTCCGCGCCAATTTGAGCGACAAGTAACAATTGAACGGCGACAATTTGTCAGCACTTTGGAGCGGATTGCTGTGTTAGCCGATCAGAAAAATAATATTGTCAAGCTCAGTATTGATAGCGAAGCTCAAGAAATTACCTTATCTTGTGAAGCTCAAGATGTGGGTAGTGGTAGAGAGTCAATGCCAGCACAAATTTCTGGGGAAAATATTGAAATTGCTTTTAATATTAAATATTTGATGGAAGGATTGAAAGAGTTACCATCTTCCGAAATTCAAATGCATTTAAATCAAAGCCTAACGCCAGTAATTTTTACACCATTGGGTGGCTTGAAAATGACCTATTTAGCTATGCCTGTGCAACTAAGAAGTTAGAGGTTATTTATCAAGTAAAAATCCCATTAGTGTAGGATTAAATGTTATTTAACTCTAATTTAGATCCCCAACTTCTTCAAAAAGTCGGAGATTGGGCAATACGGTTTAGCTAAAGGTAAAAGTCTTTGCCAATGACAAATGACAAATGACTAATGACGAATTTGTTGAATCGGAATTTCAATCCAAAATTCTGTACCTAACCCCGGCTGAGAATCACATCTAAACACACCACCATGTTTATCTACGACAATTTGGTAACTAATTGATAACCCCAAGCCAGTGCCTTTTCCCACTGGCTTAGTTGTGAAAAAGGGATCGCAGATTCTTGCTCTGAGAGCTTCGGGTATTCCTGGCCCATTGTCTCTTATGCGAATTACTACACTCTTGATATTGCCTTCAAGTTCTCCAAAAGCAGTATGGATTGTAATTTGACTGCTATGAGATTTTGATTGAGATTCCGTGTAATCTTCTAAAGCATCGATCGCATTGCTTAAAACATTCATAAATACCTGATTTAGCGGCCCGGCATAGCACTCCACTAAAGGAAGGTTAGTATATTCTTTGACTAATGTAATCGCCGGACTTTCTGGTTTTGCTTTCAAGCGATGCTGCAAAATTAGCAAGGTGCTATCAATACCTTCATGAATATCAACTGGTTTTTTTTCTGCTTCGTCAAGGCGAGAGAAATTCCGTAAACCCAAGACAATCTGCCGAATGCGATCGACCCCAATTTTCATGGAAGATAGAGTTTTGGGCAAATCCTCCATGATAAATTCTAAGTCGATATCGAGGGCGCGATCGCTAATCTCAGAGCTAGGGTTGGGGGTATTTTGTAAATAGAGTTCTAGTATACTAAGTAAATCTTGGGCGTAATCATTGACATGATTGATGTTGCCATAAATGAAGTTCACGGGGTTATTAATTTCGTGAGCAACACCAGCTACCAGTTGACCTAGTGAGGACATTTTCTCAGTTTGGATCAGTTGGGTTTGAGTTCGCTGTAAATCATGCAAAGCTTGAGCTAGCTTTTGAGTCTGCTCTTTGGTTTGATTATGTAATTGTGCTTGTTGGAGTGCAACCCCAAGCTGATTGGCAATTTGAGTAATAAATTTAATTTCCGAGGCTTCCCAATGGCGCGGTGCAGAATTCTGGTAAGCTGCTAACAAGCCCCATAGCTGTTGCCCGATAAATATCGGTGCGATCGCATAGGCCCTTGCTTGAATTTGCTCTAGAACTGCAATGTGGCATTGAGAGTGGCCAACTTCATAGATATCATCAACTGCAAAGGTTTCATTGTGACGATATCGCCCACCTTGGGTTTCCTGCAAATAGCTATCTTGCCAAACTATCTTGATATCTGAACCTACTAATTTTACCCAGTTATCACCTACAAACTCGGCGATATATTCACCGCTCCAATCAGCCTGGAAGCGGTAGACTGCAACTCGATCTGCTTGTAGTGATTTACAGATTTCTTGGGTGGTTGTCTGAAAAATTGCATCTAAGTCTAAAGATTCTCTAACTTTCGCTACAACTTCAAACAATACTCGTTGCTGTTCTGCTGCTTGTTGCAAATCTAATGTCTGTTGTCGTGTCTGAGTGAGTAAATCAGCTTGCTGGAGTGCTACGCCCATTTGAGCCGCAATCTGACTGAGAAAGTTAATTTCAGAAACTTTCCATTGTCGAGGGCCAGTGTGTTGATAAGTTGCCAACAAACCCCAAAGTTTTTGTCCAACAAAGATTGGTGCAAGCACAAAAGCGTAAATTTGAAACTGCTCTAGATTGTCGATATGACACTGAGCAAACCCCATTTTGTAGATGTCATCAACTGCAAATGTTTCATTATTGCGGTAGCGTCCTCCTTGTGTGTCTTGTAAGTATGTATCATTCCAAATTGTATTAATACCTAGTTCCGACTCATTCGACCAGTATGGACTAGCAGCCTCGAAATCCCCGACAAATTCACCACCCCAATTAGCATCAAAACGATAAACAGAAACGCGATCGGCTTTAATTAATTGACAAACTTCTTTAGTTGTGGTTATAAAAATCGTATTTGTGTCCAAAGATTCTCGAATTTCGGCAATAACTTTAAACACAGCTTGTTCTTGTTCAGATGTGCGTTGTAACTCAACTGTGCGTCTTTTAACTTGTTTTTCTAAATTTTCATTGAAGACTTGTACTTGTTGGTGTAGTTCATACTGCTGAACTGCGGAAGCAAAGTGTTTACTGAGGTTTCTAGCCAGTTCAATCTCTTCAATTGTCCATTTTTGAGCTTGTGCTGTTTTAGATTCGCGCCAAACCTCAAAAGATCGCCGGGGGTACAGTTGTCTTTGATCGCCCTCATGCTGCCCCGCCCATAAAGTTTCTATATCTACTTCATTGCGGAAAATACTTAAGTAGCCCAACAACTGCTGACGATACTGGAGTGGGATCATCAACACACTGCGAATTTTAGTTGGCTCAAAAGCAACTTGCAAACTTCGCAAGCCAGGAGTGTTATATATATCTGAAATCGGCCAAACATCGTAGTTAGTAAACTTGTAGTGTTCGTGCCAGATACTATATTGCTCGATGAGTGGATATATAGTTTGTTCTGGCATTACAGGTTGCTGTCCACAGATATAAAGCTTGATACAAGTATTTCCTGGTATTAAGCATTCTGTTAAGCTGGTRACRTTGCCATTGTRGWAATCAAAAGCYTCATTTCTAATGCAAAGCCTGCCACCAACACCATTAAAAGCAGCAACAGCCGCTTCTAGGGCTGGCTGTAAGACTATCGTTGGTAGTGAATGTAGTAGGGTAGCAATGCGGTTAACGATCGCTTCTCGTTCGGCTGTTTTGCGAACTTGAGTATGAAGGGTGCTTTGAGCGATCGCTACTGACAGCTGCTCGACTACCATTTGTATTGCTTCTAGCTCATATTCTGAAATCGAACGTGCTTCAGAATTATGAGAGACTAGCAGCCCCCAAAGTTGATCTTGATAGAGAATAGGCGCTATTACAGAGGATTTTACCCCCATTGCCGTCAGATATTCAATATGGCAGGGGTCTACAGGGCGGTAACGGATCTCCTCTGATATAGTTTCTCCGTTATCCAAGTCACGCAAATGAATTTGACCAATCTCTTTAGTATCAACATTCACAACAGAACGCACCCGTGATTTGATAAATAGTTCACGGGCGTATGATGGAATGTCATCGTTGGGAAAATTTAGCCCCAGTAGCGACGGCAAACAATTTTTATTAATCGATTCAGCAATCACTTGACCACTACCATCGGGATGAAATTTGTAAATCATCACTCGATCGGTTTTTAATAGCGATCGCACTTCTGCCGTTGTCACTGTGATAATTTCTTCCAACTCTAAGCTGCGTCGGATACGGTTTGTAATACGGCGTAATAAACTTTCTTCATCGCGACATAAGGGCAAATCTTGTTCAGGATTGGAGGTCATTGTTTATAGCAAAATAAATTAATAATTTGAAAACTGGCATAATTAAATCTAAAGACATTGTGAAATTTATTTCATAATTTTGTCTTCAGTAAAACTACGGTCAAATCATTAATAAAAATATTTTTTTGCCTTTTATCAGAATTCACCAAAACATCATAAAAACAGACGCTAAAAAGATTGCGTCTGTACTAGCTACAAGAGGAGTTTCTTGCATTTTAGTTTTAACTTTTTGTTGACAGAGTAACCTTCAACAAAATTAAACTTTTGTATTGTCAGCAAAGCGAATTTTTAGATAGTCATTTTCCATCTTCGCTCCAGCTGGTTGTAGTGCTGCTAAGGCTTGTGGCAAAACTAAGTTACGACGATGGTTGCCAATAGTGATGTTCAATTCGTCTCCAGTTTTACTAAGTTGAACTTGGTCTTTAGGAATACCAGGTAAGTAAAGTTCTAAGCTGTATTGGTTTTCCTCTTGCACTACTCTAAGAGTTGTTTCTTTGTAATAAACCTGAGTTGGATCTTCATCTTTATAAAGAGTTTCTTTCAGGCGTTCTAATGAAGCTAATCCGCACATTTCCTCAGAAAAGAGGGGAACTTCTTTCACAGGCAGAGGGTGAAAATTATCATGAATTTCTCGGCGATATTGCTCCTGACTTTCCTTCCAACGTTGGAAAAATGGGTCTTGGACTTCACTTGGGATAATCCGATTAGCCACTACTAAATCTGTTGCAACATTATACAAACTCAGATAAGCATGGGCACGGAGGGATTCTTTAATCACCATCTTTTCGGGATTTGTTACCAGACGCACTGAGGTTTGAGTATTATCTGTTAATACTTTTTCCAGAGCTTCAATTTGTTCATAGAACTCATAAGGTGCATCCATCACCTCTTTATCAGGTAGCGAAAAACCAGCAATTGGTCTAAAAAAAGGTTCAACTAAAGGTCTAAGTGCCACCGAGATGTTTTGAAATGGCTTGTAAAAACGGCGCATATACCAGCCACCGACTTCAGGCAAACTCAGCAAACGCAGTGCTGTGCCAGTGGGGGCCGAGTCAATAATTAAGACATCAAACTCACCTTCATCGTAATGGCGTTTCATCCTTACCAAACCAAAAATCTCATCCATCCCTGGTAAAATTGCCAATTCTTCCGCCTGTATACCGTCTAAACCCCTTGCCTGTAAAACTTGGGTAATATAACGTTTCACAGCACCCCAGTTTCCCTCCAGTTCTTGCAGCGCATCCAATTCAGCACCCCACAGATTTGGGCGAATTTTTTGGGGTGCATGTCCCAGTTCCATATCAAAACTGTCTGCCAGAGAGTGGGCGGGATCTGTACTTAAAACCAACGTCTGATAGCCTAGTTCCGCACAACGCAGTCCAGTTGCAGCCGCGACGGAAGTTTTGCCCACACCGCCTTTACCAGTCATTAAAATTACACGCATAGATGCTTTTATCCTGCCTGAGAATTTTTTACATTTATTTACATTATCGACTGTTTAAGGAAAATAAATGTTGTTTCAACACGTCTAGGCATTATTATGAGTATTTACCCTAACTCATCCGTTGGGTTTTGCTGCAATAATTGGTCAAGCTTAGTTTCCAGTGCTGAGAGTTTTTTAAGAATTGTAGGGCGATCGCCATCAATAGAAATTAGTAGATTGGTTATTCTCTCTTGTATATTCGTTAATTGTGCTACTGCACTCTGGATTTGAAGCATTCCTTCTCGGAGTTCTTGGCGTTCCTGACGTGCTTCCGCCATTTCATCTAACATAGCTTGGACTGTTTTAGCATTACTCTCAATTAGATGTTTGAGTTCTTTATCAGTCATTGCGATCGCGCTTTGGAGTTGAGTTTATTATTAACTCTAAAGTATTGAGGGATTTTGTTTCAATCCCCAGTAGGCAGCACAGTTGTGCTGCCCTGCACTATAGTTTAATTACCTAAAAATTGCTGTAAGCTCTATTTACTGGCTCAACATGGCAAAAGCTTGCTCAACAAGCATCTTCGCCTTGTGCAAGTTCAACAGCTTTTCTTGTTCAAATCTATCGGGGTAAGTCATTTTCCTACCTTCCAGCGTTAGCCGAATCAGTGCTATTTGCTCATCTGTAGGTGAACTCATCTCATCTATTGCTGCGCCAATATACTGAAAAGTCGTGAAAGTGGGAGCCTTTAACCCTCTTCCCTCTTGCATCTGATGTAGTGCTAATTGCGGGAATGCCATCAGAGAAGTAATGTAAGAAACTTTGTATCCTGGGTTTCCTGTCGGCTTGATACCGTAGCGTCGGCATAAGTCGCGTAACTCTCTGATGGTTTTGATTTCAAGTTCCGAACGCGTGAACATAAAATAGAAGTGTCTCGTTTCTAATGGGATATTTAGTGGGTATCTAGTTTCTCAGGCGAAATGCCCACTAATAAATCATTATTCAATATGTATATCAATTAATCCAGATATATTAAGTAACGTAAAGTGTCTAAAGATAATCGTGGAAATCCAGAAATTAAAAATCATGGTTTTAAAACTGACAGAGATAAACCATTGACTGAATACATAAACTTGCGCGTCACCAAGGAAATGAAGGAAGAGGTAAAAGCTAAAGACGACCCACCAGAATTTTGCCGTCGTGCTATCCAAAAAGCACTAGACGAAGAGAAAGAGAAGTAGTTAGAACTAGCCCTTTCAAGGTGGATAAAAATTTTGGTCAATAAATTCCTCTTTAAGCTCTTTACTCTGTGTCCTCTGCGCCTCTGCGGTAAATAAATCACTTTTAAACCGCAGAGGCGCAGAGAGCGCTGAGAAAAAACAATCTTATTTTACGAGTCACCTTGAAAGGGCTAGTCATATAGGCTTATTTTTCCTACTTTAACTCTTCTGGATTAACCCCCAATTCCTTCAATCTAGCCTTCAGCTCTTCTACTTGCTGCTGTGCTATTTCAGCTTCTCGTTCTGCGGCTTGTCCCTAAATCCCCCTTAAAAAGGGGGACTTTGATTCCGGTTCCCCCCTTTTTAAGGGGGGTTAGGGGGGATCTAAAAGTGCCTAAATTCACAGCGAAACACTTTTCAAACAACCTCTAAATTCACTTGTTATGTATCCTTTTATTTCTCGTTCATAAAGATTAATGGCTTTTGTTCTTACGTTTAGTGTAATAGTAGCAATCATCTATTCATATATATCAATTATTAACTTTTTCAAGAGAAAAAATGCTGCTTCACCACATCTAGGCGTGAACAGTTCCAATAATCAAGATGGGAGACAATCAAACCATCAGAGTTAAGACCTAACTCACTCCAACCAGGAATAGAGATGCGTGGCTTCCAAGGTAAAGGAGTATTCCAACTGAGTGTCCACTCAGTTTTTATTGTGTCTCCTAAACGTTGAATATTATGTAAGTCCATCTTGGGATTTAAAAACCAAGTTTGGATAAAATTAATCATTAATTTGTAACGTTTAACACCACGAAATTTATTCATTGGGTCTTGAAAATAAACCTCTGGAGCATAAATACTGTAAGTTTGATTGACTGGGAATCTTTGATAGTCTTCTTTGAGGATTTCAATGATATCCATGATAGATAAATATATCCGTAAATTGGTTTAATAGGAAAACTGAAAAATTGAAATTAACCCTCATTCCATAAACGTTCTAACTGACGCCGCCAAGCAGTTAGGGCTTCTTCTCGCCCTTGTGAAGTTTGATTAATTTCGCCCATCATTCCTTCGGCGTAAAAGCGCTCTAAGCTTTGCATCGTAGCTTGCAGAGATTGTCCTTGCTGTTTTGCTGCCTGAATAATTTGCCGGATGCGGCTTTCAATTAGTCGATTAAAGACATTATCTAATCCAGCCTGATGGAAAGATACAAGTCGATTGATTGCATTGGACAAATCTGCACTCACTAAAGTACCACTATTATGTTGAAATACCCCCCAAATTACCCCTTCATACAAAGCGTAACGTACTTCTTGAGTGTCATCAAAGTTGGCTTCTAGGAACTGTTCTAAAAATGGTTGGGCTTCTTGGATGGGCACAATAGGCAGTAAAACTCGCAGCCAAGTATTATCTTCGGAAAGCAGCACTAATAGCCGAAAATTAGAAGTGTCTATTTGCCACTCGCCAGGAGCGAGCGCACCAACTGCCGATGTGCCAAATAATTCTGTTAGCGTACCCGCAATTTCTTCAGGTGTCATAACTTTTTATTTATATATAGCCTCTAGATTAGCGCAGAGGCGCATCAACTTATTCACCAAAACGCTTGCCTATCCAGTCTAAAAACGCAGTGGGGGCGCACAGCTAGGTGTACGCCCCCACGAATGAATATATTCCACTGAATTGAAATATCTGATTTAAATAAGCGAATTGCTCAAAAACACGATGCCGATCGCACACAAAGCGAAGCCAGCAAGGCTGATTTTCCAGGGTAAAATTCGGTTTAATTCTCCCATACCCATCCCAACACCAATTTCTCTAGCACTCATGGCAACTGCCAATAGAGTTAAGGTAATACCTAGTATATAGACAACCACTGATATCATTTCTGCCCCAGTAATAGATTCAGCATTCGCGTAACCCTGAAATAAACCAGCGCTGATGCCCATTAGCGCAAGCACTAGAAAGTTTAGTTGATTTGGCATCATCAGCATAGTACCAAAAACGATGGTAGAAATAGCAATGGCTATTTCTGTGCCTGGTAAATTTAGCTGATATAGATGCATTACAATGCCCAAAACTGTTGCGAAGATAAAACATCCAGCGATCGCAGCGCCACGAACAAACACAGATGAGAGTAAGCCAATCGCAACAATACCAACTAAACAATTTAAACTAATTACTGGATCTGCCAATCCCCAGAGAAAGCCTTCCCAGGCGTTAGAGATGGTATGTTCAAATGGTGTTCCACTCAATGAACTCAGTAAGCTAATTAAAATTAAAGCTGCGATCGCCCCAATATGGCGATCCATGAACTTTGAGGGATTAAGTTCCCCCCAAGTACGGGATTCCGATAATTTAGTCTTGAACATTGCTATATACCAAATTAGTTTTTAGGTAATTTATACTACCCACCTACCCCAAAAAACTAACGTGGTAATGATGCTAGATTACACTAGTACAACACGGCGCAAATAAACCAATCATTCCAAATCAACGAAACCCTTATGCTGTATTCATTTTTAATTTTTAATTTTGCCTTGCGGTACTAGCTTCACTAAGTTATCTAAAGCCAAGTTGATTTCAAGGTGAAAAGTCTGAATGCAGCCTAAAAACTTTCTCTTATCCTTTTAACTATACAACAGGCTGTTTTTATATCTTTCTGACGATATACTCAACTAATTGTTGAATCATTTGGGCATCTGTTTCACTTAAACTTTCCAACTCAATTCTGTTGCTTTGTTGTGGAGTACTAGAATCGCTACTATATATACGACGACTCAAGCCTACAGGACTATTATCGTAAAATGTTGTATAGAATACACACGCTGCGACAAATGAGCCAATTGAACTAGGGTGGCTTTGATCGGAACTGTAAAGGTTTAATTTGAGATTTGCTTCCTGAATTTTTTGCCAAGCTATTCCCACAGGTGCAACTTTAGCTTTCAGTTCTTTAGCAATGTTCATGTAAGCATCAGTCAATATCTGTTGCGTTTCTGGTTGATTTTGCTTTGCCCAAGTTAAGTAAAACACTGTTTGGGAATTTACTCGTTTAATTTCGGCATCAAACAGAGTAGCGTACTTATACATTTCCTGGGGATTAGTAATTGGTAAAGTACTTTGCTCTTGCAGTACTACGTAATCCCAGCTTTTCGCTTTCAAAAGTCTGAGTGCTTCACCACGTTTCCAGTGGTTTTTGAGTGTAGCTCCACCAATCACAACCATTTCAGTTTCTAACTTTTTAGTTTCTTTCGCCGAGGCAGCTAGCTGTTGTGTCAACCAAGGAAGATCGTTGAAATAGGTATAACTGTTGCCAATAAATAAAACTCTGATTGTTTGCTGTTCAGCTACGGGTAAAGAATTTGTCTGAATCTGCTTTGTTAGCATATTAAACAAGACAATCATCACAAAGATAAATAAACATACATATACTATTTTGGTGTTGCTCATCATCGCTGAAATCTTTGCAGTATAACTTAATTATTGGACGAGATTTTTTCGGAAATAGTTCTGACTTATTGATGAGTATATGAAAGTTTTTCCCAAGAGATTGCAAATTTTACCCAATCTAAAACTTTTCTTAACTGAACTGTATTAAGAAGAAGACTAATCTTGAAAGTACCTTCATGAGAAGAGAGAATGAAATTAATCAAATTGCTACTACTTAGTATTGTTTTTATCTTCTTTGGATGGATTAGTCCACTGCAAGCTAGTTCAATAGTTCAATTGCCAACTCCTTTACCTGTAGTTGCACAACGTGAAACTACATCTCTGCAAAATTCACAGGATGTATTGACTGTTGCAACTTTTAATGTCGAGAATTTAGACCCGAAAGATCGGCGCTTTGATAATATTGCCAAAATTATTGGCAATAATTTGAACGCACCAGATGTCATTAGTTTAATTGAAGTTCAGGATAACAACGGCCCAACCAATGACAACGTTGTGAATGCAAATCAGACTTACCAAAAACTGATTACTGCGCTCAAAAACATCGATAGTCCAGCATACGACTTTGTTGATATTCCGCCCAGTGACGATGCAGATGGTGGAGAACCTGGAGGCAATATTCGTGTCGGTTTCTTGTTTCAACCCAGCCGAATAACTCTAGCAAAAGCGCCCCAAAAAGGCGGTTCATTAGATGCTGTGACTATTACTCAAGGTTCAAATGGTGTTGATTTATCGCTGAATCCAGGTCGGATTGACCCCACGAATGCTGCTTTCGATGAAAGCCGTAAGCCACTTGTAGCAGAATTTATTTTTAACGATCAAAAACTGTTTATCATTGCTAATCACTTTGTTTCCAAGCTTGGAGGTTCTCCCGGCGATGTTAAACGAGTGAAACAAGCCGAAATCGTGAATGAATTCGTCACGCAACTACTACAAGCTGACCCGCAAGCCAAAGTAATTGTATTGGGTGATTTAAACGATTTACCAGATTCCCTAACTCTGAAAGCCTTGAAGGGTAACATTCTGGAAAATCTGACGGAGCGTTTACCTCAAAGCGATCGCTTTAGTTTTAAATTCAAGGGAAACCCTCAACTTATTGATCATTTGTTGGTCAGTAAAAATCTTTCTAGTGTTGCTCAACCCGAAATTGACATTGTGCATGTAAACGTTGGCTTTAGTAGGCCTGTCAGCGACCACGATCCTGTAATTGCAGCGTTTACATTACCTGTTAACCAGTCCACCTCTGACACCATTCCTCCCGTTGTCCAACCCATTCCTACTCCTGTAAGTGATTCTGCGATTATCTTGCCTCAACTATCCAAAGTTGCTTTAGTTGACGAACTAGCTAAGAAGTATACGCCAAGCAAAACTTTGAATTACGATCGCGCAAGAGACGAAATGTTTGGAGTTATTGATAATCAAGCAGGTATTGTGACAGACATTTATGCCAGTTATCCAATTCGTTTAATTGGTAATGGCGATCCTAGTCAGGAAGCTGACAAACTAGGACTGAATACTGAACATGTTTGGCCGCAAAGCAAAGGGGCTGACAAAGGTAATGCCAGAAGTGACCTTCATCATCTATTTCCTGCACGAGCAAATATTAATAGTGAGCGAGGCAATAAACCTTTCGACGATATAGCCGATACAACTACTAAGAAATGGTATCGAAATAATACTGTTCAATCTACAATTCCTAATAGTGGAATCGATGAGTTTAGCGAATTAGCATCTTCTAAATTTGAGCCTAGAGAGAAAGTAAAAGGTGATATAGCTAGAGCAATTTTCTACTTTTACACGATTTATCGGCAGCAGGCTGAGACAGTGGACTCAAATTATTTTCAGAATCAGCGTCAAACTTTGTGTAAATGGAATCAGCAAGACTTACCTGATACTACTGAAATAGAACGTAATCGGGCGATCGCTAGATTTCAAGGTAATGATAATCCCTTCGTAATAGATATTACATTAGCAGAACGGGCATACTGTAATTCTTAAATGCAGTAACTTGAGAGTTAATTATTCATTTTTGATTAGTACAGTGAAGATACTACCATTTGGATAATTATCTTCGATGGTAATTGTACCAGAATGCGCCTCGATCGCCATTTTGCAGAAAGCCAATCCTAAGCCAATTTGCGAAACTTCTGGCATCGGAGTTCCAACTTCATACTTCTCGAAAATAATCTGTCGTAACTCCAAACTTACTCCCGAACCAGAATCAGCGACTTGCACTTTTGCACCACCTGCTGCTAAATACTCTCCCCGTAGAGTCACTTGAGACTTGGATGGGGAGAACTTAATGGCATTGGAGAGCAAATTATCCAACACTCGACGAAAAACAACTACATCTACTGCAACAATGCCACCAGGTTCGGGTAGTTCAGGTATCAGGGTCAGGTTCTTTTGATTAGCGATCGCTTCAATATCTGCCAATGCTGACATACACAGCGTATAAAGGTCTACTTCTGTATAATTGAGAACCATTTTCCCAGATTCCAGCTTTGCCATGATCAGCAAGCTATCAATCAATGATTGTAGTTGTTGTGCAGCACGTAAAATTTGATCGACTTTTCCTTGCTGTTGTTCAGGTGATAAATTTGGCAACCGCAGAATCTCTGTGCCTAAGACAATACTGGTAAGTGGATTTCGCAAATCGTGCACAATCATATTTACCATGTCTTCTTGCAGTTTGAGCAATACTTGCATCCTGTCGTATTGCTGCTTAATCCGCAACATGGAATTAACTCTGGCTCGTAATTCCATACCATTGACGGGTTTACTAATGAAGTCATCTGCACCCGCTGCCAGACATCGAGCCAAATCTTCTTTATCAGTTAATGCTGTCACGATAATGATCGGCACTGCTTGCCATTGTGGATCGGCTTTGATGCGTTGGCAGACTTCCATCCCATCGAGATCGGGCATCATCACATCTAATAAAATCAGATCGGGCTGAAAAGTATCGAGGCGATTGAGAGCTTGTTGACCACTAGGAGCGTAGTATAGCTGGTAGTTTTCACCATCGAGCAAGGTTTCAACAACGTCAAAGTTATCGGGTTCATCATCGATCACTAAAATAGAGGGTTGACTATCCATTGAGAATTTCCGCTACCTACCTAAAAATTGTTGAATTGTGGTTACAAGGTGTTTCAGTTTTACGGGTTTGGTCAAATATTCGTTAGCTCCAGCCGCGAAACAAGTTTCGCGATCGCCGGGCATAGCTAACGCCGTTAGTGCAATTATCGGAATATGCGCAAATTGTTGATCGTTGCGGATGTGGCAGATTGCTTCCAACCCATCCATTCCCGGCATTTGAATGTCCATCACAATTAAGTCGGGGCGTTGAACTCTCACAAGATCAATAGCTTGCTGTCCATTGTTCGCCAAAATGAGATGATACCCTCGACTTTCAAGATAGGCGGAGATCGTATCAATATTTGGTTGATTATCTTCTGCCAGCAAAATCAAAGGAGTGTCCAGAAAGACTTCTGGCACTACAATTAGATTTGGCGAGTCAGAGCGGGTAGGATGTTGTAGTTTCTCTATAGTTGCCTGAAGTTGAGCGCGGGTAATGGGTTTGACCAGATATTCAAACGCTCCCTGAGCCAGCCCTTTGCTATGCTCATCCACCACTGAAATGATGATCGTTGGAATATCTTTGGTTTTTGGATTGGTCTTGAGTTGATTTAGCACCTCCCAACCCGATAGATTCGGTAGTTGCAGATCGAGAATGATTACAGCAGGTTGAACTCGCAACACTTCTTCTACGGCTCCTTCACCTTGAGAATAGATGATCGGTTGCATTCCCATATCGCTGAAGTAACGAGTAATCTGATCGGCTGCCGCCACAGAATCTTCGATAATCAAAACTTGAGCATTTTCAGTAAGTAAAGGATAGCTGGGTAATGAAGTAGTTACCTGCGTCCTGAGAACATTATCGCTGGTATGGTAGGGAATACGGACGGTAAAACAACTTCCCTTGCCAACTTCACTGCTAACTAAGACTGTTCCTCCATGTAGCGTAATAATCTTTTGTACCAGTGCCAAACCTAGACCAGTGCCACTGTACTGGCGGTTAAGGCTGCTGTCAAGCTGGATAAAAGGCTGAAACAGCTTGCCAATTTCTTCACGGGCGATACCAATGCCGGTGTCAGTGATATGGAAGCAGAGATTTGGGGGAGATGAGGAAGACAAAGAAGACAAGGAAGACAAGGAAGAATTTACTTCCCCTGCTTCCCCTGCTCCCCTGCTCCCCTGCTCCCCCGCCCCCTCCAGCCGGACTTCTAACGTTATAGATCCCCGTTCTGGCGTAAACTTGACAGCGTTACTTAGCAGGTTGATCAGTACTTGACGCAGGCGGCGATCGTCTACTTGGATGCTGTCAATATTGTCAGAAATATGAGTAATAAGACGAATTTTTTTTTTCAAAGCCATCTGTTTGACAAAGGCAAGGCTGATATCACAGAGGTTCTGGACAGAAACATCACTTAGTTGCAGTTCCAGTTTGCCTGATTCGATTTTAGACAAGTCTAGAATGTCGTTGATTAGTTCTAGCAAATGTCTGCCACTGCGCTCAATAGTGGCGATCGCTTTTACTTGTCTTTCATTAATGGAGCCGAATACACTTTCTTGTAAACCCTCTGACATACCCAAAATCGCATTGAGAGGTGTTCGCAGTTCATGGCTCATGTTTGCGAGAAATTCATCTTTGAGGCGAGTGGCGCGGGCAAGTTCCATATTTGCGTTAGCAAGCTGCTCATTCGTTTGCCGTAATTGTGCTTCGGCTTGTTTGCGTTCTGTGATATCTTCGTGAGATACCAGTATGCCAATCACCTCTCCTGCGCTATTGGTCAGGGGCACTTTATTAGTTCGTAGCCAGAGTTGTTCGCCATTAGCCCCTTCAAATGGCTCCTCATAGCCTAGTTTAGGTGTTCGGGTGTTCATCACCATCATATCGTCTGCACAGTAGAGGTGTGCTAACTTTGCCCAAGGTAATTCAAAATCGGTCTTGCCGATAATGTCATCGGTTGTCAGTTGAGAATGGCGGATAAATGCTGGATTGCAACCAATAAACCGCGATTGGCGGTCTTTCCAGAAAACACGTTGCGGAAATGTATCTAGTACCGTTTGCAGCATTTTACGTGATTCTTCCAGTTCTTGCGCGGTTTGTTTGCGTTCACGTAGTGCAGCTTGCTGTTCGCGGATATCAAATAGGGTGGTGCGGCTGTATAGATAGTTACCCTCAGCATCCTTGACAGCAGTAGCGCTTACCAGCACTGGGAAAACTGTGCCATCTTTACAAACCATGTCAAGTTCCAAATTCTTCAACGAACCCTGCTTTTTGAAGTGAGGATAGTTTTGCGCGAAGGACAAGCGACTGGCTTGAGTGAAAAAATTTCCCAGGGTTTGGCCAATCATTTCTTCACGGGTATAACCCAACCATTGCAGTTCAGTCTCGTTGACCTTAAGCAATCGGCCTTCGCTGTCGAGGGAATGGTAGCCACAGGGAGCATTATTATACAAATCTTCGACCTCATGGGCATATTTCGCCAATGCCTCTTGCGCCTGTTTCCGTTCGCTGATATCAGTGATCCGGACTAGATGCATAGTACGTCCGGCTACAGTAATGGGCTTGGCTGCAATGTTTCCCCAGAAAATTTTACCCTGAAGAGTCACATATTCAATCTCTAGGCTCCAGACACCTTTTGACAGCATAGCTCTGACGATCGCATCTGTTTCGCTGGTCGTGAATGGACGCAGTTGGAGTGTCTGCCCATTGATATTGACTAATTCAGCTTTGTCAACTGCCTCAAACAGTTCCACTGCCCGCCGATTGCAATCCAGAGTCAGCAGCGTTTGCGGATCAACCAGAAAGATGGCATCAGCAGATTCGTGAAAAATTGCTTCTCGTAAATCCCTGTTGTGGATGAGTTCTTGTTCGGCTTGTTTGCGTTCGCGTAGCGCGGCTTGCCGTTCGGTAATATCATAATTAACCCCAATCATCCGTACAAGTTCACCCTGCTGGTTACGTTTGAGAATACCGTAGCCTTTGATAAAACGAATTTCTCCACTTGATTGAATGATGCGGAACTCGACATTATATTCTTGATTTCCTTGTATAACTTGCTCCATAGTTTCCAGCAGATGAGGGCGATCTTCCGGGTGTAGGCAGTTAAACCAAGCATCAAAAGAACCGTTAAAATCAGTTTTGCTCACTCCATACAGTTCGTACATCCGATCGTCCCAAATCTGCCTTGCTTGGACGAAATCATATTCCCAAATACCAAATCCTCCAGAACTGATGGCTATGGTTAGCCGTTCGGAGAGGTGATGCAACTGTTCTTCAGCAAGTTTACGATCGCTGATATCTGTCAGTGTGCCGATGTAGCCAATAATAATGTCGTTGGTGCTGATTTCGGGTAGCACTTGGACATAGAACCAGTTGATGCTGCCATCTGGGCGTAGATGTCTGCCCTCACTCTGATAGAATTCCCTTGGGTTAACATGTTCTTGCTCAAATTTTAGAGACAATTCCCTCCCCAAACGCTCGGCGTCTTCTGGGTGCAAAGCCTGTAACCAACCCATCCCCAATGCTGCCTGTGTTGGTCTACCAGTCATCTCACTCCAGCGATCGTTAGCATAGATGCAGTTACCAAAGGCATCCAGCCGGAAAATAGCTACAGGAGCCGCTTCTGCCAGATGTGCATAACGGAGTTCGCTGTCTCGAAGGGCTGTCTCTATTTGTTTTTGCTGGGTAATATCTTTGACAATACCTAGAAAACCGATATTGTGTCCTTCTAGATCCTGGAGGATTTTCACCGACAAAAATACAGGGAACCGCGAGCCATCTTTACGAATGTAAGTCCATTCGTTTTCATAGGTGCTTCCGTCTTGAGTAACGATAGTAAAAAATTCCCTACCAGGTGCAATTTCCCTACCCAATTCCAACGAGAGTTCTGCTGCGCGTTGGTTGAGTTCTTCCGGGTCGTGAAATGTAGTTGGACTTATTTGCCGAACAACTTCATCTGCTGTGTAACCCAACATTTTCTGAGCAGCTGCGTTGAAGGTTTGGATGCCATTTGAGTTATTAGAAATAATTGCATAGTCAGTACCATCTAAAATGGCTTGCTGCAAATTAGCGATCGCTAACAATTGAGCTTCTGCCTGTTTGCGCTGTGTAATGTTAATATGGCAACCAATCATCCGCAAGGGATTGCCGTCTCGATCCCACGCAATGACGCGACCGGAACAAATGACCCAAACGGTAGAACCATTTTTATGTCGATATCTCACCTCATTGTAAAAGGGGATTTGTCCGCGACTTTGGACGTGTTGTTCAAAAAGTTCCAGAACAGCCGATAAATCTTCGGGAAAAATCAGGTGTTGCCAGCTCTCTGGTGTATTTGGCAATTCACGATCTTCGTAGCCTAACATCTGCTTGAAGGTTAAGCTCAAGTACTCCTGATTGCCCGGAATATCCCAGTCCCAGTAACCTGCTAGGCCGACTTCAAGAATCTGCTCCAGAAGATGTAATTCAATTCGCAGCATTTGGGTCTGCCGCCGCTCCTCCTCTGAGAGCTTGCGTTCTGTAATATCTATCAGCACGCCCAGCATCCGCAGCAGTTTTCCGGTTGCGTCGTAAACTCCCCGTCCTTTTGCCGATACCCAGTGAATGCTGCCATTTTGCCAGACAACACGGTATTCCACAGCATAATCAGTTTGGGTGGCGATCGCCTGCCTCAGTTCTTGCTCAACCCATTCCCGATCCTCTGAATGGACTTGATTGAGCCACTTTTCATAAGTCCAGTTTGCATCACTCAGATCGGAACCAAAACAGCGAATTGCATTCTCACTAGCAAATATTTGATGGGTGATTGGGTTCCACTCCCAATAGCCAATACCAGCAAAACTCAGGGTAAGCTTGAGTTTCTCTTCGCTAGCTTTTAGGGCTGCTTTTGTCCGTTGGCGTTCTGCCAGTTCTGCCTGTAATTGCTGATATGCACTTCCCTGTTGAATGGCGATCGCTATTTGCACCGCTAGTTGATCCAACAAATCTAGTTCTACTGATTGCCAATGACGAGGCGCACTACATTGGTGAGCAATTAATAATCCCCATAATTGCTCTTTGACCAAAATGGGTACTACCAGATTGGCTTTGACTTCAAATTGTTCTAGAAGTTGCAAATGACAATTCGTTAAACCAGCCTGATGAATATCGTCGATTGCTCGTTTTTTCCCTTGGCGATAGTCACTTCCGGCTCCCTTTTGAAAGCAGGTGTCCAAAATCTGCTGCCCCAAAGCCACAGTCCAACCTGGAAGCACTGACTCCGCCTTAATTGTGCCGCTCATATCCGGCTGAAATTGAAAAACAAGTACTCGGTCTACTCTCAAAAACTGTCGCACTTCTGTTGCTATAGTAGGCAGAATCTCTTCTAGTTTCAGAGACTGACGAATCCGTAAGGCGATCGCAGCAATCAGTTGTTGTTGTTCCCAACTTTGTTCTAACTGTCGAGCCAAATCCATCCGTTCAATGGCATGATGAATTGCACCTTGAAGAACTTCAGGTGTGAGTTTCTTTTTAACGAGATAATCTTGTACACCACTTTTCATGCCACGGACAGCAGTAATTTCATCCCCTTGTCCTGTCAGCATAATCACAGCAGTTTGGGTATTGCTATGGCATTCCCGCAACTGCTGAATAAATTTCAGCCCATCATCATCGGGTAACAAAAAATTCAGCAAAATGATATCTGGTATCTCCTGTTGACACCATTTCAGTGCTAGAGTTCCCGTCTCAAATTCCAAAAAGCGGTAGGTATACAGGCTGTCTTGCTCCAAAAAGCGACGATATGCTTCCCGATGTTCAGCACAATCATCAATCAGCAGGATTGTGAGGCAAGAAGGATGACTCATAAGTTAAAAATATAAACGCGATCGCGTTTCAAAAAAATTATAGCTCGATATCACCGTGTTAATAGCTTGATGTAAATCTAATTACGCTTAGACAAGAAAAATATAGAACAGGCAAAATACCTGAAATATCTTTATATTGCCCTTCAGCGCGATGTATCGCCCAAATACCTGAAAATTTTTGCACTTTAATCGCTTTACAACTGGGTGTTATAAACGAGTGGGATTCGCAATTTTACCTAAACAACTCCTCAGAGCTTCAGTAAATTTGCAGTCTTCAAAATTCATCCATTAATAGCCGCCAGAATAACGCTCAAACCTCTGTTTTGTAGTGATTTTTATCATCAGCCAGATTTTTTTAAAGTTTCACATTATCGATTTTATTGGCTTGTTCTGTACCGTTCTTCTATAAAATCTCCTCTATCCTACGGACAATTTAGAGTTGCGACTCAGTATTTCTTCAGCAATTCAAAATAGCCATTCAAGTAAATACTCTCAATTTAATCAGAAAAAAAATTCCTGTTGTTCCTCGATTACATTTTAATTTAAATCCTTAATACTAAAACTATTACAAACAATAATTCCTAGAAATGATTTGTTTGTAGCCACTTCAGTGTATTTAAAATTTCAGGCTTAAGTCCAATCGCAAAAGGAGTTTTAACCTCATGTCACTAGCAGGTATAGAGCGTCGGTTACAGCATAAACTAGACCTTAAAAGGCTGTGAATCACAAATAGTAAAGGGGCTTATTAAAAATAATATAAAAAAATAATCATAGAAAACACTGATGCTTTTTAGTTAATTATCAGTAAAAATATTATTTTCCTCTTTTTTAAAGATAATTTTATTCCAGGCATCTATACGTAATGTTCATTAACTCTATCATTTCTGATAATTTACAACAGACTATCATTCGTCATCCACTTATTGTTAGCTCTGAGATTATGCTTCCAGATGTGATTGCACTAATCAATGAAGCATCAGGTAATCATGATAACTTGCCAATCAAACATAGCAATTATTTGCCTAATTCAGGTAAAGATATAGCTAGCAACACATCTCAAGCCACCAGTTGTGTTTTAGTTCTAGAAAACTCACAGTTGGTGGGGATAATTACACAACAAGATTTAATTAAGCTCACAGCACAAGGGAAAAATCTAGAGGATATCAGTGTTGCCCAAGTGATGATCAGAGAGTTAATAACATTGAGGTTAAGAGATTTTAAAGATGTTTTTACTGCGTTACATTTGCTAAGGAAAAATCGGATTTGTCATCTGCCTATTGTTGGGGATCAAGGAGAATTAATTGGATTAGTGACTCCTAGCAGTCTGCTGGCAGTTTCTATTCTACAAGCGGAACTTTACAATCATACACGAGTTAAACTTGTAGAACGCCAGAAAATCGAGGCTGAACTGCGATTGGAGCGTAATTTTGTTTCTACCGTTTTGAATCTAGCAGATGCTCTGGTTATAGTACTAGATTGTCAGGGAAAAATTGTTCGCTTTAATCATACTTGCGAACAAGCTACAGGTTACGCATTTGATGAAGTTAAAGGAAAACTTGTTTGGGATGTGCTGCTGTTACCTGATACAACAAAATGTATCAAAGATATTTTTCAAAATTTAGCAGAGAGAGAATTTCCTCAACGTTACGAAACTTCTTTAGTTACTAAAGATAGTGCTAGCCGCTTAATTTCTTGGTCAAATAAGGTCTTACTGAATCGGGATAATCAAGTTGATTATATCGTCTGTACAGGCATTGACATTACTGAAAGCCGAAAAGCACAAGAGGAACTCCAGCAGACTCGCAACTTTTTACAGTCGATGATTAATAATCTGCCTGTAGCCGTCTTTGTTAAAGATGCCAAACCAGAAAGTTTTGGGACAGTCAAGCTCTGGAATCATACCTGTGAAAATATTTTTGGGATTACAGCAGAGCAGGCTATTGGCAAAACAGATTACGAATTCTTCCCGAAAGAACAAGCAGACTTTTTCTGTCAAAAAGACCTAGAAAGTTTTGCTAGTGGTGTACCTCAAGATATTTCTGAAGAACCTATTGACAGCCCTCGTTTTGGCAGAAGAATTTTACACATGACTAAAATTCCTTTGTATGACAAAAACCAACAACCCGAATATCTGTTATGTATTTCCGAGGACATTACAGAATATAAACGAGCCGAAAAAAATCTGCAACAAGCAAAAGAGCAATTACAAACGGTTTTAGATGCAGTGCCTGGGTTTGTTTCTTGGGTAAATGATGATGGATATTATTTAGGGGTTAATCGCCATTTAGCTGAAAGTTTTAACTTGACTCCCGATGCTTTTGTTGGTCAAGAATTGGGGTTTATGGAAAACAGCCCGCAATTTACAGAATTTATGCATGAGTTTTTAGATAGGCAAGATGTAGCAGATTCTAAGGTTATCGATGTCCAAATTAATGATACAGTATGCAATTATTTGCTCGTAGCTCAAAAATATCAACAAAACACAGCCGCCGTTGCAATCGGAATCGATATTACAAAACACAAACAAGCTGAAATAGCCTTACGAAGTTTGATAGAAAGTACAGCTTCTACGACTGGACGTGACTTTTTTCCAGCATTAGTTGAACATATTTCTTCTACTTTAAATGTCCGTAACACCTTAGTGAGTGAGTTAATTGATGAGCAAGCTCACACTTTAGGATTTTGGTCTGATGGGCAGTTACAACCCAATATTTGCTATGACCCAAAATCAACTACATGTGAAATTTTGCTCAAGCAAGGATTTTACCACTGTAGTTCGAGAATTCATCAACTCTTTCCTAATGCGAAAAGATTAGCTGCTATGGAAGCAGAAAGTTCTATGGGAGTTATTTTGAGTGATGATTTTGGTCAACCAATTGGCTCACTATGCATAGTAGATGACAAACCCATACCTGACCAACATAAATTTGAAGGAATTCTCAAAGTATTTGCAGCCAGAGCATCTGCTGAACTGCAAAGACAACGAGCGCAAGAAGCTCTACAAAAACTCAATCAAGATTTAGAAGTCAGGGTTAAGCAACGCACTTTAGACTTACAACAAAGTGAGGCAGAACTTAGAGCTATTTTTAATCAAGCAGCAGTGGGAATTAAACTAGAAACTTTAGATGGTGATTTTCTGAAAGCTAATCAAAAGTTGTGTGAAATTTTAGGCTATAGCCAAGAAGAAATACTAAAGAAAAACTTTAGAGATATCACACATCCAGAGGATATAGAAATCCATCTCAATCAGTTGCAAAAATTAATAGCAGGAAAGCTAGAAACATTCTCCATTGAGAAGCGCTATTTACATAAAAATGCTGATGTAATTTGGATAAATCTAACGGTTTCTCTAATTCGAGATCCGATTGGTAAACCCATTTACGTGATCGGTGTAGTTAAAGATATACGCGAGCGCAAACAAGCTGAAGAAAATATTTGTAAAGCTTTAGTAAAAGAAAAAGAGCTCAGTGAGTTAAAATCTCGTTTCATTTCTATGACCTCCCACGAGTTCCGAACTCCTTTAGCTGTGATTGCTTCCTCTGCTGGAATCTTAAAAAGTTTTAGCCATAAACTAGATGAACAACAAAAGCAGAAACATCTTCAGTGTATTCAGACTTATGTTCAACACACTACTCAACTATTAGATGATATTTTGCTAATTAATAAGGCTGAAGCTGGAAAATTAGCATTTGAACCAGCTTGTATTAATTTGATTAATTTCTGTCGTTCTTTAGTAGAGGAAATTCAACTAAGTTCTCCAAAGCATACCCTAGTTTTTTCTCCCCAATATTTGGGTAATTCATCAACAGATGATCGCTTTACGGCTTGTATAGATAAGAAACTTTTGCGACAAATACTGAGCAATTTGCTTTCAAACGCTGTCAAATATTCACCAGACGGTAGCAATGTTGAAATTGATTTATTAGTTCAAGATAAAAGCGCAGTTTTTCTAATTGAAGATGAGGGTATTGGCATTTTACCAGAGGAGCAACAGGACTTATTTGAACCATTCTACCGAGCTAGTAATGTTGGGAATACGCCAGGAAGTGGATTAGGCTTGGCAATAGTCAACAATTGTATAGACCTTCATAGAGGAAGAATTATCTTCACTAGCCAGGTCGGAGTTGGTACGACATTTAGGGTAGAACTACCACTAATGATAAGTGACTTACTGCATGAAAAATATCTAATGTGTTATTAGTAAATAATTTTAGGGAACAATAAACTGCGGGAGATTGTTTGGAATCTTAACCTCGTCCATGTTGAAG
The DNA here is from genome assembly GCA_003326195.1 of Nostoc punctiforme NIES-2108. Taxonomy (GTDB): domain Bacteria; phylum Cyanobacteriota; class Cyanobacteriia; order Cyanobacteriales; family Nostocaceae; genus Nostoc; species Nostoc punctiforme_A. The sequence goes on from LXQE01000107.1 coordinate 159,152, forward strand.
CCTGGAGTTTTGAATTATTCTGTTGTGTCATTGTGACGAAGGAAGCAATCAAAAAACTTTGCGAAAAAACTACAGTTCTCAAGTTAGACGAGGTTTAATGTAAAGTCCCAAGTTGGTTAAGCTGAATAATCAGTTGTAGTAACTGCATTTACTGCGTCTAGAGATATCACAAAACTGCCTAGTAAAAATCACTATTGAAATAAATCAATGAACAAAAAAATATTAGTAATTGAAGATGAAGTCCAAATTTGTTCAAATATTCAACAGATTTTAGCTTTCTCCGATTTTAATACTATTACTGCAAATAATGGCTTAGAAGGATTACGGCTTGCTAAAACAGAACAACCAAACCTTATATGTTGTGACGTTATGATGCCTGAACTTGACGGTTACGGTGTACTGACAGCCTTACGCCAAGACCCAGTAACTGAATCTATCCCAGTAATTTTTCTGACTGCAAAAGTAGACCGTGGTGACTTACGCCAAGGTATGGAGTTAGGAGCCGATGATTACCTGACAAAACCTTTCTCTATGGAAGAACTTTTGAAGGCAATTAACGTCAGATTAAATCGCGTAGAAAAACCAACTTTAATCAAACAACAATATGAACAAGAACATCAACAAAATACCAAGTTGAAGCAGCAGATAGAGATAAATTCACAAAAATTACAAGAGAGCCAACATCTGGCAGAAATATGCAATGAGGTTTTACAAAAACTTTTACAAGATTTAGGCAACCCACTTTCAAATATCAATATGGCAATCTATATGCTGAAAAAAGCTGAATCAGATATTGAGCGCGATCGCTACTTGAATATCCTACAACAAGAGTATGCTAGAGAAATTATTTTTTTGAATGAAATGAAGAATCTACAAACATTTCTAACTCCAGAAAATGCCAAAATTTTGCAAAACTTTAATGTGTTTAACCATAGCAAATAATATAGTTTAGGAAAAAACGTTGAAATATTTCAGTGTTTATACTTAGGGCGTGAATATGATTCTGCGGTATTATTGAAAATTAATTTTTATTGTTTAGCAAGATAAGCCTTGTGTGGATATAGCGTTTTTTAAGCAAATGAAATACGCCCAAATCTTGTTTGCTAAGGTTAGTAACTTTAAAAACGTATCTCACCAGGTCGGAAATTGCTATACCATCTCATGCTAGACCAATAACATAAAATTGATATTTTTATCTTTAGTAATCATAGATGAACACAATTTTAATTATAGAAGACGAACCTCAAGTCAGGGGAAACATTCAGGAAATTTTACAGCTTTCTGATTTTGAAACTTTGATAGCTGCAAACGGCAAGATTGGATTAGAAATTGCTCAAGCCAAATTACCAGATTTAATTATCTGTGACATTATGATGCCTGAATTAGACGGCTATAGCGTGCTGTCTGCTTTACGTAAAAATGAAGCAACTATCAATATTCCTTTAATATTTGTTACTGCTAAAGCAGATCGTTCAGATTTTCGTCAGGGAATGGATTATGGGGCTGATGATTATTTGACTAAACCGTTTACTCCTGAAGAACTACTCAGTGCGATCGCTTCTCGTCTTGATAAACACGCTTTAGTTGAGCGCCAAACTCAAGCCAAACTAGACGAACTCAGAATGAATATTGCTCACTCATTACCTCACGAACTGAATACGCCTTTAAATGGTATTCTCGGTATGTCACAGCTGTTAATAGAAAGTTGTGGCATCATGCCTGGCTCTGAAGAAGTTGAAATTGCAGAATTAATTTACACATCTGCCAATCGCCTGAATAGATTAGTTCAAAGGTTTTTATTATATAGTAATCTGGAATTAATATCTAAAAACCCCGAAAAAGTCCGTCAAATTCAAGAGAAAAAAGATAAATGTCTTGCTGAGAAAATTATTAGTGAATTGGCTCTAAAAAAAGCTACAGAAAACTGTAGACAAAAAGATTTAAAGCTGGATATCCAAGAATCTCCAGTACAATTATCACAAGAAAATTTGAGTATTCTGATTGAAGAATTACTGGAGAATTCTTTTAAATTCTCTTTGCCAAGTAGCGAAATTCAAGTTCTGAGTAAGATAGAAGGTAATAAATTTAATTTATCTGTAATTGATAATGGCAAAGGTATGGCAATTGAAGAGATTAATAACATTGGAGCTTTTGTACAATTTAATCGAAAGTTATGGGAACAACAAGGTTCTGGCTTAGGGCTGGCTATTGTTCAGCATATAGTTAAATTATATGGTGGTGAATTTACAATTGCTAGCATTCCTGAAAAAGGAACTATTATAAGTGTTAGTTTGCCTTGCTAGGAGATGCTTATAGGGAGCATCTCACTTTTGCAAATATACCAGGCGATTTCCATTCGCCAGGGCAGGCGTGTTTTTACACTCATTGAGATGCTTACTGCTTGCAAATATAATTACAGCAAAATATAAATTTAGAAAAAAGCAATTCAGGGAGTAAAGAGAATCTATCTTAATCTTTTAGTGGATTAGTTATATTCTGTAGTTTTAAGTACGCTTTTTCAACACCAGGTTTGCACAACATGACCCTTCAACTGTTGTCCTAACCAAGGTGTATTTTGTGAAAGTGTATACAGACTTTTACGTTCGACTTTCCAGGTTTGCTGAGGATCAAATAAAGTAAGTTCCGCTGGTTGATGAGGTACGATCGCACTTACTTTTTGCCCTAAACACTCCGCTGGATTGGTACTCAATGCCCGCCATAATTCTAAAGCTGTAAATTCTTCAGTCTCAACGAGATATTGCCACAGCAAAGGTAATGCTAGCTCTAAACCAATAGCCCCAGCTGGTGCTTCGGCAAAAGCTTGGACTTTTTCTTCGTAGCTGTAGGGTGTGTGATCGATCGCGATCGCATCAATCGCACCTGCACGTACCCCCGCACGTAACGCCGCCACATCACTAGGAGTACCTAAAGGTGGATCTAAATGCAAGCTGGTGTGATAACTCTTAACTGCTTTGGTATCAAGTAAAAGGTGCATCCAGGTGGTGCTGGCGGTGATGGGTAAACCAGCCGCCTTAGCTGAAGCAATTAATTCCACGCTGCGAGCTGTAGAGACACGCATGATATGGACTGGTGTGCCGATGGTGGCAACCAATTCCAGCATGGCTGCGATCGCAGTAGTTTCAGCGCTGGCGGGGATTGGGGGTAAACCAAAACGCAGAGCATCTGTTCCTTCTCTCATTACACCATTTGCTGTTAACTGGCGATCACTAGGCCAAAATGCGACTGGTTTGCCCAATGGCTGGAGATACTCTAACACTCGCCGCACCAGCGCCAAATTTTCTAAGGGCTTACCATCACTAAAACCAACAACTCCAGCAGACGCTAAATCTGCCAATTCTGTCATCTGCTTTCCAGCAACATCTACGGTGATTGCACCCCAGATATGAAGCAGGGGAGCAGGGGAGCAGGGGAGCAGGGGAGACAAACTCTTCTCTGCCTTTCTGCCTCTCTGCCCCTCTGCCCTCTTCTGCTGCAACTGTGCCACAAGTGCAGGGTTATCAATAACTGGGGATGTATCGGGTAAAATGCTAACTCTAGTAAAGCCGCCAGCAGCAGCAGCTTGTAAAAAAGACGAAAGGGTTTCCCGTTCTTCAAAGCCWGGTTCACCAGAGTGGCTGTACAAATCCACTAAYCCAGGRCCGAGAACTAATCCCTGACAATCTCTRATTTGAGTATCGGAACTGATGTCAGMAATGTGCGAAGCYACTTCTYKGATATRACCATCAGCAATCAGCACATCAAAGAKTTCRTCGATTTCAGAAACWGGGTCAATYACYCGTACTTTTTGCAGCAGTTCAGTCATAAAAATTTTTAGTTATGAGTTAAGGGTTATGAGTCAAGAGTGAGAGTGAGAAGTTAGGAGTTAGGAGTTAGGAGTTAGGAGTTATGAGTTATTTGTTCCTCAATCATTGCTTCTAACTTTATTCCTCACTTCTAATTCCTTGCTTATAAATGTATTCGTAATTCCTAACTCCTCACTCCTCACTCAGCACTCAGCACTCAGCACTCACAACGCTCCCGCTGCTGTTTTATCTAGTACGCCTCCACCAAAGTGATAGGTGATGTTCATCGCTTGCAGTACTGGTAAACCATCGATTCCAGCAGGGTAGTCGATAACACTGACTGCACCATTACCCTGGCGAAAACTCCAGAAGTTTTCCAGCGATAAACCCAGAATATGACAAAGCAAGGTTTTGTTAGTAGCGTCATGAGCTACTACTAATACAGTTTTGAATTGATTATTTGATGCTGCTTGCAGAATTGATTGCCAAGCTGCAACGCTGCGCTCCCACACTTGTTGCAAATTCTCCCCTTCAGGCATTTGCACTTGCGTTGGTATCAGCCGCCATCGCTGTAACTCTCCCGGAAACTCTTGCTCTATCTCTGTTTCTAATTTTCCTTCCCAGAGACCATGACTGATTTCTCTTAAACCATCTTGCAATTCTAACTTGACATTAGGATGTTGTTTTAAGATAATCTCTGCTGTTTCTTTAGGGCGCAGCATTGTGCTACTTACAGCAAAATTAATCTCTACGTCTTGGAGAAATTCGCCTGCTTTTTGCGACTGTTGTCTACCGTTGTCGTTGAGGGGGACATCAATTTGTCCTTGAAACCTGGTTTGGCGATTCCAGTCAGTTTCACCGTGACGCACTAGTAACAATCGTACTCCTTGATGATCCGGTCGCAATGAGGGTAGAGTTTCTCCGGTGTGTTGCGTCTGATTTAAGGATTCTAGCTGGACTGGTTCGCCCAATCCGCCAGCAAAATTTAGTACGGTGATGCCACAGTTAGATTGCTGGATTGAGTGGTAGCGACTGGGAGGGATGCCTAACGCTGTGCTAATCAGGGCGCGATTAATTCCGTTATGTCCCACGATGAGAATAGTTTCGCCTTGATGTTGAGACAAAATTTCTTGCCAAAACTGCCGTGCTTGTTCGTATAAAGCAAGAACGGGAAAATGTTCTCTTGTCCCTTGTGCATCATTAAGCAGCATCCGCAGCTCGTCGGGGTGTTGATGCCAAGTGCGGTAATCTTCGGCAAATTTTTGCTTGACTTCAGAAGTTAGCAGTGCTTCCCATAAAGGTAGGTCGATTTCTAGCAGCAAATCAGCAGCTTGAACTACAGCAGATTGTTCAGCATGAGTCGCTAACTCACTATGGATAATATCTGCTGTGTGTTTCGCTCGTTGTAAGGGACTGCTGTAAATCGCATTAAATAAGATATTGCTGAGGGCTTTGCCTACTTTACTGGCATGGTTACGACCTTTTTCGGTTAATGTTGACGCATCAGTGCGTCCTTGGATACGCCGCTCGGTGTTATAACCGCTTTGACCGTGGCGCACAATGATGACACGAGTCATCTCAAAGCCCTCCTCTTATCTTGACGATTAATTTTACTGCAAAACGATTGCATAATTATCGACTCAGGAAGGCGGATTGAGTCAGGTGCAAAATTTTATTCTGGTAGAGGAGACAGGACGATTGGCTAAAACTGCCGTTGTCTGAACGATATTTTCTAGTAAAGCTGTTTTGATTTAAGTATAAATACAAGATTGAAAATATTGTGCCTAGTACAATATTTAAGCTAGTAATGAAAAGTTTATAGTAAGAACTTTAGTGTTTAGAAAATTAAAGACTAAAGTCCTTACTACGAACTTGTTTACCTTACTAATTGAAACTTGACAGATTATTAGGAAAGATTTTGGGCAAGGCATAATTAATTAAAACTACAACGTCAGCCTTTATACCTGCTTATTCTCTTCCTATATCTAACTGTACTTGCAATCCATCATTGTCACTGTCTGACTGAGCCGGTGTTAAGAAAACTGAAGTGTCAGGCTGTGATAATGATTCGTTAAAGCGGATTTTGACTGGAGCTTTATTTTCTCTTCTATTATTGGTGGAAAGAGTTGCTGGATTAGTTTGCTCAAAAAAACTTCTAAAGTCATCTTGGGCTGTTTTCCGATCGATTCCAAGTAGAGAATCACTAGTTAATCTATATTGTCCGGGATTTGAGCTTGATGCTGGTGATTGAGCGTAGACTTGGCTTCCTAAGCTTGCAAAGGCTGCCGTAATCCCTAAGAAAGCAATAATTTTGGCGTTCATTTGTTTCATCCAAATTATTTTAATATTGCTTGTATATTATTCTCTGGGAAAAGTATTTTAATCAACTCTATGGTTAGGTTAAACTATAATAACAGTATTGCATAGATACTTAGCGTGTCAATGATTTTTGCTGTTTTAGGCATTAATTAAGTTATAGCTTTGGCATTTCTTTGGAAGTTAGATTATCTGGTTAAGCTTCTTAGCGATCGCACCTAAGTTCGTTGAGATATATTAATCACTCCACTAACGCAATCATACAAGCGATCGCTAATCAATATCACTCCTGTTCTATCCGCCATAATCTTGTTGATATCGTCTGGCGTATTGGGTGGCTAATTCAGTTTTGCCCACGCCACCCATTCCCGCTATTGCTGTCGGTGCTTTCTCGATTGCAGCTACAGTATAAGGAGATTGTTTTTTGAGGGTGACGAGAAACTTGCTAGCCTTATCCAATAAGGTTTATGTTACCTTTTCGGGTGTTTTTTCTAAGGTTTTGGTGGCTATTACAGAACCAATTGCGATCGCCGCAGTTTAAAGTATCATATCCTACGTTGACTATGTGCATCCTATTTACTTATTAACACACTGCTTTTGTTCTAAATTCCGCAACTAAGTTAAAAAACCCATATTCTACTCAGCGTTACGGATTTTGCAGAGTTCAGCATTACTTTCTCAATATATTGCTTGTGATATCTAAGTTTTTTGAATTGAAACCAGTTGCCGTTACTAAACATCGCCACTAACATCACGCTTTAAGTTAATAAAATAACGAGTTTAGTTACCACCACTACGATTTTCGTTACAAATATGATTATTTTCGTTACAATATTACGAATTTGTTACTAAAATAACGAGTGTAGTTACTAACGCTACGATTTTTGTTACAAACATGATTATTTTCGTTACAATGTTACGAGTTTAGTTACCACCACTACGATTTTCGTTACAAACATCATAGTTTTAGTGGATATTACTTAATTTATAGTTATATTAAGCACCAATTTTGTGGATTTTACTCAACCAAAATTAAGCTTTAGTAAGGCAAGCTAGTTCTAGAACACAATAAAAAGAACATAATTATGCCTCGTCAAAAGCGTACATATCGCGTTCTAGAAAAAGCTGAATTGAGAATGTCCGGACTCAAAGCAATTGATCCGAGTATGGATTTTGGGGATGCTCGCAACTTGCAAAATATCACACAAATAATTCAGCAGTATCGTAGCAAAATAGAAGCTTATAATACTACTCTGGCTTTGATTGACTCTTACAAAAATGAGATGAAGGATTTGGAAACAACTTTGAGCGACTTGACGGAAAAAATGCTCCTTGGAGTTGCTTTTAAATACGGCAAAGACAGCTATGAATATCAGATGGCGGGTGGTGTTCGTAAAAGCGATCGCATCCGTAAAAGCACAGCAACACGCTTGAAAGCGACTTCAGAGGAAGCAAATACTAAGAGTGCTACAACGGTATAAAAGCGCCTCAGACTTAAGTCTGCACTATTGAAACAAAACCTGTTTTTAGCAGCTTTTTAGGCACGAACAGGAGTTATGCAAAGTAGAACAAGAACTGCTAATCGCTGTCATGCTTTAATTTTAGATTGTTCTCTTGCCTAAAACAGCAAAGAAGGCAAAACTTAAGTAATTTTTTCGGCTGTGCATTTTACTTTAGTCATCAGAAACTTTACGTAACTCTTTTGATGTAACTATAAGTAAAGTCGGTAAAATTCGTGATGTTTAACAGATAGAAATTAACTAAGATTAGCTTTAAATAACAGTCAATATCTGTTAAACCGAACAAATTTGTAATAACCGATCGATTGTTTATCAGCAAATATTGCTCAACATAACTTTATCCACTGATGAGCGACTTTAATAACCAAAAACTAAACCTCAAATTCCATCAGTTGCGTTTAGTTCCATATCTAACAATTGGTTCTCTGATTTTTTATTTCAATTCCAACCTAGATTTAAACTACATAGTTAAAGGATATTTAGTCTTAATGGAATGTCAGCTAGGTATAATCTTTATTTATTTTTTGACGGCAAAAATTACTAACAAAACACATAAATAATCAAAAAAAGGTCAAAAAGTTTGGTTGTATTATATGCCAATAGATATTTATTATAGTTAATTAAGGAAGTAAATGTTATGAAGACTAAATCTACAGCAATTATACTTTGCTTTTTCGGCGGGTGGCTGGGAATCCACAAATTTTATTTAGGACAAAATGTAGCAGGTATTTTGTACTTATTGTTTTTTTGGACTTGTATTCCATCTTTAATAGCTTTTGTTGAGTTCTTCATCCTAGTTTTGATGTCAGATACCGAATTCAATACAAAATATAATCAAGTTATCGCAAGCACAAATGGAGCAGTCTCTGCAAAAGATGCAACCAGTGCATTAGCTGATTTAAAAACTCTTTTTGATTCTGGGATAATTACCGCAGAAGAGTATGAAGAAAAGCGCCAAAACCTTCTGAAATATTTATAAATTAAAATCATTAGTCGATTTATGATGTCACAATCTAAATCTTGGTTTCAACAAACTCCTGCTTGGGTGTGGTTATCATTAATTCCGACATTGGGGGGATTTGCTATTGCTTATGCAGGTTACAAATCTAAGACGAAAACTTGGGTTATTCTAGGAATTAGCACCTCTGTTTTAGCTTTAGCTTTATCGGCAAATAGTTTAGCTTTTGCTGTCTGGATGGCTCAAATTGGCGTTGCCTTCTATCTCAAGAAATCTTATTTAGTCAAAACCTATCCGAAAAATTTACCAGTTCCTGAAGAACAAGAGTTAGCAAATTTAGTTGCGAATACTCGTGATAAAATAGATATTAATGAATGCTCAAAACATGAATTAGTTAATTATTTAGGGCTACCAATAGTTTATGCAAATAACATCGAATCATTGATGAATGAGGGATATGTTTTTACTCATATAGAAGAGTTAATAGAAATAGCCGGAATTCCCGAAAAGCAGGTAACTCGAATTACACCACTGATTACTTTTAGCTACAACTACAAAAAAGAAGCTGATTTTTCTTGGAAACGATTAAACACATATTCAACTGATGAATTAATTACCTGTGGATTGGATGGCGCGATCGCTGAACAAATTATTGCCGAAAGGCAGCAACGAGGTGAGTATAAATCATTGATTGATGTGAAGCAGCGCACTGGATTACCGTTTAATACTTATCGTCACATAGCTTAGGCTCTCCATTTTTCCGCCTTTTTCCAAGGAAGTTTGACTGTAAATCGGCTACCTTTACCTAACTGACTTTCGGCGTGAACAGTCCCACCATGCAACTCGACAATTTTTTGCACCATTACTAATCCTAAACCCGTGCCTGTAGAACGACGAGTAGAGGCATTTTCAACTTGCACAAAAGGTTGAAATAATTTAAAAAGGTCGTCGGAAAGCATCCCAATACCAGTATCTACCACGCTGATAAAAATATATTCATTGGTGGAACTTGGCTGGGCTTCAATCCAGACTTCGCCTCCTTCTTTAGTAAACTTGATCGCGTTAGTCAATAAGTTGATAAATACTTGGCGAATGCGGCGTTCATCGACTTGGATGGGTTCGAGTTCTTCAGGTATTTGTGCCCTCATCTGGATATTTTTCTGGAAGGCTAAATCTTTGACAAAACTCAAGCAGAAGTCACATATTCCCTGAATCGAAGTAGCAGCTAGTTGCAGTTCTATTTTGCTGGATTCGGTGTCAGTAAAGTCAAGGATTTGGTTAATTAATTCTAGTAGATTCTTACCGCTAGATTCGAGCATATTTAAAGACTGGCGCTGTTCTTCACTTACAGGGCCGTACACTTGATCTTTGAGTGCCTCTGTGATTCCCAGAATTGAGTTTAAAGGATTTCTCAGATCGTGGTTGATGTTTCCTAAAAAGGTTTTTCTAGCACGATTCGCCACTTCGGCGATTTCTTTAGCCTCACGTAGCGCGGATTCTGCGCGTTTGCGATCGCATACTTCTAAAGTCAAAGCGACAATTTCCGCAATTGAGCTAACGAAGTTTTGCTCACTCAGTTCCCATTTGCGGGAAGTATCAACCTGTTCAGATAATACTGTTCCTACCATTTTTCCCCCAACCCAAAGACTGGTATCAATTAGGGAGACAATATTATTTGGTTCGAGCCATGTATCCGATAATTCTTGTACCCGTGGATCGGTGCGAGTGTCACAGACGGCAATGCTACGAGAAACCACCAAGGCTTTAAAGTAGATTAAATAATCTGTAAGGTTGCGTTCTAAACCTGCCGAATGTTTTTGATTGCTACGTTCATAGAGACTTATGCATTGTAGCTTGGTGCGCTCGCTATTGAATAACCACACACTCACTCGTTCTACTTCTAAGGCATTGGCTGCTTTTTCTGTGATAACTTTGAATGCTGTTTCTAAATTTCCTTCAAAAATCGCTTTGTGATTTGCCAATTCTGTGAGTACTTGATAATGCTGCCCCAATTTTTGCTCACTGTTAATGCGTTCTTGAATCTGTTGCTGTAATTCTTGAGTTCGCTGCTTAACTTGCAGTTCTAAATCCTCATTTTTGCTAATCAGTGCAGTAAAGGTTTTGCGTAAATCTTGCGCCATCTCATTAAAAGATCCACCCAGCACCTCTAATTCTTTAATGCCTTGTACTTTCACCACTGCGTCTTCGCTGTTGCTAAAATCAGTTAAATCTTTTGTCGCCCGGCTGAAGTACAAAATTGGTTGAGTAATCCATCGAGCGGTGACAATCCCCAATATAATAGCTAGTGCCAACGTTCCCAAACAGAGAAAAATTGTAGTTTGAATGTTGCGATTAATTTGTCCCATAAAGTCTGCTTCTGGGACAGCCACGATCATCAGCCAGTTGACATTTGCTTCGCCCTGTAACGGTCTAACTTCTAAAAATTGCCGTTTGCCGTCAAAATAAAAATCTAATTGCTGTAAACTTTGAATTTGGTCAAAGTTATTAAATTTAGTTTTTAAGTATTTAGCAGTTGCTTTAGTCAAAGAATTTACACTTTGGGAAGCTTTCAACCTAATGGGCTTACCATTTTGGAAGCGGAATGGTTCTTCGGTTGTAGAACTTGCAACTAATAACCCCGATCGCTCCATAATAAAAACTTGCCCAGACTTGCCAACTTTGATGTTTTGCAGCAAATCCCCAATTTGTGATAGGTGAGTGAGAGTGCTGTTGACTCCGAGTAATTCCCCTTGGGAGTTATAGATGGGAAGAGAAGCACTAATCAGGAGTGTTGGTTCAGTGCGGGGAGTAAAAATCTCACTAAAGCTGAATTTTTTAGCGGTAACTGCTGTGAGATAATCAGGAACCGATCGCGCATCATAGTTTTTAATCACTTCTGGTAATTGAGTACGTTGACCTTGAGAGTCAATTATGTAAGTGTAGAGGTCGTACCCAGTTGACTTTCCAGCTTTTCTGAGTAAAGATTGGCGATCGTTGAGCTTCTCTACCGCTAGATACTCTTGCTGTTCATTGCTTGCAGTTATTGCCAACGCATTTGGAAAAATCTTTAACTGCTCTATTAAATATGACTCCCAGGTTGCCAGGTTTTCTATCTTCAGCAACCCCATATTAATTACATTTTGATTACTGCGTAGTACCTGACGCGGCGTTGCCAAATAAGTCTGTAAATTCTGCTCGACTCGATTGGCAACTTCATGACGTAATTCGCTAGCTACCTCATTGACTGCCTTTTGCCCATTGCCGATTGATAAGTATGCAGTCAATCCCACAGCTAGCAAGATTTGCAGCAAAAACAACGCTACCAAAATGCGACTTAGAGGTACGCCTTTAAACAGGGAAAAAACATTACCTTGCCCAGTATTTTTATTCATTTGCCCACTTTCCCTTCCTGTCCTGTATTACTGAGTACAACACCTCTAGTTTGCTGTCCTGTGGGCTTATGCATAGTTTGTACTCGGTCGGGTCAAGTGCCAATATACCACTTCTGGTAAAAGAACAAAACGTTACTTAACTGCACCTGTAAATTTTACCAGCCAAAAATTGATGAAAAACCGAATCAATTCGTAGCTAATTCAGATTTATGAGTTATAAGTGGCATTTTTGAATAAATCTAACTATAGACAGATGAAATTTGAAGCGTTACTGTTGTATGAAGCGCATTTTTTAGCGTTCAGACTATGTTTTAATCTCGGCGCTAAAAAAAAGGAGTTAATCACTTAAAGGTTGCTCCTAATTTTACTGCATCCTGCCCACAGCAACCCCCAAGACATAGGTTTTATCACTCATGCTCAACGTATCCACTCACGATTCTCAACAAAATCAGCAATTAATTGACAATACTGACTGGAACGTTATTGAAACGGAGTTTAACCCGACGCAGTTACATCACAAAGAAACCGTCTTCACTCTTGGTAATGGGTTGTTAGGAGTGCGGGGTACGTTTGAGGAAGGATATCCACAGGATTTTCCAGCCACACTCATCCACGGTGTTTATGATGATGTGACAATTACTCATACTGAACTAGTCAACTGTCCCAACTGGCTGCCATTGGTGGTGAAAGTAGCAGGCGATCGCTTTAGTATGGACAGTGGTGAGATTCTCAACTACGAGCGTCGGCTTGACTTGCGCTTAGGTTTAGTTAGCCGTGATGTGCGCTGGCGTAGTCCTAGCGGTCATACCTTAGATTTTCACTTCGAGCGTTTCACCAGTTTAGCAGACCAACACGTTTTGGCGATTCGCGCTCAAATTACATCGGTAGACTTTGAGGGTGAAATTACCGTTGAAGCTGGATTTGACAGCAAACCACATACCCAAGGCGTTAAACATTGGCGAACCTTAAACCAAGGTGGCATAGATCGGATTATCTGGTTAAACAGTAAAACTATCCACTCAAATATTCAACTTGGGATGGCAGCTAAGTTAGTGGTAGATGGCGACGAGACTGCACGCGTGAGCGTCGAAAATGCTTCTAGTTCTCCCATTTTGACAACCACCTTAGAGTTATATCCCGGAAAAACGGTAACTGTAGAAAAGATTGTCACCCTGTTTACTTCACGAGAGACAGAAATCCCCATTGCTGCTGCCTTACCAAGACTTGCTGATGAACCCAGATATACTACCCTATTGGCAGCTCACATTGCGGCATGGGAGCAAGTGTGGCAAGACAGTGACATTATTATAGAAGGCGATCGCTTGGCTCAATTGAGCGTCCGTTATAATCTCTTCCAATTACTTGCTGTAACACCGCGTCACGATGATAGCGTGAGCATTCCTCCCAAAACCCTCTCCGGTTTTGCCTATAGCGGACATATCTTTTGGGATACAGAAATATTCATCCTGCCTTTCCTCACCCTAACTCAACCAGCCCTAGCGCGTAACTTGCTCACCTACCGCTACCACACCCTACCAGGAGCGAGACGCAAAGCTCAAGAAGCCGGTTATCAAGGAGCGATGTATGCTTGGGAAAGTGCCACTACTGGCGATGAAGTGACTCCGCGCTGGGTTCCGGCTCCCAACGGTGAATTAATCCGCATCTGGTGCGGTGACATTGAAGTGCATATTACCGCAGATATCGCTTATGCAATTTTGCACTACTGGCAGACTACCAACGATGATAACTGGATGCGCGATTATGGCGCGGAAATTATTCTTGACACGGCTGTTTTCTGGGAAAGTCGGGTGCAGTGGAACCAAGAGCGTCACAGCTATGACATCCTAGATGTAATTGGCCCTGATGAAAATCACGATCGCGTCGATAATAATGCCTTCACCAATCTCATGGTACAGTGGCATTTGCAGTCAGCTTTGGCGCTGTGGGATTGGCTCAAACAAGCTTATCCTGAAACTTCAGCCCAACTAGCGCAAAAACTCAACTTAACCACAGAGCGTCTGCACCATTGGGCAGAAATCCAAGAGCGTCTATTTGTCAATAAAGATGTTCAAACAGGTTTAATTGAGCAATTTGAAGGCTTTTTCCAACTAGAAGACGTTAATCTCGCTGATTACGAACCGCGCAGCAAATCTTTGCAAGGTTTGTTGGGAATTGAAGCCACCAACCAAAAGCAGATTCTCAAACAGCCAGATGTATTGATGCTTCTGTACTTACTGCGCGATCGCTACGACTATAACACCCTCGCCACCAACTGGGACTATTACACCCAACGTACCGACCACAGTTATGGTTCTTCACTAGGCCCAGCCATTAACGCCATCTTAGCTTGCGACCTCAATCAACCAACCGAAGCTTATACACATTTTCTGCGATCGGCCTTGGTAGACTTAGAGGATGTGAGAAGTAACGCCGCCGAAGGAATTCACGCCGCCAGTGCTGGAGGAGTATGGCAAGCGGTAGTTTTTGGGTTTGGCGGCATTCGGATGACTCAATTTGGCCCCGTTGCCTGTCCCAACCTACCACCCAACTGGACGCGTTTGAAGTTTCGTCTGCAATGGCGTAACGAGTGGTATGACTTCGACTTACAAGCCGAAACAGAAGTTAAAGTTCCCGCCTTGGCAGATACACGCTCGAAAATCGTCTAATAGACTTTTTGCGTGAATCAAAGAGCTTTCACCCTAAATCCCTCTCCCAAGTTTGGGAGAAGGGGTTGGGGGAATGAGGGCAATAAACACTGGTGTTGTGAAGTGAATTTTCTTTGATCATATACGTATTAGCATATAAGTATTATTTATTACAGAAAGTTTTTGTGCAGAAGATTTACGAGATGGGAACTCTAGCTAATAAGCTTAATTACAGTATCCCACCCAACACTGCTAATCATGTCCAACTTTGCTCACTCCACATTGGGCCAATCTTCTTACCCTCGCTTGACTAGAAGCTTGAGTGCTGTTGAAAGTTGGGGCTTTGGTTTGACAGCTCATATTTCTTGGACAGCACTGGTTCCAGCAATTCATGCTGCTCTCGGTTCCCAAGCTATTTTTGTCTGGATACCTGCGGTGATTTTCGGAATGCTGCTCAACTATCAAGTGAAACGCTTAGGTATGCATTTCATCAATGTAGCTGGAGGAACACCTAACTATGCGACCAAGCTACTGCAAAACTACCCAGGACTAGCTCGCTATGCAGCAATTGGATACCTGCTCAATTGGGTTTCCTACCTGTCAGTGAATACAATCGTACTCAGAGATTTAATTAAAGTAAATTTGGAGCCGCTGGGTATTGCCTGTCCAGACATATTTCTGGATATTAGCTTTACATTGTTGCCCTTTATCGTGGCCTTTAGTGGGACTCGCGCCCTGAGTATTTTACATTTGTTTTTTGTCATTCCAGCCTTTGGACTACTAATGACCTTCTGTATACAAGGTCTTGGCTGGTTAGCGTTTTCTCCGGTGAGTCCTGGGTTTTTTCCTAGCAGTTGGTCATCTTTGAGCTTTGTGGATTGGGCAAAGTGGTTCTTTTTCGTCACTTATGCAACCTACAGCTGTGAAACAGCTTCTTCCTTTGTTGCCGATAGCCGCAACCCCACTCAAACGCTGCGGTTTCTAGACATTGCCGCCTGGATGATGCCACCCATCTTTTTGGGGGGTTCTTGGGTAGTAATGCGGTTGGCAACAAATCCCAACCTGAAAGACAATGCTTTCCTGAATCTGATGGCGGCTTCCCAGCTCTTTTGGGGAAGATTCGCTGGTGTAAGTATTTCTTTTTTGCTAGTAGCAGCTTGTCTACTCGGTTCGGCAACGGTGGTTTCTAATTGCCCGCGAATTTTGTATCAACTGGCTTTAGATAACCACATTTCACCAGTATTTTCTGTGGTCTCCCGTCGGGGTGTGTTTGTCCCAGCATTGACGTTGACA
Organism: Nostoc punctiforme NIES-2108; assembly: GCA_003326195.1. Taxonomy (GTDB): domain Bacteria; phylum Cyanobacteriota; class Cyanobacteriia; order Cyanobacteriales; family Nostocaceae; genus Nostoc; species Nostoc punctiforme_A. The sequence goes on from LXQE01000107.1 coordinate 175,079, forward strand.
CTGCTATTGTGCTTAATCTATCTGATTTGGGGAGATGTGGCGCGAATCGTCGCTGTTGGTAACATCGGTTGGTTTGTCTCCTTTATGTTACTGCATCTGGGGCTTTGGCTTCGGCGCGATCGCTCAGAAGTTTTGTTTCCTCGCATATCTTTGGGCATTCTGCTGTTAGAAGTTGTAGTGCTGTTCGTGGGCGGATTTGCTTGGGGTTGGCTCAACTTGCTGATTGGGTTATTATTTCCCATTGGTGTTATGGGAATTGATGCGGTGATTCGCCGTATGGACTTCCCTGCATTCCATCCCAAGTGGTGGATGCGGCGATATCGCACGCGCCCTGTGGTAATCATTAAAGATTCAGTAATTCTTCAGGTGAGCATTCTGATTTTTTTACTGTGCAGCGCCGTGGCAGTTGGCTGGTTATTTGGCGTCAAACTTAATAAAGTGGCAACTGCGGGCGGTGAGAATATATTTGTGGTGCTACTGATGAGTGTGGCATTTGTGGGAGTAGCGATCGCTTGTTGGACAAGTTTACCGCAAGTGGTAGCGATCGCAGAAGCAAGAGTTGCTGCCGAACACCTGTTTATTGTCGCCCAGGATGGTATTTTAGTCGTAGATAATCAAGGCATTATCCAGCAAGCTAACCCAGCCACTGAATCGTTTTTTGGTGTCAACCCATCTGAGTTGCCAGGAAATCACCTCAATAAATGGCTACCTGCATTAGTCTACTATCCAGAGCAGTGGACAAAGCGTAGCGAACAAATCCTAATCGGCAATGGAAAAAACAGAACTCTGGAAGTTTCCATCTCAGATAGACCCCATCAGGATTTTCAGGAATATGTCGTGATTCTCCACGATATTACCCAGCGCAAACAAGCAGAGCAGATATTGCGATACTCAGAAGCACAATTGCGCCAAGAGGCAAAGCAGCTAGTATCTCAACTAGTGCATAGTGAAAAAATGTCCAGTTTGGGGCAGTTAGTAGCAGGTGTAGCGCACGAAATCAACAACCCAATCAATTTTATTTATGGCAATGTCGGCTATGCCAATCAATATATCCAAGATTTATTGAGACTGCTGCAACTATATCAGCAAAACTATCCTAATCCAACAAAGGAAATTCAAAAACAAACAGAAGCAATCGACTTAGATTTTCTAATTGCAGACTTGCCCAACTTGCTAACTTCGATGACAGTTGGTGCGGAACGAATCACAGAAATTGTCTTATCTCTGCGAAACTTTTCCCGTTTAGATAACGCAGAGATGAAAGCTGTGAATATCCATGAGGGTATAGATAATACCTTGATGATTCTGGAACATCGCCTCAAACATAAATCTAACAATCAAACAATTCAGGTAATTAAAGAATACGGCGACCTGCCATTAGTAGAATGTTATGCTGGACAACTGAATCAAGTATTTATGAATCTTCTCGCAAATGCAATCGATGCTTTAGAAGAGGCAGTGGAAAATGGTGAGTGGGAAGTAGGGGAAAAAGCGTTTTCTAATCCCCAGATACGCATTCAGACTAAACTCACTAGTGAAAATCAGGTAGTTATTCGTATTGGCGACAATGGTATAGGCATTCCAGAAAAGGTACAAAAACAATTATTTGAACCATTTTTTACGACTAAACCAGTTAATAAAGGTACTGGGTTAGGTTTATCTATTAGTTATCAGATTATCACTCAAAAACATCAGGGAAAATTAGAATGTATTTCTGCTTCTGGGCAGGGAACAGAATTTGTAATTGTAATTCCGCTAAACCAGCAAGCTATCTAATTGTCAACATTTTGAAAGCAAAAATAAAAATTGTGATAATTATCCGTGTCCTATTTTCGGGTGTGGTAAATGATATCATGTCCGTATAATTAGTTATGATTTCCACAGTCATTGCACCCCACCCACAGCCCCTCCCCGCAGGCGGGGTGGGGTTCTTCAGGTTTAATAAGTAATCTAGCGGACATGATATGATTATGTTTAGTTGCCGCTTGTTACCAATCTTGGGTATTTATTTCTGGGGTCATTTTGATTAAACTTTTTTTGATAACTGCCAAAGTTGGATTTCATAACGCAGATGGCTCTCAAAAATTACCCGTGCTGTTAAACCTTCCGTAATCGGTTTTTCCAACCAACGCTTAAATGCTAAACGACCAAGTGCGTGTAATGGAGGGACAGCGATCGCCACAACATCAGCAATATATTTAACTGTTGTCAGTCCAAAAGTACGGAAGTTATCAACACACAAATCAATCGTTGGCGCAATATGGGTTGAAATGTCTTCAGTCTTGATTAAATTAAATCCAGATTTTTTCAACGCTATCTGGAGTTCACTGGCGATATGACAATTAGAAAAAATACCTTCTTGGTATTCGGCATCGAAACGCATCATGTCTGCAAGCAGTAGGTAGCCACCACTATCCAGTAAACGAGCCGCACCTTGAGCTAAATCGAGAGCAGCAATATATTGACTGCTTTCGCTAAATAAGATCAGGTCGTAGGAGTATGATTTGTTAAAATCTTCAAATCTCGTTAAGTAGAAAGGTACTTGACCATTGGTATTTTGAAAAAACCTCTCTTGCTGGAGTGCGTCGGGTGCTAATCCCTCAACACTGAAACCGCGTGAGCACAAATATGCCGCATTACCACCAATCCCACAGCCTACGTCAAGTACAGTTTTGATATCTTCTGGGATAAAACTCAAAAGTTTGGCTGTATAGCTTTCCTGCGCCACACGCAGACGAGTTAGAGTTAATTCTTCACCATGAGTAGGTAGTGGTTCCCAATACCCGTAATGGAGATAGGAGGAATTTGTGAGTCCAATATAATAATCTATCGCTGCATTTTGGTAGCGAGTTGGTTTCGGAATCTTGCTTGATTTTGGCTTGAGCATTGAGGAATAAAGTAAGTTTTAGGGCATTAAGCTTGGTTTAAATTCTGACCATCGCTTACAAACTTGTTCGTAGCAATCGGCCGGAGTAATTTTTAGTTGGTGTAAAAAATTAACCTCAATCTGAGGATCAGCCTTTAGCACCAGAAGAATATCTTGATGGGGATTGTATGTTACCACTGCTGGGAAAATTGATGAAATCATGGATGAGCAGATTGATTGCGATATAGCTCCGCAATCCTGAAACGAGCGCAAGTAGAACCTAATCAGATCGGAGGGTAGAAATTGCAGGGTGAAGGGAACTGTATCAAGACTTGTAATTGTAGGGTGAGTAACTTTAGTATCCACATCACAAATGACAACTCCCCGCCCAAATGACTGAAATCCCTGCCATCCTGTGTAGCCGATTACCAGCAGATTATTATGAATAAAGCTGTTTTGCCAGTAGCCAAAATTTCCTTGCCAGACACTATTGGAGGGTCGCATTCACTTCCTCCCATAAGACTTTTGTTTCTTCACTTCCCGGTTTTCACCAATGCAGGGATCGCCTAACCTTGCTGTTTTAATCTGCATCACTTTTTATTCCTTTTAAGATTAATGATTTAGGTACTAGAGATTAGAAACTGAAAAATTTTACCCAATTATCAATTAACAACAACTTATATTTAATTTTGCCCACTTATTTAGTGGTGGAATCTTTGCCAAAATCCCCTTTCTCAAAATTTCCGGTCGTTCTGACCAAGGCAATAAACCATCGGGTTTAGCATAATATTGACTAGCACATTGCAAAACAGCAGATGCACTACCATCAACTGGTAAATCACCAAAGATATAAGTTGATTTACCTTCTGCTGTAAAGGCAATAACACAAGAATGGTTACAAGCACTCATGCATTCAACTCCCTGAATGAGGAATTTATTTCGCAATTCCCAATCTTGTGCAAGTTCCTGAAGGTGTAGTAGTAGTTGCTCACCTTTACTTTCACCAACTCGTTTACCATCTTGCCAGACGCTGGCACAGGTCGTGCAAACAAATAAACTATGTTGTTTGTCGAGCATTAATTTTGAAGTGTGTAGGATTAAGTCCGAAGCGCAGATATGACATGTTGTCGCAGTCATGCAACTGCAACATAGCTATTGAGTAAATTTGGCACAAATGATGTTAAAAAAGCTTTCACGCTAGGGAAAAAATAGCGTAAATTACAGTGACACCAAAGCACAATTGTAACTATCAATAAACTGCCTATAATTTCATAGCCATGAGCAGTCCGTGGCGTATCTCTGGCACTATGAGAGCGTGAAACTGATGTATCTTTGAAATATTTATGGCAATGTTCACCTGTACCTCGCAGATGGATGTAAGTTTGTCTGTTACTTTCGGCGGGCATTCTGACTTTGAGGCATAAGCTTCATTACAGCTGCGGGACAGCGCCGGATTTACACCGAACTTTCCCCCTTGCGTCTGATGGCTGATCCCCACCAGAACCGATTTGATATTGGTTTTATAATAGCATGATTATGAATGAATTTAAGAATACTTAAACTTACTGGTTCCAATAGCTACAATTTATCAGACGCGATGCCTGGGTTCGATGTAGCGATGTCTACGATGGTGACTGAGCTTTGTCGTACCACTTGCCTACGGTACGCTGCGCAAACGTGGAAGCAAGGCTACGCGCAGCGTCTCGTAGAGAAGTGCGGGCTACGCCTACGCTAACTCGCCTCACTAGCTGAAAAATCAAAACTTAAAATTGAGGAAGTATAAACACTCCAAATTCTATTGTTATGCTACCTCTATAGTGTCGAGTAAACAGAGTAATGTTGAAGTTTTTTGCTGACCGTGGTGGTACATTCACAGATATTGTTGCTGTTACTAATAATCAAGCAATTATCGATGGAGTTTCAAAACATCCTGAACGTTTTTTAATTGTCCCTCTGCCTAATCAGCAATGGATTATAGTCTACAAACTACTTTCAGAAAATCCCGAACTATATCAAGATGCGGCTATCCAAGGTATTCGAGATATTATGGGTATTGCTAGAAACGAAGCCATTCCTAATGAAGCGATAGAAGTTGTAAAAATGGGGACAACAGTAGCAACAAATGCGCTGTTAGAAAGGAAAGGCGATCGCGTTGTTCTTTTCATCACCAAAGGGTTTAAAGATGCATTGCGAATTGGCTACCAAAACCGTCCTAACATCTTTGCCCGCCAGATAATCTTACCAACGATGCTTTATGAGCAGGTGATTGAGATAGATGAACGCTATGATGCTAAAGGAAATGAATTAGTATCCATAAATATTGAACAAGTTAAAAGTGACTTGCAAGCAGTTTACCATACAGGAATTCGGAGTTGCGCTATTGTTTTTATGCACAGCGATCGCTATCCTAAACACGAACAACAAATAGCCCAGCTTGCCCAAGAAATCGGCTTTACCCAAATATCCGTATCCCATCAAGTTAGTCCTTTAATGAAGTTGGTTAGCCGAGGAGATACAACAGTAGTCGATGCTTATTTAACTCCGATTCTGCACCGCTACGTTAACCAAGTAGCAAGTCAGTTACCCGGAGTCAAATTAATGTTTATGAAATCTGATGGCGGTTTAGTCGCAGCCGAACAATTTCAAGGCAAAGATAGTATTTTAAGTGGCCCCGCTGGCGGTATTGTTGGCGCAATCCAAACTAGTAAAAGAGCAGGTTTTGAGCTAGTTATTACCTTTGACATGGGAGGAACAAGTACAGATGTTGCCCATTTTAAAGGAGAGTATGAACGACAACTAGATTCGGAAATTGCTGGGGCGCGGATGCGAGTTCCTGTATTAGCAATTAATACTATTGCTGCTGGTGGTGGTTCAGTTCTCTTTTTTGATGGTTCTAGTTATCGTGTCGGCCCCAAATCTGCTGGTTCAATTCCTGGGCCTGCTTGTTATCGACGCGGGGGGCCATTAGCGGTTACTGATGCCAATGTGATGTTAGGTAAAATTCACCCACAATATTTTCCCTCAGTTTTTGGTATTGATGGCAATTTACCTTTAGATAAAGATATTGTTATTCAAAAATTTACCCAATTAACCCAAGACATTCAAGCCGCTACATTAAATGATTGTACTCCCGAACAAGTAGCCGCAGGATTTATTGCGATCGCAGTGGAAAATATGGCGAATGCAATTAAAAAAATCAGTCTACAACGTGGTTATGATGTCAGCCAATATGTGCTTTGTTGTTTTGGTGGTGCAGGTGGACAAGTTGCTTGTTTAATTGCCGATACCTTGGGAATGAAAAAAATATTTTTACATCCTTATGCTGGAGTCCTATCTGCTTATGGAATGGGATTAGCTGATGTACGAGCGATTAGAGAAGGAGGAGTTGAACAACCTTTAACTCAAGCATTAGTCCCTAAGTTACAGCAGCTAATGGAATATTTAGAAACTCAAGCTAGCAATGAAATAGATGAGGCATTGAGTCAAGTAGAGGTAATCCGAAAAGCTAACTTAAAATACGAGGGTACTAACTCTATCTTGACTGTTAATTTTGCCGATGATGTGGTAGTGATGCGACAAGAATTTGAGAGTGAACATAAATCTCGCTATGGTTTCATTCAATTAGAGAAAACCTTAATTGTCGAATCTTCTTCAGTGGAAGTAATTCATAAAATGGATACTCCTGAAGAACCTTTAGTTATTCGTACCCGCCCTTTAGATGAAGTGCCCATATCTGTTGAAACAGTCAAGATGTTTACTGCTGAGAGATGGCACGATACTCCTATTTATAGACGAGAAGATTTACAGCCAGAAGATATTCTTAATGGCCCTGCGATCGTTGTGGAAAAAATTAGCGCAATTGTAGTTGAGCCTAACTGGCAAGCGAGATTAAGTGCACAAAATCATCTTATTTTACAGCATCTATCAACAGGCTATAGATAAAATTTGTGTAACAGTGTTAACGCTAAAAATTAGAATTGACATAGAAATTAAAAATGGGCGAGGTATCCACCATCAACCGCTAAAATCTGACCAGTGATATAGGATGCCGCTGGAGAAGCAAAGAAAACGACAGCACCAGCAATTTCTTTTGGATCTCCCCAACGACCAAGGGAGGTTCGTTTTTCCAACCAAACGGCGATTTCTTTATCGGCAACCACATCTGCATTGCTCTCAGTCGCGAAAAAACCCGGAGCAACACCATTGACAGTTATTCCAAACATTCCCAGTTCAGCAGCAAGAGCGCGAGTTAGTGCTTCGAGTCCACCTTTAGCAGCAGTATACACAGCATCGCCTGCACCTGCGATCGGGCCAGCGATTGACGTTATGTTGATGATTTTTCCTTCGCCATTCTTAATCATCAGCTGTGCTGCTTCCTGGCACAGATTGAAGCAAGCAATAAGATTAGTGTCGATTAACCGACGCGCCGCATTCATTTCAAATTCCAAAAAACTGCGGCGCTCGCGCATACCAACATTATTTATGAGGATATCCAGATTCCCGTATTTTTCTCGAATTTCGCTGAACGCTTTTTTAACGGCTGCTTCATCTGTAATATCTAATTGCAATGGCAAAGCTGATCCGCCAACTGCGGTTACATATGCAACTGCGCGATTTAGCTTTTCATGGTTCCGTCCATTGATAAGAACAAAAGCGCCAGCACTCGCAAGTGCTTTGGTGATTTCTAATCCTAATCCTTGCCCTCCTCCAGTAACTAGGGCAATTTTCCCATCCAATGAAAATTCAGGTGGTGTCACAGCATTTTCTTTCTGAGTTTATGCTTTAACAATTTATCACTTTCAATACAGGAGTTGCCTGAAAAAAGATTATATTCTCATCACTATGATCAGCATATTTACAAAAATATACGCTAGAGATAATAATTTTTAAACTGGTGTAAAATAAAATATAAAATTTACAAATATTTACCATTTAAATTTTTCGTATTTATCAAATTCAAAAAGATTAATCAAAATGCACACAACATCTAAACCTGATCCCATCCGCTTAGAAATATTTAAAAATCTCTATCAATTTATCGCCGAACAAATGGGAATTGTGTTGCAAAACACAGCTACATCAGTGAACATCAAAGAAAGGCTAGATTTCTCCTGCGCTATTTTTGACTCATCAGGATTATTAGTAGCAAATGCCCCCCATATTCCCGTACATTTAGGCTCAATGAGTGAAAGTGTTCGCAGCTTAATTAACGATAAAGGTGACACGCTAAAACCAGGAAATGTCTATCTATCTAATAACCCTTATAACGGCGGCACACACCTTCCTGATGTAACTGCAATTACCCCTGTATTTTTAGAAAGTAGTGAAAATAATCCATCCCCAATGCCCAATGTCCAATGCCCCATGCCCATCTTTTTCGTTGCTTCTCGCGGACACCAGGCAGATATTGGTGGAATTACTCCCGGTTCAATGCCTCCCCACAGCACCACAGTAGAAGAAGAAGGAATTCTTTTTGATAATTTTCTCTTGGTTGAAGAGGGAAATTTTCAAGAAACCTTAGTCAGACAGCACCTCTCAAATCATACTTATCCTGCTCGTAAACCTGACCAAAATCTAGCCGATTTCAAAGCCCAAATTGCCGCAAATGAACGGGGAGTGCAAGAACTTTGTAAAATGGTTTTACAATACGGAATTGATACTGTTCAAGCTTATATGACATTAGTGCAAGCTAATGCTGAGGAGTCTGTGAGACGTGCGATCGCAGTTCTCAAGGATGGCTCATTTACTTATCAAATGGATAATGACGCACAAATTCAAGTTAAAGTAACGATTCACTCAGAAAACCGTAGTGCTACCATCGATTTTACTGGGACTTCTCTACAACTAAATAGTAATTTTAATGCTCCCAAAGCCGTAACTCAAGCAGCAGTTTTATATGTCTTCCGTACTTTAGTTGATGATAATATTCCTCTCAATGCTGGGTGTCTTAATCCTTTAGAAATTATTATCCCGGTTGGCTGTATGCTCAACCCAACCTATCCAGCCGCAGTAGTCGCAGGTAATGTAGAAACTTCTCAAACTATTGTCGATGCTTTATATGGTGCTTTGGGTGTTATGGCTGCTTCTCAAGGAACGATGAATAATTTTACTTTTGGTAATGAGCAATATCAATATTATGAAACTATCTGCGGCGGTTCGGGTGCAGGAATTGATTTTGATGGTACTGATGGTGTTCATTCTCACATGACTAACTCTCGTTTGACCGATCCAGAAGTTTTAGAAACCCGTTATCCTGTACTTTTAGAAAGCTTTAGTCTTCGTCCCGATAGCGGTGGCAAAGGAAAATATTCGGGTGGTAATGGAGTTGTCCGCCGCATTCGGTTTCTTGAACCGATGACAGCTAATATTCTCTCTGGTCATCGGGTTGTTCCTCCCTTTGGATTAAATGATGGGGAGGCAGGAAAAGTAGGACGAAACTGGATACAACGTCAGAATGGAATTGAAGAGAATTTAGACAGCACAGCAACAGTAGAAATGAAAACTGGGGATGTTTTTGTAATAGAAACTCCTGGCGGCGGTGGCTTTGGTAAATTCTCTTAAGAATCAAAAATTGCTATAAGCTGGCTTAAACTTCCCCAGAAAATTGAGCATAGCTGCAACCACAGCATCTGGCGACTCAATCAAGAAGCCGTGACCACCACGTTCGATGACTACAAGTTCAGCATTGGGAATACCTTGAGCAAGTTGTTGGGAAAACTTTAGCGGAGTGAGAATATCTTGTTTACCAACCATAACTAAGGTAGGACAATGAATTTGTTGGAGGCGGTCTATTGTGTCACTACTAAGGATGGCTTGGCTGTGATGATAAAGTGAATGAGTTGCAGGCGGGAAAGGATATCTGATAGCAAATTCAATCAGACCTTCAATCATGTCAGGAATTGAGTAGAACGCATCTGTAAATATCCAGGGCAATATGACTTTTTCATAAAGTTTTAGGTCTACATTACTAGGAAGTTCGCCCCAAGTCTCAATGATGCTGTTGAATAATGCATCACCTTTTGCTAAAGATGAGAGTAGGATTAGACTTTTTACCTTTTCAGGGTGTGCTAACACTAACTCTTGGGCTATCTGACTACCCATTGAATGACCTGCTAGATGCACCCGATCGATGCCGATGCGATCGAGCAGTGCTGCAACGTCACTAGCCATCTGCTTCAAACTATAGGGGTTTTCGGGAGCAGAACTTCTCCCCATACCTCGGTTATCCAAGCGAATGACTTGATACTGCGAAACCAGCGATGGCATAATTAGCGACCAATAAGCATGATCGCAAAGAAAGCCAGCTATTAATAGCAAAGGCTCACCCGTTCCCTTAATGTCGTAGAACAAATCAATCCCGTTAATCTGAACCTTGGGCATAGTAAATAATTCTGCTAAACCTGATTTTTAAGCAGGGATAGACAAGGCTAAACTCCTACGTCTTGAATTTCTCGTCCACCGGAATTTGATAGCCATTGGCGAGGCGATTAGTCATATTGGCAGTAGCTGCGATCGCCATTAGCTCCCCGAACATAGTATCATTCATACCCTTGGCACGTGCTGCCGCTGTGTGCGAAGCGATGCAGTACTCACAGCCATTCGTTGCACTCACGGCGATATAAATCAGTTCGCGCATGAGTGGATCAATTTCACCAGGGCTAACCATCACTTCCTTTAACGTTTGCCACGTTCTTTGCAGGGTGGGAGGATGGTTGGCTATGGCTTTCCAGAAATTATTAATGTAGTCATTCTGACGTGTAACGCGGATGTCGTCATACACTGCACGTACTTCGTCGCTGGCTTCTTCGTATTCAATCAGCTTAGTCATATTTTAATTCCATATAGTTTCCCCAGCGAGTGGGAACCCCTAGATTGTAATACTGAGTTGCAATTAAAGATAGTAACTTGAGTCTTTGAGGCTGAAACTTTTAGCCAATGTCCGGTTACTGAAACGACAGATTGACAGCGCGCTACTAAAGCACTTTCTCAATCCAAGCAACACGAGTGAGTATCCAACCATCTACTTCTTGAGCGATAACACTCCCCTCTACTGTAAATCCAAGCTGTCGTAAATACGTTTCAATGTCCAGAGGAATTATTCCTCGGCTGCGACTACTGTAGCTGCTGACAATTAATCGTCCTGCTGGTGCAACCAGTTGTTCAAGCAGTCGCCTCAAGTACTCCAGGTGTAAGTTTTCGGGGACATATTCCAGTAATGTGTGTACAAAGTCATACTGCATCGGTGTTTGCAAAGTAAATGCATTCGCAACGACTAAGTTAGTTGCAAACGCAGGTAATCTCTTACGTGCTAGTTCAACAAGCTGGAGCGAAATATCTACACCATACGGAGTTAGATAAAACCCTTGTTCACCTGCCCATTGCATCAAACACTCCAACAATAGCCCATTAGCACAGCCCAAATCGAGAAAAGTACCACTTTTATTGACTGCCTTTAGAATCAGCTTTCGCGCAAATTGCCAGCGTTCAGGTGTACTTCCCCAACCCGATTGTTGATAAGAATTTTTTGAAGATAGATAGGCAACTTCAATCTCGTCTTGTTGAGCATCAAACCAAGTTTGTAGTTGAGAGCTATTGGAAGCTTGTTCACTTTGATAGTCATTACTCTGCATATACGGGCATGAATCAGTTAGTTATCTACTTGAACAGACTAAACAGGAAATTTACATTATTCTTCTCAGAGACAGAAATAGATAGGATCGTCCATGAAAAAACTGATCCAGCGTATTAAGAGATTGCTCAAACGTATCCTCAAGAGGTCGGCATCCAATTCTCAGCAACCATCGCCCCTTATAAATTCTCGATTAGAAACTTCTATTCCAACCGTTTCTCCCCGATGGGAATCTGGTTTAGTGCTTGTGTGTTCACAATGTGCAAACGAGCAATCAGGCTCAACCGCTTCTGAAGATTTAGAGAATTGGTTGAAATCGCGTTTAAAATTTGAGGGATTATGGGGTGATTTTCGGGTGGTTAGCACCAGTTGTTTAGGGGTTTGTCCCCGAATGGGCATTACTGTTGTTCTTGTCAGTAATGGAAGTTACGGAAATAGTCCATGTTTAATTGTAAATCCTCGAAGCGATCGCGAACTTCTCTATTTATATATCAAGCAGAATAAAGACTGACTGCAAAGGCTGTTTATCTTGCACTATATTTTGCTCAAGTGGCAAATAAAAAAGGGGATGAATATTTGAATTCACCCCTTTTTTCAGGTCATAAGGGAGGTAAAGAATACTTATCCAACCCGTATTCGTGTTATTCCAATCTAAAGAATTATTCTTTTATACGAGGTATATTTGGTCTTACAAAGGTAGCTGAGGAATTAGCACTTCGGGCATTAGTGCTTGAAGAAGCAGTAGTTGGCGAACTGAGATTCAAGAAATCAATGAGTTTAAGGGTACGATTACGAATTTTCCAGATCCCATTTGTTTTGACGACTTTATCTTCATAAGTGCCATTGGCGACATCAATGCTAGTTTCTGAACGTTTGTGAGTAGCATGGAGATAAGAGGTCATCGTTGCTTTATTATTCTCAACTGAAATGTTTATTGTACCCATCAAGTGTTGAGTAGCTGTATAACCATTTCCTTGGAATACTGAATAGACAAAATCTGCCCAAGAATCTGTCCCATAATTTGTTTGAGTTGCCCCATCAGGAAAAATCGCAGTGAGGACTGAATCTTGAGTAAAGCAATCTCGATAAATATTCTTTCCTTCTTGGAGATTTCCTCTACCAATGGCGTCAGTTCCCAGAGCGTAACAGGATGTTAATTTTTGAATTTCTAGTTCTGCGTTAGGTTGAGTTGCACTTGCTACCTCAAACTTACCTCCAACAAACAGCACAAGAGTGACTGCAAGCACAATTAAAGTTATACGATTTAACAGAAACGAAATAGCCTTTGAAACTATTCCCCCATTTTCTCTTCTTTTATCCACAAGATGACTCCCTTAATTATTTACGATTTTCGCATCTTGTACTTTACTACAAACTAAAGTTTTAGCTAATAATTTTAGGTCATAAAAACTAGCTAATATGCTTGTAGATTTTACTAGTAATTACGTTTTATATCTGCTAGAAAATCTCTTTTCTAGTAAATGATAAAGCTAGTACATACAAGATTTGATGTATACAATTAGTTATAACAGTTAATTAACAATTTACAAGTGTTAATTGTGACTAAGTTTATGTTGATTTTATTAAGTAATCAAGTCACTACTTACATAGTTTTATTAACAGGGAAATGAATTTTCGTTTCCCAATTTTTAGAAATCAAATAGAATTACTATAGCAATACTGTAATATTCGTGATAAACTCCTCAACTTATTTGAGAAGTAGGTAATCTGCCGCTAAAACTATCAAAAATTCCTTATTCTCCCAAAATGGGCAGAGAAATTATAAATTGTGTCCCTTTTCCCAAGACTGATTCGCAAATCAAATTTCCACCATGATTTTCAACTATGATTTGCTGACTAATAGATAATCCTAATCCTGTACCTTTTCCTACGCATTTGGTAGTAAACAAATTTTCAAAGATGCATCTTTTAACTTCTTCAGGCATTCCTTTGGCATTATCTTGAATCTTAATTACCACCTTGTGATTATCTACTTGTAGAAAAGTCTCAATAGTAATAATATTCGGATACTTTTCTTGAATTTCTAAAAAATTATGGCCGATATTTGCTTCTTCTAAAGCATCGATTGCATTGGCAATAATATTCATAAACACCTGATTCAATTGTCCCAAATAGCATTTTACTAATGGGATATCTGCATAATTTTTAATAATTTTAATTGCTGGACGATTATGATCGGCTTTCAGACGATGTTGTAAAATCATCAAAGTACTATCAATACCTTCATGGATGTTAGCTAACACTTTAGAGGTAGTGTCAGCACGAGAAAAAGTACGGAGAGAAGTACTAATATTACGAATGCGCTGTGTTCCCATTGTCATACCATCAATCATTTTAGGTAAATCTTTTATGAGGAAATCTATATCTATCTCTTCGGCTTTTTCTTCAATTTCAGCGCCAGGACTGGGGAATTTTTCTCGGTACAGTTGCAGATAGTCTATTAAATCTTTAACAATATCTTTTGCTTGGGCAATACTACCTGTAATAAAACCAATAGGGTTATTTATTTCGTGTGCTACACCTGCAACTAAATTACCCAGAGAAGACATTTTTTCACTTTGGATAAGTTGTAGTTGTGCTTCTTGTAAATCTTTTATCGATTGTTCTAATTCTTTAGATTTCTCTTGCGCCCTTGTGTACAAGCTGGCATTTTCTATGGCGATAGCCATTTGAGAAACTAAGACTTTTAATACCTCTACCCTTTCTAGAACAAAAGCTCCTGATGATAACTGGTTTTCTAAATAAATAATACCAGTAAGCTGTGATTGGTACATAATGGGCAAACAAAAGATTGATTTTGTTTGAGATTTTTGGATATAGATATCAAAATTAAAAGGCTCTGTAATCAATGCATCATTTAATACAATATATTGCTGAGTTCGGAGAACGTAATTAATCACAGATAGCGGTAAATCTTGATAGGTTTCAACAGGAATAGAACGTAAAACCGTCACTACATCGTCGGTAGCATTTCCAGAAGCTTCAATATACAGGTGATTATCTTTAAGTAGGAGGAGTACTGCTTTTTGCGCAGCAGCATTTTCTAGTAAAATTTGGATCAGCTTACCCAATAAATTTTCTAAAACAATTTCATTAGTAATTGCTTGTGAAAACTTGATGAATGCATTAAAATCTAGAAAATCGCTCAAGCTGCTATTGGTAGTAGTGTTAGTAGTAATATGAGTTGTATCAAGTTTTGAACTAGTGTTTTCTATGGTAGTAGTTTGTCCTACTAGAAAAACATACTTTGATTCTAAGTGTTTAACTTTAGCGATCGCACCCCAACGAATATAGGCATAATAGGCTTTAGTTATATAAGTTTGATGAATTAATTCTTTACCTAGAGACTGATAAAATTTTCCAGCTAACTCATAGGCTAAAGCTTCTTCTTGGAGAAAACCATTTGCTTGAGATTTGGCAATAGAGTTTTCATAATAGTCCATTGCTTCTAGCTTTTGACCCAAAACTTGATACCGTTCTGCCTCCACGAGATAAAATCTGTGTAAGTGATTTGTGGGAGCATGAGTAGCCCAGAGTTCCATCTTTTGCTGATTAGCTTGGACTTTTTTTAGAATAGCTTGCTTCTCAGGCTCTTTAGCAGTATGATATATTGCCAAGTGGGCTAAAGAATCGTAGAAATAAAACACTGGAACAACAAACAAACCTGTAACACCACCTAAAGATTTTTCTGCGATCGCAGCATTTTCTACAGCTTTAAAGTACTCCCCAAATATATAAGAGAGCATTAACTTATTAACAAATAAATGGTTAATTGTATAAAGGTCATTTACTTGCTGATGAATGGGCAGCATACTTTGTTCGTCGTAAGCTTCTCCAATTAAACAGTCCACATTTTCAAAACTTCCTTTCAAGTTCAAAACTGTTTGCAAATACACTGAGTTCCAAGTGAAGGCTACTTGTTGCTTAATTTTTTTCAGTGAATCACAATAAGCTATCAGTTCTTTTTCTAAAACCCAAAGTTCCTTACCCATCCAAAATGAATGATAAGGATAAATGTAACCACAATAACCAGCATATTCTAAATCTCCAGTTTCCAGACCACTAGAATATCCTGACATTGATGATGTTAATGTCTCTCTAACATGCTCTTTCCAATGCATCACATGGGCACTAACAACCGTCAGAATTTTTGCCTTGAGTTCTTCAGCGTTAAATTGTGACACCAGGCGTGAAGCTAATTTCCCAAATTCATAGCCAGAATCAATTTCTCCTTGAACTCCACAAAGAAGTAATCCATAAAGACTATAACCATAGGCAGATACAGCTGTATTTCCATAACTTAAGGACAAATTAACCATTTTACAGACAATAATTGGCATCATTGCAGGAGCAGTTTGAAAAGCCGCAGGGAGAACTCCCATTAAGATTCTCATCGCTGCAATTTTGTTAGGATCAGTCATTAATGGTAAGTTAATTAAATCTGCAATGGCTTTCCCTTTTAAAGAAGCAGCGATTTCATCCATTCCCTGCTGAATATCAG
The DNA here is from genome assembly GCA_003326195.1 of Nostoc punctiforme NIES-2108. Taxonomy (GTDB): domain Bacteria; phylum Cyanobacteriota; class Cyanobacteriia; order Cyanobacteriales; family Nostocaceae; genus Nostoc; species Nostoc punctiforme_A. The sequence continues at coordinate 191,096 of LXQE01000107.1, forward strand.
TTGATGTTGGTTCATCGGGAAAACTTATTCCTAATAATTGCAGAATTGATACTGCGGTTTGAATAGCTTCCAATTGCTTGCTTTGAATGATAGAAGCGATAATTTGTACTTCATAGACTTTCACTTTATCTAAAAGAATTTTGGCTTTTTGCTGCACCACCTCAGCCCATTTTTGCATCTGCTCAAAATCACCGCCCAGATATGCTACTTCTGCTGCTCCTTCATATAAACCGATGGTTAAGGTATATTCAGTTTGCCAAGAGTCTATATTTAAAAGTTCTATCCCATTTGTGAAGTACTTAAGAGCCACTTCGTAAGCTGTAGAAGCTTTAGCTTTTCGTCCGGCAATTAAATTTAATCGTGCCAATTCAGTTTTTTCAGATTGCTCTATCAGGTTAACAATACCTACATTCAACTGATTGACAATATCAAAAATATTAGCTTCTATTTCTTCTTTAGGTATATTTTGGAGAAGCAATTGCCCAATTTTCAGGTGAGTAGATTTCTTCAGTTGTTCTGGAATTAACGAATACGCTGCTTGTTGTACTCTGTCATGCAAGAACTTGTAACCCACCCGTGAAGTATCGAAATTTAAATTAACCGCTTCTTCTTGATTAAAAACTAAAGGAATGCGGTAAGCTTCACTTAAAGGCAGAATTAATCCCGCTTGCAAAGCCGAATGTAAATCATTCGCTGTCAAAGAAGGTGATTTTTCATTAACTATCGATAAAATATCCAGACTAAATCTGTCACCTACACAAGCTGCTAATTTTAAAACATCTTGGGTAAACTTTGGTAGTTTCTCAACTCGGCTGGCAACCAACTCAACTACATTTTTATCGGTAATTCCAATTGCCTGAATATCTTCTAGACTCCATTGCCATTTAGCATTATTAAAGTCAAATTTTAACAGTTTTTCTTGATGAAGTGCCTGAATTAGTTGTGTTATGAAAAATGGATTTCCACCTGTTTTGTTACAAATCAACTCAGCTAGTTTAATAATTTCTTGGTTAAAGACTCCTATCTCTTCATCCTGCTTAACCTCTATTTTTTGAAGAGTTTCGGCAACTAGCTGAGTTACATTGCCTAAATTTAAGGGTTGCAATACAAGATTATTAATAACCGTACCACTATTCTTAATCTCTTCTATTTTTTGGATTAAAGGATGTGCTGAACTAACTTCATTATCTCTATATGCACCAATAAATAAAAAGTATTTGCTATCAGTATCAGTTATGAGCAGTTGAATTAGATTTAAAGTGGCTGAATCGGCCCATTGTAAATCATCTAAAAATATGACTAATGGGTGTTCTTTTTGTGTAAAAACTTGGATAAATTCTTTAAAAACATGATTGAAGCGATTTTGTGATTCTGTTGCACCAATTTGGGCAACTTCCGGTTGTGTACCGATGATTAACTCTACTTCTGGAATTACGTCAGTAATAACTTTTCCATTTGTTCCTAAAGCTGATAATATTTTACTACGCCATATTTCTATTTTTTCATTATTCTCGGTCAGCAAATACCGCATTAAATATGCAAAAGCCTGAATTAAAGAAGCATAGGGTATATTTCGTTTTAACTGATCAAATTTACCAGAAATAAAGTACCCTTGTCTGCGAGTAATGGGTTTATTAACTTCGTTGACTAGAACTGATTTGCCTATTCCAGAATAACCAGAAACTAGCATCATTTCACTAGTTCCAGATGTAACTCGCTCAAATGCAGCTAAAAGTTCATTAACTTGTTCTTCACGACCATATAATTTTTGAGGAATTAATAACTGGCTCAATATATCCAAACGACCGGGAACAAAATCAGTAATAATTCCTTTGGTTTCTAACTGGTTGAGACATGATTCTAAATCTGCTAATAATCCTGTAGCACTTTGATATCTGTCTTCAGCATTTTTCGCCATCAGCTGCATCACAATTTCAGAGATAGCGGTAGGAATTTGTGAATTTAATGATTGCGGGTTTCTCGCTTGAACTGCAATGTGACTATAAACTACTTCTAGGGGATCTTGGCTAATAAATGGTATTTTATCAGTGAGCATTTCATATAAAGTCACGCCAAGAGAATAAAAGTCAGTGCGATAATCAAGAATGCGATTCATTCTCCCAGTTTGTTCAGGAGACATATAGGCAAGTGTGCCTTCAACGCAGTTAGGGTTATTAAATTGGGGATTTTCCTTATTGAGACGTGAGGCTATACCAAAGTCAGCGAGTTTAACAATACCTGTCTGGGAGTTAATTATGATGTTATTAGGTTTGATATCTTTATGAATAATCTGGTTATTATGCAAATAATCTAAAGCTTTAGTTAACTGAATAGCAATCTTTAAATGGTTAATTAAATCAAGCTTTTTTGTTTGTAGAAGTTGAGATAAAGACTGACCACCAAAGTCTTCTAACAACAATCCCACACGATTTCCAAAGGTTTCTAGACTGATAGCTTTAACTATATTGGGATGGTCTAAACCTTGCTGAATTTGATACTCATTTTTAATCCGAGTAAAGGCTTCGAGAGTCGGATATTCATTTTTAAGCAGCTTGAGGATAACTCGCTGTTGCGTCTTTGGCGTTTGTGCTTGATAAATAATTGTTTGGATTCCTTCGTGGAGAGTCGAGTTGATTTGGTATCCAGTAAGATTTGGCATTGATTTTTGACTATAAAGTTATAAAATTAGCATCATCCCTGTTCTATCGTGAAAGGGATTCTAGTTTAATTATTCCCAGTACGTAGAGAATTATTAACATTGGGCTTCAGTATCCAATGGTTGTAAATTAAAAAGCGATTATTTCCTGGTAACGGAAACTAGCGGCTAAAATCTGACTGTAACTTTTACGCCAACCGCAGATAAGGACACTTCTGTAAAAATCCAGATGCCTTATTATGGGCATCCAAATTATGAGTATGCGTTGGCGTAGGTCGAATAATGCCGCCAAATAGGTCATCTAACCCGTAGGGTGTAAAAAATTGCCATTGTCTTTGAGCATTTAGTCGAACTCCCACAGCAGTAGCGGTGTGCAGCCAATCTTTGATGCCATCCTCTGTACTAGTATAAGGTCTGCTACCAAGACGCCAACGAGCAAAACTGGCTTGATTTTTAACATCAAACTCGTCATCAGGAAATTGTTCTGTGAGAGTAGCTTTTGCTGCTAGTTCTTGGGAACGGTTCCCCTCTATATCAAAGAATGCAATATCAAAATCTTTAATACCTAACCCACAGTCATTGCCAAAAATTGAAGACCAAACGGTGTTTCGGACTGCACCCCCGGCTAACCACCAGTTAGGTAGATTTAGTTGAGCGATCGCAGGTAATACTGTATTAATACGTGTATCAGCTAAAATCATCTGTAGGCGAGTGTTACTATTCATATCAAATTCCTGGGATTGTCAAGTAGAAGGTGAAAATATTATCATTCATATTTCATTAAACTTACGGTGTTGATAGTCCTGTTGTGACACTTGGCAGGTCAATGTTTATCAGGAGAACTTCTGTAGTCATAGTATAAAGAAAACAGGTTAAACAGAAGGTTAAATTGTGAATTTAGAATTTAGAATTTTTATTTATGGAAGATTTATTTGCGCGACTAGAACGCACACTCAATCCTGAACTACCTTCTCTAACAGAGTCACAACAACAACTCCTCCAAGAATTCAGTATTGATGAAAATCAACCCGGTACGATTCTGCATGACTTTCAAACCCTGATAGATTTCTTGCAACCAAACGGAGTGGAAGTTAGTAGTATTAGTAACCTTCTACCGCTAAAAGTCCTATCAGAAGTTAATTCTCGGTTAAGTCACCCAATTGAAACCAAACTCAAACGCCCTGTACAGAAATCATACCCCTACATTAATGGACTATATCTGTTATTACGCAGTTCTGGAATAGCCCAAATTAAATCCCAAGGGAAGAAGCAGGTTTTAGTTTTAGATGCAGCAACTTTGCACTCATGGTCAAACCTCAATCCAACAGAACGTTATTTCAACTTATTAGAAGCTTGGTTGATTTGGGGAAATAACGAAGTTTTGGGTGAACATCAAGATTCATTAGGGAACTTATTTAGATGTATTCAACTTTGGCCCCGCGTCCCAGATAAAGGTTTAAAATTCACTAAATATGAAGATCAAAACAATATTAGTTATTATCCCGGACTGCATAATGTTGCCTTGTTAGAGTTATTTGGATTGTTATCTATCAAACATGGCAAACCACAAGAAGGTAAGGGGTGGCGCATTACTGGTTTACAACGCTTGCCCTTTGGTGATGCTCTGTTGCAATTACTTTTTCCACTGGGTATACGAGGAGAATTACAGGATGATGTGAATGTGACTTTTGGAAAATTACAGTCACATTTCCAACCATTTTTTCCAGAATGGGAGCATAATTTACTTGTTCCCAAGCAAGGCTTCACTGATGGTATTTATATTTTTAAAGTATCCCTTTTTAAGGCTTGGCGACGCATTGCCATACCAGCAAAAAAACCATTAAGCTGGCTAGCAGAGATAATTCTCGATGCTTTTGACTTTGATTACGATCACCTGTACGAGTTTAGTTATAAAGACCATTTTGGTCGCATCATAAAAATCGGTCATGCCTACATGGAAACACCCCCATTTGCCGACCAAGTGCAGATTGGTGATTTATCTCTAGAACCGGGTGGTAAAATGACCTATCTTTATGATTTTGGTGACAACTGGAAATTTGATGTGCAGTTAGAAGCAATTAATCCACCTGATAACAAAATCAAAAAACCGAAGATTTTAGAAGTTCACGGAAATGCACCTCAACAGTATTGGAGTGAGGATGATGAATCGGATGAAGATGAAGAATGAGAAGGATTTAGGTAAGTGTAGATAATGAAAGTTTCTCGTGTTCTCATGTCTTCTGTTTGTGTCTCTTAAAACCCGCTTTAAGATTGAGAAAGTTTTAGTTACAATAAGGCAATACAAATTGTTAGGAGATAAAACCTGTGAGTCTTCCATATACTGGAGGTTGTCAATGTGGACAGATTCGTTATGAAATTAATGCCGAACCGTTAACACTTTACCTATGTCACTGTAAAAAGTGTCAAAAACAATCGTCTAGTGCCTTTGGTATGTCTCTTACAGTACTACGAGATGCTGTTGTAATTGTTCGGGGAAAACCAAAAGCTTGGACTCGGAAAAATGATAGCGGACGTGAAGTAAATAACCTATTCTGTGGCGACTGCGGAACGCGATTGTTCCATGAAAGGACTTACAATTCAAATACTATTAATGTCAAAGCTGGAACCTTAGATGATACAAGTTGGTTACGGCCAGTGGGTAACATTTGGACACGCAGTGCCCAATCATGGGTGATAATTTCAGACCAATTGCTCAACTATGACGGACAACCAGAAGATACGCAGGCTTTATGGGAAAAATGGAAACAACAACATCCATAAATGCATAACTCCTGATATTAGACATCATACTTATGATACTTAAAGTATCTAACTCATCATTGTACTAAAGAAGATAATAATAAAATTTTACTGGTAAAATGCTTTAATGAACATATTAGATTATTTAAAACAGTAATAGTAAACTTAAATTATAAGTTCAGCTTGTGTATCATATATAGTTCCACTTGTCTGCAAATCGTTAATAAAGCTAACACACTATTAATATTTCACATGAAAGCTTACTGGACATTTCCAAGCAAGTAATTTAAGTGAAATTGGATAAGTAAGACGATTTTAGTTCATTTTCAACACTTTTAACAGTTATTTCTAGACAAGCTTGATGAAAAACGATACACCACAGGAATTGAACCCAGATCAAGAAATTGGGCGCTTAATTGATGAGGTAATGTCTTCATCTCTGACTGATGAACAGTACCGCAAAAAGATGCAGCGACGCAAAGAAGTGCAAGACAAGCGCATAGCAGAAGCTGTACCGGAAAAAGGGTTAATTATTGTAAATACTGGTAACGGCAAGGGTAAAACCACTGCGGCTTTGGGGATGGTGTTGCGATCGCTCGGTCATGGGTATAAAGTAGCGATCGTTCAATTCATCAAAGGTAGCTGGGAACCTTCCGAGAAAAGGGTTTTCAGTTATTGGGAAGACCAGATAGAATTTCACGCAATGGGCGAAGGCTTTACCTGGGAAACTCAAGACCGCGATCGCGATCTTGACAAAGCTAGCGCCGCATGGGAGAAATCATTAGAATACATCCGCAACCCAGACTTTCATCTAGTGTTGTTAGACGAAATCAATATCGCCCTCAAAATGTCTTACTTACCAGTAGAAGACGTTTTAGCAGGTTTGGCACAAAAACCCGCTAACAAACACGTTATTCTCACAGGTAGAGGCGCACCACCTGCTTTAATTGAGCGTGCTGACTTAGTAACTGAAATGACCCTAGTTAAGCACCCTTTCCGCGATCAAGGTGTGAAAGCACAACCGGGAATTGAATATTAAATCAGAATTCAGAACTCAGAACTCAGAATTGTTAAAAAACCAGGTTTCCGACTCAGCAGAGATCAGAAATCTGGTTTTTAATTCTCGTATGTCATACCAATTTGAAAAAAGAATGCAACACATAGATAATAGATATCACCAATCCTGCCCTTACTAAGGGGTGCGCGTCAGCGCGGGTGGGCTTATCTGTCGTAAACATTTTTTGAATTGGTATCAGATGTGGAAAAGCAGATTTCAAGTTGATGAGGTACAAAGTTTTAGTTCTGAATTCTGAATTCTGCTGTAAGTCCCATTTGTTACTTCTTATTCCAAAGACTTAAAAATGCCTGAGATATGGCTGGGGTAATCTGACTTTGTAAGTGATTTAGTGCATCACGATGGTTTGCATTATTGTCATCATAATAAGTAAACAGATTCGTCAGCTTGACAATTTCAGGATTTTGATCATTTGTCCCCCTCCATTTGTTAGTAACTTTGTGTAAAACGTCCTTGGGTAGATTTTGTTGTAAGTTATTTAATGCTGCGATGTAAAAAGGATTTTGAGGATCTTTTTTGAATTGAAAGCACAAATCTATCAGCTTGAGTTGTGACTGGGGCTGAGGCTGGGGCTTATCTGTTAGACTAGTTTGCTGGAGAATTTGACGCTGTGCAATAGTAGCAATCCCATTTTCAGTTAAACCCTGAGATTTCTGAAATTTCTTGACTGCTGTATAAGTAGCTGGCCCATAAAAAGGCTTGCCTGGAGGAATTTCGGCATTGGTTGCAAAACCGTGAAACTTCAATCTATTCTGAAGTCCTGTGACTGTATCTTCCATGACAGTTCGAGTCTCGGCATCAGCGTTACCATTAACCGTAAGTTTTTGTGAATACTGTTTCTGAAACTTTTTAATCGCTTCTTCAGTAGGATCGTCTGTCAGGGAGTTGTTATTCCGTTTCCAGGGAGCAAATTTAGTGAGATCCGGCTTAGGATCAATTTCAGGAGCTAAATATCCCAATCCGATCAATATATGACGAATGACTTCAGGGCTACTAACAGCCATGCTTTTTGGTTCCTTTGCGATTAAACTACCATTTAATGTATCTTGTTTTACAAAAATTGGGTAAGTAGAAATAAATAAATCTAACATTTCTTATTTGCAAGGCTTTCCGAAAGTTAAGCGATGTGTGACGACAAGCTGCAACTCTTTGAGACTTCGGCGTATGCGACTACAGAGAGTGAAAAAGAAAGAGATGCGATCGCTTATTCTCAACTATTAATGATACTACGTGTTAGGGACACACAGATGTGCGTCCCTACTGCTCTACCCACTACGAACTGAGCAAAATTAATCTGGTAGAGTACTAGCTAACTGACTCTCTGGCATTGACAACATATAAAAACTCATTTTCATTCTTAGGTAAGAAAACGAGTGGTTTTTCCCTCGCTGGCTGCTGCAATTGAGAAGGAAGTAAAGTATAAATATCTTGGAAATCAACTGTAATCTTCTTAGTAGTGCCATTAACTAAGAAACAAGATGGATTATTACTTCCACTGCTATATTGATCGTACAAAGCATCAAGTACTTTTTTGCGTAATTCCTCAACAGGAGAAACATAGATAAAGTAACCTTGCTTATCCAATTCTTCGGCTCTGTCAGCTGCTTTATGTGAATCTAGAAAGAAATCAATTTGAGTATCTTGAATTTTTAGAGGACATTGCTGTAAAGGTTTTCCAGCGACTACACTATATAGTTTCTCTCCCGAAGGAGCATCAACACTAAATAATTTGTTGCCAGTACTTTCACCTTTAGCAGCTTGGAAGTCGAACCAAGCTTTTGTAACAGAACCATCTCCAAGTGCTTTAACCAGTTCTGGTACTAGTGTTTTATCAAACTCTTCTTTAGTAGCAGGAATCGGCGAATCTGGAGCAAAAGGGGTAGCAATTGCGTATTTAAGTATATCCTTGTATACCGTAACTCCTTGTCCTTGTTGCTCTGGGCTGCTGTAAAGAGTAGTTATACTTAATACTGTTTTGTTATCTGCTAAAGCCGGACTCAGCCCACCTAGCCAAAGAATAAAGCTGAGGAAAATTATTAAAATGCGACTTAACTTTTTCACTGGATTTATCAATTGGAAAACTTTTTGTATTTTGCACGTGTAACTCTGCGCTAACAACCGAAGTTAAGGAACTTAAGAAATAAATTTAAAAATTTTTGATCGGCAATTTCCCAAAGCTTTGGCCAGTAAGGATTTTATCCCCTGACAACTTCAGCAAAACTTCTGGTTCATCTCTAGCAGTTCTGCAAAAAATGCATCGTCAGTCACAATAGATATCTGGTGAAATTAAATCTGCGTTATCCAGAACCCTTGTAAAAACGTAACACTGCTACGTCTCTACATTCATATTTCTAATGTTCATAATATTTAACAAATCTGATTTCAGGAAAAGCACATCTCATCTTTGTAGCACCCTCTTAAGTGAAGTAAATATTTTGGCGGCATATTACAGGCGCTAACTACTGACTATTACTTTATGAGTGTATGTATAAAACTTAAGGGACAGTAATGAATCCACTACAACGCAGGCGCAAACGGGGTGTTATTCTTACACCTCAAGGATTTGAGAAACTTCAAACAGCAAAATGTCAGGCACAAAGTTGGGAAAACTTAGATAAACGTTATACTTTGGAAGATTTAAGCGATCGCACTGGCTTAGATCCAGATACAGTGATGAAGGTATTTCATTGCCAAGTAGGAGTTGACAAACAAACTCTAAACACCTGTTTCAGGGCTTTTAATTTATTACTTGAACCAAGTGATTATCAGCTAACTCGGACTGATGAAATAATCAGTAATCAGCATTCAATCCAAAATTTAACTGATTGGGGCGAAGCACCCGATATCTCTGTATTCTTAGGACGCACAGCAGAATTAACAACACTAAAACACTGGATTCTCGAAGAACACTGCCGACTAGTGACTTTGTTAGGTATGGATGGGATGGGCAAAACCAGCTTATCAGTAAAGCTAGCAGAGCAAATTCAAAATAAGTTTGAGTTTGTAATTTGGCGCAGTCTCCGCAATACTCCACCAGTCAAAGATATGCTAGCCGATCTAATTAAACTTTTATCAAAAGGGCAGGAAACTCATTTACCAAAAACTTTAGATGACAGAATTTCACAGTTGATTTATTATTTAAAAAAGGCTCGTTGTTTATTGATATTAGATAATCTAGAGACAATTTTACAAAAGGCTTCAGGTAAATATGATACTGGATATTATCATCAAGGTTACGAGGGTTATAGCGAACTTATAAGACGAGTGGCACAAACCCTTCATCAAAGCTCCTTAGTGCTTACAAGTCAGGAAACGCCGAGAGAAATTAGGCAACTGATAGGAGAAAACTTACCTGTTAGGGCATTACAACTAAAAGGCTTACAAATTACAGAAGTAGAAGAAATCTTTAAAACTAAGGGTGCTTTTTGGGGTTCAACTGGTGATTTGCATCAACTCATTGAGAGCTATGCAGGTAATCCATTGGCATTAAAGATAGCCTTTAACAAAATTGATAAGTTATTTGACGGTAATATTTCGGAGTTTTTAAACCAAAAAACATTAGTTTTTGGCGAGATTAGCCAGCTTTTAAAAGAGAATTTTAAACGCGTGTCAAATACAGAAAATATAATTATTGAGTGGTTAGCAAGTAATCCTCAGCCAGCCTCAATTACAGAACTGCAATCGCAAATATCACCTAAGATACCTACACCACAATTGCTAGATGCTTTAGAATCTTTGCAAGAGCGCTCTCTAGTAGATAAAAATGCTTATCTTTTCTCTATATCACCAATGATTAGAGAATATATAAATCACCAATTAATCCAAAATAAAATAAGCTCCAATATAAAACAGCGCCAGCGTCCATCACAACAACATCGCTTAATTACTACCAGAGAAAAAAGCAAACTCCCGTTTAATATTCCAGCGCGTACCGTCGTGAAGCAACAAGGTTAATTTGTCAGCATTAAACTCAAAATGCAACTGACGATTTTTAAATTCTGGCCAAGCAGCTTTAAAGTTCTGCTTTGTTAAATCCCGAAATGCAACCGTTAAATGGGGTGCAAAAGGGCGGGTTTTAGAAACCTTGTCAACAATTTGCAAGTTGCTTTCTGTATAAGCCATTAAATCAGCTTGCAAAGTTAAAAGCTCTTGACTTCTGACGACATTAATGTGTATGACACGAGGTGCAAAGGCATCAAACCCTCTGAGTGTAATTGCTACTGGCTGTTGTTCACTGGCAAACTCCTTCAAGGATACTTCTAACAGTGGCAAGTTAGCATCTGCCCATTCAAAGGGCGGTTGCAGGGTAATATGAGGCGGAGACTTTAGCGCCCCGCTACTAGCATAACGATCGGCAAAATACTGCTTAATCTCGTTGGCGTAGTCTTGAATATCTTGCGGTGGTAGGAGGGCAACAAAAAAACGGCTCATATATCTATATTAATTAGTAAATCACTATAGTTCGTGTATATTGCTACTCAAATGGTACTCAAAAATAGTCATAACTAAAGCAGACTGTCTGTTGTAACTGGAGTTAAGAAGCCAATGCCGTGGTTTGTAAAAATTGAAGAAGGGAAAGTCGATAAACCAACCTTTGACAAATATGTACCTGCCCACAAAGCCTACATTCGGGAATTGATTACTAAAGGACACAAAGCGCGAACAGGCTATTGGGTGGAGCAAAGAGGTGGGATGTTGCTGTTTGAGGCAGCCTCAAAGGAGGAAGCAGAAGCGATTGTGGCTGATGACCCCTTGGTGAAACACGGCTGCGTCAACTATCAGCTTTATGAATGGCGAATTGTTATGGAATAACACACACTTACTGAATTTTAATGTTATGCTTATTGAAGACCTGGATCTATGCGATCGCAACACCCAAATCTTGTCAGAACCGGAAGGTAGCAGCAACACGGGAGGCTTGTGGTAGGCGTAGTCTCCGGGTCGCCTTATTTTTAGGAGCTGTCAGCAACAATGCCTGGTTTTGGAGATATTGTTCAAAAAGCTTTTTACCTCGGTGTTGGGTTAGCTTCTTACGCAGGTGAGAAAGCAGGGGGAAAATTAGCCGAAGTGCGATCGCAAGTCCAAAAGCTGGCAGATGAAATGGTGGCAAAGGGCGAAATGAACACAGAAGAAGCCCGCCGCTTCGTTGAAGATATGATGAAGCAAGCCCAACAAGCCCAGCCATCTGGTGAAACCTCACCAGAAACGCCCCCTTCTCAACCTCGTCGCATTGAAATTTTAGAGGAAGATGAAGAGCCAACGGTCAAAGAGGCATCAAATGATGAGAATGTAGATAAATTGCGCGATGAAGTGCTAAAGCTGCAAGACGAGTTAAAACGATTGCAACGCGATCGATAAAAAGCATTATTTGAGCGTAATATCAGCAATAAGTGGCATTTTGACATGACACTTCAGATTAAAACTTGATAAGATACATTGCCTAGTGTGTATTTTAGTGCTTCAAGCCAGATAACACAAAGCGTCCTGTTTATAGCCTGCAAAGGTGTCAAGTTTATGGAACAGTGGCAAAAAGATTTAGTAGAAATCGTCGAAACAGTGGCTGATGAAGTAGAGCGCTTCTTCCTGGGAATGAGTGAAGTGGTGGACGCATTTTTTGAGCTAACGGAAGAAGTCAGCGAGCAAGTACACAATAATATTGTTACGGAAGTCGATCAGTATCTACAGGATTTGGCTGAACCGATGTTGGAAGCTTACTGGGAACTGGAAGACATGGTAGCAGATGTCGATCCGGGCTTTCCTTATTCAGTTGAACCTACATCTGAAAAAAATCCTGCCTGTATTGGTTGTAGTCATTACCACGGTCAAGTTTATGGTGGTAATTTATTAGTTTGTGCTATGCATCCCCACGGTTGTGAAGATGAGAATTGTCCAGACTGGGAGAAGGAAGAGTATTGAGGGGGAGTTAGGAGTTAGGAGTTAACAAGCTACAACATTACTAAAAGGACGTAAAGATAAGTAGAATAACTAATGACAAATGACAAATGACAACTGACAAGTGACAACTGACAAATAAGAAATGACAACCGATAAATCATCTGAAAGTGCATCTCAGGCAAACCAAGAAATGAAGTATGGCGAACGCGACATTGCGGAAGGTAAACTAATTACCTTTCCGAATCCGCGTGTGGGGAGGCAATATGACATTAACATTACTTTGCCGGAATTTACTTGTAAATGCCCCTTTTCCGGTTATCCCGACTTTGCGACAATTTATGTTAGCTATGTGCCTGATGAACGGGTAGTAGAATTGAAGGCGCTCAAACTTTATATTAATAGTTACCGCGATCGCTACATTTCCCACGAAGAATCTGCCAATCAAATTTTAGATGATTTTGTGGCTGCTTGCGATCCGTTGGAAGTCACGGTGAAAGCAGATTTCACGCCTCGCGGTAATGTACATACTGTAGTTGAAGTGCGTCACCAAAAGTAACATCATTCCTGATGAGTGCAGATGGGATTAATCGGCTTCATTCAGCAATTTTCTTCACAGCAGATTGCACTTGAAGCACAACTTTTTTTGATAAAGGAATATATCCAAGTTCCAAACTGGATTTTTGCCCGTCAATCACAGCCCAATTCACAAAGTTTTTCAGTGCTTGAGCTTTGACTCGGTTGGGATATTGCTGATAAGTTAAAAGCCAGCTATAAGTGACAATGGGATAAGATTGGGCACCTGTAGGATCGGTGATAAAAGCAATCAAGTTATCACCTGGTAATTTCACTGCTTCTAAAGTTTGTGCGACGGATTTTGGTGTTGGTGTAATATAGTTACCAGATTTATTTTCTAAAGCAGCCACAGGAAGCTTATTTTGTTTGGCATAAATGTATTCTACATAGCCAATAGCTCCTGGTATCTGTTGAATCAGAGCGGTAACACCTTCGTTACCCTTTCCACCAACTCCGACTCGCCATGCTATAGATTTACCAGCCCCAACTTTGCTTTTCCATTCTGGACTGATGGCGCTTAGGTGTTGCGTGAACACGCTTGTAGTTCCACTACCATCTGTTCGGTTTACAACTTGAATCGGTAAATCGGGTAAACTTACACCTGGATTAGCTGCGGCTATTCTAGGATGATTCCAATTCGTAATTTTTCCGAGAAAGATATCTACGTAAACTTGGCGTGGTAGCCTGAGAGTAGGTGGCAGATTCACTTGAGGCGACTGCTGTGCAACTGGTGTGAGGTTATAAGCCAGCACAATGGAACCGGCAGTTATTGGCAAAGCAATGACTCCCCGTTTTATCTTGGCTGCTTGTTCTTTTGTAATTCCCACATCACTAGCTGCAAAATCTACAGTACCGTCGATGAGCTGTTGCACTCCAGCACTGCTTCCTATAGCTTGATAGTTAATTTCTATATTGGGATTTTGCTGGTTGTAATCTGAAAGCCAACGCTCATACAAAGGTGCGGGAAAACTTGCCCCAGTACCAACAAGGGAAACACGCTTTATGTTTTTTTGCTCGGCAGCGCAAGAAGCAATACTTAACAAGATAGCGATTAAAGGTAGAAGGCAAACCCGTCTCTGAGATTGAAGCTTGGCAGACATAGAAATTTTTTGTTCCAATGTTTAATAAATACCTCTAGTAATTCCAATGTTTGTAGGTGTGTGGACGTAATTAATTGTAAATAACTTTAAAACGCAGAGGTTAACGCAAAGGTACGCAAAGTAATCCTCTGCGTACCTCTGCGATTTCCTTCTCTGCGAGACGCTGACGCTCCTAACGTCGCTACCGCTTCTCTACGAGACGCTGCGCGAACGCTAATGCGAATGCGCCCTTCTGTGTTTAAACTTCAATCGCTGCCTCTTTCTCTTCACCTTTTGGCTGGGAACTCAGCCGATCTAAAATCTCTAAAACTTCTTGTTCAAAAGCAACTTGGGCGCGATTAGTTTTACCACCAATATACAAGCGATCGCCTTTTTGTAATGCCCATATTTGCGAGTGAGAAAAGTAACTCATCACCACACCCAGCATGAGCAAACCAAACCCTGTGTAAACAATTGGGATGCCTGGATCGGCTTTAATTTGTAAGCCAGTGCTACCAATAACATCTAAAATTTTCAGCTTCACGCCATTAACTTCGGTGAACATCCCGGCGCGGACTGTATCAACAAGTTTGCCAGTGGCATCATAAATTAATACCATCCCTTGCAAATCTTTAGCTAACAAAGAGACACCTTCACTCAAATCCGGTTTAGTCGGAACCCAGGTTCCCCAAATGCGCCCGTTACCGTTGGTGTTCAATTGCGCCATTGGTAGCTGAAAAATCGGGCTGTTATTAAATTGGACGCGAACACCTGCAATTCCCCAATCAGTTTGATAGAAAGTTATGCCATGATAGCGCAGAGGCTCGTTGACAAAAATCTTCTTATGGTCAACTTCCTGTCCCTGATTATTCAAGACAGACATATCCGAATAAAATTGATTGATGCCACCAGATGGAGTGTAATCAATCCAAAAACGATTGACGCGTACAGACCAATCTTTCGGGATTTTTGCAGCTAAAGGGCCAGCATCGACAATATTTGTCACTTGAAATGTATCGCCACTGGCAACCATTTCCTGAGCCAAAAATCCAGTCATCGCGCCCCAAATTCCCCCTAACAAAATACCGACGATGCCAATATGAACGATAATTGGGCCGATGCGTCCAACTATTCCCTTGCGCGCGTAAAGGAGATTTTCTTTTTCTTGATTTGGAAAAATTTTATAGCGGTGTTTCTGTAATATTTGGCTGAGAGAATTTAGGGAACCAGTATCTAATTCTGCACTTAAAGCTAATTTTTGAAATTGTCGTGGTTCTTCGTAATATTTCCACCGCTGGGCAGCTTTTAAAGCTGGTAACTGACGGGTAAATGAACAAGCAGTTAAGCTAGTGCCAAATAAGATGAGTAATGCCAGAAACCACCAAGTACGATATACATGGTCTAACCCAACTACTTGAATTACTTTCCAAGTTAAGAAACCAAATAATGCTGGACGTTCTGGATAGTTGGCTTGGTAAAATGCGGGTGACTGACCTTGCTCAATGACAGTACCAGTAGAGCTAAAGATTGCAATCAATAGCAGTAGTGCGATCGCTAATCGTAAGTTAGTCAGTACGGGCAAAAGCTCCTGCCGTAAGAACTGCCCAGGTACTGCCCACCATTTTATTTCTTTGGACGCTGAATCTTCTAAAGTCATTAGGTGTAAAATTTTACAAAGGTTTGATATTAAAAACTGCCAAGGGGAATCCGAGAAATTAAGGAAAATACACCGAATCCTACCAATAGTGCCCCACTAACTGGGTTAATCCAACCAGACCAGCGACGCAATTCTAGTAATTTTTTAATTGAAGCTGTAAAAGTACCCGCCAAAATCAATGGTGCTACATAACCGGCTGTATAAGAAAGTAGCAAAACAGCACCTAAAATTAAGTCTTGTGTATTGGCAATCCAACCCAGCAAACTCGCTAAAACAGGTGTGCTACAAGGGGATGCGACTAAGCCAAAAGTCAGCCCCAGCAAATAAGAACGCAATCCTGCTGGCAAATCTGGCGAAATCCAATTGGTTTCACCCAAGGATGGAAATTGTAGAGGTAGTGCTTCTAATAAGTTCAGCCCCATGAGAATGGCGATAATGCTGACGATAATCGGCAAACCAATTCCCACTTGACCGTAGACTTTTCCAACTAAACCTGCTATAATTCCCATCCCCGCCAATGTAGTTGCTAAACCCAAAGCAAACCAAGTTGATTGGGCAGCTGCTTGCAAGCGGCTTTTGGCTTCATAACCACCGATGTAACCAATGGTAATTGGCAGCATCGAAAGCATACAGGGTGTGAGACTGGTGAGCAAGCCAGCGGCAAAGATAATACCAACGCTTACCACGCTAAGATGTGTCAGTTGGTTAGAAACGAGGCTATTGGCAAATTGTTCTAGTTGGTAAATTTGGGTTTGCAGGTTATCAAACATGGGGAGTCTCTGAGCGGGAAATGCTTACTCTGCTTGAATTGTAGCTTATTTTTGGTTTTTAGTCAGGATAACCAAATTATCCAAACCTAATATCATCTAAATTTCATCTGCCCAAAGAAATGTATTTAAAATACAATTAAGCTCGGATTATCCCTGAAGAAGCACGGCTGGAGTGTTTGGCATGATGATTGCATTACCCGGATTTCAGATTGTCACTTTGTTAAAAGCAGGGGTAAAAGCAGTCATATACCGTGGAATTAAAGTTAAAGAACAGTGTCCAGTAATTATCAAAGGGCTACGTCCAGAACAGTGTACACCCAATAATATCGAACAACTCAAACATGAGTATGCGATCGCACAAAGGTTAAATACCGCAGCAGCAGTCAAAGCTTACGCCTTAGAAATGCACCAGGGAATCCCTTATTTAATTATGGAGGATTTTCAGGCGCGATCGCTTGACCAGTTGCTAGACCAATTTCAACAGCCTGTGCCGTTTCTGAAGATTGCGATTGAAATCACTAGTAAACTTGCACAAATTCACGCTCATCACATTGTTCACAAGGATATTAAGCCGCAAAATATTTTAATTAACCTCGAAACTAATCAGGTCAAAATTGCTGATTTTGGAATTGCTACGTTCATTCCCTACCAGCAGCAAATGGTTAGCAGTTCCAGTCAAATTGAAGGCAGTTTACCATATTTATCACCTGAGCAAACCGGGCGAATGAATCGAGGAATTGACCATCGCAGCGATTTGTATTCGCTGGGAATCACCTTTTATGAGATGCTGACAGGTCAGCTACCATTTCAAGGCAAAGACCCCTTAGAGTGGGTGCATTGTCATATTGCCAAATCTCCACCATCCCCGAAAAAGCTAAACTCTGATATTCCCCAAATGCTCTGTGACATCATCATCAAATTGCTGTCGAAGGTTGCAGAACAGAGGTATCAGAGCGCTTTAGGTTTACAATTTGATCTGGAAAAGTGCTTAAAACAATTGCAGACAAATGGACAAATCCAATCCTTTGTTTTGGGTGAACAAGATATCTCAGATCGCTTTCAAATTCCTCAAAAATTGTATGGGCGAGAACCAGAGATTGCCAAGCTTTTACAAGCATTTGAACGAGTTGTTAGTCAAGGGAAACCAGAGCTTGTGTTAGTTTCTGGCTATGCTGGGGTTGGTAAATCAACTCTTGTGAAGGAGATTCACAAGCCCATTGTTAGAGAACGCGGGGTATTTATCTCTGGTAAATTCGATCAGTATAAACGAGATATTCCTTATTCCACTATTGTTCAAGCTTTTCAAACACTCGCTCGACAAATTTTAACGCAGCCTGAAATTCAACTTGCTACCTGGAAAAAGCGCATACAAGCAGCATTAGGAAACAATGGTAGATTAATCGCAGATGTAATTCCAGAAGTTGAATTAATTGTTGGAGAACAGTCTGCTATACCAGAATTGGGGCCCGCCGAATCTCAAAATCGATTCAATTTGGTGTTTCAAAATTTTATCAGCGTCTTTGCTCAAAAAGAGCATCCACTCACTGTCTTTTTAGATGATATGCAGTGGGCAGACAGCGCTACTTTAAATTTAATTCAAACTATCATTACTGGGTCTAGTATCCAATATCTCTGCTTCATTTTGGCTTTTCGAGATAACGAAGTAGATGTTGTGCATCCCTTTAGTTTGATGATAGAGAAGGTTTGCTACTATGGAGCCAGAATAACTGAAATTATCCTGACGCCATTAAATCTTGTTTATGTAAATCAGTTGATTGCTGATACCTTGCATAGTTCAGTAGAACGAGTAGAACCTCTTGCTCAATTGATTATCCAAAAAACTGACGGGAATTCTTTTTTTGTCAATGAGTTTCTGAAAACACTGTATCAAGAAAATCTGCTAATTTTTGACCCCTTTCTTAGCAAGTGGCAATGGAATTTAGCTCAGATTGAAGCCCAAGGGATTACAGATAATATTGTCAGTTTGATGATTGGGCGGATGCAAAAACTGCCAGCCGTAACTCAACAGGTGCTGAAGTTAGCCTCCTGTATTGGTAATCGCTTTGATTTAGAAGTTTTAGCACTTGTTGGCGAACAATCTATTGAAGAAACAGCGAATGCACTTGTTGATGCAATTTTAAGAGGGTTAATTATCCCCATTGAGTCAGATGAAACTACCCAGAAAAACTATCGTTTCTATCATGACCGAGTTCAACAAGCTGCATACTCCTTAATTGCTGATGAATCAAAGTTGGCAGTTCACCTGAAAATTGGGCGACTTTTGCTGAAAAATGCTAGTCCTGAACAAGTGAATGAACAAATTTTTGATTTAGTTAATCAACTAAATTTCGCTGTAGATATAATTATTGAGCAGACAGAAAAAGATGAATTGCTACGGTTAAATTTAATTGCTGCTAAGAAAGCAAAAGCTTCCACAGCTTACGCTCTTGCTAAAAACTTTTTTAGCGTTGCCATGAATCTTTTAGCTAAAAATTCCTGGATTGAACAATATGAACAAACATTTACGCTATTTAGAGAACTAGCTGAGTGTGAATTCTTAACAGGGAATTTAGGGACAGCAGAAGAATTATTTGAAATCCTATTCAGTCAAGCAGCATCCCATGTAGATAAATCTAATATTTATATGCTGCAAATCAGGCTCTATCAAGTTGCAGGGAGGTATGAAGAGGCGCTGACATTGGGATTAGAAGCTTTAAAACTGTTTGGGGTGACATTCCCTGATACAAATGAGGAAGTACAAGCTGCGATCGCAATTGAAAAAAACCAAGTATTAACCAATCTAGGTAATAGACAAGTCGCTGATTTAATTAATTCTATAGTAATCCAAGATCCAAATATTAAAACAGTCATTAGTCTGTTGACAACTTTGGGGCCACCTACTTATCTGGGTAGACCCGATCTCTTTCCCTTAGTCGTACTTAAAGCAGTTAACTACTCACTTAAGTTTGGGAATACGGAAGACTCCTGTTTTGCCTATAGTATGTATGCCATGTTATTGGTTTCCATCTTCCATGATATTCCTACAGGTTACGCATTTTCTGAGATGACAATTCAATTAAATGAAAAGTTACATGACTTGAAACTTAGAGGAGTTGTTCTGCACATTCATGGAAGTCATATTAACGTTTGGTGTAACCATATTGCTACCGATATTCCATTTTTAGAGCGGGGATTTATCGGCTGTGTGGAAGCAGGTGATGTCACGATGGCGAACTACAATGGTTATCAAGGATCGTGGCAAATTATCCAGTTAGGTTTTCCACTTGCAGAAACATACAAATCTCTAGAAAAATATACTACATTCGCCCGTCAGTCTAAACATGATACTGTCTATCAGACAATCAAACTACAGCAGATGTTACTGATGAATCTGCGCGGGCTGACTCACCACAATCTGACTCTAAGTAATGATGAATTTGATGAATCATCCGCTTTATCGAGCATTACAGATGCAGGCTTTGTTAGTGGAGTTATTTTTTATCATATTATTAAAATAATTATCTTTTTTACTTATGGACAATATCCAGAAGCATTTAATTCTGCCTTAAAATTGTCTAATTTTCCAGTTAGGGCACTGGCATTACCAATTGAAACAGATTACGTTTTATATTACTCACTGACTCTGGCGGCTCTTTATTCAACAGTATCTGATCAAGAGCAAGAGCAGTTTTTACAAACCCTAAAATCCCATCAGCAGCAATTGCAATATTGGGCTAACCACTGCCCGGAAAACTTCTTACACAAGTCTCAATTAGTAGCTGCTGAAATAGCTCGAATTGAAAATCGGGACTTGGAAGCAATGCACCTGTATGAGCAATCAATTGCTTCAGCCCGTGAGCAGGCATTTGTGCAATATGAAGCTTTAGCTAATGAGTTAGGCGCTAAGTTTTACTTAGAGCGGAAGTTTGAATTAATTGCCAAAACCTACTTGCAAGAAGCTAAAAATGCATATCTGCGCTGGGAGGCATCTGCTAAAGTGAAGCACCTTGAAGAGTTCTATCCTCAGCTATTGCCACAACAACAGCTTATCTCTAACGGAACGTTTTTCAGCACAGGTGAATACCTAGACTTTTTATCGGTCGTTAAAGCTTCTCAAACCATATCTAGTGAAATCGTGCTTTCGCGGTTGTTGAAAACATTAATGCAGATTGTCATCGAGCAAGCAGGAGCAGAAATCGGTTATTTGTTGCTTGAATACGAGCAAAATTTGGCGATCGAAGTAGAAGCGAAATTTAATCCCCAAGCTGAAAAATTCAATGTTTCTCAGCCTGTATTAGAGGGTGAAATTTCCCAGGTTATTCCTCAATCAATACTAAATTATGTTCAGAGAACTCAAGAAACAGTGATTTTGCAGAATGCTACTGAGCAAAATCTGTTTTCTAAAGACGAGTATGTAATCCAAAACCAACCTAAATCTGTACTTTGTTTACCGATCGCCCGTCAGTCGAAATTACTTGGTATTTTATATTTAGAAAATAATCTGATTTCCAGTGCCTTTACACAGGAAAAACTTTCTGTACTGGAAATATTGACAGTTCAAATTGCCATCTCTCTAGAAAACGCTCGTCTTTATCAAGGTCTAGAAAACAGCCAAGCACAACTCAATCTGGCGTTGAAATCTTCTCAAATTGGTGTTTGGAGTTGGGATATTGCTAGCGATCGCTTTGACTGGGATGAGCAGATTTATCAATTATTTGGGTTAACACCTGAAACCTTTGCTGGCACTTCCGAAGCAATCCTCGATCGTCTACATTCAGATGATCGAAGATTGCTGGTTCAATCGTTGAGTCGAGCAATTAACCAAGGCGTGGAGCATAATTTAGAATATCGAATTATTCGAGATGACGGCAGTATTCGCTACGCAGCCTGTCGCGGAAAAGCCTTTTTTAATGAAGCAGGTAAAGCCACACACATGAGTGGTGTTGTGCTTGATATCACCGATCGCAAACAAKCCGAAGCCGAAAGAATCCAACTGATTCAAGAGCAAACCGCCCGCCTAGAAGCAGAAGCCAATCAACAACGATCTGGGTTTTTGGCTCAAGTTAGTGCAACACTCGCCTCTTCCCTTGATTACGAAAGCACCCTAGCAAGTGTGGCCAACCTGGTTGTGCCTTACTTCGCCGATTGGTGCAGCATCGATCTACTGCAAGACAACCAATCAATTAATCGGGTAGCAGTTGCTCACCGAGATTCAGGGAAAGTGAAACTCGGTTGGGAACTTCATCAGCGTTATCCTAGAAAGTTGGATGAACCTCAAGGTGTGCCGAAAGTGCTGCGTACAGGACTTGCTGAAATGGTAACTGAAATTTCAGATGTAGCTTTAGTAGAAGGCATCCCAGATCCAGAACATCTAAGGATTGTGCGTGAACTTGGTTTAAAGTCCTGTATAATTTTTCCCTTAATGGCACGTGAAAGAATTTTTGGTGCAATTTCCTTTTTTACTGCGGAATCAGAACGTCGTTACAGCACGGCTGACTTCTCATTAGCGGAAGAGATTGCCCATCGAGCTGCGATCGCCATTGATAATGCCCGCCTTTACCAAGAAGCACAGCAAGCACAAAAAACCGCAGAACGAGCATTGGAGCGGATTGCCCGTCTTCAATCGATCACGGCTGCTCTTTCCGAATCCCTAACACCAGCCCAAGTCTCTGATGTGATTGTAGAGCAGAGCATGGCTGCCTTGGGAGCCGGTTCTGCCCTTGTCGCCTTGGTGAATGAAAGTAAAACTGAACTGGAAATTGTGCGGGCGGTTGGCTATAAGCAGGATTTGATAGACGCTTGGCGTACTTTTGCCATCGATTCACCCTCTCCCTTAGCAGAAGCTGTGCGAACTGGGAAACCTATTTGGGCACAACCAACAGAAAATCGAGTAGCTCGTTACCCACATTTAGCAGAAATTTACGCCCAATATGATTTTAATGCCTGGATTTCTATTCCATTGATGGTAGAAGGTTGGGCAGTTGGCGGTATAAGTTTGGGATTTACCCAGCCTCAACAACTCAGTGGAGAAGATCGAGCATTTATTTTGGCTGTTGCTCAACAATGCGCCCAAGCGATCGCTCGCGCCCATCTCTACGAAGCCGAACGAACGGCACGAAACGCTGCTGAATCAGCAAACCGCATCAAAGATGAATTTCTCGCTGTGCTGTCTCATGAATTGAGAACACCACTCAACCCGATTCTAGGTTGGGCAAAACTGATGCGAACCCGCAAGCTCGATCGAGCAACAAGCGATCGCGCCCTAGAAACCATTGAGCGCAATGCCAAGTTACAAACTCAATTAATTGAAGATTTGCTGGATGTTTCCCGCATCCTTCAGGGTAAACTTAACCTCAACTTTGGCCGGATTAATTTGGTATCAGTCATTGAAGCCGCTATTGAGACAGTGCGTTTATCGGCGGAGGCTAAGTCTATCCAGATTCAGACAAGTCTTGAATCTGGTGTTGGGGAAGTTTTAGGTGATGCCAATCGACTACAACAAGTCATTTGGAATATCCTTTCTAATGCCATTAAATTTACTCCCATCGGTGGACAGGTAAAAATTAAATTAGAGCAAGTTAGCTCACAGTTACAAATTTGTGTAACTGATACAGGGAAGGGAATTGCACCTGAGTTTTTACCTTATGTCTTTGATTATTTCCGTCAAGCAGATGGTGCCACAACTCGAAAATTTGGCGGTTTAGGTTTAGGATTAGCGATCGTCCGCCATCTTGTCGAACTTCACGGGGGAACTGTGCAAGCAGAAAGTCTCGGCGATGGACAAGGAGCAACTTTTACAGTCAGACTTCCATACTTACAGGATGAAAACAAAGAAATCAAGGATGCAAAAGCTAACTCCTCACTGGTGGCGGCTCAGTCTTCGCCGCTGTCTGGCTTAGAGATTCTGGTGGTGGATGATGATGCAGATATGCGAGAATTTTTGCCCTTCATGCTGGAGCAATATGGTGCAAGTGTTACCGTTGTCGCTTCAGGCATTGAAGCTTTAACTGCATTGAGTCAATCCCAGCCAAATCTAATTATCAGCGATATCGGGATGCCCGAAATGGATGGCTATATGCTGATGCGACAGGTGAGGAGTCTGGAACCAGAGCAAGGAGGGACAATTCCCGCGATCGCTTTAACTGCTTATGCTGCTGAGATGGATCATCAGCAAGCGATCGCTGTCGGATTTCAACGGCATATTTCTAAGCCTGTAGATCCAGAGGAATTGGTGAAAGCGATCGCGTCATTAACGATATAGCCAAACACGCAACAGCGACAGCAATTGTTCGGTATCTACGGGTTTAGTAATGTAATCTGATGCGCCGGCTTCAATACACTTCTCGCGATCGCCTTGCATGGCTTTAGCGGTCAGTGCAATAATCGGCAAAGACTTAAATTGCTCGTTTTGGCGGATCGTGCGTGTTGTTTCGTAACCATCCATTTCTGGCATCATTACGTCCATCAAAACGACATCAATATCAGGTGTATTTTCTAACATCGTAATTCCCTCTCTGCCATTTTCAGCATATAAAACCTGGATTTGATAACGCTCCAGCATACTGGTAAGGGCGAAGATATTCCGCATATCGTCGTCTACAATTAGCGCTGTTTTACCAGTGAGTAAGTAGTCTTGTGAATGCAGTTGTTCGAGTATTTGTCGCTTCGGTTCAGGTAAATTTGCCTGGACTCGGTGTAAAAATAATGCTGTTTCATCGAGGAGACGTTCGGGCGATCGCACATCTTTAATAATGATTGTTTCGGCAATTCGTCTGAGTTCTGTTTCTTGAGCTTTGCTAATTTCTCTACCTGTGTAGACAATAATTGGTAAAGTTTTACCGTGAGGTAAAAGCTTTATCTGCTCAATTAGTTCAAACCCGGTCATGTCAGGTAGCCCTAAATCGAGGACGAGGCAATCAAAATGCTGGGTGCGAATCGCTTCTAAAGCTGCTGCACCATCAGCCACAGCAGTGGTCGAAACATCGCTGTTACCAATCAACTCAACAATACTCAGCCGTTGAGTATCATCGTCTTCGACTACCAATAAATTTTTCACCTGGCGGTCAACAAAACCTTTAATTTTGGTCAACGCCTCAGATATTGTCTCGCTGGTTAAGGGTTTTTGCAGATATGCGATCGCACCTAGTTGTAAACCGCGTTGTCTCCCTTCCTCAACAGTCATGATATGTACGGGAATGTGACGGGTATTTGGGTCATGTTTCAGACGATCCAATACCGTCCAACCATCCATTTCTGGCAACCGGATATCTAGCAAAATCGCTGAAGGGAGGAATTGCTGCGCTAGCATCAAACCTGTACTACCCGTTTGGGCAGCTATCACCTTAAATCCTTGTTGTTGCGCCATATCTAGAAGGATACGCGCAAAATTAAGGTCATCTTCGACAATTAGTAACACGCGATCGCCTCTTTCTATAGTAGTGCGATCGTCAGTTATTAGTGCTGAGTGAGGAGTGAGGAGTGGGGAGTAGGGAGTGGGGAGTGTGGATCTAGACTCAGGACTCAGCACTCGTGACGGGCTAAACGCCCCGCTATCGCTAACAGCACTCAATTGTGGTAAGTAGAATGTAAAGGTGCTACCTTCACCGGGTTGACTGATTAGTTTTATTTCGCCGCCGAAGAGACGGGCGATTTCGCGGCTAATTGATAAGCCCAATCCGGTACCGCCGTATCTCCGGCTGGTAGAGCCATCGGCTTGCTGGAATGCCTCAAAAATCACTTTCTGTTTTTCTGGGGCAATACCAATGCCTGTATCGCTGACTGAGAAAGCAATCACAAGCTGGGCACGATTTAAGGTTTCGTTGTCGTTGCTCCACCCTAGCTTGGCCACCGCAATCCGTAAGCGTACCTCTCCTTGCTCTGTAAACTTAAAAGCGTTGGAGAGGAGATTTTTCAATACCTGTTGTATACGTTTGACATCTGTATAAATGCTGTTTGGCAATTCAGGAGTAAATTCAATTGCAAAACCAAGTCCTTTGCTCTGAGCGATTTGCCGGAAGGTGCGATCAATCTGTTCACCCAAGTCTGTCAATGGCATTTGGGTCATGTCAATAGACATGGTTCCAGATTCAATTTTAGCGAGATCCAGAATGTCATTGATTAACGCCAACAAATCAGTACCGGCTGAGTAAATTGTTTGGCTGTATTCGACTTGCTTGGCTGTGAGGTTGCGATCAATATTATCTGTTAACAATTTCGCCAAAATCAACAAGCTATTTAGCGGTGTCCGCAGTTCATGGGACATATTGGCGAGAAATTCTGATTTGTATTTTGAGGAAAGGGCGAGTTGTTCAGCCTTGTCTTCTAAAGAAAGTCTTGCTTGTTCAATTTCCCGATTTTTGCGCTCGACTTCTTTCTTTTGCATCGCCAACAACTCTGCCTTTTCTTCTAATTCGGCGTTGGTTTGTTGCAGTTCCTCTTGCTGTCCTTTGAGTAAATCCTCAGAAGTTTTGAGTGATTGGGCTTGTTGTTCTAGGCGCTTGTTGGTTTCGCGGAGTTCACTTTGCTGGGTTTGGAGTTCTTCAGCCAAAGATTGCGATTGCTTGAGTAATTCTTCAGTTCGCATTGATGCTGCGATCGTGTTGAGAACGATCGCTATACTTTCGGTAAGCTGGTCGAAGAATGTCAGATGGATTTCGCTAAAGCGGCGGAAGGATGCTAATTCTATGACTGCTGTCACCTGTCCTTCAAAAAGTACAGGTAACACCACGGCATTAAGTGGCGTAGCTTCTCCTAAACCAGAGGCAATTCTCACATAATCATTTGGTACATCCGTCAGCAGAATTCGCTCTTTTTCTAAGGCGCATTGTCCCACCAAACCTTCACCCAAGTGGAAGCGGTTAGCTAGATGTCTGCGTTCGCGGTAAGCGTAGCTACTAATTAGTTTCAAATACGGTGTATTTTCCCCAGATTCCATCAGGAAGAATACGCCGTGTTGCGCTCCTACTAAGGGTGCTAGTTCTGAGAGAATTAATTTAGATACGGTTTCCAAGTCTCGCTGCCCTTGCAGCATTCGGGTAAACTTAGCTAAATTAGTTTTCAACCAATCTTGTTCGGTGTTTTTCTGCGTTGTCTCCCGCAGATTGGCAATCATCTGGTTGATGTTGTCTTTGAGTATCGCTACTTCCCCTAGTGCTTCGACGGCAATTGAACGAGTTAAATCACCTTTAGTTACAGCTGTAGCAACTTCTGCGATCGCTCGCAACTGAGTTGTCAGTGTAGCAGCAAGTTCATTCACATTATCTGTCAAATCTTTCCAAGTTCCAGCCGCGCCAGGGACTCTCGCTTGTCCGCCTAACTTCCCTTCGATTCCCACTTCCCGCGCCACTGTGGTTACTTGATTGGCAAATGTCGCTAGGGTATCAATCATCTCGTTGATTGTCTCTGCCAAGGTTTCAATTTCTCCCTTGGCATCTAGCATTAGTTTCCGTTTCAAGTCACCGTTAGCAACTGCGGTTACAACTCTGGCAATCCCGCGCACTTGTGCCGTTAAGTTACCCGCCATCGAGTTCACGTTATCAGTTAAATCTTTCCAAGTACCTGCGACACCTTGGACTTGTGCTTGTCCGCCCAACTTTCCTTCAGTTCCCACTTCTCGCGCCACCCGCGTTACTTCCGATGCAAAGGAACTGAGTTGATCTACCATCGTGTTGGTGGTATTCTTCAAATCCAAAATTTCACCTTTGGCATCGACGGTAATTTTCTTAGATAAGTCGCCATTAGCTACCGCCTTCGTAACTTCCGCGATGTTGCGAACTTGTCCGGTGAGGTTCCCCGCCATTGAGTTCACGTTATCCGTTAAATCTTTCCAGGTTCCTGCAACTCCTCTGACGTAAGCTTGCACGCCTAATTTACCTTCAGTTCCCACCTCACGGGCAACCCTGGTAACTTCTGATGCAAAAGAATTTAACTGATCCACCATTGTATTAATGGTGTTTTTGAGTTCCTGAATTTCACCTTTCACATCGACGGTGATTTTCTTGGATAAGTCGCCGTTTGCTACGGCTGTCGTCACTTCGGCAATATTCCGCACTTGTGCCGTCAAGCTTCCCGCCATGAAGTTTACACTGTCGGTTAAATCTTTCCAAGTGCCGGCTACACCTTTAACTTCTGCTTGTACGCCCAGTTTACCTTCCGTTCCCACCTCACGGGCAACCCGCGTTACTTCACTTGCAAAGGAATTGAGTTGATCTACCATCGTGTTGACGGTGTTTTTCAACTCCAAAATTTCACCTTTGACATCAACGGAGATTTTTTTAGATAAATCGCCATTAGCTACAGCTGTGGTGACGGCGGCAATGTTTCGCACCTGTGCTGTTAAACTTCCCGCCATGAAGTTTACGCTGTCGGTGAGATCCTTCCAAGTCCCAGCCACGCCGCGCACATCTGCTTGTACGCCCAGCTTACCCTCACTTCCCACCTCACGAGCAACCCGCGTTACTTCACTTGCAAAGGAGTTGAGTTGATCCACCATTATATTGATGGTATTCTTGAGTTCGAGAATTTCGCCTTTGACAGCAACAGTAATTTTCTTAGATAAGTCACCATTTGCGATCGCAGTTGTCACTTCGGCAATGTTCCGCACCTGTGCCGTCAAGCTTCCCGCCATAAAGTTTACGCTGTCGGTTAAATCTTTCCAAGTCCCGGCAACGTCTTTCACTTCCGCTTGTACACCCAATTTACCTTCAGTTCCCACCTCACGGGCGACTCGCGTCACTTCACTTGCAAAGGAACTGAGTTGATCTACCATTGTATTAATGGTGTTTTTTAACTCCAGAATTTCACCTTTGACATCAACAGTGATTTTCTTGGATAAGTCACCAGTTGCAACCGCCGTAGTCACTTCSGCAATATTCCGCACCTGCGCCGTCAAACTTCCCGCCATGAAGTTTACGCTATCGGTTAAATCTTTCCAAGTCCCAGCTACGCCGCGCACTTCTGCTTGCACGCCCAATTTACCTTCGCTTCCCACTTCCCGCGCAACCCTTGTTACTTCTGATGCAAAAGAATTAAGTTGATCCACCATTGTGTTGATGGTATTTTTCAACTCCAGAATTTCACCTTTGACATCGACAGTGATTTTCTTGGATAAGTCGCCAGTTGCAACCGCCGTAGTCACTTCGGCAATATTCCGCACCTGCGCCGTTAAACTTCCCGCCATGAAGTTTACGCTGTCAGTTAAATCTTTCCAAGTACCCGCGACACCGCGCACATCTGCTTGCACACCCAGTTTACCTTCACTACCCACTTCACGCGCAACCCGCGTTACTTCACTTGCAAAGGAACTGAGTTGATCCACCATGATATTGATGGTATTCTTGAGTTCGAGAATTTCACCTCTAACATCGACGGTAATTTTCTTAGATAGATCGCCATTTGCGATCGCAGTTGCAACTTCGGCAATATTTCGCACCTGTCCGGTGAGATTACCCGCCATTAAATTAACGTTGTCAGTTAAATCTTTCCAAGTACCTGCGACACCGCGCACTTCTGCTTGTACGCCCAACTTTCCTTCAGTTCCCACTTCCCGCGCCACCCGTGTTACTTCTGATGCAAAGGAATTAAGTTGATCCACCATTGTGTTGATGGTATTTTTCAACTCCAGAATTTCGCCTTTGACATCGACAGTGATTTTTTTGGATAAATCGCCATTTGCAACCGCCGTAGTTACTTCCGCAATATTCCGCACTTGTGCCGTCAAGCTTCCCGCCATGAAATTCACGCTATCAGTTAAATCTTTCCACGTACCCGCTACCCCGCGAACTTCTGCTTGACCGCCCAATTTTCCTTCTGCACCCACCTCACGGGCAACTCTTGTTACTTCCGATGCAAAGGAATTAAGTTGATCCACCATGATGTTAACGGTGTTTTTCAACTCTAAAATTTCGCCTTTGACATCAACAGTAATTTTTTTGGAAAGGTCGCCGTTTGCTACCGCCGTTGTTACTTCTGCAATGTTACGGACTTGTGCTGTTAAATTTCCAGCCATCAAGTTAACGTTATCAGTCAAATCCTTCCAAGTTCCTGCTACACCTTTAACTTCTGCTTGTACGCCCAACTTCCCTTCAGTTCCGACTTCACGGGCAACTCGCGTTACTTCACTAGCAAAAGAATTCAGTTGATCCACCATCGTGTTGACGGTGTTTTTGAGTTCCAGAATTTCGCCTTTAACATTAACAGTGATCTTTTTGGATAAGTCACCATTTGCGATCGCAGTGGCAACTTCGGCAATGTTGCGAACTTGTCCGGTGAGATTACCCGCCATCAAGTTAACGTTATCAGTCAAATCTTTCCAAGTGCCAGCCACACCTTGCACTTCAGCTTGAACGCCTAACTTCCCTTCAGTTCCCACCTCACGGGCAACCCTGGTAACTTCCGATGCAAAAGAACCAAGTCGATCTACCATCGTATTAACGATATTCGCAGTTTGGAGAAACTCACCTTGCAGGGGTCTGCCATCAATTTCTGTAGCGATCGTTTGCGATAAGTCACCATTGGCGACAGACCGAATTACACGAGTAGTTTCAGCTGTTGGTTGAACTAAATCTGTAATTAGAGTATTGACAGAAGAAACACAATCTGACCAAGAGCCGCGAACATCTCCGAGAGAGGCGCGATCGGCAATTTTTCCTTCTTTGCCGACAACGTTACCAATCCGTTGTAGTTCGGCCGCCATTCGCTCATTTTGGTCAATAATATCATTGAGCGTGTCAGCTATTTTCCCCGCCACACCAGTATGGTCTATGGGCATCCGAGCAGAAAAGTCACCCTGTTTAACAGCATTCAGCGTTCTTAGTAGCTGATTTAAATCTAGATTGTCGCTGTCTCTAGTTAACTGTTCGGTTGCCATAGCTTAATCTCTAAATAATTTTCTGAGTTTTCGTATTTAAAAAAGGTTTTCTCAAAGCAGAAAGTCGATTTTAACTCTCATTTACTGCTTCTAGCTTTTCTGGTACTCGCTATAGCAACAAATCTTTGATAATCTGATTAGCTTGGAGTACGTAGTTATTTAACTGTCGAATTTCCCTAGTAGTGACAGATATTTAGATTTGCACTAGTAAGGCATACTGATTCTAATGATAATAGGGGAAATTAAAATTTCTCAACGGGCAAGGCAGGAGGGCTTGGTCAAGAAAAGGCCCAATCTGCAAGTGGTGGTGCGCCCCAAGCTGTTAAAACCATAAAATTACTGGGTTAAGCGATCGCTATCATTCTCTTTGGTGACGATTTCTGAATTTTTTTCTTTTAAGCGCCAACTGTTGCAGCCGTTCAATTTCCACTAGCACATCTTCCGGCTTAGTTTCCATTTCTAAGTCAGCAAGCTCACTATCTTCATCATTTTCAATGCCCATTTTATCTTGAATTGCATCAAGCATTTGCAATACTCGTGTTACTTCATGCTCGGTCACTAGTGAAATTTGTAAATTTAAGTTGGCACGATACTCACTGTCTTCACTGAGGCGATTTTGACTAATTAACACAAATGTTGACAGAAAAATTGCTTCCAGAGATACCACCATTGTCAACAATCCGTAAGGAAATGGATCGAAAGGATGTACACCGATTTTTCCAGTGTTCAAAACAATCCAAGCACCAAACCAGACTATATGTACGTAAACAAAAACTATGTGTCCTGAGAAAGAGGTAATAAGATCGGCAATTCGGTCTTGTAAGTTTCGCTTATTTGCAGCCTTGACCCGAAGGCGGATAATAGTGCGAATGTTCCTTTCTATGACTTTAGATAATGCTGGGTTGTCGTCTTCATAGTCTAAATATTCTTTTTCCTCTTCGTTCATGCCGCCTTGCTGCATAATTTTATGATCTTGTGTTAATAGCACTGTGAACTAGGGACAGGGGAAGATTTGAATAGGATTGAAATCCCAACTAAATTTTAAAATAATTTTTCCCAATTCAAGCAGTGATCGCCTTATAAAGACTCCTGTCGATCATTGCTGTACCAACGCCTTGGAGATGGAGGCAAAAAACCCTCTTTCCTTTGGCCTCATCCCAACGAAAAATTTTTACGCCGACGACCTACTTAACACCCTCCAATTCCTCATCTGTTAACTCATATAATTGCCGCAATTTATCTAACTTATCACTATCAGCTTCCCAGAAACCCCGTCCATGCGCCTCTAACATTCTGCCTAAAATATTGCGAAAAGCTTCAGGATTTGCCTTCCGTAACTTATCCGCCATCTCTGCATCTAACGCATAAGTATCAGCCGCTTGATCGTATACCCAATCATCAGTAAAATCGGCAGTACCACCCCAACCAATCAACGCCGTCATCCGTTGT
Source organism: Nostoc punctiforme NIES-2108 (assembly GCA_003326195.1). Taxonomy (GTDB): domain Bacteria; phylum Cyanobacteriota; class Cyanobacteriia; order Cyanobacteriales; family Nostocaceae; genus Nostoc; species Nostoc punctiforme_A. The sequence continues at coordinate 222,877 of LXQE01000107.1, forward strand.
GAAATTTCAAAAGCACCACCAGAACCTTGATTCGCCATCGCTTGCGCCCATTTGGGATTTACCAACTTGGTGCGATACTCCATTCGTAGCAAATCATCTAAATTGCGCGGTGTAGTATCCTTCGAGAAACTTTCCACAAAGCTAGTTGTCACCTTCTTACCGCTTTGTTTTTCTGCTGCCTTTTTTAAACCGCCAGTATTAGCGTAATATTCTTGAATATCAGTTAAACCATATTCTACCGAATCGATTTCTTGAACAATGCGATCGCTAGTTTTTAACAACGTATTTAAAATTTCCGGTCTAGCTTGACCTTTATCCTCTCTCCCGTAGCTGAATACATTGCGGCTTTGCCAAGTATTTCCCAACTCCTCACCAGATTCCCAGTTACCATCAACCACGCGATCGTTCACCAAAGAACCAAAATCACCCGCCGGATTAGAAAACAATCTCGCCGATACATTTTCCACACCCTGGGCTTTTAAAGCCAAAGCGTGTTTCCTAACAAAATTCTGATCATCCGGTTCCTCAGCATCAGCCGCCCGTTGAAATAAATCATCCAACAATTCGATGATATTTACAAAACTATCGCGGAAAATCCCAGACAAATTACCCAACACATCAATCCGGGGATGTCCAACCTCAGCCAACGGCTTCAACTCATAACGAACAACCCTACCAGTTCCTTCCTTAACAGGTTCAGCCCCCACCAACTCCAACAGAATCCCCAAAGATTCACCCTTAGTTTTAATCGCATCCAACCCCCATAACATCACCGCCACAGTTTCAGGATATTTCCCATATTCCTCCAAATGCTGGGCAATAATTTTTTGGGCAATTTCCCGTCCCCGTTCATAAGCAGCAGGCGAAGGCATCCGATAAGGATCTAAAGCATGAATATTCCTCCCAGTCGGCAACACACCAGCCCCATCTCTTAACAAATCCCCACCCGGCGCAGGTGGAATATACTCCCCATTCAATCCCCTTAACAAATTCGTCAACTCATCCGTAGATTGCATCAACAAATCTCTTATTAGTCTTTCTTCCTCTTGGCGTTCTTCTCTTCGAGACGCTTCGCGAAGGCGTCTTGGCGGTTCGTCCCCAAAATAAGCCTCCAAATACGCCTCCAACTCCTCCTCACTCGGCTTTTCCCCCAAAGTATGCAACCCAGAAGAAAACAACCGATTTTCTAAAACCTGCAAATATCCATACAACTCCACCAAATAATCATCAAAAGCATGACTGCTAAACATCCGCACATTCTCCGGCGTAAACGCAATCCCCAACCGTTTAGCATCCTCAAACGGACAATCTGCATCCAACCCAGAGTCCACAATTTTTTTACAAATACCTTCCTTCAAAACATAATTCTTCTGCGGATCTTCCCGATACTCCGCAATCAAATCCCGCAACGCCACCAATTCCTTATACAAACCTGCCCGCCCATAAGGCGGTACATTATGAGAAATCAACACACCATAACCGCGACGTTTTGCCAACATCGATTCAGAAGGATTATTCGCCGCATATATATATAGATTAGGCAAATTTCCTAACAAAATATCCGACCAAGAATAACCAGTATTCCCCAACGGCGAACCAGGCAACCATTCCACCGTCCCATGCATTCCAAAGTGAACTAAAGCATCAGCTTGAAACTCATTTTGCAACCATTTATAATAAGCCGCATATTGTGGATGAGGCGTTAAATCTCTTTCAAACATTAAGCGCATCGGGTCGCCTTGTATCCCCAAAGGTGGTTGTACACCTATCCACACATTACCTAATTGCACACCACCAATCTGAAATTCCTCGCCATAGGTTTTAATACCAGTTCCCGTCAAAGATTTCCATTGTTTTTCAATACGGGAGGTTTGCAGATATCCCAGCCATTTTTCTAGAGTACGGGCGCTGACGGAGGCGGGGATATTTTTTGTATCATCAAAAGATTCATCCGCTTCTTTCACCCAGCGAATCAATTCTTCCCCATCTTCCGGTAAATCCCCCACGGTGTAACCTTGTTCTTTCAGTGCGTGGAGAAACTTCAGCAAACTACACGGTACATTTAATAATGCAGCTGTGCCTACAGCACCATAACCTGGCGGGAACCCATATAAAATAATTGCAATCTTGCGTTCCGAAGCAGGTTTTTGTCGCAAAGCCACCCAAGTTTTTACCCTACCAATTAATCGTTCCACCCGTTCGGGAACCAGATAAATATTTTCGCCCACCAAACCACCAAGGGGAACGGTATCAATAGCCCCATCCAATTCTGGTAACGCATACAACACCACACTTTGCAATCCGCCGATACCTTGGCGCGTCCACGAGGAAATATCTTGAATTAATAATGGTGCAGCAACAATATAAGGTACATTCTTGGCAGTGAGGATGCGCTTTGCTACTTCTATTTGACGGCCAGCTTCCATTGAACCAGCTGGGCCACCCACCAGAGGAAAGCCAATTGTCGAAACGATCGCATCTACTTTTACTGCTTCACTAGATAGTGAGGGAGTTTCTATATCGCCTAGTTGTCGTTGCTGAATTTCATAGTCGGTTGTCATTAAATCTCGTACCGCCACGTGTCCTTCTACGCCGTTGATGAAGATGGGTAAAGGAGTTAACCCGGCTTTTTCAAAACTGCGAATTAGTTGGGGAATGTAGGGTTGTTTGGTGATGACGTGTTTTCGGTAGAGGAGAATTCCGATAACTGGGGAGACGCGATTCATCGCGTCTCTACAATGGGTTTTATACCATTCTAAATACTCGCGGGGGGATTCAAAAAATCCTTGATAATCGGGGTGGAGTAATCCGATGTTGGGGGTTTCAATTAACGGGGGAATGTCGCCGACTTTTAAATTTAAATATTTTTCTGCTAGTGTCCAGAATAAGGAAGCGACGTTTTCTGAACCGCCAGCATTCCAGTAACCATAAATAATTAACCAGTTGCGTAAGTCTTGGACTTTTTGCACTGGGATATATTTCAGTAGTTTGGGGCCAATTTTTAAGAAGCTGATGTAACCAGCGAGTTTGTCTTCTTCTCGTCCGTTGCTAAATTTGTCAAGAATGAATTTAACTGGTTTGGGCATTCCTTTGGGCTTGTCGCCAATGGCAAAGTCACCCACCTTGGTTAAACTCATCAATTCTAAGGCTGACTCAAAGACTAGACGGATGGGAATTTGGGCAATGCGATCGCGCAACCACACAACCTGGTCATAATCAAATAGTAGGCTACCAAAAAACACATCAGCGCCATCAAGTGCTGTTTCTACCTCAGTGCGTTTATTGGTAAGATCGCGATCGCTAAATACCCGAATATCCAACTCAGGACAGCGAGAGTTAGCCAAAAAGGCTGCTTTTCTGTACAAGTCAGCGTTGAATGATTCAAACCCAGCAACCAAGACGATGCGTTTCATGCCTGTAAGCTACGAAATATTTCTTTACTTAAATTTTAAACGTGCTTTCAGGCTGATTGTTAAATATCTACCCACAGATTCCGATCAGTGGTTCCTTGAAGGAGTTAGAACTTCATTATACCACTGCCTTTGGGATATTTTGATTTTAAAAAAGTTGTGATGTGTTGAGTCAAATTAAGTGCATCATTGAACTCTTTCGATTCCTGTAGCGCTTCGTATAGCGAACGAATTTCTTGTGGTGACAGGTTTGTGAATGTACGCAACTCGGTAATATCTAATCTTCGGTTAAACTCAGTGCCAGTATGCCGCCATTGATGTATAAGCGAAAACAACTCTCTGGGGATTCTGCAAAGACATTAGAAGCGATCGCGTATTCATTAATACTGTAAAGCATTATGTGTTAAGCTGCTCAGGGTTAACAGGAAGCCAAGGGTAGAGTCTCTCAAGGGTTTAAGACCTTATAAACCCAGGTTCACATCAGGGGGTGCGTTCGGTTTAGGGATTTGGGCATCTAACTAAGTACATTTGTCATGGCTTCCCACTTTTAGAAAGCGTTATTATCTAAATAATGGGGGCAATTGCTAGATTTCAATTTATTGCAAAAATTTACTGGTTATTCTCGATATTGTTAACTTATAATAGTTGTGTTTTTGGTTAAAATATAGCTTTGAATTAGTGGATTTTACCAAATAAAATTTGCTGTTGTGGTTTGCAGAAAAACTTATTTCGTCTAATAGCGTAGTAATGCTGAAAATAATGCATTCATTGCTAACAAGTATTTTCAAAAAGCTATTAACCAAACTTTGTCTATATAATTATAAGAGTTTTGAACTAGTGTAAAAACAAGTAAGTTGAGGATGAAATAATGAAATTCGGAATTGATAGCGGGCACAATTGTCCACCAGATACAGGAGCTAGAGGTATTAAATTCGAGGATAATTTAACTTTAGATGTAGGTAATAGAGTTATAGCCAAGTTAAGAGCTTTAGGAAATGAAGTCGTAGTATGTAGACCAAGTAGTGCTAATACAGTCCGTGACTCACTCTCAAAAAGATGTTCTACAGCTAATTCCAGTAAAGTAGATATTTACGTCTCGATTCATTTTAATGCTTTTAACAACCAAGCTAACGGCACAGAAGTATATGCGACTAGCGATACAGGCAGACAAATTGCTAAACCTGTATTAGATGAAATCATCAAGTTAGGATTTTTTAATCGTGGCGTTAAGAGTGGTTCCCACTTGTATGTTCTGAAAAATACAGATATGCCTGCTATCTTGATAGAATGTTGCTTCCTCGATTCGCAAAAAGATATGAATCTTTTTAATCCTGAAGCAATGGCTAATGCAATTGTTAAAGGCTTAACTGGTAAACTGCCAAGTGCCCCTGTTAACCCTGTACCAGATGAAGAGGAGAACATAGATGCGACTATTCTCAGACTGCAAAAATCCTTAAATAGACTAAAAATAACCGATAAAAATGGTAAGGCGTTAGTGGAAGATGGCTTCACGGGGGCTAACACCAAATCTGCCGTAGAAAAATTTCAGACTATTATCGCAGTTCAGCCGACTGGAATTGCTGACGCAACTACATGGAATGCCATAAATCTAATTTTGGCAAAACGAATTATCAGACCAAACCATGCCGGTGGTGCAGTTGTCAGATACTTACAATACCGTTTAGGTGTTGAGAATGATGGCGTCTACGGTTCGCAAACAGAAGTTGGAGTTAAGAACTTTCAAAAGCAAAATGGTTTAGATGCCGATGGCATTATCGGGCCTGCTAGCTGGCAGAAATTAATTGGTTAGGCTGATGGCGACTAGAGACTAAGTAGTAGTGCTGAGTAAAGAAGTAGGGAATCTGACATCTTTACTCAGAACTGGGAACAGGAGCATCTCACCTTTGCAAATATACCAGGCGATTAGAAATCGCGGCTACTCTTGTTCTTCTAGGCGCGATCGCAGGGATTTGTAAGATCCCAAGGATAAACAGGGCTGTATCTTTTTCTGTGCGGCGAAAAAACGATCGCAGTAGATAGAAAAGTAATATATAGAGTACAAATACAACAACTATACATACGCCGAATGTATAAAAGAAAGAGGTAATTTGTCCACCCGTTGGAAAAGTCGGAGGTGCTGGTACTACAACAGAAGTTTTTGATGCAGATTCTGCGGCTTGGGCGATGAGGTTATAATTCATTAGTGCCTATTTAAATTATTGCAATTTCAAATAATTTGTTCTGCCAATTTGGGGTTTTTGATTGAAGGAAAAATTCTAAATTAAATGACTCCTGAGTTATTTCTTGTTAAAAGAAAATGCCAAATTAACCTTCGCCACTTTCAGCGCGCACGGGAATTACAATTCCTTCCCGCAGCAATGCATTTGTAAAAATCTTCCGAAGAACGCGTTGAATCTGAAGATGTTTTCCTGGCTTTACTTTCGTCAATGTCCGTAGCAACAAGTTAGACTCTCCCAGACTTTCGACTCCATCCACCTGTGTGCCTTCGAGTACATCTGGATCGTCTGCTTTTAACTGCTGTCCTACCTCCTCAATGACTTTGTACACGTGCGCTAAGTTGGAATCATAAGGCACACCAACTTCTACTACTGCAAAGATATACTGTTTGGAGTAATTAGTAATTGAGCCAATATTCCCATTTTGAATAATCTGCAATTGGCCATTAGGATGTCTGACACGAGTGGTTCGGAGTTCAATCGCCTCGACAATACCTTCGACAACTTTCTCTTCGGCTTTTCCAGCTTCAATATAGTCACCGACTAAGTAGTAGTTTTCAAACAGAATAAAGAAGCCACAGACAATATCGTTAATTAGTGTTTGTGCCCCTAACCCGACAGCAATGCCGACAATACCAGCACCCGCAAGTATGGGAGTTGGATCGATACTCAGAGCATAGAGAATGAAAACTGTAGCCCCAAAGTAAATTAAGTATTGTAAGAAACTACGAAACAAAGGAACAAGCGTCAGGCGTCTACTTCTTTGAATATCAGTTAGAGTCTGGTCTTTGAACAGCACCTCTTCAATAAGTAAGTAAACGACTTCAAACAATACGCGACTAATGAAGACGATACCGATTATCTTGATAATTCGCGGGCCAAAAGTTGCGACATTGGCAATTAACTGCACTTGCTGAATCACTAATGTTGCCATGCAGACATAAATCACAAATTCCAAGCAGCGCTTTAAAAACGGTATCAGGTGTCGGAGGCGATCGTAGAATCTTAGCAGGTTATCAGGATTGGAGTATCTGATGCTGAGAGCATCTAGGCTATCAACGATCGCAGCGACTGCTTTGAGTATAAGTAACCCGACGGCAATGATTAGATAGATTCGCAGCGCGATGTACAAATATTCCGAAATTGTTGCTGGTAATTTGAGAAACTGGGCACACAAGATGATAGCCCACAGCCAGATTCCACCACTAATTCTGTTATAAAAAGCGTTAAAGAAAGCATCAATACTTTCATCGTCAGCAGTATTCTTTTCTAAGTTCTTGGCGCGAGTGCTGGCTGCCTTCAGCCAATATTTTAGAAATTTCAGGGCGATTGCCGCTAAAATCAAAGTGCCAATACTCTTAGCTATGCCAATTCCTAGTGTCACCCAAAATCCTGATGGGATGCCCTCAATCAACAAGAGTGTGTATTCTTGAAGGTTTTCACCGCGATAAACTAGATAACCATTAGCACCCACAATCAAAATGCACGACACTACACAAGCAAGTAACAATAACCCAGTGATATTTCGGCGGAGGGTTTTAATACTTCTATTATCGCTTTTAGGTATAAAGGTTTTAGTAAATAGCTGGAATAATTTGCTTAAAACCCAGTTCAGTAATAAAAAAACAAAGATTATTAAGCTGACTTCAGCCAAAATAATTAATACATTCATACATGAACATAAAATTGAATGAATTTAACAGTTGTATATGAAAATATATTGAGAGTATCAAGGTATTTCTATACATAGATGATTATTATTTCATATAACCGCAACTTGTCAAGTCATTAACATTCTATTCATATATTCACTTTTCGATTTATTCTCACCTACTTTAAGTAAGTGAGAATAAATCGAAGTAAGTTAAGTAATGTAAAAAATATTGAAATTAGTTTTTAGTGAGGGCTGAATCCCTCATTTGAACTCACTATAAACCTTTAATTATTGATGCCGCTTTACTTAAGCGATGCTGATAGATGATTACCCCTGAATCTATCCAATCGAGAAAAGGTTCTTGTCCCATTGGGATTCCTGAAAAGTCATTTCAGCAACGGCTAGCTTTGAAAAAGATTTACTGGTACTGTCAGGGGGAATGATGATCCTTCCAACGAAAGCTAGTAAGCGTGACAAAAGTGAAGTTGGCATGAGAGCGTTTCTCTGGTTTGCACTGCAATAATTGCGCGTAGATAGTGGGTTAATGGGTTTTTTCGCCCACGTATATAGCGGTTCTCAATTGCGTGAAATACAGACCTAACCCCCAGTCCCTTAAGAGCTAGCGTTGGGGAGGAGCATCAAAGCCTCTCTCCTTTTAGGAAAGAGGAATGGAAGTGAGGTCAAAATGTATTGCTTCCATTCGAGAAGCGTTATATTCGCGCCTTTAAATCTTTATAGCGATTTGAACTATGCAACTTACAAGCGCATTAGCTTATTTAGCATCAGCATTCTCACAATCCATCTGCACCACACAATTTCTTCCTTGTGCTTTTGCTTGGTAGAGTCCTTGGTCAGCAGCAGCAATTAAGATTGCAGGAGATAATTGGCTATGAGGAGTGATAGTTGCCACACCAAGACTTAGGGTAATGAATTCACTGACCTGAGAATGGGGATGAGGCATTTGTAATGCACTAACATTGATCTGAATATCTCTTGCAACTGCGATCGCCCTTTCAATATCAGTATTCGGTAAAATCACTGCAAACTCTTCTCCGCCATAACGAGCAACTAAATCAGCGGGGTGTTTAACTGCCTGAGAGATTGCCTTCGCAACCTGTCTAAGTGCATCATCTCCTGCCAGATGTCCATGTGTATCGTTGTAAAACTTAAAGTAATCTACATCACACAAAATCAAAGATAGCGAACTTTGCTCTCGTGCCAACCATTGCCACTGCGTGTTTAATGTGTCATCAAAGCAGCGTCGATTTGCCACTTGGGTTAGACCATCGGAACAGGCAAGGCGCTGTAATTCCTGGTTTGCTTGTTGTAATTGATGGTAAAGTTCTGATTGCTGAATAGCGATCGCAGCTTGACCTGCTAACTGGTTAAACAAGTTAATCTCCGATTGCTGCCATTGTCTGGGCTGACAGCATTGGTGAGCAATCAATAATCCCCACAAACGCTCTTGCTGCAAAATTGGTACGACAAGATTTGCCCGGATTTGCAGACTTCTCAGGAGGTCAATATGACAAGGTGATAGGCCCGCAGTTTCAATGTCTTCAATCGCTCTGGTGTTACCTTGTTGATAGTAAGCTGCACGCGTGGATTGAAAGCAGGTATCCATGACGTGAAATCCCAGAATGGATATACACCCTTCTGCTAAGGATTCTACAGCGACTAACCCACTCCAGTCTGGCTCAAACTGGTAAATCAGTACTCGGTCTACCTCAAACAGTTGTTGCACTTCCGTTGCTGTGGTTTGCAAAATCTCGTCTAACTCCAAGGATTGGCGAATGCGCTGCGTGACATCTGCGACAATTCGCTCAGACTCGCTTTGGTGTTGAACATGTTCAACCTGCCCAGAATGTGCCGATGCTACAGTTAACGCGATCGGATCAAAGTAAGGGGTTGTAGTGACAGGCACTGCACTGGGTTTACCAATCAAATAGCCTTGGGCAAGATTTGCGCCTCGTTCTCGTAGCCAGTTGAGTTCCTCAATGCACTCAATTCCTTCAGCAACGGTCTGAATGTTTAACTTTTGAGTAATCTCTAGCAGTTTCTCGGTAATCGAAGCTTTGTAAAGGTCTTGATGTACATTTCGAATTAACTCCATATCCAGCTTGATAAAGTCTGGACGTAACTGATGCAGCAAGTTTAGACTGGAATAGCCAGAACCAAGATCGTCAAGAGCGACTAAAAATCCAGCATTCCGGTAGTATTGAAGCACTGCCTTGAGGTGGGCTAAATCTTGAGGATTGTCTGACTCCACGACTTCAAAAACAACCCGCTCGTGGGAAATTCCGGCAGTATCAATTGCCTCTACCGTACTGCGTAGGCAAAAAACTGGGTCATAAAGTGACGTTGGTGCAAAATTGATAAAGATGTGCCCATTCACTTGATAGCGGCTGAATTGAGTGATTGCGCTCAGACGAGCAACTTGGTCGAGTTGTGGTATAAGTCCGGCTTCGGTTGCTAACTCCAGAATTGGTGTCGGTAGAACTAAATTACCTTCTTCATCCACCCCTCGCAAGAGCGATTCATATCCAAAAATTTGCGATGTATCGTTAATTGAGACAATTGGTTGAAAGTAACTGGTAAATCGTTCTGTTGTTAGCATTTCAATCAACCAGTCGGATTGGTTCAACTTAATGAAGCGTTGTAATGAGGCTATGTCACTAAAATCATGGAGTTGAGGTTGGATAGTGCCTTGAATGAAAAGGACTTGCGTCTCTTTTAATTCTCTTGGTGCAAGTAATTTGGCCAGATTACGGGCAATTTCTAGAGACTGTCCGGGTCTACACTCCAAACTCAAACCTGGTCGCTCGTGCATCAGTTCATACTTAAGGTCAAACTGCTGTAGGTAGGAGGTGACTTTTATCAGGGTATGTGGAACGGGGAACCAGAGAAAGAGCCTACCTGCTTCCTTACTCCGACAGCGTGCAACATTGCGACAAGCACAGGTTTTGGAGATAGGACATATTTGGCTCATAGCTAAATAATTTGCTTAATCCAATTTATTTTATTATTCCCACTATTTTTACTGTAAAAGATAAACCACACTTCAAATACATGAAGATTTGATGAGTTAAGTAAGCTGAATAATTTAGATGAGTAAGTAACTCAGCAACACATACCAAAATTTATACTAAAAGCCCAAGTAATTGCCAATGTGTTTTGTGCAATTAAGCAACAATAAGGAGGAGTTGTATTAACAATATAATTGGCAAAAAAAGGCAAAATTAGCCAGATTATGAACAGATTTTAGCTAGATTAATTTAGAGTAAATATATCTTTTTGAAGAATGAATCTACCTAAATAAACAGCAAAATATTTGATAAAAGTTAATAAATTTTTGGGAGAAGGGGTTGGGACAATAGGTTTGGTTAAGGTTTTTTGATGAAATTTCTAGCTCACAAAGATGCGATATCATCACAAAGACGGCGATTCATCGCGTTTCTTGCCTTAACCGAACAGTATTGGGGGATGAGGGCGAATTTTTCTGGGGAAAATATCTAATCTTGGTATTTCTTCCACGAGTAAATTTATCAATTCCTCCTGTAGAGATATTGACGTAGTTTATGCACCGCAACTGAATACTCAAATATTCCCACTTCTACCAATTAGAGTTGCAATTGCCTTGACTAACTCATCTGGTTCGACAGGTTTGGACAGATGCTTTTGAAACCCTGATTCCAGTGCTTGTTGCTGATTGATTTCTCCGGCATAAGCAGTTAAAGCGATCGCCGGAATTTGTTTGGCTTGGTTTGCCTGCAATGCTTTAATTTGGCGCATCAGCATATAGCCATCTATCTCTGGCATCCCAATATCACTGAGCAGCATATCTGGTTCTGACTCTGCCAAAACTTGTAATGCTTCTTTTGCTGATGTCACTGCTGTCACCATTGCTCCAGCCTGTTCTAGTACAAATGTGTGGAAGTCACGGGTATCATCGTCATCATCTACAACTAAGATTTGGATGCCTGCAAGAATTTCAGTCGGAGGAGAAGGATTTAATGCAGCAATATTTATGTCTTGTTTTGGGGTTAAATCTTTTTTAATTAGTGGTAGCCTAACTCGAAAAATAGCTCCTTGCCCTTCACCTAAACTTTCTGCCTGAATCGTGCCGCCATGTAATTCGATCAAATGACGCACAATTGCTAACCCTAACCCCAATCCACCAAATTTTCGGGTTGTCGTGCCATCAGCCTGACGAAAATATTCAAACACATAAGGTAGAAACTCAGGGCTGATTCCCTTACCTGTGTCGCTGACGGTAATCTCAGCTTGAGCGTCAACGCACTCTAGTTGAATATCAATTTTTCCTCCTTCAGGAGTGAATTTAACGGCATTCGATAAGAGATTCCAAATAACTTGTTGTAAACGACTAGAATCACCCAAAACTTGCCCGAAAGAAGCATCCAGCATCGTCTGAATTTGAATATTTTTAGCTTCTGCTGCCAAACGGACTGTTTCCAATCCCCCCTCAATCACAAGTACTAGATTGACAGGTAACATCTTCAGGTTGAGCTTGCCTTGTAAGATCCGAGAGACATCGAGCAAATCTTCAATTAATTGAGCTTGTAATTGAGCATTCCGCTCGATAGTTGCGATCGCTTTCTTCAGAGCTACTGCGTCAAATTCACGAGTCTGCAAAAGTCTCGCCCAACCAAGAATCGGATTCAGAGGCGATCGCAATTCATGGGAAAGTACTGCCAGAAACTCATCTTTAATCCGGTTGGCTCTTTCGGCTTCAGTTCTGGCAGCTTGCTCAAGTTCTAGGAGGCGATTGCGTTCGGCTTCTGCGACTTTGCGTTCGGTAATGTCAATGACTGAGCCGATGTAACCTTTAAACTGACCGTCTACCCCAAACCACGGATTAGCAGCATCAATGCAAGAGCGATATTTGCCATCTTGGCGCCGCAAGCGGTACTCCATACGGAAAGCCGAGCAGCTACTGGTAGCTTCCAGGAAAGCATTACTAGCATCATTGTAATCCTCTGGATGCACAGCATTTAACCAGCCAAATCCCAGACCCATTTCCTCGTTCTGGCCTGTAAAATCGTACCAGCTTTGACTGAGGTAAGTACAGTAGCTATTGGTATCTGTCACCCAAACCATGAAGGGGGCATTATCAGCCATGTTGCGGAACTTTTCTTCGCTTTCACGAAGTGCTTTTTCTGCCTGTTTGCGATCGCTAATTTCTGTAACAAAAATGCTTACCCCTTCAGCAAAGGGGTAGACGCGGTTCTCAAACCAGCGCTGCCAAGGCGCATAAAAGTATTCAAACTGAACAACKGTSTKTTSTGCCWTCGCCCGATGMACCTSGGTATMAAACTCGCTTTKRRCCAYRTCKGGAAAMASTTCCCAAATGATCCKACCTAGCAACTCTTCCTTGGGGATGCCMACAATTTCTGCTACCTGTTGATTGACAAAGGTATAACGCCACTCTCGATCCAACACAAAGAACTGGTCTTGGATACCAGCTATGACAGTCTCTAGGTGTGCTTTGGCGACCTCAGCTTCAATTCGCAACCCTTGCTCGCGTTCCATTGCCTCTTGGCGGAGACGAGCCATTTTTAAGGCTGCCTCTACCCGTGCCAACAATTCCCGGGCAGAGAAAGGTTTAATCAGATAATCATCGGCTCCTGCTTCTAACCCTTCCACCCGTGCCTCTTCCCCCGCCCGTGCCGACAACAGGATGATTGGAACTTTTTGCGTTTGCGGATCGGCTCGTAATGCTTGCAGCAGTCCAAAGCCATCTAATCCAGGCATCATCACATCTGTCAGTACCAAATCTGGGACACGTCCACGAGCAGACTCCAAAGCAGTTAAACCGTCTGGCACTGCTTCCACTTCATATTGCTGACTTAATAGCCGATTGACATAATCGCGCATATCTGCGTTGTCGTCCACTAGGAGAATTCGGGCAGGAGAGGGTGACAGGTGATAGGTGATAGGTGATAGGTAAGATTCTTCCCTATTCCCTGTTCCCTGTTCCCTATTCTCTTCCCCAGGTAGCCACCGCAGCGCTTCTTCTAAATAAGGTGTTGCACCTAATGCGGTTGAAGCTAAAGTTCGCGGGGCACTAATCCGGTCTGGAGGCAAATGAGCATATCCTGTTGGAATTGACACAGTAAAGCAACTGCCTGCTCCGAGAAGACTGGTAACATCAACTGTTCCACCATGCATTTGCACCAATTCTTGCACCAGTGACAATCCAATCCCTGATCCTTCAAAAGTTCGTCCTTGCGCCCCTTTGACGCGGTGGAATCGTTCAAAAAGGTGGGGGATTTCTTCTGCTGGGATACCGATTCCTGTGTCTTTGACTGCAAACTCAATATGGTCATTTGACCACTGCAAACTGACCGCAATTTCTCCAACCATCGTGAACTTGAAGGCATTCGAGAGCAGGTTAAGAACAATTTTTTCCCACATCTCCCGATCTACATACACTGGTGCTGGCAAGGAAGGACAATTAACTGATAACTGCATCCCTGCTCGTTCTACAGCGGAACGAAATACACTAGCTAGTTCTGCGGTGAAGGTGGCAAGGTTAGTGGCTTCATAAGAAGCTTGAACCCTTCCGGCTTCAATGCGTGAAAAGTCTAACAAGCTGTTGACCAGTTTCAGCAGCCGAAGTCCGTTGCGTTGCACCATTTCTAGCTGCTCTCGTTCTTTGGCTGGAAGCAGAGTAGCACAAGTGGTTAAGGTGTCCTCTAATGGCCCTAACATTAGAGTAAGTGGGGTACGGAACTCGTGGCTGACGTTGCTGAAAAAAACGGTTTTCGCGCGATCGATTTCTGCCAAGGCTTCAGCACGTTTGCGTTCTTCCTCGTAAGCTTGGGCATTAGCGATACTGGCTGCAATTTGAGCCGCAACTAAATCAATGAATCCTTTATAATTGTCGTCGAATAGCCTGAAGGGGTTCAAACCAGCAATTAATATACCAGCTTTTCCGGTTTGACCAGATGGGGCAATGGGTACTGCGATCGCTTGATGGGGCGATCGCTGCCAAACACCACAGGGTAGACTACTAAAAGACACTTCCAAATCGGAAATCAGTTTGGCTTGATGCGTTTTGCTCACTTCCGCAAAGGGCCAAACCCCATCAGCATCGAGAGCCACTGTTTCTGGAACTGCTACGTGGTTTTGCTCGATGCGGCACGTTCCAGCCAGAAAAACTTCCTGCTTATCGGGATCGACCAGATAAATCATTGCGAAAGGGAGATCGTAAGGGTTGCTCTCCAGACAACTCGCACTTAGCGTACAGGCTTCATCGAATGTCCGCGCGTCTGCCGTCCTCGCCGCAAGTTCACGCAAAAGTGCCAACTGACGTTCACCGATAATCCGCTGTGTGTCCTCTGTGTTAGCGCAGATGATCCCACCTGTGTCGCCCTGGTCATTAGGAACCGGGCTATATGAAAAAGTATAATAGGTTTCTTCTGGGTAGCCATTGCGCTCCATAATTAGCAGTAGCGCTTCATCGTAAGTACCCTCATTCTTCAGCATCGCTGATTCGGCGCGAGGCCCAACCTGATCCCAAATTTCCCGCCACACGTATGAAGCTGGCTGTCCAAATGCTTCTGGATGTTTGCCACCAATAATAGTCTGATAAGCGTCATTGTAAAGGTTAATCAGTTCCTCGCCCCACCAAACAAACATAGGTTGACGGGAAGTTAGCATAATTCGCACGGCAGTCTTCAAACTCTGTGGCCATTGCTGTGTTGGGCCAAGGGACGTTTTTGACCAATCCTGTTCTCGCATCCTAGCACCCATTTCACCCCCACCGATAAGGAAATTTACGTCGGCGTTGCTTGCTAACGTTGACTCGTTCTTCATTAATTCCTCTCGATTGGTCATGTGTCGGTTACAGGCTACATCGGTGGTTGTCTTTTAGAAAAAATCCTCTATAAATTAGACCTTTACGCTTCTAAACAGTTATTTTAGAGGATATTCAAAGGCACATACAGCGTGAAATGCTAACTCTGCTGTGACTTTGCAAAGCATTGAAATTGCCTTTTCGGGGCAAGTTTCTACTTTGGCTATTTTTATTGTCTCCTTTATATCATCGATATTTCAAGCTAGCTACCAAGGGCGATTCTCATTAATGTTGCAACGGCGATCGCTAGCCACATTGGCACACTGTAGATCGAGCAAACAGGTTTTAATAATGGGTTGCGTTAAAATTCCCCTGCCGACGAAACTTTGAAGGAGGGGAATTAAAGCATTCTAAGTTAGGACTACCCCTTTCAAGGTGACTGGTAAAATCTCTTTTTTTCTCTGTACACTCCGCGTCTCTGCGGTTAAAAAGTAATTTATTTAACCACTCCAGACGCAGATAACCCAGAGAAAAAAGATTAAAGAGGAATTTTTTGACCAAAATTTTTACCCACCTTGAAGGGCTAGTCCTATAAGTATTTAAATCGTTTCTGTAAACATACCGGTTCGGGCAAACTCTTCTTCTTCAGGGGTGAAGAGTGGAGGTTTATCCACAAGGCTAGGTTCAAAGTAGTATGTTTCTTGGAGAAACTGTCCGCTAATGACAGCTTCCTCTAAATCCTTGATGTGGTTCTGTGCAACTATACACGCTTCCTTAAGATTATTCGCATCGCCCTTTTCCAGCAGCTTTGGTAATTCTGTTTTTACCCCTGTAAGCCGTGCCAATGGCTTGAGAATTCCGTAGATGTTGTAGATCCGAGCAGTTTCTATGCTGGTGTATTTGAGTGCATTGGCTCTTGCTAACTCAGAGTCAAGGCTGGGCCAAAAACGGGTGGTGTAGAACGCTTTTTCATCCTTGTGATACCATTCTTCCGATCGCGCAATGGAGGAGGAAACAGTGTTATGCAGTTTCCAGAAGAATAACCGCAGGGAAGAACCATCTACCACAGTGGATAATTTTGCCTCCAATGATACCTCAAAGTCAGTCAGGTTGGGGTCGCGCCCAAGTACCAGGTACTCTACAGGATACATATCCACTTCCTTATTTTGGACAACGTACATATTCAGGTGGTGTCGGCAGTAGGGACAGGGATACATTGTGGCAAACAGTTGGAAGAAATCTTTGAAGATTGCTACTGCGGCTTTTTGCTGTTCGAGTGTCTTGGTAGACACAATCTCAGCCGTGGTATGGAAGAAGCGCCACACTGCCGGGCCAATGTAGTAGGGGAAACTGACCCGCATTTGGGAATCCTTCACTTCAGTTCGATCTAGATAGACATCAATGAATGCTACATACTGCGATAGCGCTCCTGATTCTCGTCCAAATTCTAGGCGTTCGCGGCGTTTCTGCACTCCATTTAGGTAGTGATGCGTTAACCGCCATGCTTGTTTGAGGATCAATTTCTGTTTGGGAGTGCAACGGGGAAAATTTTCGGCAACATCCGCCCCGTAGCGATTAAATTCTCCTGAGTTTTTTGTACACTGATACCATTCATCCAAAGCCGCCTCGTTGGGTACGGTGTTGTTTTGGATATCTGCTGTGGTAGAAACACTAAATGCTGCCAACAACTTCGGCATGAAGTCTTCATACCAGTATGCTACTGGCATGATTGCACCATCTATTTCCTCAGTTGCTTGGGAGAGAATGACGCGGTTCCACTTGTGCAAATAGTCCTTTGAATTTCCCGCAGATTTAGTTGGTGGTGGAGCCATTTCTTCGTTCAGTTCTATTCCCCTGAGACGATTAAGTTCGTTAATGGCCAGCACACCTTCTACGATGTCACCCAAGCTGAGACTTTTCTTTTTAATCGTAATTGCAAACTCGACTCCGGCAGCAAACTTTTCTTTGACATTGGCAAATTTACTCCGCGCTTCTAAAATCGCTTGCTGTTCTGCGAACATTTCTGGTGTTTTTGCCACTGTTTGCCAGTTTTTGATCCGCTCCTGCAATCGGTTATATTCAGCGGCAATTGATTCAACCACCGCATCCAGGACGGGGTAGCAATCTTCGGATACTATACCTAATGCTTTGTAAAGTGCGATCGCTTGTTTAACAAACTCCACAAAATCAGTAATTTTGTATGGCAAGTTTTTCACCCGCAAGTGAGTTTCGTGATTTGCGGAGAAACTCTCACGGAAACTGCGATAGGCTGCTCCTTGAATCAAACGAAACAAACCAATCTGCATTTGTAAGGGAGATGTACCGCTTTTTTTCTGATTTGGTGAGTTTGGTTGTTGTGCTAACTGTTCTCTTAGCTGTGCCAACTCTGGAGTCGTTGTTTCTTGCGTCGGCTGGGTGCTGGCTGCTGCGGCCTCATTGGAAGTAGCAACTGTCTTGAGCGAACTGTTCAGGGAAATCGGTGAGTCTTGATAACCAGTTTTGCTCTCTGACTCCTCCGGTACTAGCTGACAGAATTCCTCAAAGTCAATTGAGCCATCGCCATCATGATCTACTTCCTGCAACATCTCTTTCAATTCAGCGTCTGTCAGCCCAAACTGAGTCATCACTGTCCGCAGTTCAACGGCAGTTATTTCACCGCTACCGTCCTCATCAAAGGCACTGAAGGCTAACTTCAGGCGACTTTGGCGATCGCCTACTTTCGCAATCATCAGCGTTTTAAATTCTTCAAAATCGATAGTGCCTGACAAGTCAACGTCAATCTCCTTAATCAAGTCACGCAGCCCCGCTTCCGTGGGATTTTGCCCTAGCGATCGCATTACCTCCCCTAGTTCCTCGGTTGAGATTGCTCCGTTGCCGTCTACGTCTAATACTTTGAAAGCTTGCCACAATTTTTCTATTTCTTGTTCATCAATCATGGTTTTGTTCCAATTCCATAAGTGTCACTAATAAATTTATTACCATGTTTTCTAACAGCTACTTCAATGCTGTTTACTTATATTAAGTAAGTAGTAAATATTAGGAACGTCCGAACTTAGTCCCAACCTTACTTGCAGTCGCTTAGGGACTTCCAAATAAAAAAATATCCCAAAACTGACACAAAAATCCTCTTTATTTCTTTTCTCTCTGTGTTCTCTGCGTCTCTGTGGTTCGTTTATTTGGATAATTTATTTCTTGGAAGTCCCTTAGTAAATTTGTCAGTTGCTTATTGTTGCAATAAATGCAGCTTTACGGGTTTAATTGCAAATGTTCCTAGATAAACTAACTAAGTCAGCGAGAATAAATCAAACTATATTAAGTAATATAAAAAATCTGAAGATTATTTTATGGTAAGTGTTCCAGCCCTAATTTGTTCGTGTAGCGTCTCGCAAAGAGGACTAAAATCATAATTACAAACCTTTAATTATTTACGCTGCTATACTTCTCAAAAATTTTCTATCTCCACTTATAAAAACTCCTTTGCCTTATTTCCAGTGTTGGGAATAGGATGCTTGGCAGATTGTTAATCGTGAAGATGATGCCACATACGATCAACAAAGCTCGAAGGTTCATCGACAAAGCTCGAAGGTTCATCGACAAAGCTCAGAGGTTCATCGATAAAGCTCAAAGGTTCATCGACAAAGCTCAAAGGTTCATCGACAAAGCTCGAAGGTTCATCGACAAAGCTCAAAGGTTTATCCAAGAGTATAATTTACTAGATGCAAGAGTCCTGCTTTTAGGGAAAAGCTTTAATATAGTAATCAATTCGATTAGTTAAAAATACTGAGGTCGATTAAGTAGCAAATTTGATTCAATTAATCAAACAAACGGTATTGTAATTGTGCCCGTTTACTTATGTTTACTTATTAAGTGATGCTACTTACACACTGGAACCAGATTTTAGACAATATTTTGCCTGATGAGAGTAGTGAAACGCTCATCAGTGAAATATTTGTAAGACCTTTAATAAACGCACTTGGATTTAATGATAAAGAACGTTTTCCACAATTTCCCACGGCACATGGGACAGTAGATTTTGCTGTTCGCAAAAATACTGATGGTGATATTTTTTTATTCTCTAAGAGCAATCCCTATTTACTTATTGAAGTCAAAGCACGAGCAACAGGAACAGGAGCTAGATTTAATTTATCAGAAGGCACTCCTCAATACATAAACACTAGAGAGCAAATAAAAAAATATCTACTTGATTCTAAGTGCAACACATCTCAATGGGGCATTATTACTGATTCAGTTTATATCCAGCTATTCCGGCGACATGGAAAAGTTATATTTCCTGCAACTCCAAATAGTTTAATTAAAAAAGAGAGTATTAATACTATTGTTTCCGATGTCAAGCATTTAATTGACAATCCGCCCAAAGCTTTAACTGTTTGTGTTTACAACAACAAAGGAGGTGTGGGTAAAACTATAACAACTGTTAATTTAGCAGCCACTCTTGCGCAACAAGGTAAGCAAGTTTTAGTAATTGACTTTGATCCACAGCAAGGAGATTTAACTAAATCTCTTGGTCTAGAAGTAAGAAAAATTAGTTTATATGATTGTCTATCCGATAGAAAGTTAAACGTTCACGATACAATTCAAGCATTTAAAGTCAAATTTAAATCTGGTCAATTATTCCAATTTGATGTTATTTCCGCAGATCCAAAACTGGTAGATTTTACAGAGCAAGACTTAGCAACAAGAATTGAGAAGGGGGCTGCTAGGTTAAAAGATACTCTAAAACCTTTGGTGTATGAATATGATTATATATTCATAGACTGTCCGACAAACTGGATGTTTTTTAGTCAAAGTAGCCTCTATGCCTGTGATGTCGTTTTGATACCTACCAAGCACAATAATTTAGCATCCCTAAATAATGCAGCTAAAGTAATTAAAGAGTTAGTACCAAAAGTTAAGGCAGCTAGACAAGATGGTGGCCCAATCGCATTACCTATATTTTTTAATGGTGAGAATATCACTCCTCCTCAGCTTAAAATAGCAAATCAGGAAATTGAAGCTATTATTACCAGAGAAAGTGAAGCATCTAATTTCAATTTACGTCCTTATTTTTATCCTAATAATCATACAAAAATATTCAGTCTACCAAGTTATGCAATTATAGCAAGTGGAGCCTTTGCTCGAATTCCAGCAGCTTTTACGCATTGTATTGCTACAAATTATTATCTTGATCTAGCTAAGGAGTATTTTATTGCATGAGTGATTTTGATAATATTGGCAAACTAATGCATCTGAACTTAACTGCTATTGAACCTGGAGAGAAGTTTTCCGAATCTGAATTTATCATCAAAGCAGCAGCCGAATCTATCTTAGAAGCTGATGGACGGAATTGGATTCCTGTTATTGTTAAAGAAATAGGTGACTATAAATATCAAGTTGTTAGTAATCATTTTATATATGCAGTTGCTCAAGAAGCTAAGTTAGAGCGAGCTTGGTGCATAGTTATCTCACCGGAATCTCAAACTATTGAGCAGGCAAAAATTTTAGCGAGAGAAGTTTTACCTAAAGTAAATTTGAATACAGCATCACGAGATAATATTCTAGCCGCACTTAAATACTTAATATCAGAACCAAGTAGTGCTTTAAAAGGTGTAGATCCTATTGTTGCCACAAATCGAATTGCAGAGTCTAATCGCGAAACCTGGTTTAATTTTAACCCAATTCTTACCTTAAAATGTGGAATTAATAGAGGCAAAAAATTGGATGCTCTTGCAAAAGTATTCTTTCTCTCATTATTACCGCCGTTACCACCACCAGAAATTGTGAGTATTAAATCTGCATCAAGAGATGAACTCTTTACTCGTTTGATTTATTTGTCAAAATCTAAAATAGATGGTTTTGAAGCTATTGATATAGAAAAATCATCTGATATTATATTCAGTGCTAGTAAAGGCAAATGGAAAAGCTTAAATCCTATCTCTAAACTTGAATGTGGCATTGATACTACAAAAATCAAGACTCTTAAAAAAGTGTTTAGTCTCTAAGCTTATCCACTAATTACAGGAATCACAGACACTACTTTCTCAGCTTCATCTACTGTTATTTGCGCCAGCCCAAACTGTTCAATAACCGCTGCATTAGTCGTCAAATGTCTACTCACTTCAGCCACTCGATACTGACTTTCTTGTGAAGCTAAAGCTGCCGGCAATAATAACTGATCTGCTAAATGTTCATCCACGGGTGCGCCGGTGTGATGAAACTCAAGCAGTTGCTGACAAGCAATCTCTGCAACTGTTTCCGCCGACAACCGCAAACGCCCAAATCCACCAAATCCTGTTAAGCTATTCTGATACTCAGCAGTGAGGAAAATACCCGCCCCAGGTGCTACACCTCTTTCTCTTAAGGTCTGTATAGTAACCTTTAAATGGGCTGACCGTAACAAATTCTCCGCACGATTTGCCATCCGTTGCGGAATATGGGAAGGCAATTCCGTCACCACTGCTAGTCCTCGCACCTGTTGTAAATCGCCCCGTTCCAACAAGTCGATCCCACCGAGTTTACCACCGCCATCCACCTGTAACTCTACCTCTCCGCCACCTTGGGGATACCACCCCCAAGCGCCTAACTTGACTTGGGCTTCTACACCCATGCGTTGCAGTATGGGCAGATAAACTTGCTCAATGTACGTCGCTGTGGGGCTAAAATTTACATGAGTTCCACCCTTTAGTGTCACCAAAGAATTGCCAGATGCTAGTGCCAAAGGTAAGAGAATTGTCTGTAAAACTAGAGCGATCGCACCCGCAGAACCACCTTGTTGTGCTTTACTAACATCAAAGGTATAAACTCCAGCTTGTACAGCACTACCTGGGATGAATTCCAGCAGCATTGAACCTAAAGCATCACCCCGTAGTTGGGCATTACAAATTCTTGCCGCAGCCCGAACTGCTGTTAAATGTTGTGCTGCTAATCCTGGCTTTTTGCGTCCAGCGCGAATACCTGTAATTCGTATGGGTTCACCGGTGATGGCGGCTAGGCTTAAGGAAGTGCGAAGAACTTGTCCGCCTCCCTCTCCGTAGGAACCGTCAATTTCAATCATGAGCGATTATTGGAATGTTGGATTTTGGGTTATCCCCACGGCTGTTAAAATCAAACCACAAATTATAAACGCCCAGCAACTAGCTTTTTGGAGGTAGGTTACACAAATATACAGAGAAATTTCTGATACCTGTTTCTGTAGTTTGCTAATTTTGAATTTGGAATTGAAGAACCTTGCTTTTACCGGGGTTCATCAACCCATAAGGATCAACTATTTCTTTAAATTTTAACTGCTCAGGATCGATAACTTTTCTACCGCTGTCTTCAATAATATACGTATGAGGATTGGCAATACTCACACCTTTTTCTTCGTGATAGCGGATAATTTCATTGAGGCGTTCTTCTGTGGAGTAGCGCACAAGTTGCAATGCACCAGGAACTACGACACCATTCACCCGAAAAAATTCTAAATGCATCATTACCTCATCACCGAAGTAATTATACATCTGCTCTACTACTTGCAAACTGCAATCATTAGGAAAGAGACTTTGTAAGTATGTAATACCACTATCTACACTCCGGGCAAGTAAGGTAGTGTGGTTCCAGCTAAATTCTGCTAAATGTGTACCTTTGGCTGCTTCCTCGGCTGATTTTTTATATGTAATCTGGCCGCCGTATTGCTGCACCAAAGCTGGTAAGAATTCCAAACTCGGTTCGGAAATTATCAAAAATACTGAGTGAATTCCTTCAGGAATATACTCTTGTACTGCGTGAAAATATTGGGAAATTGGGGATGCAAAGACAGAAATCAACTTCTTAATCATGCCATCAGCATTGCCAATTGCCTGACCAAACTTTGCTGCTGTCATAAAGTCATCAAAAATGATAATGACTTCTGCCCAAGGATAAGCTGGCCCTAAAGGAATTTCGACTTCAGTGATGATGCCATTAATTCCCCAAGCATGATTTACCTTTTGGACATCATCGCCGCGTAATGCGATCGCACGGGGTTCATCTTCTACAGTGATCACTCGCAATGCTAAGATATTACCGCGATCGGCTAGTAACCCATATTGGATCGAGCCAATACCCCCACTTCCCCCAGCAATAAATCCGCCAATTGTGGCTGTGCGGTACGTAGAAGGTGCCATACGGATTTCCCAGCCGATTTCTCGTGTTTTTTTATCCAAAGCCGCCAACTTCACCCCAGCTTCTACCCTCGCCACCCCCGGTTTTACCCAAAGAATTTCTTGCAACCGCGTCATATCTAAAATTACGCCGCCGTGCAACGGTACACATTGCCCATAATTCCCAGTTCCCGCACCTCGCACAGTTACAGGTATACGATGTTTTGCACAGGCAGCTGCAACTTTTAAAACCTCTGCTTCATTCGCGGGACGCACTACGATATCCCCAACTTTTCCCTCTAGTTTCGACACTAACACAGGGCTAAAAGTGTGATAATCCTGGGATAATTTTGCGACTTGAGTAGAATCGGTAATAGTTTCTATACCTTCTAGAGAATTAATCAGAGCATCTAATTTTGTCGTCATATATATCCTTATTTTTAACGCAGAGGAACACAAAGGTTTACGCAAAAGAACGCAAAGAATTCACTCCTCTGCGAACCTTTGCGCTTCCCTCAGCGCCCCTCTGCGTTTTAAAATCTTAACTCTCATGTTTCACAGAACTTTCATGCCACTTACTCAAAAAGTCAGATAGCGCACTCAAGCAGACAAAAATCAATACTTGGTTTCCTGTGTCTGTGCGTCGATAATTACACTCCAGTCATCGTTGTTCACAGCAGCTTCAAGTTGACGCTGACGTTCGGCTTCACTCACATCTATTGTTTCTAACTCTTTAGAAAGGGTTGTATCAGCCATTGCTTTCCGCAGTTTTAGCTTTTTCTCCTCGTAGGCTTGAAGTTGGGCTTCTGACATTACCGCCTTAGTCGCTTCACCTACCGTACTAGCCCACATTTCGCTTTCAGTTGCATTACCAGGTGGCGTACTTTCGAGTTCTGCTATCCAGGCATCTCGCAAATCTTCCATTTCTTGACGTTTGGGGAACTTGAATGCTTGCACACGTACAAAAGCACACTTTTGCTCGCCATTTTGGCGAAGATGGCTGTTTAGGGAAAGCAACACATTCCGAGAATAGCCAATATACTGCGTGCGACGTTCTACATCTAATACTGCATAAACTCCGGCAATTTTAGCGTTCTGAACAGCCACACTCCAAGCCTCAAACTCAATGATTTCAGTACCATTGTTTGCTAGTTCAGGAGTTATACTCACCTCAATGGCGGCGTGTTCGTTGTCAGAACTATACAAAAATTCATGCAGCCCACGGTGGTTTATGGGGACATTTTGATGTTCAATTGGCGGATTGTGCTGAGTTTCCATTGCAGTTTCTCCGAGTTATTAATTAGTGATGTCTACGACGAACTTCTCTACCAGAGGCTATGCCAATGCTTACGCAAGCAAATATATGCCCTTAAAATATTGAAGCTTAAATCTACTCACATCTCCAAATTCTTGTTTTGACAAAGCAAAAACAACTATTAAACTTCTTATGAATCAATTGATACCTAAAAATTGGATGTTCATCAAACAACGGCTTACCCCTTATTTATTTTTATTACCCGCCTTAGTTCTTTTAGGCTTAACTGTCTTTTGGCCTGCACTGCAAGCCTTTTACCTCAGCTTTACCAGTTATGAAGACATTGCCCAGCCGCCACAATGGATAGGTTTCGCCAACTTTCTCAAGCTTTGGAAGGATGCAGTTTTTTGGAAAACCTTGGAAAACACTTTTTTATATCTTGTGGGTGTAGTACCAATTTTAGTAATCGCTCCCTTAGTACTGGCAATTTTGGTAAATCAGAAACTGCGGGGAATGAATTGGTTTAGAGCAGCGTACTACACTCCAGTGGTAATTTCAATGGTCGTTGCGGGAATAGCTTGGAAATGGCTGTATGCAGAAAACGGATTACTGAATCAGTTATTTAAAGCTTTAGGTCTTTTTCCAGAAGGTATTCCTTGGCTAACTAGCCCAGCAAAAATTTTTGGCATTGTACCAATTTCTCTTGCCAGCGTCATGGCTGTCACTGTATGGAAAGGATTAGGTTACTACATGGTGATTTATTTAGCGGGGTTGCAATCAATTCCTGCTGATGTGTACGAAGCCGCAGCCATTGATGGCTCTGATGGTATTAGCAAACATTGGGATATTACCATACCTTTAATGAAGCCATATTTAGCGCTAGTGGCGGTAATTTCGGCTATTTCTGCGACCAAAGTCTTTGAAGAAGTCTACATCATGACTCAAGGAGGTCCACTCAGTAGCTCGAAAACGATTGTTTATTATTTATATGAGCAAGCCTTCAATAACTTGGAAATTAGCTATGCTTGCACGATTGGACTAGTGCTATTTTTAATAATTTTAGGATTGTCAATTTTGCGATTAGCTATTAATAAGCAAGGTGATGATATCACAATTTAATAAATTTAAAAAAATCATCTTCTCTTATCTCCGAGAATCTGAAAATATTCAAATATCGAGAGTGCATGAAAACAGACACGATTTTTTACACCTTATTCCAATTATTTATCAAACATCATTAGCTCCACAGCAAATTCGTATAATTTATTTAGACGAATTAGATAATGTACCATCATCTTCGATTGGGCTAGGCATAATTAAGTTAGTAGTTGCAGCCGAATATCAAGCCGTACAGCAAGCGAAAAACTTGATAAAACAAGTACAACAAACGGATGAAGCTAACCGTAGCAATCTTTTAGAATTAGTAGAGAGAATGCTTATCTACAAATTTGTAAACAAAAGTCAGCAGGAGTTAGAAGCAATGTTTGGATTAACCGATTGGAGACAAACCAAATTTTACCAGGAAGTAAAGGAAGAAACAAAGCTCGATACGATACCCCGTCTACTTAAGTTGGGTTTAAGTATAGAGAAAATTGCTGAAGCATTAGAATTAGATGTTAAACAAGTACAACAGGCTATTGAGAAGCAAGGAGAAGAGGAAACAGGAAGTAATTCGTAATTGAAGAGATTTCTTTAAAACCGCTTTTGATATTCCACTACAGCACGACTGTCATCAGTTAAGTTAGTGGAAGCACGCACACGAAATTCATTGTTTATCCGGTAATTAATACCCCATTGGAAGGGATCGTTTGTTGTCAAAATTTTAATACTGGAAACTGATATTTTGGAAGAAATGTCAACCCCAGCCTCCGCTGCTAATTCTAAAGTTGAATTGCTTCTTCCAGCTTCGGGATTCTCAGATATCACGGTAGGAAATATCCGTAGTTCACTTAAGCCAAAGGTACTCCCAATCTGGTTAAAAGCTGATTGGAAATTGTTAAACACAGCCGAACCTGCAATGTTAATTAGACCTAAAGTACTGTCTGCACGTCCTTGGGTGTCTACAAATCCGCCTCCTAAAAGAGCAACAATTTCGGTTTGACTACGTGACGGACTACTTGTTAATTCTATATTTTCATTTAGCTTGCTAGCTAAACCGTTGATAGTAGCTTCGACTCGAACACTCTCTAAGGCTGATAAACCCGTAGAATTTACCCGGCTGAAGTCATTACTTTGAGTTACATCCAGTACTTTGGCAAATAGCCGAATATCTAAGTTGGGGTCGCGGGGTTGAGAAGGACTAAAGGTTGCAGTGTGTTTATAGCCACGAGCAAGGTTAAATTGGGTGGTAAATAAATTTACCCCTCCTTTTTCTAACTGGATGGTGCCATCGGGTATAGGCTGATTGATTAAGCCGTTAACGATGAGATTACCGCTGGCGCGGAAGTTGAGAATAGGGTCACGGGTAATTTGGACGTTTTTACCTAATTCCAAATCTAAATTATTAAATCTGGCGTTAGTATTTCCCACCCCATTCCCAATTTCAGATTTGCTCTGCTTATTGTCTTTTGTAGGCGATACGCCAATACTACCATTTGCAGATGTCGCAGCGTCGGTAGATTCTGCCAGCAATACTTTACCATCAAATAAATTTACTCTACCGCCAATTATGGGATTAAGGGCAGAACCAGTAATCTGTAAATTGCCACTAGCGCCTCCCTGATAAAGTCCTTTGAGATTCAACGCTAACTGATCGAGATTAACAGTCAGGGGATTTTTGATAGTTACGTTCTCATTGTTGAAGATGGGAATTTCACCAGCAACTTCTACCGTCCCACGGCTAAATCTACCTTGAAGATTTTCTACTAAGATGCTGTCAAAATTAAACAGTACTCTACCTGTGACACCTCTCAGCTTACGTGGCAAAGCCTGGGCTGAAAAAGTAGCATCATTGACAGTAGCAATTCCATTTACTTCGGGTTTTTTCAGTGTTCCTCGCACTTTGAGGTCTACTTCTCCTTCACCTTTCTCAAATACCACTTGATTAGTCAATGCGTTTAACAGCCCCAATCCCTCGTTTTCCAATTTCATATCCAAACTGATTTGATCGCTGTCTGGTGCGACGGAAGCAAAAGGTAATTTATAAGGGATACTGCCAGTAATATCAACAGGTTTTGGCCCAGCAACTGCTACAGTACTACCAAAGTTTAAGCGTCCATTGGCATAGCTGAAACTTGCTGTTGCTGACTCTATTTTGCTCTGATTTAATATTCCTTCTGTGATTTGCAATTCCCCTCTAGCTTGGGGATTAGCAATGCTGCCGGCTAAAGCTGCTGTACCGTTAAGATTACCTGTGATTCCAACTGGTAGTTTGACAACATTATTCAATAGTTGTACTGGAAAATTATTCACCCGCAGCTGACCAGATTGTTCATCACCACCAACGTTACCCGTAAATGCAATCAGCCTGTTTTGAGATTCGATTCGTAATGGTCGCAAACTTAAAACACCGTTCTCAAAGTTGCCTTCGGCAATCACTTTTTCGGCAGTATAAAAACGATTTCGTTCTTCTTTTTTGCCCCAGGCAAAGTCTTGTCCATTCAAATTAAAATCCACTGATAATCCATTGGCTGTAGCTGTATTTACAGCCACTTCTCCATTGAAAGTTCCCTTTAAGTCTGCCAAATCTGGTATTGGAGTGGAATTAAGTCGCTGTTCTTCCTGTTCTGCAACCAAAGCTTCAATTTCAGAAAACCGTTGGATTTGGGTTAATAAGGGTTCATTTGGCGTTCCTTGGGGGTTGGTAGTTAGATCCGCTGCTGTGCCGTAGATTTCTGCTGAACCACCAGGCAAATTTTGTAAATCAAATATCTTTGCTACAGCCAGAACATCTTGGATCTCACCCTGCTTGACATTCAGTTTACCTTGTAATTTAGGCCCTTTAGCGCTTTGGGCAAAAGTACCGACAAGGGCGTAGCTACTTTTTCCTTTGACAAATTCGCTACTAGTGAGTGTGGCTTTACCGTCACCGTAGCGGAATTGAGCAGCTATTCGATCGCCTTTAACCCGGCCAATTTGGGGATTTGCGATCGCTAAATTTCCCGTTGTTGCCAATGTCTGCTGATTAAACAGCAAATCCCCTGTCAACAACCCAGTTATCTTACCAGCACCCAAGCGAGTAATGGGTGGCGGAGTCAAATTCAATATTTGTAAGGGGAAATTGGCAACTTTCAGCGCCCAATCATTCCCTTGAACATTACCTGTGGCTGATGCTTGCTGCCACTTGACTAAGAAAGATTTCGGGCGATTATTGGCATCTAAATTGAAGTTCAGGCGATCGCTATTACCCGCTAAGTTCAAACTCAAACCGCGTCCCTGTACTGAATCGATGTTTCCAGTTAACAACGGCTCAAAAGCAATATCTTGAACAACCAAGTCTCGTAAGTTGATTTGCCCGACGACATTTGGTAAGGGCAGCTTACCAGTGATTTGACCATTAAAATCTACTTTCCCCGCCACAGCAACCTGATTAGGAAGATTAATCGGTAACTGTTTTAAGTTGTAATTCTGCGCCTGGACGTTGAGATTTAGGGCAGTAATTTCCGGTATACCTGCTTGTTTTGCATTGGCTAATATGTTACCAGTCACACTTAAACCGGGAGCAGTTGCTCGCTCAATGGTCAGCCTTTCACCACTCCAAGCGATCGCAGCTGTCAAAGGTTGCTCTAAACCAGGGATACCTTGAGATAATTGCACCTGTCCAGCAGCACGCACATCAGCTAATTTGGACGATCCTAGCGTACCCGCTAATTGCAACTGACCGCCAAACTGACCCCGCAATTGCTGATTTAACCGATTTAATTCCACACCAGCAGCATCAACTACAGCTTGATAGCGACCATTAGCTACTTGGATATTAGAGGCTGTAATATTTCCACCTGCAACATCCAGCCGTCCCTGACCGTTAGCTTGGATAGTTTGTGGTTGGAAAGATTCAACAGAACCCGCCACGTTTGCTTGACCAGTTAATGTCCCTCGAAACTGCGGTGGTACTGCTGCTAACTGCTGTAATGGTACATTAGTTGCCTGAACTTGCGCCTGATATAAACCATTCGCCACTTGGATATTAGAAGCAGTAATAGTTCCACCCGCAACATTTACCCGCGCTTGACCCATCGCTTGAATAGTTTGCGGTTGGAAGGACTCAACAGAACCTGCCACGTTTACTTGACCAGTTAACGTCCCTCGAAACTGCGGTGGTACTGCTGCCAACTGCCGCACAGGTACATTAGTTGCCTGAACTTGCGCCTGGTATAAACCATTCGCCACTTGGATATTAGAAGCAGTAATAGTTCCACCCGCAACATTTACCCGCGCTTGACCATTGGCTTGAATAGTTTGCGGTTTAAAAGACTCAACAGAACCCGCTACGTTGAACTGACCATTTAATGCCCCTTGAAATTGCTTTGGTACTTTTGCCAACTTCTGCACAGGCACATTTTTAGCCTGAACTTGTGCCTGATATACACCATTCGCCACTTGGATATTAGAGGCTGTAACCGTACCTCTGCCAATAACAAGGCGACCCTCACCACTCCCACGCATGGTTTTCAGGCTGAAATCATCTCTGCTACCTGCGATTTGGAATGTTCCCGCCAAAGGATTATCTAAAGCTGGGGGAGACTGTTTCAATATTTGTCCCAACCGCACACCATTAGCTACAAGTTGAGCCGAGAAGCTTTGGTCTTGCAGTTGGATATTAGAAACTGCAACTGTGCCGCCACCAATTTGAACTCCTGCCCCATCACTGCGAATTGTGGCAATTTCAAATGGTGCTGTACTGCCTGAGAGGATCAGACGACCATTGAACTGTGCCCCAGCCAAAGAGACATTTTGCAGTTGACTCTTGTCTACAAAGGGTTCTAATTTTACCCCAGAGGAAACAGCCACAGCTTGCCAACGCTCATTGGCATAACTACCAGTTGCCCGAACTGTCCCACCACTGACATTCAGAGCCACATTGCGGAAAGATACGTTGCGATTTGGAGCGATCGCAACTTCACCCGTTCCAGGATAAGTTCCGTTAGGAGCTTGAAACTGTACCACAGTTTGGACATTGGTAGGAGCGCCAGTTAGTTGAGCTGTACCTGAGACATTGCCGATTTGAAACGCAGGTGTTGTTTCATAAACTTTGGCGATCGCATCCCCTGGAACATTCTTGGCAGCGAAATTTAAATCCAGTCGCGGACTCTTACCAAGTTTAATTGTACCAGCACCCGTAATCTCACCACCAACTTTAGCTTTACCTTGAATATCTTTTAGGGTAATTAAAGAGGAACTAGTAACAAGCTCAAACTTACTACTGATGCTATTAAAATCAACTTTATCAATCCGAGCAGTTTGAATCGTCGCAACTGAGCCGGAGAGAATTGGCTCTTTAGTCGATCCAGTAATCTGCAAAGAAGCTTGTACTTGTCCAGCGATCGGTACAGGTAATTTTACCTTAAGAGTCTCCTGGGCATTCGCCAAACTTACTGCATTTACACGCGCTGCCAACTTCAAGCCTGCTTTCGTGTCGACGATTCCCGTAGCCACTAAAGGAATTTTGCCGTAGTTGCTAGCCACATTATTTAACTGCAACTCCGTTCCTTGGAAGTGGAGGTTTCCTTGGCTATTGCTCAACAATTGCGGGACTTTGGGTATTTGCAGCGTTACCCCTTGCACAGTAGCATTGCCAAACAATAAAGTTTGCTGTCCTGGTGTCAACCGAATTAACAAATCGCCATTGGCTCGACCCGCCTGTAAGTTCACTGGTAACTTAATCAACCGAGTAATATTCTCAGCCAGAAAATCTTGTGCTTGCACCTGGAAAGTCCCTGCTAGCACCTTAGAACGTGTCTCTCCCTGAATGGAAATATTGCCACCACTGTCTGCTTGACCCCCAACTTCAAACCGGATCAACTGGTTATTTGCTAAAAGTTGAGCAGATCCATTGAGTTGAGAAAATAGCACCGGCAATTGCTGAGTGTTGTTAGTAGTAGCAGGGCGTTGAGCCAGTGCTGAGTTAGAAGTTGGGTATTCTCCCTTGCTCCCCTGCCCCTCTGCTCCTCTGCCCCCCTGCCCCTCTACCCCCTCATCTCCCTCGACTCTCTCCTGCGGCATCAAGGCCAGCTTGGCATTCCGAAACCGCAGGTAGTCCAAATCGGTTTTAATTGCACTGCTTCCACTTGACGACGCGATGGTAGTGGAAACCCAACGCCCTTGGTTATCCTGGTCAATGTAAATATCTGGGTTGACTAAGGTTACATCTAGCTTTAGATGGCGATTAAAAATTAGTTGTAACAGATCAAAACCCACCTCTACAGATTCGACTGTAGCCCGATCTGCATCTGTGGGTGTGGCTGGGATAGCTGAAGCCCCAAACTGTACTCCTGTCAACGAAAATTGTGTGACTCTTCCCAGTTTTACCGGACGGTTGAGTGTAGTAGTTAAACTTTGTTGTGCCAACGGCGTTAACTCTGTTTGGACAAAAGTCCACAACCGCCAAATACCAACGATAACTCCTAACAGCAAAAGTCCACTCAAGGCAATGCTACCCCGGCTCAACACCAGCAACCACAAACGTTTGCGGATAGGGGAGGGGGAATGAATATCTTGATTGGTAGATTTAGTCATTTGCTTTCACTGTATTTATTGCCGGATGTCGCTGGCACACACAAGCATTAACTGGCACATTGGTTCAGTATGCCATTTCCAGGATACGCCAACTAAACCCAAGACCCCATTGGTTGAGTTACGGTATTTTCTCGATCCAATACTTATGCTTAATAATATTGGCGTTTTCAGGAAAATCTGAATAGAGTGAAAATTATTCTTGTGACTTTCCTTGAGGCACAATCTCGAACTTTAATATGAATAAACCTTAAAAAGGACAGATGATTACACCAAGGCGTCAAATGATACTCATAAGGTATTCTAGTATTTAAGCAGTTATTCAAAAACTGAAATAATATAAATTACTATAGAATTACTAGATGTACTCAAAACGTCCAAATACTAAGGGTTCTAGCCGATTAGCCGATGTAAACGTAGGAACTGACAAAGGTTCTCTCCGGCTTCAGTTCAGTACTAGGGTGAGTCAGGAGTTCTACGGCAAACGTCAAGCATATAAAGGATTAGGTAGAAGTGATACCCCAGAAAACAAGCAATGGGCTGATGGTATAGCTAGACGGATACAAGCTGATATCGACCATCCAGACGGAGGATTATTCGATCCTACCCTGGCTAAGTACCTGGATATCAAGCCGATGCTAGCTACAGTTACTCAGTTACCGACCGCGAGAGCATTGCCTACATTGGGAGAGTTGTGGAGTAAATATATCGCTTGGAAGCTGCAAACACAACAAATTGCTGAGTCAACACATAGGACACTATACCAAACTACTTACACTACATTGTTAACACCTTTTTTAGATCAAGAGTTTGGAGAAGAAACAGCAAGTTTAATTATTAATACATTGAATGCAAAAAAAACTGGTAAGCACTTAATAAAAACTTTGTACGGTGCTTTGTCTTCTCTTTCCTTGTGGGCAATTAACAATAACTTAGGAATAAACCGAGATTATTTTAACGAGATTAAAGAATCTTATCGACTGCCTAAAAAATCACAACAGTTACAAGAGGAAGAAGATTATAAAGCTTATACACTGGAAGAGAGAGATATAATTATCAATGCATTTTATGAATCAAATAAAAAACACGAAAGAGAAGTTGCGAATTTAATTGAATTCTTATTTCTTACTGGATGTAGGCACGGCGAAGCATTCGCACTTAGATGGAAAGATATTAAATTTGATTCAGGATGGATAATTTTTGGTGAAAGTTATTCTTATTCGTTGAAGAAAAGTAAAACCACTAAAACGGAAGTAATTAGATGGTTTAAAATGAAAGGCATGAATAGATTAATTAATCTATTAAAAACTTTGAAGGAAAAAACAGAAAATGATAATGAATTAGTTTTTAGTAACAAAGGCAAATACTATGACTCACCTAAGATTAGAGTAGCTTGGAACCATAATAACCGTGTAAATGAGGACGGAAAGGCTTATAGTTATCCTGGGGTTGTTAGTAGACTCGCTACTCAAGGATTAATACACGGTTATCTTAAACCCTACTCTACTAGACATACTTTTATTAGTATTCAAGCTAATAACGGTGCTGACTTGGGTTTATTAGCTGACAGTTGCGGCAACAGTGTGGACACTCTTATTAAGCATTATCTACAACCGGATAAGGAAAGAGTACTGAAAGACATCTAAGTAAATAGAGAAGTGTAGTTGAAATTACTCCAAGTAGAGACTCCAAGTAAATTAAAAACCTCTAGGAATAAGCCTTCTAGAGGTTTTTTTGTGTATGCCACCTAGACTAAATAGCTAATCAACAACTAAAATCACACTCACCTTTGAGAGTATTTTTTCTGAAAGGTGTATGTAGCAAGTATTATAGACACTGCAAAACTGTAATTTTATTTTTGGTGGCAGTAACTACATAACACCCATACCTTGCGCGTCCATGCTGATTGATTTTCATTGAGAGACTGTAGACCCTGCGATCCACAGCCTACAACGAATTTGACACTGCGATATTGAAAACGCCTGATCAAGTCCTAGCGCGTAGCTTTCGGAATTACTGCTCAAAGAGAAGGCGTGTGTTCCGCGTCTGGTAACTCTGGTAACTCAATCCCTCGGCTTTGCAATGCTTCAACTATCTGAGATACAGATTTATGTCCCAGATTTTTCAGCGTTTGCAAACCTGTGACACCATATTTCTTTAAATCTTCTATTGTGTTAACTCGTGCCTCTTTAAGCGCCGTATAAGTATTTCTTTTCAAATTCAATGACTCAATACTGTTTTCATCAACAACATTTATTTCCTGTACGGGATGTACATTACTGTTGGCAACCTCTACAAGCTGATTATCTGGCGAGATTGAGTCTATGCTTTCAGGGATGCTAATTTTGTCAACACTGTATACATTGTCATCAATAACGCCATTTGGCTTATTGTCCTCAAGTATTTCTAGAACTCTATCTATTTTTGCTAGTTGCTCATAAACAGTATTTACACTCACAGTCGGTTCTACACCAGCATCAACAGAGGTTAACCAGTCATTTTTGATTAAGTTGGATAACTCTGACTTTATATGGTTAGGCTTTAATCTGCCTTCTGTAATTAACTTTTCGATAACAGAATGTGGCACACGGAAGCTTACAATAGGCGATTCCTTGCTTTTTTTCCCCATCTCTATCTCCACGTCGTCAACAGCGTACACAGTAAATATAGCATTGTGTATACACTGTTGACAATCATTAATTAACGTCTTTCTGATCAATTCCTAGCGCCTTAAAGCTCTGTGTTAACTGCTGCCAGAGTAACTCAATTTCCTCATAGCACTCCTCTGAAGACATTTTACCAAACGTCTCTTGATTAGAGAGATAACAGACACGTTGAGAAAATTCTTGAAGATTAGCATTGAATAAAAAACTCTGAGGCGTGTACTTACCAAGATATCGATAGCGCTGGTAGAAAAAATTGTTCTTGTCTATCTGATTGTCGTTATCCATATAAGAATCTTCTTAGTACAAAATCTAGACTTAGTTTTTTCACGTTGCTTTTTAACTATCTGTAGTTTAGACAGAATCTTAGAAATAAAGCTCTAATTACTGTTGCCTTCCTTTCTTTTCATCTAGTGCTTTTTGAATAGCTTCTCTACAAAATTCAGGAGGATTGTCTTGTTGCTGTACTTCCTCTTTCATGGATTTTGTCATGCGTAAGTTCATCTTCTCGGTAAGCGGCTCCTCTCGTTCTGACTTAATTGGCTTTAAATTTTCAGGAGTTCCTTTAGGATTAGGCATTATTGAGAGATGTAAATATAGCTTGAATCTTTTGGAAGCGAAACATTAGAGTGTTTATTCGATGGGTACAAAAGCCTGAGAAACTTGTTACCCACCGATACCACTTTTAAGGAATGGCTACTCTATGTTTACACGAACGGAACTCGAAATCAAAACTATCCAGGAGTTAAAAGATTTGTGTCGCCGCTACGGTCTTAAGCCTACTGGGAACGCTGGATATAAGACTAGCTACCTTACTTCACTTATAGCCTTCCCTGCGATCGCACTTAACCAGATGCAAGAAGGTAGGGGATTAAGACGGTTAAGTTTTGAAGCTTTTCAAAATATCGGCGCTGCACTCGATCAAATGAATTCTCCAACTGATGAACAAGCAGCGCTTATCAAAATCACGATGGAAAGACGTTCACTTCATCCGCCTCAATCATGGGAACAGCAAAAGCTTCTCAATCTCTACATAGCTAAACAAAAGCTAGAAGAGGTGATGTATTTGTTGGGGGAATAGTTAACTCAAAAGCTTAGTTAATAGCAAGGACTCTAGATAGAGTCCTTTTTTTGTGCATATTTTGGAAATACTTAGAGTACTACTTGGAGTTTTCAGGAGATAACAGACATTAGATATAAAAATAATATTTTTGTACTAGTTTTATACTATTCTCAATAGCAAGCGATAATGACTCTCACGATACTTTGATTAATGCCAGAAATGCCCTATAACCGGGTAATGGTAAGGGAATGATGAAACATATCAGCAAGCGAGAATAGGGGGCATAGCGTCAAAAATAACTGTAATCCTTGTGTGGTAATGTGTGAGATAGACTCAGAGTACTAGTTAGAGAAATAAAGGAATAATAGGTATATGAATATTATTAAGAGAAAATTACTAGAGTAAAAATCATGTAAATAGTAGTTCAAATGTACTAAAAAAGGTTAAATACTAGAAAATTAATAGAAGATAGTAAAATACAACCTGAAAGTATTGGTTTAACGTTATGATTACGCCTATGCGTGTTTTTGTGTTAATTTTTAACGCTCGAACGGAAAATGAGGGGATTCACACGATTCGGGAAGGCGATCGCAATAAAATTCTGATGTTCGAGTCAGAAGACGATGCGACGCGCTTTGCCCTGATGTTAGAAGCTCAGGATTTCCCCGCACCCACACCGGAGCCAATCGATGCTGAAGAAATCAAGGAATTTTGCGAAAGTGCTGGGTATGAATGGGAAATCATCCCAGAAAACAGCAATTTAGTTGTAACTCCCCCAGAACTTAACGTCGAAAAAACTGATTGGCAAGAAGATGCCCAGAAGGAGGATACTGTTGAAGACACTTTCCCTCTCAATCAACAGCCGCTAGAAGAACCAGAATTGTCTGATTCTGAATTAGAGAAGATTCGTCGCAAATTGGAAGGATTGTTGTAAGTAGTCATTAGTCATTAGTCATTGGTGAGCCAGTACGGTCTTCTCCCAAAGGGAGAGGCTAGCGCCAAGGGGGTTTCCCCCATGAGCAACTGGCGTTAGCGCAGCGTTAGCGAGGCACGAGCGTCACCCGAAGGGTCATTAGCCATTGGTCGCTAACTGACTAATGACAACGGACATAGATAGATGCCCAAAGAAAGGGCGGCATAGGGTAGAACAAAGGACAAATGACAAATGACAAATTTGCAAGAACGCGGGCATCTTTTAACTGAACTGGTAAATCCTAACAGTCTGAACTTAGACCAGCTCAGTTCTCTGGAATTGGTAGAGTTGTTTAATGACGAAGACCAAAAGGCCGTCGCAGCTGTTGCAGCGGCGAAAATTCAGTTAGCAGAGGCAATTGAGCGCACCGCAGAGCGTTTGCGCCACGGAGGACGCCTATTTTATATTGGTGCGGGTACAAGTGGCAGATTAGGGGTGTTAGATGCTGCTGAGTGTCCACCTACTTTTTGTACACCCCCAGAGTTGGTACAGGGGATTATTGCTGGTGGTGCTGGCGCATTAGTACGCAGTTCTGAAGATTTAGAAGACAGTATCGAAGATGGTGAGGCTGCGATCGCAGGGCGGCACGTTACCCAATTAGATGTCGTAGTTGGCATTACCGCTGGCGGCACAACGCCTTATGTCCACGGTGCGCTTCATGCTGCTCGTCAGCGAGGAGCCACAACTATTTTCATCGCTTGTGTTCCTGCTGAACAAGTTAGCTTTGATGCTGATATTGACATTCGTCTCTTGACAGGGCCAGAAATAATCGCCGGTTCAACTCGTCTGAAAGCTGGTACAGCCACTAAATTAGCTTTAAATATCCTTTCTAGCAGCGTGATGGTTAAGCTAGGCAAAGTTTATGGCAATCGCATGGTCGATGTAGCAGTAACAAATCAAAAATTACGCGATCGCGCTTTGCGAATTCTACAAGACCTCACAGGTTTAAGCCGGGAAACTGCTGGTTTTTTACTAGAACGTAGTGGTAAATGGGTTAAGCTGGCGCTATTGATGCACTGGACTGGTTTGGAAAAAGATGAAGGCGATCGGCTGCTTTCAGAACACCAAAGTAATCTCAGAGCAGCTGTTGTCAGCTTTCAAAACCACAAGCTACCTTGAATAAATATTTCTAGATAAATACTTTCTAATCTGGCTGCTACTTATTTTAGTAGCACGCCTTTTTTTAAGAACAAAATTCCCTATAAAAGCTGATATTAATTAGCATAATTAAGAATAGTAAACTTAAATAAATATTTTTAACAGCTATGCTCAATGTGAATAACTAAAGTAGAACTCTTTGGAGACTGCTAATCTTTTTTAAACAAAAATTCAGAACTTATACGGATATAATTCAGTATGAAAATTATTAAAATAATATATCAATACATCATGATGTATATGATAACAACCTACTTTAGTGATAAATATTAACAAAAAAGTAAACTCTGCCAATAAAGACTCTATGCTAAATAAATTATTTACTAGCAATAGTTTTGCCATCTGAACATCTACCTCGCTTTTAATAATCTTGATTTAGACTGCTATATATCAAATGCATTTGCACTTATTCACATCGCTATATAGCTAGAACACTTTGACGGAACTGTTGCCTACCTTTAACAAGTAACTTAAGAGATTTGTCTGGTTAATTGAGATGGTAGCTGGATTTTCGCCGTGCTCTAATAGTATCGGTTTTTAATGGCTAGCTTTTTAATAAAAGGAACAAACTATGCCTCATCAAGAAATTATTTCAAATAACCTAGTAAATGAATTTAAAACTTGTACTCAGTTGCAATACAATGGCAAATTAAATATTAAGAGTTCAAAGGGTAGCCAATGGACTTTTTACTATCGACTGGGACGGATAGTTTGGGCAACAGGAGGAACTCATCCCTTCCGGCGTTGGCGTAGAAATATAGCTCAAAATTGTCCCCAGATTGATGTTGATAAGTTGCAGTTACGTGTGCAAGACTTATCAATTGATTACTGGGACTATAAACTGATAGAAATATTTTATAAAAAACAGAAAATTCAGAGGGAACAGATTCAATCTATTGCGGAGAATACGATAGCAGAACTATTATTTGACCTGGCTTTGCAAGGAAACTTTGCTTCTCTAAGTTGCAATCGCACCCAAGAAGTTATCTTAGAAACCCCAATGAGCTTCACGAGTGCAGAAATGTCTGTAAAGCACATGCAAGACTCATGGAAAATTTGGTCAGAAGCTGGTTTAGCAAATTTTTCTCCTGACTTAGCACCAATTCTACGGCGACCAGAACAACTTGAGCAGATGGTAAGTCCATCTGTCTACAAAAACTTTGTGAATTTAAT
The DNA here is from genome assembly GCA_003326195.1 of Nostoc punctiforme NIES-2108. GTDB lineage: Bacteria > Cyanobacteriota > Cyanobacteriia > Cyanobacteriales > Nostocaceae > Nostoc > Nostoc punctiforme_A. The sequence continues at coordinate 262,070 of LXQE01000107.1, forward strand.
CAATGGCAAATTCACTCTGCGAGATTTAGCGATGAAAATGAAGCAGAGTGTACTACCACTCACCCGTTCATTGCTTCCTTATATCCTTAAAGGAATCATTGAATTGGTAGAAGTACCTGACTTGCCTTTAGGAATTACTGAAGTTAACAATAACTCTACCACCACACAAGCCAAAAAGCGGATTACTCCACTAGTAGCTTGCGTCGATGATAGTCCTCAAGTATGTAAAATGTTAGAGGATATTGTCACTTCCAATGGATTGAGGTTTGTCAAAATTCAAGATGCTGTACAAGCTCTACCAACCCTCATTCAGGATAAACCAGACCTGATTTTCTTGGATTTGATTATGCCAGTTGCTAGTGGTTACGAAATTTGTACTCAGTTACGACGAATATCTACCTTTTCTAACACACCAATAATTATATTAACAGGCAGTGATGGTCTTTTAGATAGAGTTCGTGCCAAAGTAGTTGGTTCTACAGATTTTCTCACTAAACCTGTAGTGGCTGATAAGGTAATGAGTATCATACGTAAATATTTACCGACACACAGCGTATCCAACGTATCCCACGATAAGAGTAAATCTAATTTAGAGGTTTGTAATTAGGGAGAATTAAAGGCGATTTGTGATTCTGAATTATTCCTCAAAATTTATATATTTTTTCACCTCAGTAAAAATTAAATTATTGAGGTTAAACAATTTTATATTTACTCTATTAATCAAACCAGAGAGTTGTCAATTGATTTGGAATTTTAGATTTATTCTCGCCGTTAAATTCTCTTGCTCTCAGTCATTGTGTAATTTTAAATATTTAATCCAAAATTCAAAATTAGATTATATTCAAATATATTACATTAAGTTATATTTATTACGTACTTTTTCTGAGGTTGATAAATAAAGATTGAATCAAAATTAGACAAATACAAATTTTTGTATTTATAGCAGTCCTATTTGATTTGTGAAATATTAGTTAAGGCAAAGGGGTTAGGGCTAGTCTCTAGTCCCTTCCATGTCTTTTTTGAGAAATCATTTAGGATTTGTATATTTTGTTTACATTTTGAGAAAAAGTTAACGAGTAATTACCATGAATACTGTTTTAGTTGTTGAAGATGGCTTAACAGATAGGGAAATAATCAGCCGTTACTTACAACAGGCAGGTTATTCTGTGATTAGCGCCACTAGCAGTGAAGAGGCTCAAGACAAAATAGATAAAAACAAACCAGACTTAATATTTCTCGACGTAATTTTACCTGGTAAAAGTGGCTTTGAAATTTGCCGGGAACTGAAAAACAATCCCGACACTAGCAATATACCTGTGGTTTTTTGCTCTACAAAAAATAGTGATGTAGATAAAATTTGGGGTAATATGTTAGGCGCTGATGGTTATTTATCAAAACCGATTGACCGAGACGAGCTAGTGGTAATTTTAAAACGATTACTTAATTAGGAAAAATGTCATAAATCAACAAATAATATAAGTCACTATTTCTTAGATAGAATCTCTCCCACAATAACCAATAACTGCAAATAGTGGCTAAAGATAATTAATCAAAGACAAAGGATAAATAGTTTTGGAAACTCAGGAAAAGTTTTTAAGTTTTAATTTGGGAGTAAGTGATACAGCCGTCATTTCTTTACAACACATCACAGAAGTTTTGCAAGTATCATTACCAGAAATATGTAGCGTTCCTCAGATGCCAAGTAGCGTCTTGGGCATTTATAATTGGCGCGGTGAGATGCTTTGGTTAGTCGATTTAGAGGCAATGTTAGGTTATCCTCCTATTTCGCAAGGGTCAAATTTAGTTTCAAGAATGATGGCGATTGTTCTGGAAAATAAGGGTAAGTATTTGGGACTATTAGTGCAACAAATTATAGATATTGAATGGCTAGATACTAAAGAACTGAAACCAGCAACAGCCGAATTATTTTATCCGAAGTTATCACCTTTTTTACAGGGATACTTTATTAATGATTCAGAGGAGATAATTTTTAATTTGAATGCCATAACTATTATTCAATCTCCAGTATGGGGAATTCATAATTGAATAGTTAGTAAGGTGAGATTAGGTAGATTAGTTTAAAAATTCCTAATCTTTAATGAGTAAACACCAGATAATTTTGCCTAACACATATCAAGTTATTACCCATCACAATTTGGAGGTTAATCAAATGACATTTTTGTATAACAATAGCCATGATAACGAGCATCTAATCACGGAATTAGAAAATCAGAATGGTAACGCTCATATAGCAAATATTGCTAGTAATGAAATAACTTTATTAAGTGCGATCGCTAAAGAATTTAAAAATTGGCGGCGACAGTTGAAAGACATCGCAACTCACATGCGCCAAGCCCCAGACATTGATACATTACTGAAAATTACTGTAGCACAAATTAGAGAAAAGATTGGCTGCGATCGCGTCTTAATTTATCAGTTTACTTCACGAGAATCCGGTAATGTTTTAGCCGAATCAAGAACATTAGGTTGGACACCAACTTTAGGCGAAAATATTCCCGGAATTATTTTTGGTTTATATACCAATCAAGACTATGTAGAAGCTGTAGTGATTGACGATATCAATCAGATTCAACTTACTCCTTATCAAAAGCAACTGCTAGATAAATTTCAAATTAAAGCTAGTTTGAGTTTACCGATTGTAGTAGAAGGTAAAGTGTGGGGCTTACTAGTAGTCAATAATTGCTACTCAACGCGGCAGTGGCAAGAAGTAGAAATTAGCCTACTATCTCAACTTACAACAGAACTAATTTACAAATTACAGAGCTTTGAATTCCAAAAAGAACAGCAACAGCGGCTACTAGCAAAAAAATCTGTAGCCAAAGTCATCGACAAAATTCTGCGGGTATCAAATGTCGATAAGCTTTTTCAAACAACCACTCAAGAAATCCGCCAATTACTAAAATGCGATCGCGTCGGTGTCTATCGGTTCAAACCTGACTGGAGTGGTGAGTTTGTCGCTGAATCAGTGGGTAATGGCTGGATAAAAATGGTCGGCCCTGATTTTTATATGGTTTGGGAAGATAGCCACTTACAAGACACCCAAGGAGGACGTTATGCCAAGGGTGAAAGTTTTGTAGTCAATGACATTTATCAAATGGGCCATGCTCAATGTCACATTGACATTTTAGAGCAGTATGAAATGAAGGCTTACATCATTGCACCCATATTTGCTGGAGAAAAATTATGGGGTTTGCTGGCAGCTTACCAAAATTCTGGGCCTCGTGATTGGCAACCTTGGGAAGAAACCTTTGTAACTCAAATTGGACTGCAATTTGGTGTGGCCATATCACAAGGGGAATATCTGGAACAAGTGCAGACGAAATCTGACCAACTAGCCCAAATAGTTGAACAAGAGAAAGTTTTCACTAAGATAGTCAACCGCATCAGACAATCTTTAGATGTAGAAAGCATCTTCAAAACAACCACTCAAGAAGTGCGTCAATCACTGCAATGCGATCGCGTCGCTGTCTATCGTTTTAACCCTGATTGGGGTGGCGAATTTGTGGCTGAGTCTGTGGGTACTGGTTGGACAAAACTGGTAGGCCCTGATATTAAAACCATTGTGGATGATACTTTCTTGCAAGAAACTAAGGGAGGTAGGTATGTCAGAGGTGAAAACTTTATCGTTAATGACATCTATGAAATAGGGCTTGCTCTCTGCCATATTGAGATTTTAGAGCAGTTTGAAGCCAAAGCTTACATCATTGTTCCGATATTTTTCGGGGATAAATTGTGGGGCTTGCTGGCAGCTTATCAAAATTCTAGCTCTCGTGAATGGCGAAGCTGGGAAGTGAACTTTTTGGTGCAGACTAGCTTGCAATTTAGCCTAGCTAAATCACAGATAGATTATTTGGAATTAGTACGGGTGAAATCTGAGAAACTAGCTCAGATAGCAGAACAAGAGAAAGCTGTCACCAAGATTAGTAACCGCATCCGCCAATCTTTAGATGTAGAAGAAATCTTCAAAACAACTACTCAAGAAGTAAGACAATTATTACGATGCGATCGCGTCGCCGTGTATCGTTTCAACCCGAACTGGGGTGGTGAATTTGTCGCAGAGTCAGCAGGTCATCTTTGGGTAAAACTGGTAGGCCCCGATATCAAAACTCTCTGGGAAGATACCCATTTACAAGAAACTCAGGGAGGTCGATATGTCCAAGGGGAAAATTTAGTTGTAAATGATATCTATCAGGCAGGTCATTCTCCTTGTCACCTTGAAGTTTTAGAGCAATTTGAAGCTAAAGCTTATGTAATTGTTCCTGTATTTGTTGGGGAACAATTGTGGGGATTGCTAGCAGCTTATCAAAATTCGGGAACTCGTGATTGGGAAGAATCGGAAGTCACTTTGTTAGCACGTATTGGCAGCCAATTAGGATTGGCATTACAACACACCGAATATTTGCAACAAGTACAAACGCAGTCAGCAAAATTGGCAGAAGCAGCTACACGGGAAAAGGCAGCTAACGAGTTACTGCAACAACGATCCATTCAACTCTTAAAAGCCCTTAGACCCGCTCTTAACGGCGACTTAACAGTACGCGCACCGATTACAGAAGACGAGCTAGGCACGATCGCAGATGCTTACAATAATACTCTGCAAGCACTGCGGCAAATTGTTGTTCAAGTACAAGGAGCTGCTCAACAAGTTGCCCAAACTTCTAGCAATAGCGAGGCTTCACTAGCGGGACTAACCAATCTGGCACAACAACAATCTGAGGACATTACCGCAGCCTTAGATGACATTCAACAGATGGTGGACTCTACTCAAGCTGTAGTAGCGAATGCTGAATTAGTACAACTAGCAGTGCAAAAAGCCAATAAAACTGTAGAGTCTGGCGATACTGCCATGAACCTGACTGTAAAAGCCATCCAAGGAATTCGTGAAACCGTTGCTCAAACCAGCAAAAAGATTAAACGCCTCAGCGAATCCTCGCAAAAAATCTCCAAAGTGGTGAATTTGATTGGTAATTTTGCCACACAGACAAACGTACTTGCTTTGAATGCAGCGATTGAAGCTACTCGTGCTGGTGAATATGGCAAAGGCTTTGCAGTTGTAGCTGATGAAGTCCGTTCTTTATCTCGCCAATCAGCAGCAGCAACCATCGAAATTGAAAAATTAGTTCAGGAGATTCAAGCAGAAACCGGGGAAGTTGCAGTCGCAATGGAAACTGGTATTCAACAGGTAGTAGAAGGTACAAATCTTGTTAGCGATACTCGCCAAAACTTAAATGCGATCGTTTCTGCGACTGCCGAAATTAGTCAGCTAATCGAGCGAATTACCGCAGCGACTCAAAAACAAATGGCGCAATCTGTAACAGTAACTAAATCAATGCAAGATGTCGCAGAAATTGCCGATAAAACTTTTGCTGAATCCCAAGAAATTGCGACTGTGTTCCAAGATTTATCAGGAATGGCACAAGAGCTATTAACAACTGCTAGTAAGTTTAAAGTGAAATGAAAAATAGTTAGGAGTTAGGAGTTAGAAGTTATTAGGTCAAAGCATTAATTATATAAAACACTATGTTATTGGCAAATGTAAAATGCTTTGACCTTAATTACTTATAGCTTTTTAGTTAAAGAGAGGAGAAGAGTAATTGGCAAAGAGTGTTATTCAACAGAAGAGTTTTAAATTTGCTTTAGAAATTATTCACCTATACATCGAACTACAAGAGCAACGTGAATATGGCTTTCTAAGCAATTACTACGAAGTAGGACAAGTATTGGCGCGAATGTTGAAGAGGCTAGCGGTGTTCAGAGTAGAAAAGATTTGTTGGCAAAAATGTATATTGCATACAAATAAGCTAGGGAAACCAAATATTGGCTACGTCTACTACAACAGTCCAAACGAGTAAATATTGATTTAACTAATGAACTAATCTATGCAGACGAAATCATTCGGATTTTGAGTTCAATAGTCAAGACAACTGAAAAATCAATTGGTCGATCAACTCCTAATTCCCAACTCCATAATTATGATTACAGATAACGAAATTCGCGAACAAGGGTACATCTACTTTCTAGCTGAAGCCCCAGAATTAGTCCACATTATTGAACAAGAACTATTTAGCTTGTCGGAAGATTATAGCATTGCTAAAATTCACAATCTAATGCGAGCCACTCATACACTTAAAGGTGGTGCGGCTAACGTTGGGCTAGAATTAATTAAGACGATCGCCCATTTTTTAGAAGATGTATTTAAGGCTTTATACAATCCAAAAGTGGTAGTTGATGCAGAATTACAAACACTTCTATTACAAGCTTATGAGTGTTTGAGTATAGCATTAAATACTGAATTAATAGGTAGTACTGTTAATGACGAAGAACTGCTTCACCGAGCGACTTCAGTGTTCGCGCAGTTGCAAGAAAAGCTGGGTGATGCATTTGGTGCTGAATCTCATATTCCCACTTCTGAAGAATTGGGGTTTGATATTGTGCAATCTGTTTTTGAAGTAGGAGTAGAGCAACGTCTAAATAGTATTGCTGATGTTATTAACAATCCGCCAAACAATGATGAATTTATCGAGTTTTTACACTCTCAAGCTGAAGTATTTCTTGGCTTGGCAGAATCTCTAAATTTACCTGGATTGGGAGAAATTTCCCAAACGATTCTCTCAGCGCTGCAAGCAAATCCCAGTCAAGTACAGCGAATTGCAGAAATTGCCTTTGCAGATTTACAACAAGCAAAAAAATTAGTATTAGAAGGCGATCGCACATCTGGTGGAGAAGTTTCTTCAGATTTGCGAAAACTCACGATAGTGGCAAATAATGAATCTGATGAATTACAAAATGATTCATTTGCCAGCACATTTATCTTTAATGAAGAACAGTTTTATCAGTTTCTTACTATATCTGATAACAAAAAAAACGAATCGGTAAAACCAACAACTGCCAAGTTTTATTTAAAAGTAATTCGCTACATTTTTGGCTGGTTTAATCACCAGATGCAAATACCAGAGTCAGAACTCAGTTTGACTTTACTCGTTCCCCGATTAAAAAGAAAAAGTCTGCTTAATTATATCAACAACTGGCTGCAAGACTTTCTTAGTTTTGTTCAAGACGAAGAAGATAGTCAAAGTCTTTGTATTTATCGGCGTGGGATCATCTTAATCATCCTATTTGCAGTTGCAAAGTTTCAATATTCTTTGAAAGCATCTGATAGTTACCTCTCAGGAATTAAAACATTACAAAACCAAATTTATAAATTAGCAAAAGAATATAAAAGTTACCCTCCTGTTACTAGCGAGGAGAAAAATTGGCTTGATAGTCCGAAGTTACAAAAACTGTTAGTGATTCAAGAGATTATATCTTCTCAATCAACTGATAACCTACTAGAAGCAATATGGGGTGAAGAAGCTAGACAAAACCTTGCTGTTGAAGTCGTGACAACCCAGATTGATAATTATTTAGAAAAGCTGGATTCATTAACTGTTAGTGAACAGGTATTTGTAGACGTTTCGGAAACAGCTATTGAAGTCATCCCTGATCTAGCTACACAAATCAATAAAGAAATAGAAGATAAATCACAGTATGTTCAAACTAAAAACTTTCGCCAACCTTCATTTATTCGGGTAGATACAGAGAGACTGCAACACCTCAATTATCTAGCAGGAGAATTACTGATTTACCAAAAACGGCGTAGTTTACAAGATGAACAAGTCAAAGAAATAATTGAGCAACTCGTACAGCAAATTACTAGACACCAAACAACTTTAAATGATTTACGCGATCTACCTTTACAAATACAAAATATTGACTCACAACAAACGCAAAGTTTTGCATTGGATTTTGACTCTCTAGAAATGGATGTATATACAGAATTTCACATGACATTGCATGAAGCAATAGAAGAGACATTGCAACTACAAGAAACCACAGAGTCTCTTGACTTGCTTCTGACACAAGCTATGCAAATTAGTGATAAGCAAGAGAATTTAACTCTTAATATTATAGATAGCTTAGTCGAAGCACGAATGGCGCCTTTGGGTAATATTCTGAATCGTTTCCCCCACATGGTAAATAAGTTGGGGAATGTTCATGCCAAACTTGTAGAATTGAAACTTACTGGTAGTGAAGTACTGGTAGATAAAGCGATCGCAGAAAAACTCTACGATCCCTTGTTACACTTAGTGCGTAATGCTTTTGACCACGGTATTGAAGCTCCGCAAGTTCGCCGAGAGCTTGGTAAACCAGAAGAAGGTTTAATCGAAATCTGTGCTTATCATCAGGGTAGCCAAACTGTTATCGAAGTTCGAGATGATGGTCAGGGATTGAATCTAGATAGAATTCGCAGAAAAGCTACTGAACTTTATCCCATACAAACTGAAGAACAAACTAGAAGCTCTGCTTTCAATCTGGCGGAACCTGAACTTTTAGATTTGATATTTTCGCCTGGATTTACTACTGCTACTAAAGTAAGTGAAATTTCTGGGCGCGGTATGGGTTTAGACATTGTGCGTACTCAAATGCACGCACTAAACGGCTCGATTTCAGTTCAATCCTTGCCCAATCAAGGAACAATATTTATACTCAAAATTCCTTTTTCTATGACTACAGAAAAGTTAATGCTAGTTCAAGCCAAAGGTGTTGTTTATGGTTTGATGTTGGACAGTATCGAAAAAATATTGATTCCCTCTGAGCAACAGATTAAAGAAATTGAAGGGAAAAAAGTCTTACATTGGAATATAGACAATGATGAGACTATGGTTAACCTTCGTCAACTTTCAAAGTTGATTAATTATAATGGTTCATTCTTTAACACTGAGGCTCCATACAACACATCAAATGCTCACGACGCAAGTGTAGCGAAAAATCCGGTGATTTTGCTACAGCGAAATCAGGGAAAAGTTGCTTTAGAAGTTGACCAAATAATTGGTGAACAAGAACTGGTAATCAGACCTTTAGGAAATGCGATCGCACCGCCAAAATACATTTATGGTTGTAGTAGTTTAGCTAATGGTAATCTCATCTTAGTAATTGATGCTTTGTTGCTGGTAAAATCTAGCGAAATCCAACAAACAACACTTGATATCAGGGTGCTACCAGTAGCTTCTTCGTCAAATAAAAAAACCTTGCAGATATCAGGGCATACTTTTTCATCTACACCATTACTTGCGGCATCGACTTCCACAACAACTATCGAAACCCAACCCAGTTATTCTCAAGAGCCAGATTATAAATCACCAAAGGTTGTTTTAGTAGTAGATGATGCAATTAGTCTCCGACAAACTCTCTCTCTGACTCTCCAAAAATCTGGCTATCAAGTCATACAAGCTCAAAATGGTATAGAAGCTCTAGAAAAGTTGCACTTACATCCAGAAATTCAAGTTGTTGTCTCCGATTTAGAGATGCCACGAATGAATGGTTTTGAGTTGTTGAGCAATTTCCGTCAATACACCAACTTAGCAAAAATACCTGTAATGATTCTTACTTCTCGCAGCGCTGAAAAACATCGCCAGCTTGCCCAAGAATTGGGTGCAAAAGCTTACTTGACTAAGCCTTTTTTAGAGCATGAGTTTATCTCTAAAATTAATGAGTTAATTAACAATAATACAGATGATTTAGATAATTTAGTCTCGGTGAAAAATAATTGATAATTTGTAATTACGAATTACGTTAGCGAGTCCGCGTACTCTTACAAAGAAGCAAGCTACGCGCAGCGTCTCGTAGAGAGCGTCATTACGAATTACGAATTATCAGGTAGATTATTTGGATCTACACCTAGAGAACGTAAATACTCGGCTAATTGTTCAGCCCTTTGCCGTTCTTGTTCAGCCCGCGATCGCTCTTGTTGTGCTTGTTCTGCATCTGTCAAATAACGCTTTCCTTGCTCGTCATACCAACATAAAAATTCCTGTTGTATCCCGCCAATTACAGCTTGGTGTCGCCCTATACCTAAACCCACCTCTGGCATTAAATAGGGTTCACCTATTTGTAATTGGTAGTTTCCATCGATCAACTTATACACTTCAAAGGGTTGATGTTGGTCGCGTCGCCAAAACTCAGGGTTATAAATTACGTAGTACAATACACCGAGTTTTCTATATATATCTAGCTTTTCGTCGTATTCACCTCCTGGGGTATGGGATACCATTTCTAATGTGAATATTGGAACTATCCCATTTTCTTCCCAAACCGCGTAACTTTTGCGTGATTTACCACCCTTTTTCCGTTCTACTCCCAGGCTTAAAAAAGCATCTGGGACTACAGGTACTCTGGGATTTACTCCTGTGGTGTGATAAACTCCCATATCTACTCCGAAGTACCAATCCATACGATTTGCCCAAATGGAGTTGAGTAAGAAGAGTAAAATGTTGGGCAAAAAGTTTTGGTCTTCGTTATCCACTGGGGTATCGTCTGAACAGAGAAGTTCGTCAGTAGTTGGTAACGCATTTTTGAGATCGGGTGAGAGCATAACCGTTGTCTCGCTGGCGTTTGATGCCTTTATTATAAATGAGTGACCCAAAGTTTAGCGTTTGGATGTACCTTCCCCAAACTTAATTAAAAGTGCGATCGCAATACTAACAAGCAAAATTAACGTCATACTCAAGGCTGAACCAAATCCCCAATTTTGGGTTGCTCCGAGAAACTGATTATAAACTAACCGCGCCGCCGTCATACTAGAGGCACCACCGAGTAATTCTGGATCGACAAAATCCCCTATACCTGTAATGAATACAAGCATGGAAGCAGCTGCAATTCCCGGAAAAATTTGCGGTACGGTTACTTGGAAAAAAGTTTCTACCGGATTTGCACCTAAATCAGCCGCGGCTTCTAGCAACCGCTTGTCTAGCTTTTCCAGAGAAGCATATAAAATCAAAACCATATAGGGTAATAAGCTGTAACTCATGCCAATCAATACAGCTTGACTATTGTTGAGTAATTCCCAAGTAGGCAAGCCTAAATTGCTGAATAAGCTATTCAATAGACCAGTCGGACGAAGAATTGTAATCCAAGCGTAAGAACGGAGTAATGAAGAAGTCCACAAAGGTAGAACAAAGGCTAATAGCAGCAAATTTCGCCAACGCTGCGGCGCTATCTGAGCAATCCAATAGGCGACGGGAAAGCCCAAAATTAAACAAATTATCGTAGTGCCAAAGGCAAAAAATAGCGATCGCCCAATTACTTGCACATAAAGGGAGTCAAATATTCGGATGTAGTTTTTGAATCCGTTGGGATTGACCAAATCTCCCGGTCGGATGTCTGCAACTAAACTTAACTCGAAAATTATCAAAGTTGGCAGCACCAACAAAAGTAATAACCAAATCCCAGATGGTGCAAGCAATACCAAGGGTTGCAGCCAATTTCTAATGGGGTGCTGCAATTCTTCTATTTTAGAAATATCATTTTTTTCCAAATTAATCACTCCTAACTCCTAACTATTTTAACTGCTAGTTAATTGAGTCCAATAACGATCGTAAACCTCTTCAAATTCTCCTACAGGTGTAACACGTTCACAATTTTTTAATAGTGACTCTGGAGGAAACAAATTAGTGTTGTTTTGGATTGTTTTTGGCAATTGCTCAAATCCGGCATTATTCGGCGTAGAAATATTTAGACGTTGAGTGATTTGGGCTGCTATTTCTGGTTGCAAAATCATGTTAATCCAAGCATAAGCTCCAGCTTGGTTGGGGGCTGTTTTGGGAATTACAATAGTGTCTGTCCATAATGAAGAACCACTGCGAGGAATCACATATTTGAGTTTAGGATTTTCTTGAGAGATTTTGACTGCATCTGCTGAATAACACATTGCCAGTAGTAAATCTCCGGCCAGAATTTGATTTTGCCAAGCGTCGGTGTCAAAACGGGCGATCGCAGGTTTTAGCATCTTCAATTTTTCATAAGCTTGTTTGATTTCTTGTTCATTTTTTGAGTTGTAAGAATAACCGAGCATTCGTAAGGTTGCACCCATCACTTCTCGAACATCATTGAGCAAGGTCATTCGCTGATTAAGTTGCTCTTGATTTTGCCAAAGGTAATCCCAGTCTTGTGGTGCATCTTTGATTTTTTCGGAATTGTAAAGTAAACCTGTTGTCCCCCAGTTAAAAGGGATACTGTAGCGGTTATTGGGGTCATAACTAGGATCTTGAAACCGGGGAAATAAATTCTCTAGACCGATTAAGCGATCGTGATTTATTTCTGTTAACAAGCCTTTGTCTACCATCTTTTGCACCATATAATCAGAAGGGTTGATGATGCTGTAAGTGCCACCGCCTCCAGCTTGCAATTTAGCCAGCATGACATCATTGGAATCATACACATCTGCTAGCACTTTCATGCCAGTTTGGGCGCTAAAAGTTTTCAGTAATTGGTTGTCAGTATATTGTGTCCAAGTAAAGATATAAAGTTGGTCACGCTGACTATTTGTATTAGAATTAGCGCGTACTTGAGCCAGCCTCCAGCCACAACCAGCTAAAGATAAGCTAGAAAGCGCTGCCACCCCTGTTAAAAATTGGCGTCTGTTAGTCATTAAGTTAATAGTTAATCATCTTTTGTATTGTTGTCGATTAATTCTAAATATGCCTTTAATTGGAGTGCCCATAGGTAGTTTAAAGATTACCTTAAGTGTATCTACTTATGCAACTGTTAATAAGTTACTGCTGCCAGCTAGTTTTAGGGACGCTTTTTCATCAAATTTAAGTATAAAAATCAACAAAGCGATCGTCAAATTATCAAGAAAACTCAGTGTGGCAAGCTAAACTGCACTTCTGTACTAGCAAAAATCACCGAGTTTGTCCTTACCTTACCAGTTAAAACTGTGACAGGAGTTTTGGATTCATAACTGTAAGGAGGAATCATCCAAATGTCTCATTGGCAAAACTTTCGCTCCCAGTTTCAGAGAGTTCGATATTATCTGATTTTTCTGGCTAACCTGTGGTTGCTAAATCCTCAAAATTTAAAATCCTGGATCGACGGGTTCGCTATATATCTGGGAACACTATATCTGGAAGTGTTAAAAATTTAGTAGTATGGTTAGTACGAGAGTCCATATTCCCGGATATAAGGTTAGCGAAGAACTCTACAATGGTTCTAGAACCATCGTTTATCGAGGGTATCGAGAGACTGACTCATTACCTGTAGTGATTAAACTGCTGAAAAATTCTTATCCGAGTTTCAGCGAACTCTTGTCGTTTCGTAATCAGTACACCATAGCTAAAAATCTTAACTCACCTCTCATCATCCAAACCTATAACCTAGAACCGTATCAAAATGGTTATGCGTTGGTAATGGAAGATTTTGGGGGGATTTCTCTCAAGGATTGGGGATTAAGGAGTGGGGAGTGGAAGGTTGGGCGAAACTTAGAATCTTTAATGGAGTTTTTAGAAATAGCGATCGCACTGTGCAACACCTTAGATATATTGTATCGCGATCGAATTATTCATAAAGATATCAAACCCGCCAATGTTTTAATTAATCCAGAAACCAAACAAGTTAAATTAATTGACTTTAGTATTGCATCCCTACTACCACGGGAAACTCAAACACTGATGAATCCCAATGTCTTGGAAGGGACACTTGGTTATATTTCTCCTGAACAAACAGGAAGAATGAATCGGGGGATTGACTACCGGACTGATTTCTATTCCTTAGGTGTCACTTTTTACGAACTACTGACGGGTGAGTTACCCTTCTATTCAAACGACGCGATGGAGTTGGTACATTGTCATCTAGCAAAACTTCCAACAATGTTAGGCGATAGAGAAGAGATTCCTCAAGTTCTCTGTGACATCGTAATGAAATTGATGGCAAAAAATGCTGAAGACCGCTATCAGAGTGCATTAGGGTTGAAATTTGATTTAGAAACTTGTTTATCTCAACTCCAAGAAACTGGTGAAATTAAGCATTTCCCAATTGCCCAACGGGATGTGTGCGATCGCTTTATTATCCCTGATAAACTTTATGGACGAGAAACAGAAGTAGAAACTCTGCTGCAAGCATTTGAGCGCGTTAGTACAGGCGCGACAGAAATGATGCTGGTGGCTGGTTTTTCGGGTATTGGTAAAACCGTTGTAGTTAACGAAGTTCATAAACCAATTGTCAAAAAGCGCGGTTATTTTATCAAAGGGAAATATGACCAATTTCAACGAAATATTCCCTTTAGTGCTTTTGTGCAAGCCTTCCGCGATTTAATGGGGCAATTGTTAACCGAAAGCGATGCTCAAATCCAGCAATTTAAAACCAATATCTTAGCGGCTGTAGGTGAGAATGGACAGGTAATTATTGAAGTCATCCCCGAATTATCAAGAATTATTGGTCAGCAACCACCTGTTACAGAATTATCAGGAACTGCTGCTCAAAATCGGTTTAATTTATTATTTCAGAAATTTACCCAAGTCTTTACCAGTGAAAAACATCCATTAGTGATGTTTTTAGATGATTTACAATGGGCAGATTCAGCATCGTTGATGTTAATACAGTTATTAATGGCTGATACAAAACATCTTTTTGTAATTGGTGCTTATCGTGATAACGAAGTCAATTCAGCACATCCATTAATGTTGACTTTGAATGATATCCAAAAAACAGCAGCCACAATTAATACGATTACTTTAGCGCCTCTGAGTCAATCGCAAGTGAATCAATTAGTGGCTGACACACTTAAATCTACAAAAGATTCGGCATTACCTGTTTCTCAATTGGTATTTCAGAAAACTCAAGGTAATCCGTTTTTTGCTATACAGTTTCTCAAGGCATTACACCAAGATGGATTAATTGAATTCACCCCCCCAAACCTCCCTTACCAAGCTAGGGTGGACACACAAGTTATCGAATTACCCCACCCTAACCCTCCCCTTGGAAAGGGGAGGGAACTAGATTTTCTTGTTTCCCCCCTTTCCAAGGGGGGATTAAGGGGGGTAAAACCCGGATCTCAAAGTAACTCCGATTTGTGTGTACACGGTAGCCCTTACCAAGGGGGAGCTACGGGGGGGTGGCAATGTGATATCACCCAAATAAATCAGCAAGCGGTGACAGACGATGTTGTCAAATTCATGGTATTTCAATTACAAAGACTACCTCAATCAACTCAAAATGTATTGCAGCTAGCCGCTTGTATTGGCAATCAATTTGATTTAGCAACTTTGGCGATTGTTTGGGAGTCATCAGAAGTTGAAACAGCTGCTAGTTTATGGAAAGCTTTACAAGAAGGGTTGATTTTACCCATTAGTGATGTTTATAAATTTTATCAGGGAGAAAATCACGAGCAATTGGCGCTGTCAACTGGGAATACCAATAAACAATTAGCCAAATATAAATTTTTACATGACAGAGTACAACAAGCTGCTTATTCTCTAATTCCTGATAACCAAAAACAAGCAACTCATCTCAAAATTGGTCAATTACTTCTACAAAATTCCTCTCAAATAGAACAAGAAGAAAAACTGTTTGATATTGTTGGACATTTGAATTTAGGACAAGAGTTGATCGCCCAATCATACGAGCGAGAAGCCTTGGCTCGACTTAACTTAGCCGCAGGATATAAAGCGAAAAATTCTACTGCTTATGCTGCGGCTAGAGCCTATTTACAAACTGGGATTGAGCTACTTACAATCAACTGCTGGCAAGATCAATATGAATTGACCCTGAGTCTCTATGTTGCCGCTACCGAAGCCGCCTACTTAAATGCTGACTTTGATGGCATGGAACAAATAGCAGTACAGGTGTTGCAATCAGCCCAGACGATTTTAGACAAAGTTAAAATTTACGAAATTCAAATTGCTGCCCAGACAGCCCAGAGCAGACTATTAGAAGCGATCGCAGTTGGCAGAGATGCTTTAAAGCAATTGGGGGTTGAACTACCCATTGAGCTAAACAATGCTGAGATTGGTAAAGCTTTACAAGTCCTTGCTAGTCAACTCGCAGGCAAACGAATTGAGGAACTAGCTGACCTGCCAATGATGACCGATCCCCAAGCACAGGCAGCCATGCAACTGTTAGGAATGTTGTTTGCACCCGTTTTTCAGGGAATGCCGGGTTTATTGCCCCTAATTAGCTCCACAATGGTCAGCCTATCGCTTCAGTTTGGGAATACGCCCGCCTCCACGGTGGGGTATGGGCTGCACGGAATGGTGCTATGTGCATTTTTAGGAGAGGTTGAAGGGGGCTACGATTTTGGGCAATTGGCATTGAATTTGCTAGATCGGTTCAATGTGCGGGAATTCAAATCCACGATTTCCATGTTGTTTGGTGGCTTTATTCAACATCACCAAGAAGCTCTCTCGGCAACGATACCGTTGCTGAAAGCTGGTTTTACCTCTGGTATGGAAACGGGCGATTTTTTACACGCTGGCTATAACGTATGTTGTTACAGCTATGCGGTCTTTTGGAGTGGCTCTGAACTCAGCAATTTGGAATTAGATATAGCAAGTTACAACGCCGCCTTAACTCAAGCGAAGCAACATTCTGCCCAGACTTATGTGAGTATTATGCGGCAGGCGGCACACAACTTCAGAGAAACCCAAATTCAGCCCGATTGTTTGAGCGGCAGTATCTACGATGAAACGGTGATGATTCCCAAACACCGTCAGGCTAATGAACTCACGGTGATGGCTGAGTTGTATATCTACAAACTGTTGCTTGCCTATTCTTTTGGTGATTACAAAGCTGCGATCGCTTACATTGATGAAGGGGAGAAGTATTTACTTGCGGTATCAGGATTGATTTTTATTTCGATTTTCCATTTCTATGCAGCCCTGACATACCTAGCCCGATTTTCCACCCAGCCAGAAATTGAACTTTCCGTAATTCTCGCCCAGGTAGAAATCCATCAAACCACTCTGTACCGTTGTGCGCAAAATGCTCCCACAAATCATTTGCATAAATGGCATTTAGTTGAGGCTGAAAAACAACGAGTGTTGGGCAATAAAACAGAAGCACTTGAAAATTACGATCACGCCATAACTCTAGCTAAAGCCAACGGCTACATCCAAGAAGAAGCACTTAGCAATAAACTAGTAGCCAAATTTTATCTCGATTGGGGTAAAGAAAGAGTTGCCCAAGCATATATGCAAGAAGCGTACTACTGTTACGCTCGTTGGGGCGCAAAAGCCAAAATAGAAGACTTAGAAAAACGCTATCCCCAACTACTCCAATCAATTCTGCAACAGCAACGAATCAACTTCAATACCTTAGAAACTATTAGCTTTCGTGGCACTTCCTCATCTACTCGCACTTCTACCACTGGCAGCACTAGTATTTCCCAGACATTAGATTTTACCTCTGTCCTCAAAGCCGCTCAAGCTATCTCCAGTTCTCTGGAATTAGATCAACTCATTGTCAGCTTGAGCCAAATTATTCTAGAAAACTCTGGTGCCAAAAAAGTTGTACTAATTCTTCCCCAAGATAATACTTGGCAAGTTAGGGCAATTACTTTTATCAATCATGGAGCAAATTCCCAGATTGATATCCAAACTATTTTTGAACCACAATCAATCGACAATTGTCAAGATATTCCTGTAAAAATTATCAATTACGTCAAAAATACTCAACAAACAGTTGTTATAGACAATTGCAAAACAGATATTATTGGGTTGATTGGGGAATATATGCACCGAACACAACCCCAAAGTGTATTATGTACCCCGATTCTTAATCAAGGGCGTTTGGTAGGGATTCTTTACCTAGAAAATAAACTGACGCAAGGGGTATTTACTAGCGATCGCCTTTCTATTATAAATTTCCTCTGCACTCAAGCTGCGATTTCTTTGGAAAATGCCCAATTATATAATCATCTCCAGGAGCGAGGAAAGTTCCTAAGCAGTATTTACGAAGGTGTTGGCTGTCTAATCTTTGTGACTGATATTCGAGATAATGGTAGGTTTGAGTACACAGGATGGAGTAAATCTTGCGAATTAGCGGTTGGTATACCTGCTTCTCAAGTGCTGGGTAAAACTCCGCAAGAAGTAATGGCTCCTGACGAAGGTGCAGCAGTCGAGCAAAAATATTTGCATTGTTTTCAGACCGGAATACCCGTTACCTATGAAGAATGTCTAACATTTAATCACCAGAGAATTTGGTGGTTAACCACACTCAGTCCATTAAAAGATGAGATGGGCAAAGTTTATCGCGTAGTGGGGACAACTATTAATATTAGCGATCGCAAACAAGCTGAATCAGCGGTGACAGAAAAATCTCAAGCACTCGGAACAGCTTTAGAAGATTTACAACAAGCCCAATTACAAATTGTTCAAAGTGAGAAAATGTCAGCACTAGGCAATTTAGTTGCTGGGGTAGCCCATGAAATGAATAATCCTTTGGGCTTTATTGCTGCAAGTCTCAAACAAGCTAAACCTACTATTGCTGATGTTGTGCAACACTTGAAACTTTATCAAGAAAGTTTACCTAATCCGGGTGCTGAAATTATTGACCATGCAGAAGAAATTGACTTAGATTATAGTTTAGAAGATTTACCCAAGGCAATAGATTCAATGGTGATGGCGTGCGATCGCCTGAAAAATATCAGTACTAGTTTAAGAACTTTCTCCCGTGCTGATAAAGATTACAAAGTGCCATTTAAAATTCATGAAGGGATTGAAAGTACAATTTTAATTCTTAAACATCGCCTCAAAGCCAATGAGCTACGTCCAGCAATTGAAGTAATAACCAATTATGGCAGTTTGCCTCAAGTTGAATGTTTTCCTGGACAATTAAACCAGGTGTTTATGAATATCTTAGCTAATGCCATTGATGCCTTAGATGAGTCGAATGCTGGGCGGAGTTTTGCAGAAATCCAAGAAAACACTAACAAGATTACAATTCAAACCTCATTGAAAGACGATCGGGTTACAATAACGATTGCTGATAATGCTAATGGCATGAATGAAGCAGTCAAGCAAAAGATATTTGACCATTTGTTTACGACGAAATCTGTGGGAAAAGGAACGGGTTTAGGATTAGCGATCGCCCGTCAAATTGTTGTGGAAAAACACGGGGGTTCAATACACTGCAACTCCTCCCCAGGAAAAGGTACAGAGTTTGCGATCGCAATTCCAGTGCGGCAATAAACAGTGCTGAGTAGACCAACTTTAGCTAAGAAGATTTTGTCACCCTACTTGCTCATGGGTACGTAGCATTCACGTAGGAAAGGCGTCTTAGCGGTTCGTTGAAGAAGAATTCTGTTCGATAAATTAAGCTTTTGAGCCATTTTTGCGTAAGTCCTGAGTCAGGCAGGACTCGCTCAACCTTAGCTATCCGCAAACAGCACTAATTAAAGCAAATGGGAGTTGAATTATGTCTACTAACAAAATTAATGAAGAAATATTGCTTTTACGTCAGCAAAATGCCCAATTAATGCAACAACTAGAAGCATTGCAAGACCTTTATTCAACTACGCTGGTAGCCGAAAAACATCAAATTTGGGAATCAATTATTGATGAAGTCCCACAGGATTTACAACTGATAGAATTACAGTCGAAGTTGGCAGATAATTCTACCTTTGTAGAATCAGCAAATAAAATTCGTGGACGGCATCACCAAGCGGCGGCAACTGCTTTGGCTGAGAGTGAAGCTAAGTATCGCCAACTCGTAGAAAATATCAGCGACCTAATTTTTTCTATGTCATTGCAAGGTCTTTTTACTTATGTCTCACCACAGTATAAAAATGTTTTAGGATGGGAACCTTCAGACCTACTTGGTCAACCCTTTGCGCCATTGCTTCATCCTGATGATTTCCCTCTAGCCCAGAGAAAAATCCAAGAAATGGTGGAAACCAAGGGGCAGCAGATCGCAATAGAATTTCGCCACCGAAAAAAGGATGGAAGTTGGTGCTGGATGAGGTCAGTGGCTTCGCCAATTTTCGACTCAGGCGGTGAAATTATTGGTCTTCATGGCGCTATTAGTGATATCAGTAGTCGCAAACAAGCTGAAGAATTAATCAAAGCCTCGCAAGCAGAATTACTTGCGTTGTTCAATGCTATGCAGGATGTAATTCTTGTCTTAGATGCCGAAGGACGATACCTCAAAATCGCTCCTAGTGGTGCGCCCTTACTCTACCAACCTCCTGCGGAACTGCTGGGCAGAAAAATACATGAGGTTTTACCCTCTGCTTGTGCCGACTATTTTCTCAACTCTATTCAACAAGCACTCTTAACTAAAAAAACTGTGAAGGTAGAATATAGCTTGCCTATAGGTGAGCAAGAGGTTTGGTTTGAGGCGAATATTGCCAGTATGACCGAAAACACCGTTGTTTGTGTCGCCAGGGATATTAGTGAGCGCAAACAGATGGAAGACCAATTGCGACAACAAACAGAAAATTTAGCACAAACTCTTCAAGAACTCAGACAAACTCAAGCACAAATGATTCAAGCAGAAAAAATGTCTAGTTTGGGTCAACTTGTGGCTGGAGTTGCCCACGAAATCAACAACCCCGTTAATTTTATTCACGGTAATCTCAGCCATCTTGAGGAATATACTCAAGACCTGTTGGGAATAATTAACCTATATCAGCAGCTATCTGGTAATAAGTTGGAATTTCAGGCTTTATGTGAGGAAATCGATCTAGAGTATATCCAGGAAGATGTACCAAGAATATTGAGTTCGATGAAAGTTGGCACTCAGCGCATCCGTCAGATTGTGCTGTCGTTACGAACCTTCTCACGCATAGATGAAGCCGAGTTTAAAGCAGTGGATATTCACGAAAGCATCGACAGTACTCTAATGGTATTGCAACATCGCTTCCAAGAAACAACAAAGCTTCCAGCCATTCAAGTCATCAAAGATTACGGCACATTACCTTTAGTGGAATGCTATAGCGGAGAACTTAATCAGGTGTTTATGAATATATTGGCAAATGCCATTGATGCTTTAGAAGAATGGACAATTGAGAATGCACAATTAAGAATAGACAATTTAACATCTGGGTTGTTAACTCCCACGATTGCCATTCGTACCTCAGTGATAGATTCCGGTTGGGTAAAAATTGCGATCGCTGATAATGGCATAGGTATGTCAGAACAGATTCAAAAACAAGTTTTTAATCCGTTTTTCACCAACAAGCCTGTAGGTAAGGGAACAGGTATGGGAATGTTTATCAGTTATCAAATCATCACAGAAACACATGGCGGCAAACTGGAATGTCATTCAACACCAGCAGCAGGAACAGAGTTTGTAATTACAATTCCAATTCAGCATTGACCAAACAAGGCAAAAGAAAGAAAGAAAGAAAATAAATAATGGTTGTCAGCCTCTAAATTCATTTATCAGAATTATCTGCTTACTTTTTAACCACAAAGTTTTACTAGTACAGCGGGCGCGGAAATAAACATACGATTCAAATGGTGCAATAAGCTCGGAATAAAATTATGCGTGACTTTTGACCGTGGCAATTTTAGATTTTAGATTTTAGAAAAGTTGCGGTTCATGCCCCGCAAGAAAATGGGCGGAACAAATCGTCAATCCAAAATCCAAAATTTAAAATCCAAAATCAGTTGACTTTTGACTTCCGCTTTGCGGTACTGGTTGGCCACCGCTTTATATCATTAACTATTGACTAATAGCTAAACAATCAGTTTCTGCCCACCAGGCGTAAATAAGTGTGTCGCGGTCTGGTAAAGTGCCAAAAGTATTAGGTTGCAACACATTAATGCTAATGCCATTTGTTAATTCCATAACATAATTAACGTGTGTGCCCAAATACATCACATTGACAAGCCGTCCTTCAAAGCAGTTAGCTGGCAAATTAGGTGGATAAAGCGAAAGCTGTATTTTTTCTGGACGCACACTCACTACTACAGCTTGTGATAATTCAGTTGGTGTATCTTCAGCGCGGCTAATAACAATTGATAGCCCCATTTTTGTGGAAATTTTAATATTAGAGGAGTCTACCGCGACGATTTCACCACTGAATAAATTAGTATCACCAATAAAATCAGCAACAAAGGATGTACAAGGACGTTCGTAAATTTGGCTGGGAGTGCCAACTTGTTCAATTTTGCCTTGATTCATCACGGCAATGCGATCGCTCAAAGACAATGCTTCTTCTTGGTCGTGTGTCACCATCACAAAGGTTAACCCCAAGTCTTTGTGTAAATTTGATAACTCAACCTGCATTTCTTTACGTAGTTTTAAATCTAATGCCCCTAAAGGTTCATCCAGTAGGACGACGGTGGGATGGTTGACTAAAGCCCTTGCTAAAGCTACTCGCTGCTGTTGACCACCAGAAAGTTGATTGGGAAAGCGCGATCGCAAACTTTCCATTTTCACGAGTTTTAAAGCTTCTTGGACTCTAGCTTCAATTTTCGATTTGGGTATTTTTTTTAACCGCAGTCCAAAGGCGATGTTATTCCAGACATTCAGGTGGTTAAATAAAGCGTAACTTTGAAATACAGTATTGACGGGTCGGCGGTAAGGGGGCACATTAGTCATGGACTGACCCTGAATAAACACCTTACCAGCGTCAGCAATTTCAAACCCAGCAATTAAGCGCAGTGTTGTTGTTTTACCACAACCGGAGGGGCCTAAAATACTAAAAAATTCTCCTTGTCTGACATCCAAATCAATTCCATTTACTGCTGGTTCTTGGTTAAAAAACTTGAACACGTTACGCAGTTCAACATCAAGTGGCTGAAAACTTGTTATCCCCCTCTGATTGTGCATGACAGTTTGAGCCATAATCCTCAGTAGAATGCCGCGATATTACGTTATTTTGTCAATTGCTCTAGTCTTTTGGGCAGACTATACTTGACACTTTGGTTTATTGTATCCGCCAAAAACAATTGTTCAAGAATATACTTGCCCGATTCTTTCATACCCAGTAAGTGGAATATAACTCATAGTAGTTTTATATACCAAATTTATTACTGGATATTCTGTGATTAAGTTAACACACCTTAAAATTGCATATTAGCAATTGCTAAAAGGCTGGCTAGAATTGCGTTTATTCATTTTGAATTGATACTTATGTCTTTATTCCCATCACTTGGCAGCAAAAAAGATACACGTACAGTTGGACGTGGTTTCCAATCAATATTTTTAATCGTATTTACCCTATTAATGACCAGTGGCATTGAGGCTCGTTTAGCCTATTTGCAAATTGTTGAAGGGCCAAAACTCCGGGAACGAGCCGAAGCGAACCGAATTCGGATGATTCTCAAACAACCAGAACGAGGCAATATTTTTGACCGGAATGGCAAACTTTTAGCCAGTACTCGCTATCCTAGCTCAGTATACTTATGGCCGATGGCACATACTAAACCTTCCTGGTCAGTAGTCGGCCCGCGTCTGGCGCAAATTCTTAATATTCCCCAAGATGAGATGGAAAAGAAATTAGAACAAGCAGGTGCTAATTCTTCTTCACTCATCCGGGTTGCTCGTGATTTAAATGAAGCAGAAATTACGGCATTAAAGGAGTATAAAAATGAACTCCCAGAAGTGGAAATCAATACAGATTCTGTACGTTATTATCCCCACGGCAAGCAATTAGCACACGTATTAGGTTA
The DNA here is from genome assembly GCA_003326195.1 of Nostoc punctiforme NIES-2108. Classification (GTDB taxonomy): domain Bacteria; phylum Cyanobacteriota; class Cyanobacteriia; order Cyanobacteriales; family Nostocaceae; genus Nostoc; species Nostoc punctiforme_A. The sequence continues at coordinate 285,520 of LXQE01000107.1, forward strand.
TACACGTGAGTTGACCGCCGACCAGTTAAAGGGCAAGAAGGAGTTAGGCTATCGACTGGGAGATGTCATCGGTCAGATGGGCGTGGAAAAGGCTTATGAGAAAGCTCTACGGGGCGAATGGGGCGGTCAGCAAGTGGAAGTGGATGGTGCGGGTAGACCAATCCGGGTTATAGGGGAGAAACAGGCAAAAGCTGGTAATGATTTGCACCTAACCATAGATTTAGATGTGCAAAAGGCGGCCGAAAAAGCTTTGGGAAATCATCGAGGTGCGATCGCAGCACTCGATCCAAACAATGGTGCTGTTTTAGCGTTGGTATCTTACCCCACCTTTGACCCAAATATCTTTTCCAAACAAAAACTCTCTCAAAAAGATTGGGAAAGTGTCCAAGGTAAAGATCATCCCTTGGTGAATCGCGCTCTAAGTGCCTTTCCGCCTGCCAGTACTTTTAAAGTTGTGACTACGACAGCTGGACTGGAATCAGGTGAATTTTCTCCTGACTCAATACTACAAACCTTTGGTTCCCTTACCGTGGGTGGGGTGACATTTGGTGAGTGGAACCACGCCGGATTCGGGCCATTGGGATTTCCCAGAGCGATCGCTATGAGTAGTGATACTTTCTTCTATCAAGTTGGCAGAAAAGTCGGCGGCCCAACTTTAATTAAATGGAGTCGCAAATACGGGTTTGGTCAAAGAACTGGTATTGAATTTCGGGATGAAGAATCAGTAGGCTTGGTTCCAGATGAAACATGGAAGCGGAAAGTTTTGAAAACGCCTTGGACTGTTGGTGACACCATTAATATGTCAATTGGTCAAGGCGCTTTGCAAGTGACACCTCTGCAATCGGCGATTATGTTTTCTGTTCCTGCTAATGGTGGGTATCGAGTTCAGCCGCATTTGCTTAAAGATAACGAAGAAGCAAAAACTTGGCGAGAATCCTTAAATATGAAGCCAACAACTATCAAAGTTCTGCGCGACGGACTGCGGAAGGTAGTGAGTGAAGGCACTGGTAAGCGCTTGGACGTGCCGACAATTGCCCCAGCCTCTGGGAAGAGTGGCACAGCTGAAGCTGGTGTTGGTCGCCCAAATCATACTTGGTTTGGTGCTTATGCGCCCAGTAATAAGCCAGAAATTGTGGTTGTGGCCTTTGGGGAAAATACTGGCGAACATGGCGGTACTATTTGCGGTCCGATGGTTTTACAAGTACTAGAAGCTTATTTTCAGCACAAGTATCCAGGTAAGTATCAAAAACCTCAGCCTGACCCATCAGAAGCTAAAACTCAAAGTTCAGGACATAGCACTGGAGACTAATACCGCAAGGCAAAAGTCAAACGTCAAACAGGTATACAGCGTAAGAGTTTCTAGTCTATCCCATTAGTTTTGATGGGTAAAAAAGTTCGTATTAAGGACTTTTGTCCTGGATTTTTAAGCACTGAAGTGCTTACTACAAACTCATCAAAATTAATGCGATAGACCAGTAGTGTGCAAAGTTTAAAATTCAAAAAGCCTTTGGGCGATGCAATAGAAGAGATGAGCTTATGGTATCAATTGAAAACAATTAATTACTGCCAATTAGTTTGCCCTTAAATACCTGCTAAGAATTTAGCAGAGTTATTTACAGATAATCTTAATTTTGAAATCCTCTTTGCCTTATGACTTTCCTGAAACCATCTCCACTTGGCGGACAAAAAAATACACGTACTGTTGGACAAAGTTTCCAGCCGATATTTTTAATTATATTTACTCTATTGATGCTGACAGGAATCAGCATTCGCTTGGCATATTTGCAAATTACTGAAGGAGCAAGCCACCGAAAACGAGCCGAGTCAAATCGAATTCGGATGATTCCCAAACAACCAGAACGGGGGAATATCTTTGACCGCAACGGCAAACTTTTAGCCAGTACTCGTTATCCTCGCTCAGTATATTTGTGGCCGATGGCACATACCAAGCCAGCGTGGTCATTAGTAGGAGCGCGTCTATCTCAAATTCTCGACGTTCCCCAAGAAGAGATGGAAAAGAAACTAGAAGAGGCAGGTGCTAACTCTTCTTCACTCATCCGAATTGCTCGTGACTTGAATGAAGCGCAGATCACAGCATTGAAAGAGTATCAAACTGAACTTAAAGACGTAGAAATCCATACAGAAGCCGTTCGTTACTACCCCCACGCCAAGGAATTAGCTCATGTATTAGGTTATACGCGAGAACTGACCGGCGGTCAGTTAAAAGAAAAGAAGCAGGAAGGCTACAGATTGGGTGATGTAATTGGTCAAATGGGAGTTGAAAAAGCTTATGAGAAAACTCTGCGGGGCGAATGGGGCGGTCAGCAGGTAGAAGTGGATGGTGCAGGTCGCCCGCTCCGGGTTTTGGGTGAGAAACAGGCAAAACCTGGTAACGATTTGCACTTGACCATAGATTTAAATATGCAAAAGGCAGCAGAAAAAGCTTTAGGCGATCGCGATGGTGCGATCGTGGCACTCGATCCAAAGAACGGCGCTGTTTTAGCAATGGTATCTCATCCCACCTTTGACCCAAATATTTTCTCGAAACAGAAACTCACCCAAAAAGATTGGGAATTTGTCCAAGGTGCCGATCATCCCTTGGTGAATCGCGCCCTCAGCGCCTTTCCACCTGCTAGCACCTTCAAAATTGTTACCACCACAGCCGGTCTAGAATCAGGTAAATTTTCTCCTAGCACAGTTCTGCAAACCTACGGTTCCCTGAGTTTTGGCGGCACGCGATTTGGTGAATGGAACCATGCCGGGTTCGGACCATTGGGTTTTGTCGGAGCATTACAGTGGAGTAGTGATACCTTCTTCTATCAAATTGGTCGGGGAGTCGGCGGGCCAACTTTAATTGAATGGACTCGCAAGTATGGATTTGGTAAAAGAACTGGCTTTGAGTTTGGCAACGAAGAGGCAAAAGGTTTAGTGCCAGATGAGACATGGAAGCAGAAAACTTGGAAGATACCTTGGACTGTAGGCGACAGCATTAATATGTCAATTGGTCAAGGTGCTTTACAAACAACACCTTTACAAGTCGCCATCATGTTTGCTGTGCCCGCTAATGGTGGCTATCGAGTCCAGCCGCATTTGCTTAAAGACAATGAAGAAGCAAAAAGCTGGCGAGCATCTTTAAATATGAAGCCGACAACCATAAGTGTTCTTCGTCAGGGACTACGGAAAGTAGTAGCTGAAGGTACGGGTAAAGCTTTGAAGCAGCCAACAGTTCCCCCAGTGGCTGGTAAGAGTGGCACTGCTGAAGCGTGGAAAGCCCGTGTTAAGCAAAATCACGCTTGGTTTGGAGCCTATGCACCTGCTGAACAGCCAGAAGTTGTGATTGTGGCATTTGCTGAGCATTCCGGCGGTGGTGGTGGCAGCATTGCTGCGCCCATGATCTTACAAATTATGGAGGAATACTTTCAGCGCAAGTATCCAGGTAAGTATCAAAAACCTCAGCCTGAAAAGCCAGGAAATAGCAGACGAAGCTAGACGTGGGGCATTGGGCAAAGGGAAAAGGACAAGGGGACAAGGAGAATTGGGGACAAGGGGAAAGACTAAATCACCTTGTCTTCCTGCTCCAATACTTTTCGGTTAAGGGGGAAAGGGGAATTTACCTTTACCTTTGCAATCTAGATAAAATATCTCGACCAGATGCGATCGCTAAGAGAATTGCTGAATATTACTCTCCAGCCCTTACAGAACTAGTGCTTCAGCCTCCATTAGCAAAAAGGGAGCAAGGACAGAGGGATAAAATCAATTGCTCCTGACTCCTGTCTGCTGTCTTTTATGGCGATATCTTAGCGGGTTTCAAGTTTCTGGCTTTGTAGAACATTTCTAAGCTATTGCGATCGCCTACAAAACGCCAGTGCCACGGCTCATAACTCACACCTTGAGCATTATCTTTGGGAAATGACATTTCAAAGCCAAAACGCGCTGCATTTGCTTGCAGCCACCGATAAGCCTTGGTATTGTCAAAGTTAGTTTGGAGATTAGTTGCTGGTACTGCTCCGTCTCCAACATCCACAGCATAACCTGTGTGATGTTCGCTATGACCAGGAGGAGCGCTGAGGGCGGCTCTTTCTGCTGGCGTCTGATTTCGCTGGGCACCGACAGCAAAAAACAACTGCTCTTGGTCTTTGACTGAGCGAAAGGCAGAAATTGGTAATAATATTACACCTGAACTCCGGGCTGCTGCTACCATCTCCTCAAACTTTTGGGCAGCAGCTTTTCGCATTCTAATGCCCCTATTTGCGGAGATGGTTACTAGTTCTGATTCAGGGGCTTCTGGGTATGGAAAATGCCCTAATACAGTATCGGTGGAATTATTAGATGCTGTCGGATTTGGAGTTGTAGGAGCAGAAGTAGCTGGTAAAGGTTGAGAATCGACGGTTTTTTTGGGTGCAGTGACGAAAAACAAAAAACCGCTAATTAAAGCCAGCAGAACAAATGCCATTACTCCCCCAATCAGCAAAATTCGGGTTTGCAACCAAATTTTAGGTGTTGCATCAGGGGTATCGCGTACAGCCACTGGAATATCATCACCAAAATCGTTCGATGAGTTTTGCGGTTTTCCAGAAAACCCTGCCTTATTCAAGGGTAAACTCCTGTTTTTGTGGAATAGCCATAACAGATTTTGCACTGGACAAAAGTAAACGTAACAGGTAGCATTTTACATCTGTGGTTCTTGGGCACAATCTTGACAAACCTTTTAGAACTATACGTCAAGCTGGGAGGATTAGTCCTGGTAGGTTTTATTCTGGGACGCAAACTACCTGTGACAGTTCCTACACGTTTGGGACTGTTTCTTTTTTGGGTGGGAGTACCCATAAGCATAGTATCGTTTTTGCGTCAATCTAGTTTATCAGGGCAAATTTGGATTGCACCTGCGATCGCTTACCTAGCTATTTTACTAGGAGCATTTTTAGCTTGGTTAGCCATTAAAGGACAAGCCTATTTTAGAAAGACTGTTCCCCAACCACCAACTCAGGCTAGCTTGATATTAGCCGCAATGTTGGGTAATACTGGTTATCTTGGTTTTCCCATTACCTTAGCAATGGTAGGCAAGGAATACTTTGCTTGGGCGCTATTTTACGATTTGTTAGGTTCATTCCCAGGAACTTACGGCTTGGGTGTGTTGCTAGCAGCGCGTTTTGGCGTTGGTGTCCAGAATCATTGGCAGACTGCTAAGGCCATCTTAATTAATCCTGCCTTATGGAGTTTCGGATTTGGCTTGCTGGTTCGAGAAGCGACAATTCCCACAGTAGTAGAATTCTGTTTGGAAAAATTTGCTTGGTGTAGTGTAGCTTTATCTCTGGTGTTAATCGGAATGCGGCTAGGGCTGCTTAAATCTTGGGGTAGCCTACCACAAGCAGGAATCAGCTTGGGAATCAAAATGTTGCTAGTTCCCTTGATATTGGGCAGCATATTACCAGTGTTTGGATTAACTGGTTCTACAGCAAAGGTAATCGTTTTACAAATGGCTATGCCTCCAGCTTTCGGCACACTGGTAATTGCTGAGACATTCAATCTGGATCGCGATTTAGCAGTTACTGCCTTAGCTGCTGGGGTTATACTATTGCTGCTTACTCTTCCTGTTTGGCTGTGGCTATTTTGATTTTAGATTTATGCACTGTGACACATCTCAGTTAAACTTCCACTGGATGCTGCCCATAATATGGTAATGCCTCTGACCAATTAGGGAATTTGCCCTCTTGCCAATCGAGATTAGCTAGTTCCAAAATACTTGTCACCGTCGCTGCTAACCCAGATTGAGCTTGAATCAACTGATAATTAGTGTTCCAATTCGTTAAAGTTTCCTGCCATACTTCTGGTGTCAACACTCTATCTGACAAACACACTTTTAGTTTAGAAGTATCTGGCTCAAACTGATAAATAGCAGCAAAAATTTGACCTCGTTGGGCTGGCATTTCCACCGCAAAAGTTTTTGTTTTTATATTTTGACTTTTGCCTGCTTCTGCCCAAGCTACGGCAGCCAAAGTTGAAATCGCAAATACAGGAATATCTAACTGTTGCCCTAAAGTCCGAGCAGTAACAACGCCAATTCGAGTTCCGGTAAAACCGCCGGGGCCTTTTGCAACTGCGATAAAGGACAAATCTGCCCAAGTTTGCGGTTTGATAAATTCAATTAAATATTGATGCACCAAGCTAGATAAATCACGCCCCAAATTCCAAATTTGAGAGCGAGTTTCACCATCAAAATTACTAATTACCAAACCTAATTCTGGTGTGGTAGTATGTAGTGCCAAAGCGTGTTTATTTATTGCAATGTCTTTTAGTTTCGTTGTCAAAATTATTTAAAATATCTATTTTTATAGAGTTAACGCGATTTATTTAAGCATATAACATAGCGGTTCTTAATTGAAAAACTACTGAGTAATAATCAGTCAAATAGTCTTGTTACAAGGTTTGTGAGAGCCAATGCTGTTGAATTTCTAATAGCGATCGCGGCTAGGATGGGGGATTTGGATTACCGCCTTGCTGTCTCAATAGATAGTCCAAAACTCGGTCAATTCGCTCCAAGGCAGCACCCGTAGTCAGTTGAAACTCCTGAAACTGAGATTTTTGTTCATCAAAGTTACGATCAAGCTTTAGCATAAGTGCTTCTAATCGCTCAGTTCGTGCCTTTGTTTCCTCTATTTCACTGCCTGCCTTTGTAAATAGACGTTGTGTGTGAGTGATAAAACTATCAACCTTATCAGAAACTTGGTCAACCTTTTCCCCTATCTGGTCAACACGTGCCCCTAATTGATCAAGGTGAGATTGGGTGCGGTCTTGCTTTATGGTCAACTCATCAAGGTGAGATTGGGTGCGGTCTTGTTTTATGGTCAACTCATCAAGCCGTCTGTTTGCTGATTCTGCGTAGCTTGCAGTAGAAACTAGCAATCGCTTAACAGTTTCGAGTTCATCTTCTACATGGTCTAATCGCTGTGTGTTGGTCATGCTGTTTTTGCTTGGCTGACTTTTTTATCTTCTGCGATCGCTGATAGACAAAATCTCATTACAGCAGAAATCATGTATTTTGACCATATCGGTTGTAGGGGCACAAGGCCTTGCGCCCCTACCGCGTGGTCTGTTTACCTGAAAATAGCTGTAAGATACACCAATCATTTCTATCAAGTGGGCACTAATTCACCAGGACGCAATTTTGACCACTTACCTGTTTCCCGCTTAAAGCTCAGACAACCAACAACATCCCATTCCATTTCAATTACATCATCTTTAGTCCGAATGTTGACATTGATAGAAGGTTCATTCGGATCAAAATCTGGTGTTTCAGTCAAGTGAGGCTGTTGGTGCTGCCCTTCTACGGCATGATAGGTAACACAGCTGTCTACATAGTGGCAATTCACGCAAATACACATAATAGAACCAACTCCAGGGGCCTTTATTGTTAATCTAACGTAAGCCCAACTGTTATTCATGAGTTGCTGGGTTGATTTTTATTACAATGCTTGAATCAATTCCTTCTACCCTAGCTCCCGAAAATTGGCCTTTTAGTTTGGAATTCCTACCACAACCCGCTTATATGGTAGGTGGCGCTGTCCGAGATGCGCTCCTGGGCAGAACTCGCGAATATCTGGATCTAGATTTTGTTATACCATCTAAAGCGGTAAAGGTAGCGAGAGCGATCGCTCATCATTACAAAGCTGGTTTTGTGTTACTTGATGCAAAACGACAAATTGCTCGTGTGGTTTTTCCCCACGCCACGGCTGATTTTGCCCAACAGGAAGGAGATAGTTTAGAAGTTGATTTGCACAGACGCGACTTTACAGTAAATGCGATCGCTTATAATCCCCATACGCAAGAAATTATCGATCCTCTGCAAGGTTATGTAGACTTACAACAGGGCATTTTGCGAATGGTATCACCCGCGAACCTAGAAGATGATCCTTTGCGGTTAATGCGAGGTTATCGCCAAGCTGCTCAACTAGGTTTTACTCTTGAGCCAGCTACCCAAGCCGCAATTCGTGCTTTGGCATCGCATATCAGCAAAGTTGCAGCCGAAAGAGTTAGGGTAGAAATTGGCTATCTATTGGCAAATTCTCAGGGTAATCCTTGGATCACAACGGCTTGGGAAGATGGTTTACTTGCCCCTTTCTTCAAAAATGCCACCCGTGAAAGCTTGCTCAAACTAGCAGCAGTTGACACAGCCGCCGCCTTACTTACAGAAAATTGGCAACAACTAGGGGCACAACTGCAAGAATATGTCCGCGATAGTATTAAAACTACTTGGCTAGCTATTGCCAAACTTGCTTGTCTTGTCAACCCAGATCCAGTATTAGCAGAAATAGAGCTACAGGAACTAACTTATAGTCGTGCCGAAATCCGAGGTGTAACTACTGCTCTGAAACTGTTACCGCAATTTCAAGTAGTTGATATGTCGTTGCGAGAACAATACTTTTTGTTTCATAACGCAGATATTGTGTTCCCCGCTACGGCAGTGCTAGCTGTAGCAATTAATAATTTGGTAGAGGGAATATCTAGTGACAAGCCACTACACACAGCAGTGGAAACTAAATCTTTGAGCTACCAAGTCTTAGCACCTTTGATCGACCGCTACCTTAACCCTGATGATGCGATCGCTCATCCCACTCCATTAGTAAGCGGGAAGGAGTTGATCGTAGCATTAGATATTCCAGCTTCGCCAATTATCGGTCAACTGCTGACTGAAATTGGTGTAGCACAAGCTGAGGGGAAACTTTCAACCCCAACAGAGGCGATCGCTTATGCACGTCAGTTACTTGATGGTTAAATATACTTAATTAATTTATGGTAATGTAACAAAGGCGATGCCTACGCAATTTTAGCACTCCTGGCTAAGGCTAGTAAATCTGCAACTTCAAGTACTTTAAGTATTCCCCTATTTACCATAAAATACCAATCTTTTATAGTCAATTCTGGCAATTACATACATCACTTATGCTAATATTTGCTTGATGTTATGACTGCTTTGCTATGTTATTTCCTGAAATTTAGTGCCGATGGACAACCGAATGAATTATACACTAACCTATTCATTTTTATGCCTTAGTTGGTCGTCTGAAGATACTCTCGTACATTTACTTAAACACTTACTAGAAAAAAAGATTTTCAGGTTTTCTTAATGGATAAAGTTTTTATGCCTAGCTTTTCTTGGACAGGACTAACTGCTTATGAATGGACAGCCTTTAATTTTGGTTGTAGAACAGAGTTTACATGATTTAGAGCTACTTAATTCTCATCTAGGAATATTAAATTTTTCATGTATTTGTACTAAACAAGGGGTGAGGGCTGTGATGTTGGCACAAACTCATCAACCAGATTTAATCCTGCTAGATATGAAGCTATCTAATTTGAGTGCGAACCAAGTCATTGACGATCTCAAACATGACTCAAAAACTGCTAGCATTCCAATCATTGCAGTCACACCTTTAAAAAGGGTACAAGACGATCGCTCCACGAGGCTCACAGCATTTGATGATTGCATTACTAAACCCTATGATTTTAATCAATTAGAAGTGGTAATCAGTCGCTACATCAGTCAGCTAAATTCCTAACATTTATCTTGGGAATAGATTCGGGATTACGAACTTCAGGTAATTCCTTGAGAATCACAACAATCCCAGTACGCCCTGTTGTTAAATTGGTGTTTGTCATCAAGTAAAGGATAGGTTGACCAATAATTTCCTCAATCAAATTTTTTAAATCTGGTTTAATTATTTTCTCTAAATATAATCGTACTTGTTCAGCTAAAGTATCATAACCTCCTTTCAGTAAAGTTTCTTCAGCTTTAGTAACAGAGCTTTCTAGAGAAATTACGATTTCGGTATCAAAAAAATGACAAATGATTTGGCTAGGAGACTTTCCTAGTCGCTCGTTATATAAATTTATGATACGCTGTGATATTTCTGTTTCTAATTGTCCAATAGTCGGTTGTACCATTAGTATCTACTATGTAATATTTATCTTTCTAATCGGGGAATTTAAGTATCCAACATTATAGTAGATGATTATGGAAGAGTCTGAAAAAATCAATCACTATTTTATATGAAGTTAGTGTATCAATGTGATGTATTTAGTATGCATTTATTTAAGAATATTTCCAAATTAGACGAAGTAAAATTTGTTAACTAACGATTTGTGCAGTGTTCGGCTAATAACTGGATTTAATCGTCATTTGCTCATGAATAATTAGCTTCTTTTGTGTCAAATAAGCTTAGGCGTAGCCCGTCGTCCATTTCCCAACCCAGGAATAATATAGCCATGTTCATCCAAATGGTCATCAATGACAGCCTCATACAGTGTTACATCAGAATGTAATGTACATTACAAAACTCTCTATACCTTGCTATGCAGTGAATAAGCAGACAAACTTAGGTTCTAATAAAGAGTATGTTAGCCACTGAGACAATTTGTGAAAAACCAATACAATATATTCGACATTAATTCTTAGAAGGCCATATCTTCCATTCTGGCGACACATTTTGTACGTCCGAAGCAACTGTGATTGCAATACTTTTCGGTTAAGGGGGAAAGGATTTGAATTTACCTTTACCCCAAGCCCAGTAACCTTTCCCCAGACCAAAAGAGAGATTGTTGGCGGTTTATCCGAAAAGTATTGACTGTGATTCTGCAATGCCCAAGCCCTTGGCAATTCCTGGTAAATACCAAACTGGCTCAACTGTGGCTTTGGTGATAAGTAAATTACCGCCTGGTTTCATAATCTTGCTATCTACCTGCAAACAACCTTTGTCTACTGCATTTTGCAGTTCTGGCATATTGATGTGAGCTTGAGTAATAAATAGCGCCAAAGGGATCTGTTAGCTACCTGTAGTCAGTTTTTATTTTTATGACTTCAAATATCTAGTATGGTATTAGTCGTATTGTTGAACAAAATAAATCTCACAGGAATTTCATAATTAGCGATTAATCACGGCTAATTTAAAGATGACTTTAAAAATGATTTAATCGATAAAATTTGTGAGAAAGTTAATACAAAGGTATATTCACTGATCTCAAATTCATGGATTCTTTATTTATCAATTCATTACTTGAAGAGTTGAAAAACCCGGATGCCACAGTGCGCGACAAGGCAACCAGAAAAATCTGGCGGATCTGGTTTCAGCAAAAGGGGATCTATGGGCTGGAAATAATTGACCGCAGTCAAAAGTTACTGGATGCAGGTGAAATTGCTGAAGCTGAAACATCGCTGACGGCATTAATTAAAGACCAGCCAGATTTTGCCGAAGCTTGGAATCGTCGAGCTTTCCTCTATTACAGTATTGGCGATTATCAAAAATCTCTGGCAGATTGCCAGATGGTTATACAGATAAATCCAATACATTTTGGGGCGCTTCATGGTATGGGCTTATGTTATGCAGCACTAGGAGAGTATGGTCAAGCTATCCGAGCTTTTCAACGTGCTTTAGAAATTCAGCCCTATTCTTTAGTGAATCAAAAGTTGATTCTAGAATGTACATTTAGATTCAGCTACAACGGCAGATAGGAGAAAGCATCATACTGTTTTATGAATCCGTTATCATCCTCATCAACAACAATTCATCGCCTTAGTCGTCATAATTTTATTCAATACACTTCTATCTGAATTAATAGCAGCGTCATTGCTGCTTGTACTAACAGCAACTAACCGTCAACTAACAATTCTCAGTTGAATAAAGTTAACTTTAGTACAAACTAGATAGCGCAAGCGGAACACGATGGATTTTACTAAGCGATGTCTACGACGGTCTGCGCCTATGTCACTGGTCAAAGACTACGGTTTAAGATGTAACTATCAAAATGAGTGGTCTCTGGGTTCTCAGTGGTACTCAATTGTTGATGGGGGTACGGTAGATTCCTTTATGAGTTATGGTATGGATGCCGTGAATGCCATAGCCACAGTTACAGCAATTTTCAAGAAAGACCCTTGGTGTCTTATTGCACATCCCAACTCAGCAATTAAAATTCTTGCCGATCTTATCGTTTACTCTATTAAGTTAAAAGTTTTTCTAACTATAGCAATCCTAGATGAGTTGTGAAAATCGAGAGACTAAAAGGATATAGAGGTTTTGTATTATGTTGTTTACAATCCCCAACGCCGGAGAAAACCACCTTTAGAAGGTTATCGCTTTGTAAATGGTGAATATGTATTGCAACCAGGAAATTTCGTTTGGTTATCAGAGATAGGTTTAGCAATTGGTTATGAACAGGGAACCTATCAGGGAATTGCGCGGGATTGGTTGTATTGGTATGACAAACAAGGAATCACTGCTGAAGAACGCACTCAAAGACTGGGACAGTAATTGCAAAAGTTAGGGATAGATCCAGATTCTTTGAGTTGATTTTGTGGGGTGCGATCGCTTTATTAACTGATAGCTCATTTAGATAAACCTAGTCTTTCCTTGACGGATTGCCAGGTTGAACCTTGGTTTTTATTTTGGCGATGTATCTCTAACCCACCTTCCGCACCCTAACTGTCACAGATTAGCAAATTCGGAAGCACATCATTTAATTCCTTTATCTCAAGAAGGTTCGCAAGACGAAAATAATGTTGTTATTTTATGCCCAAATCATCATAGAATGCTACATTATGCCCAAATAGAACCAATTAAAGATAAAGAGAACAATAAACGTCTTGTAAAAATTAATGGGAAAGATTATTTCATAATTTATAAATAGTTATCTTATTTTATCCTTGACCCAAGCGCGAAATGATTTAAGTAAAGCAATTTCCCCAATACTTTTACTCTGCTCAATAAATCTGCTTATCTCACTCACTGAAATTATAGGAAAGGCAATACTAAACTTACACTCGACATATTGTCCTTCTATCAACTGATAAAATTTTAAATTTTGCCCATCATATCTCCAAAGTTCAGTTACACCCAGCGTTGAATAAATCCTCAATTTGTTAACTGAACTACTGGTAATGTCAATCTCAATTGCTAAGTCAGGCGGCGGATCATTTTCTAAATCTAAAGTTTGCTTACCCCTAATAGCTAGTTCATTCTGGATATAGTAGCAAGTATCTGGTTCTATTCCCCGCTTTGATATTTTCCGCTTCAATGTTGTTGAACCAGCACTTCTAATTTCAATTCCTAATTCTTCAGCTAAGACTAGAATAAAACGGTCAAATTGGATTTTTGGGTTTTCGTGTTCAAAAAGTGGAGTCATGATTTCTAAAACACCGCAGTCATAAGCAAAGCGAGAACCTCTATCCTCACCTGTATCTCTCAGCAAGGCTTCAAAGGTTTCCCAACTAATGTTATGTAGCACTGTTCTTTGTTCAGCAGGCGTTGACTTGACAAGCATATTACAATACTTCTTCTGTCAGGATGTTGATAAAATCCCGATAATTTTACCTATGTCATTAATATAATACTCGTTCAAGTCAATTTCAATCACTTGCCCAATGAGCTTCAAAACTTTAGTTACTCCTGTAAATAATCCAGATAATTAAACTGTGCCAACTATTAGCAAGATATGTTGCTGATAATTGGCACAATTACTTTCTGAATCTTTTGTAACTTTAAGCAAGGAAACCTGCAAAAAAGTCCAGAGTTTCTTTCAGTGCTTTGATGAAAATATCAATTTCTTCGCGAGTGTTGTAGAAAGATAGACTTGCTCGTGCGGTTGCGGCAAGACCTAAATAACGGTGTAATGGTTGTGTGCAGTGGTGTCCAGAACGGATAGCAACACCTTCTTGATCTAATAATGTAGATAAGTCGTTGGCGTGGACTTCTCCGGCTGTGAACGATGCAAGAGCGGCTCTCCCTTCACCTTTTGCATTTGGTTTGGGGCCGTAAATTCTAATTTGGGGAATTTGCTCTAATTGTTGGAACAAATAAGCGGTTAATTCTGCTTCATAGGCGTGAATTTTATCCATGCCGATACTGCTAAGATAATCTATCGCAGCACCAAGTGCGATCGCTTCTCCAATTGCAGGTGTACCTGCTTCAAATTTATGCGGTAACTCTGCGTATGTAGAATGGTCTAAATACACCTCTGCTATCATCTCACCACCGCCAAAAAATGGTGGCATTGATTCTAGTAATTCCAACTTGCCATACAGAAATCCTATCCCAGTTGGCGCACACATTTTATGGCCCGAAGCTACTAACCAGTCACAATCTATTTTCTGTACATCAACAGGATAGTGAGGAACACTTTGGCAAGCATCAACTAAAAATTTAGCACCGTAACTGTGAGCGATCGCACCAATTTCTTCCACTGGATTAATGCAACCCAAAGTATTAGAAATATGTACCACCGACACCAGCTTAGTTTTTTCGGAAATCAGCTTTTTAAACTGTTCCAAATCAAAAGTTTCTTCTGGTGTTAATTCGACAAACTTCAGTACTGCACCCGTTTTTTGTGCCACCAATTGCCAAGGCACAATATTACTGTGGTGTTCCATCACCGACAGAATAATTTCATCTCCCGGCTGCAAATTATTCATTCCCCAGCTATAAGCTACTAGGTTAATCGCTTCGCTTGCGTTGCGGGTGTAGACGATTTCCTGACGCGATGCAGCATTGATGAATTTGGCAACTTTATCTCTAGCACCTTCATAAGCATCAGTAGCTTTAGCACTCAGAGAATGAGCGCCTCGATGCACGTTAGCATTATATTGCTCGTAATAATCCCGTAGGGTATTTAATACGAATAAAGGCTTTTGCGATGTCGCAGCATTATCGAGATAAACCAAGGGTTTCCCGTTGACTTCTTGATGCAATATCGGGAAGTCAGCGCGAACTTTATCAGCAAGGGTTTTGGTAGAGGTGAAAGTCATTGGTAGATTAGTTATTACTCATTAGTCAGGGACTTGAGATTATTCACTGTGTTTAAAAGGATTTCTCGCAGAGAAGGAACTGGTATTTTGTTGATAACTTCGGCCGCGAAGGCGTTAATTAATAACTTACGAGCATCATTTTCATCAATTCCCCGACTTTGCAGATAGAATATTTCGTCATCTTCTAATTGGCTAACAGTAGCACCGTGGGCGCACTTTACATTATCCGCAGTAATTTCCAATTGGGGTTTGGTATCAACTCTGGCTTTTGATGATAGCAGCAAATTGCGATTCAACTGGGATGCATTTGTTAACTGCGCTAGTTTGGGTACAAAAACTTTACCATTGAACACCGCATGAGCGCGATCGCCTACAATACATTTATGCAATTGGTCACTTGTACCGTGAGGATAGTTGAGTGCGATCGCACTGTGAGTATCAGACAATTGTTTACCAGAAATTATCGTCAAACCATTGAGAGTAGTTTGTGTCTGCTCACCAGTTTGCAAAATTTCTAAATTGTGCCGCGACAACTTTGCACCTAAAGTTATGGCATGACAAGTATATAGACTATCACGAGCCTGTGCGATCGCAGTTTTCCCAATATGAAAAGCCTCTGCACCTTCTTGCTCAATCCTAGTGTGGCTCACTTCCGCATTGTCACCAACCCAAACTTCCGTAACCGCATTAGTAAAATATACTCCGTCCTCCGCGCTCTCTGCGCCTCTGCGGTTCGTATATTCTTCAACCAACGTCACCTGCGAACCACTTTCCGCCACCACCAAACAACGTGGCTGCGAAATCGTCGCCGTCTCCCCCACAACCGAAATAAACACCAAATGAATAGGCGTTTCAACTACCACATTCTTCTTCACCCACACCACAGCTGCATCAGTTATCCCAGCCGTATTGAGAGCAGTAAAAACTTCCTGTGCTCCCTCAGCTTGAGCTAAATACTGCCGTACACCTTCCTGCTCAACCGCAGACAAACCAGCCAAATTACTCACCACAATTCCAGATGGTAAATCTGAAACTGCTGATAAATCCGGCGCAAAAACGCCATTCACAAATACCAAACGACTATTAACCGCCTCTGGCAAAATATCAAATTCTAGAGACGCAAAATTTCCCGCCTCTACATTAAATTGCACCTTTCGCAGAGACGACAAATCAGTAAATCGCCATTCTTCCTCGCGGGTAGTCGGGAGAATCGAGTGACGTACCCAATTAGCAGCACTTTGGCGTAATTCCTGCAACCAACCTTCTGTTTTATTTGCCGTTACTTGATTTAACAACCCAGTCAGATAATCATCTCTATCTAACATCGATGTCAAACTGACTGCATTTGAATTAGGTATTGGACTAGGAGATACTTGAATATTCATTACACACCCACCTCAGCAGCTGCAAATTCTTCTAGCACCCAGTCATAACCGCGAGACTCTAATTCCAGGGCCAGTTCTTTACCACCACTTGTAATAATCTGCCCTTGTGCCATCACATGCACAAAATCAGGCACAATATAATCGAGTAATCTTTGATAGTGAGTAATCAAAATTGTCGAATTTTCTGGACTTGCCAGTTGATTTACCCCATTCGCCACAATTCGGAGCGCGTCAATATCCAAACCCGAATCAGTTTCATCCAAAATTCCTAACTTTGGTTCCAGCAGAGCCATTTGCAGAATTTCATTCCGCTTCTTCTCGCCACCAGAAAACCCTTCATTCAAACTGCGACTGAGAAAACTGGGATTCATCTTCACCACATCCAGCTTTTCCTCAATCAAATCGTCAAAATCAAAAGCGTCTATTTCCTCTAAACCTTGCGCCTTCCGCCGGGAATTGTACGCCACCCGCAAGAAATCCAAATTGCTCACACCCGGAATTTCTAACGGATACTGAAACGCCAAAAACACACCACTTCTTGCGCGTTCCTCCGGCTCCAACTCCAACAAATTTTGCCCTTGAAAAATTACCTCACCGCCAGTCACCTCATACGCCGGATGCCCAGCCAACACCTTAGAAAAAGTACTCTTACCAGAACCATTCGGCCCCATAATCGCATGAATTTCACCCGATCGCACCTCAAGATTCACACCTTTCAAAATCGGTGTCCCATCAACATTAGCCGTCAGATTCCGTACCGACAGCACAACTTCACTATTTTCAATAATCATCTTCTCTCCCTTCTCTGCGCTCTCTGCGCCTCTGCGGTTCGTTACTCTTCCAAAAGATAAACACAGAACTCCGATGTCCCTGTGTTTATCCTTCCTTCCACTTATCCAACACTGCCTTCCAACTTCAAACTCAACAACTTATCAGCTTCCACAGCAAACTCCATCGGTAGCTGATTGAAAACATCCTTACAGAAGCCGCTAATCATCATCGAAATAGCATCTTCCGAAGAAATACCCCGTTGAGCAAAGTAAAATAACTGATCTTCCCCAATCTTAGAAGTAGAAGCTTCATGCTCCACCTTCGCACCGTTATTTTGCACCTGAATATAAGGGAAAGTATTGGCATGGGCATTATCCCCAATCAGCATTGAGTCACACTGAGAATAATTTCTCGCCCCTTTAGCCGTCGGGTTAACTTTCACCAAACCCCGGTAACTATTACTAGAATTACCTGCGGAGATTCCTTTAGAAATAATTGTACTGCGGGTATTCTTACCTACATGAATCATCTTACTACCCGTATCAGCTTGCTGCTGATGATTTGTCAGCGCCACCGAGTAAAACTCACCCACAGAGTTATCACCCACCAACACACAGCTAGGATATTTCCAAGTAATTGCCGAACCTGTTTCTACTTGAGTCCAGGAAATCTTGGAATTTACGCCCTGACACAAACCGCGCTTGGTGACAAAGTTGTAAATACCCCCTTTACCGTTGGCATCCCCAGCGTACCAGTTTTGGACGGTGGAGTATTTAATTTCGGCGTTGTCGAGCGCGACAAGTTCCACAACTGCGGCGTGTAGTTGGTTGCTATCATACATCGGTGCGGTGCAACCTTCGAGGTAAGAAACATAACTACCTTCTTCGGCGACAATCAAAGTCCGCTCAAATTGTCCCGTATCACCAGAGTTGATGCGGAAGTAGGTAGACAGTTCCATTGGGCATTTTACGCCTTTAGGAATATAGACAAAAGAACCATCGCTAAATACGGCGGCGTTCAAGGCAGCAAAATAATTGTCAGCTATAGGAACAACGCTACCCAAATATTTTTTGATCAGTTCTGGGTGTTCTTGCAATGCTTCCGAAAAAGAACAGAAAATAACGCCATCTTCCGCTAGCTTTTCTTTAAATGTAGTGGCGACAGAAACGCTATCGAAAATTGCATCGACGGCGACGTTTGCCAGTCGTTTCTGTTCAGATAGAGAAATGCCTAACTTCTCGAAGGTTTCTAAAAGGGTTGGATCAACTTCATCCAAGCTGTTTAGCTTTTCTTTCTTACGTTTCGGTGCTGAGTAATAAATGATATCCTGATAATTAATTGGCGGATACTTGACATTCGGCCAACTTGGTTCCGTCATTTTTTGCCACTGGCGATAAGCTCTGAGGCGAAAGTCCAGCATGAACTGCGGCTCGTTCTTCTTAGATGAGATCAAGCGAACAACGTCCTCGTCTAGTCCACGCGGAATAGTGTCGGCTTCAATATCTGTAATAAAGCCGTACTTGTAGGGTTGGTTGACTAAGGTTTTGACAGTGGCACTCATCAGTAATAATCTCTCGTGTTCTGAACTCTTTTAGGATGGGAGACGGGCTGCGGCTAACCGATTTCCATCTCCCGTTACGGAATGGTTACACGCCTGCTAGAATAGTGGTGGAGAGTAAAACAACAGCTATGTTGTTTAATCTATCTTCATTTTACGCTAAATTAACAACAACAATGTTGTCTAAGTCAAACAATTTTGGATTTTAGATTTGCAATTTTAGATTTAAAAAGACCACAAAGGTGCTTGGCTCAAGGATTTTAGATTGACAATAGCGTAGCGGGGCATATACCAGAAAACTTTTTTAATCCAAAATCCAAAATCCAAAATCCAAAATCGGCACGGTCAAATTTTCAAAGAAATTAATTTTTGGGGCGTTCGCTGAACGTCTCGCACCACATGAAGATGGCGACTACCCACCAGTCCTCAACCAAGCAAGATATCCTAGAATATCTGCACAAACATGAAAAAGCAACGGCTTTAGAGCTAGCTGAAGTTTTAGACGTTACCCCCCAAGCGATTCGTCGCCATCTCAAAGATTTGGAGACGGAGGAGCTAGTTTTTTATTCTACATCAGTGCAGGCGGCGGGGATGGGGCGTCCGCAGCATCTTTATGAACTAAGTCGCCAAGGACGCGATCGCTTGCATCGAACAATGAGCGATCGCTTTGGTGATGGCCACGGAAATTTTGCGGTTTCGCTGCTAGACACCTTAGCCGAAACTGTAGGACACGACCAATTTAAATCGATTTTAGAGAAACAGTGGCAGCGCAAAGCTAAAGAATACCGCGATCGCGTCGGTAACGGTTCACTACGAGAACGTGTAGCCAACTTAGTAGAGTTGAGAAAAGCGGAAGGCTTCATGGCGGAGTATCACCCTGTTGATGTGAATGACTGCTTTGAGAGCGATCGCTTTATCTTAATGGAGCATAACTGTGCAATTTCTAACGTTGCCGAATCTTTCCCCAGCATCTGTGGTCACGAATTAGAAATGTTTGCAGCCGTCTTACCTGATTGTACCGTAGAACGCACCCACTGGATTATTGATGGCGAACACCGTTGTGGCTATTTAGTACAAATTCGTCAGTAAAGTTCTCATAAACAAACTCGGTTTACATCTAGTCGTGGTAATGGATAATAGCTGAATAGCAACTAAGTTTGAGATAGCATTTATGGATGTACCACCACAGCAACCATCAACACAATTTTTAACCCTGGAAGAGTCAGCAAAAGTAGACGCGGCGTTGTTGTCTTCCCCAGAAAAATTTTTAACAAGATTGACAATTTCATCACTGAAGCTTTTGAAGCATATTGCCCAAGAGTACAGTATTGCTATTGAAGATTTGACAACACAGCAAGTAATTGCCTGGTTTGAAAAAGATGGCAAAATTCGTCGTGAGCAGGGAATTGAAGGTTCATATCTCAAATGGTGAACCGTGGAAGGTGGGTTTTTCTAGGTCATAGTAGTTATTTCTAGTTAGTTGTAATTTTGTTGGTAATAATAATACTCTAATTTTAAATAATAAATAAAAAGCACCTTTTTGAAGGTGCTTTTATTTGAAAATAAATAACATTTTCTTTGTCAAACAATTATTTAAGCATTGTAATTGTTAGTACGAGGACTACGAGCGCCAGTTACGGCTCCAATCATTGAGGCTATTAAACCCAACAAAGAACCAAACACAAACCACCACAATCCCGAACGTATATTAGCTGCCGTATCACGAGCTTGTTGGGCACTTATGTTTGCTTGTGGTACATTAACACCACCTTGCTGTTGTACCTGGTTTATGACTTCTCCTGCGTTAGAAGCAGCAACACCAAAAGCACCAGATACTCCACTTGCTAAAAGCCATGAGCTAACTGCCAAAGTCGTTGCCCAAAGGATTGCGCCGTTCAGAAGAGCTGTATTGCGGTTCATCGGTCCACAAGCACGGGCTGTAACCCAACCACCAGTAAATAGGGAAATTAGTAAAGCGATAGTTGACCAAAGCCCCGCATTACCCGCAGCGTTAGGAGCAATTGTTCTAGGTGCACCTGAACCTGCAACTGTGCCTGCCGCAACCGCCGCAATTATAGAACTCAAAATTAATTGTGTAGCTAAAGAAACCAACAAACCAGCAATAATTGGCCCCCAGCGAACACGGTCGTGATATTCAGCTACTCGACCTGCTACCACAGTATCAGTAGATATAACGTCATCACCTGTCCGATTTACGTATGACATCGCTTATGTTCTCCAGTGCTGTTTCAGCAAAGTTCCTGCTCAGGGTATATTCATCTTTATGCTTCAAATTAAATAACTAAATGTTCTGTTTTAATCTCTATCGATAGAAAGATTTAATAGGTCTATCTTTAGCCAGAAAAAAACTTTATTTAACAATTTTTAATATAGTTTAGTGTTTATTTATGTATTTTTCCTAAAATTTCCATTTAAAAACTCTTAACTTAAAATATAACTATTAGTTAGCTATCAGAAACCAGCTTTAAAGATGTATGCCATTAGACTTAATCTAACTAAAGCTTTGTAATGATTGTCAAAAGTTAAAATCATCAAAAATTAACGCGTCCTTACAGCAGTGCCTGTGGCAGTAATCAGCAAAAGAACTCCTGACTGGTCAAGATTGATTGTGCCAGTATCAATTTCAATCCCAATTACAGCATTTGCTCCTAAACGTTGTGCGCGTTGTTCTAATTCTTCTAGTGCCTTGCGTTGACCCTGCTCAAATAGACGCTCATAGCTAGCA
This sequence comes from Nostoc punctiforme NIES-2108, assembly GCA_003326195.1. GTDB lineage: Bacteria > Cyanobacteriota > Cyanobacteriia > Cyanobacteriales > Nostocaceae > Nostoc > Nostoc punctiforme_A. The sequence goes on from LXQE01000107.1 coordinate 306,771, forward strand.
GTGCGTCCACCGATAATATCTCGAATACCAGCCAAAAAGTCCCGCAAGAAATTGCTGCCGTAGACTACTTCTGCTGTCACAATGCCTAAATATGACTCAATCACGGCTCCTTGAATTACATCAGTGGTAGTTATAATCATAAATTAACCTCCTAAATATGGGATATGTCTTAATATTGATCATCCAAAGTATTTCTCAAAGCAATTGAGAAATTGTAACTATTATTACAGAATACAGGTTTGATAAACATCCTCTCAAACAATTTTAGATTATACTTTGCTTTTGAGTCTTGTTTTAAGCACAAACCAGAATTTAAAGGAACATTTTACAGATTATAGGATTTACGCACTGTACAAATGAATCATCTTGTATATTAACGTAAATAGGTTGTTTCAGGCTTTTACAAAGCATCCTTTGTTAATTGCGATCGCAAAAAGATAATTGAAAAATCTAGCTAAAAGCCTTGAAAGGCATATCTGTCATTTAAGCTTTTCTGTCAATGCGTAAGTCCTAGATTAGATTTATCTTACCCTTTTAATGGCCAAAAAAGGATGTGAATATCTCGATGATAACTTCTCAAAGGGTAGTATCAAAGACTAAAAATGTGAGATGAAATTAGATACAGAGTTAGCAAATTATGAAATTAAATAAAAATAACAATAGATATCAAAGCCTGTAAGCTTAGTGCATCAGAATCTAGGATTAAGTTAGATACCTGTGATTTTTTCAGGTAACACGTATAACTACTGATTAAAAAAGGTGTTATTTTTCTATGTATTAGTTTATATATAGAGTACTTTCACCTGTTATCCGATCGCTTACACTTCATCCTTCAGTAAAAACTCTGTTATGTAGTGCTAAATGTAAAAGAAGGGAGAATAAACTATTAACATCTTAATGAATACGAAGAAATACAGTTTTCAAAAGTCCATATTTTTGTTTTAATGTACAAGAAAAAGTCCTCTAAAATTTCAGGAAATTTACTGTGTACAAGCCAACATCATTCGTGTTTAGTGTGGTGTTACTAGGATGTTTTACTTTCACCATACCTTTAGTAGCTCAAGCTCAGGTATTAGTGGCGCAAGCCAAAAACCCAGAGTTAAAGCAATTACTGGAGGAAGGACGGAGATTAGTGAATGGCGGGGATTATGGTGGTGCGATCGCTGTTTATCAGCAAGCAGCTAGTATAGACCCCAAGAATGCTAAAATACATTCAGGTATTGGGTATTTATACGCTCAACAGGGAAATTACCAGGCAGCATTAGCAGCTTATCGTCGGGCGATCGGTATCAACCCTAACAATAGTGATTTTTACTACGCTGTGGGTTACATCAAAGCCAATTTGGGCGACACGCGTGGGGCAAAGGAAGGTTATCGTCGTGCAATACAGCTGAACCGTAACAACGTCAACGCCTATTTAGGATTGGCTGTAACCCAATCTCGTATGGGAGACTATAATGCCGCTACCTGGGCATACCAACAAGCAATCGACTTGGATAAAAATAACGCCCAGACTTATGAGTTGATGGGTTCAATGTATAAACAGCGACGACAAGCCAAACAAGCAAACAGCTTGCTTCAGAAAGCCCGTGACTTGTACAAACGGCGCAATGACTCAGATGGCGTAGAAAGGGTAGAAGCCATGCTGCGGCAGTTAGGAGGATGAGGTTAATCTAACTGGCGTCCCGTTAATTCCACAAAAATATCTTCCAGATTAGAGGGACGCACCATCATTCCGGTTTTATCGGGCTGTTCATTCAAGTAGATATTTGCTGCTTCCAAGGATGGAAAAAACAGATATTCCCAATTACGAGCGCCATCACTTCCCACATTAGACACACCTAATTGTTTCATCACTAAACCTTCACCGTGAGCAGAACGCAGCTGTTGTAAAGTTCCCAAAGAAATCAGTTTACCACTATCCATAATACCGATGCGTCCTGGCTTGGTAGAACCAAAGGCATCGCACAAAAATTCGACCTCATCCATATAATGGGTCGTCAGTAGCATCGTCATCCCTTGTTTATTTAAATCTCGAATAATTTCCCAGAGGCGTCGCCTGGTCTGGGGGTCTAGTCCTACGGTTGGTTCATCTAAAAACAAAATTTGCGGTTGATGCAATAAAGCTCTCGCAATTTGCAAGCGTCGTTTCATACCCCCAGACAGGGTTTTTACCAAATCATCACGTTTTTCTGCTAGCTCAACATATTCTAGCCATTGATTTATCAATTTTTGTCGCTGCGGATTGCTAATGTGATGTAGTCTCCCGTGCAGTTCCATATTTTCCCAGACGGTTAAATCGTTATCCACACTGACCTGTTGCAAGACTACACCAATACTCTGTTTTGCCAACGTTGCTTGGCGCATCACATCATATCCACCTACTTCTATGCGTCCTTGGGATGGTTTCGTGAGTGTAGTCAGCATCCGAATTGTGGTTGATTTACCCGCACCGTTCGGGCCAAGTAGAGCAAATATCTCCCCCGCTTCAATTTGGAATGAAAGGTCATTGACTACAGGTACATTGTTGTAAAACTTGTAGACGTTTTCTAGAAAGACAGCAGCAGTCACGTCGCTTCGCTCCGAATTAAAAATTAAAAATTAACCAGCTCATAAATAAATTTAGTTGCTCTGTATTCTTTTCTGTTAGGTCATGGATAAATTTGCTCACACCAGTTCATAATCAAGACTACCATTCTGATTACATCAAACTAAATATATTTTATTAACCCTTAGATAACTCAATCTTTACTTGTTGACAGAACAACGTGTGGTAAACACTTATCCTGTAATACTTTAGTTTAAGGTTGCTGTTATTTAGTATGGAATCTCATCACCCATTGAAGCTAAATCGGCGTCAGTTTTTGCTACGTTCAGCTATCACATCTGGTGGAATTATTTCGACAAATTTTGTCGCTAAATCACCAGTTTTTGGCGAAGCCCCTGCAATTATCACCTCTGATAAAATGCGTCCTGGCATACCTTATGGTGTAGCAAGTGGAGATATATCTAACGATAGCATCGTGATTTGGAGTCGGAGCGATCGCCCCGCCAAAATGATCGTAGAATATTCTACCAGCGAATCTTTTCGCAACGTGCAGCGAGTTGTCGGGCCTAATGCTTTAAAAAATAGCGACTTTACAGCACGACTTTATCTGAAGAATCTGCCACCAGACCAAAAATTATTTTATCGGGTGATTTTCCAAGATTTAGATTATCAACGCACCTACAGCGCTCCTTTTTATGGTACTTTCCGAACTCCCCCCAAATCTGGGCGAGATATATTCTTTGTTTGGGGTGGGGACACCGCCGGTCAAGGATGGGGGATTAATCCTGATTTTGGTGGAATGAAAATTTACGAAACTATGCGCCAACTTCATCCCGATTTTTTCATCCATTCTGGCGATAATATTTATGCTGATGGCCCGATTCAATCAGAAGTAACTTTAGATGACGGCACTATTTGGAAAAACATCACCACACCAGAAAAATCAAAAGTAGCAGAAACTCTCACAGAATATCGTGGTAACTATATCTACAATTTGCTGGATAAAAATATCAAGCGTTTTAATGCTGAAGTTCCCATATTGGCACAGTGGGACGACCACGAAACAAGAAACAATTGGTATCCTGGACAAATTATCCTCAACGATGACCGTTATACAGTTAAGGATGTTAACTTGCTAGCTCAAAGGGCAAGACAAGCATTTTTAGAATATCTGCCTATTGGATATGAAAGCAATAATCCAGATAAAGCGAAAATTTATCGCTCTTTCAACTATGGCCCATTATTAGACATTTTCATGCTGGATGAGCGCACTTACCGGGGGCCAAACTCTCCCAATAATCAGCCAGTAGTAAGTAAAAAAACAGACTTTTTGAGCAAAACACAAGTGCAATGGTTGAAAAGACAATTGCTGTCATCAAAAGCAACATGGAAAGTAATTGCTAGTGATATGCCTTTAGGACTGATAGTTAAAGACGGTAGCACTGATTTTGAAGCTTGGGCTAATGGAAATGGCCCAGCTTTAGGAAGAGAATTAGAACTTGCCGATTTACTACGATTTATCAAAAACAAGAATATCAAGAATGTTGTTTGGTTAACTGCTGATGTACATTACGCAGCAGCCCATTATTACAACCCCGCCAAAGCTCAGTTTACTGATTTCAAGCCTTTTTGGGAGTTCGTTGCCGGGCCGCTTAACTCTGGTACATTTGGGCCAAACGAATTAGAGAATACCTTTGGGCCACAATTAGTATTTCAAAGTCTTCCTCCAAGTACAAAAGCAAATCGACCGCCAAGTGAAGGTTTGCAATTTTTTGGAGGAGTTAAAATTGATGGAAATACAAAGGTGATGACGGTAACATTGCGTAACTTGGCTGGGAAGACTGTTTACAGTGTAGATTTACCGCCAGAAAAATAAATCGCCAAAATCATAGTGAGATGTAGCCAGTTAGATAGAGTAATTACCCAATTTTTACTTTGTCTGCTGGCTTTGCTGTTTTTTGGGTGAGATGTTGAAGGAGAAAAATCTTGTGCGATGCCTGCGGCTGGCTTTGCCTGCGCTACTGTTAAGAGCTAAATTTAGATAGGTACTGGATTGTCTAATTATTATGCTAGCAAGCTACATTGACCAAGCAATGGAGCTAGCGCTTTATGAGATCATTGAAGATGATCGAACTTATTGGGGTGAAATTCCAAGCTTATAAGGAGTCTGGGCAAATCATCAAACTCTAGAAGGATGTAGGCGGGAGTTAAGAGAAGCTTTAAGTGACTGGCTGGCGCTACGGTTACATTTGGGATTAACGATTCCCGTAATTGCTGGTATCAACCTCAATGAACTGACCAAACCTGTATAAAATTAGTGTGGGTCTTTTATCGCGGCTATTACGACAAGCTGGAGTTTCTCGTGAAGAATGGTTGGGTGAGTGAAGTTTTAAAGGTGTATTAAATAAACTCCGCGATTTGCACCCTAAATTGTTATCGAGAGTATTAGGAAAAATATAAATCTTAGCATTTTTGGAGTTGATTGTGCTTAAGCAACTCATCTTAGAAAACTGGAAAAGTTTCCGTTATGCCGAGCTTCCACTTGACCCGTTGACTGTTCTGATTGGAACAAATTCAAGTGGTAAGTCTAATGTAGTTGAAGCTTTGGAATTTTTACAAAGAATTGCTAGAGGTGAGAATATTGAAGCGGCGTTAGCAGGAGATAAAACACTTCCATCTATTCGCGGTGGCTTAGAGTGGGCTGCACTTAAACCTGAAACCAATTTTACATTAAAGGCTTTAGTTCAGGGTGAAGATGATAAAGGAGACTACTTATATGTTATACAAACACAAATAGTAAATGAAGTCAAAGTTATAGAAGAATATATTGAGCGTCAAAATTTAAATAAAGACCATACTATTAATTATGTAGAAAAGTTCACTGTCAAAAAAATAGATTTAAATACAATAACTGGGATGAAAGAACCAGTAACTCCTTTTGATTTTCAGGATCTTGTATCTAGTCATACATATTTAAGTATTGCCGAAGATGGTAGCATAGTTTTTGAAAAAGAACTTCAAGAAAGATATTTTTCCTTAAAAATTCAAGCTATCAATTGTGTTGTTTCCACTCTGAAAGAAATTTTGATTTTAAATCCTATTCCCTCAAAAATGCGTGAATATTCACGCCTGTCTGACACTCTTGAAAGTGATGCCTCCAATATTGCTGGTGTATTAGCAGCATTATCTGAAGAACATAAAAATGAAGTAGAATCCACTCTATCTAGCTACATCAAAGATTTCCCGGAAGGTGATATTCAAAAACTATGGGCAGAAAAAGTTGGCAGATTTGGTACTGATGCAATGCTTTACTGTCAGGAAGAATGGAAACCTGGTCATATTACAGAAATTGATTCTAGAACTATGTCAGATGGAACTCTCCGCTTTCTAGCAATTCTCACAGCATTACTAACAAGACCACAAGGAAGTCAACTAGTAATTGAAGAAATAGATAATGGGCTTCATCCATCACGTGCAGAATTATTGGTAAGAATACTGCGAGATATTGGGAGCAAAAGAAAAATTGATATTTTACTTACTACTCATAACCCAGCTTTACTTGATGCTTTAGGCCCGGAGATAGTTCCTTTTGTGGTTGTCGCACACCGCGATAAAGAAACTGGAGAAAGCAAACTTACTCTTTTAGAAGATATTGAAAATCTTCCTCTTTTGTTAGCATCAGGTACTTTAGGCAAACTAGCAACTAAAGGCGCAATTGAAAAGAGCCTTTCTGATAATAAGTAAAATTAAATATGAGGAAGGTTTTGATTATTGACACATCAATACTTTGCGTTTATTTAGGTGTACCTGGTAAAGAGACTTGTGGTTCTGATAACGATAAATGGGATAAAAAAAGAGTTGAAGCCCGTTTTCAGGCAGAAGAAAAACAAGGTGCAAAGTTTATACTACCAATAGCAACAATTATAGAAACTGGTAATCATATTGCACAAGCTAACTCTAAGCGATATGAAATTGCTCAAGCTTTCTGTAATATTCTAGTGAAAGTAGCGGATGGAGTTATACCTTGGGGAGTTTTTGAAACTCAAGTGGGTGAACTTTGGAACTCAGAGCAATTGAAACAACTGGCTACTGAATGGCCTACTCTGGCATCGAGAAAAATTTCTATCGGAGATGCGACAATTAAGACTGTGGCTGAATATTATGCCAAAACCAGTAGCACTTTTCAAGTAGAAATTTTTACGGGCGATGGGGGACTCAAGGGGGAGCATCCCAGTTTTTTGCAAAGAAGGCGAAAATCAGTCAGGATAGGTAAGACGAGTGTATTTATTTACCAATGACCCCAGAACAAAAGCAAGCTCTTCAAGAACATATTCAGGCGATGGCTAAAATATTGTACGAAGATACGTCAAAAGAAAAGCTCACAAATCTTGCAGGAATTGAAGAAGCAGTGCGGAGTCAAATGCAAAAACATGTTATGCCAGAAGTAGGGGTTTTTTTATCGAAACGATTACAGGGACAAGCGCAGGATACCAACGACGGCTCAAAAGCATCCTTGGAGNGGGAGCATCCCAGTTTTTTGCAAAGAAGGCGAAAATCAGTCAGGATAGGTAAGACGAGTGTATTTATTTACCAATGACCCCAGAACAAAAGCAAGCTCTTCAAGAACATATTCAGGCGATGGCTAAAATATTGTACGAAGATACGTCAAAAGAAAAGCTCACAAATCTTGCAGGAATTGAAGAAGCAGTGCGGAGTCAAATGCAAAAACATGTTATGCCAGAAGTAGGGGTTTTTTTATCGAAACGATTACAGGGACAAGCGCAGGATACCAACGACGGCTCAAAAGCATCCTTGGAGAGTTACCAATAACGAGCAAACAAGCCATTGAATTAGAAGTCGCACCAAGTACTCAACTGAGTCCATATCTAGAAACTTGTTGTTTGAGGGTAAGTGCGAATGTCAGCGATGAAGATGCGGCATCAGACATCAAGTATTTTACGGGTGTACAAGTTTCCCACAGCAGCCAACAGAGATTAGTGCATCGTCAAAATTTTGAATTGCCAACACCAGAACAGATAATTGAAGAATTAAGCGTCGATGGTGGAAACATCCGTGTCCGAACTCCTGAAGGTCAAATATGTGCATGGCTTGGCTATAAAGCAATTAGCTTACATCATCTCGAAATGCTTGGAACTTCATTTCAGAATAATCAGATTGTGATTGATTGGGTTAACGAGCAACCGCTTGCTAGTACACTTACTTGTATCGGCGATGGACATGATGGTATTTGGAATATTATTGATCAATTAGCACCTGATGTACAACGTCGAGAAGTACTTGATTGGTTTCATTTGCTCGAAAACCTTCACAAAGTTGGGGGTTCGTTAAAACGCTTGAAACAAGCACAGACTTTACTATGGAAGGGTCAAGTTGACGCAACTGTTGCCCTGTTTAGCTGTTGTAAAGGTAAACAGGCACAAAACTTTTGCCATTATCTGGATAAACACCGCGATGCCTTCGGCGGGCTACGCCTACGCATCATCAACTACGAATACCATCAAGCTGAACAAATTTGTTCGATTGGTTCTGGATCGGTTGAATCTGCCGTTAAACAGGTTGACCGTCGAACTAAGATTTCAGGAGCGCAATGGAAACGAGAAAATGTGCCTCAAGTCCTTGCCCATCGCTGTGCTTACCTCAATGGGTTACTGTCAATTTAAGCCACTTCAAAAACTGAGATGCTCCC
>LXQE01000108.1 GCA_003326195.1 Nostoc punctiforme NIES-2108
CGGACTCGTGGTTCATTTCTCGCAGGACGGTCGGGAACAGCCTTGTGAGCGATAACTTTAAGTTGCATTGCAATAAATTTGAAGACGTTTTGTTGAAGTTGCGGCTAACAATTCGGGAATAAAGTTATTTAAATGATGGCAAGTAGCTTGCAGTGATAGGCGCAATGGAGGAGTACGGTAAGTAGTACCTGACGACCACATCAAACCACGAAGTAGATTGTAAGCAAGCAAATAAACATAAATTTCTTTGCGTACCATTGAAGGAGTTTTACAGCGTAAAACATCCATTYCCAGAGTAGTTTTTAGATGTCTCAAATCTATTTCAACATCCCAACGTTTACCGTAAAGCCCAACAATATCCAGAGTTGAATAAGTTGTTATATCTAAGAGAGTAGTAATTAAACTAACTTGTTCAGTACGAAAGCCAGGAACAACAATGTAATAATAAATTTCTCGTAGATTTATGGTTAAAGGTAGAGCATAAAATTCATCTTTACTCAATCCCTTTGGACATTTTTCAGGCTTATACCAAGTTACCAGCTTGTCACAACTTCCAACAATTTTACCTTTACGCATGGACGTTTTTCGAGCTTGACAATAAGAACTTGTATCTGTTGATGGAAGTTCTACTTCTTGTCCAGCCAAATAAGAAATGACTTTACTTACTGTATTGTGACAACTTTTATCAGTATCCAAAACCTGAGACAAAAACGCCCAAATCGTTACTATTGGGTCAAACAATTGTCGATAATATCTAATTTTTAGTTCCTTCATGGCTTGCTCAATTACACTTGTTGGTAATAGCTCTTTAAAAGGTAATCCCAAGCTTTGACCAAATTTATCAAGAGAGRATTTGTACTCGTAGTGTTACAGTAGATTCATGTTG
>LXQE01000109.1 GCA_003326195.1 Nostoc punctiforme NIES-2108
TATGCCATTTTACAGATTGACCAAGCACCTGCTCATACAAGTTCTGCAATTCGTTGGCCAGAAAATATTATTCCTCTGTTTCAACCAGCTTCAGCCCCTGAACTCAATCCCATTGAAAGGCTTTGGCAAGCTCTCAAGAAACCTCTCAAAAATCAACTTTTCTCTTCTTTACAAGCTTTACGCGAGCGCATCCAAGAAATATTCGACCAACTTACATTTGACCAGGTAATTTCTGTCTCTTCTTATAACTTTATCCTGGAAGCTCTATTCTATGCAGCTTCATATTAAACTGGTATAACTTCACGCGCATTGATGAAATAGTTCCTAATATATACAAGCTTTCTATCTCAAATAATAAAAAGTTTGTTTTCAGTCAATTCCTTATCCTTGATGAGCGCCCTATACTTATTCATACAGGTCGCTCAAATTGGTTCGAGCAAACTTATCAGCTTGTTTCGTCTGTCTGCGACCCTTCAAAACTTCATTACATTGCCTTATGTCACCTTGAGGCTGATGAGTGCGGAGCGCTTAATCAGTGGCTTGAAGTAGCGCCGCAAGCGAAAACAATTGTGAGTCCTCTGAATCAATCAAACATGGATGACTTTGCACTGCGACCAACAACGGCTCTTAAGAATAACTCTGTTCTTTCCCTTGGTAGAAGAGATATCATCCTGATTGAAACTCCTCATTTTCCTCATGGATGGGAAGGTTGTGTATTTTATCAGCCGCAAGAGGAGATCCTTTTCTGTTCCGATCTCGCGGCTCATCCGGGTCAGTTCGATGAGCCTGTTACCGAGAAGGATCTTACAGAATCCATCATTAAGTTTCAGCAAAAAGTCGGGTTTATGTCTGAAGGGAAAAGTTTCACTCGAGGAATTGA
>LXQE01000110.1 GCA_003326195.1 Nostoc punctiforme NIES-2108
CGCCACCAGTTAGGGTATCATCGCCCTGTTTCGCGGTGATGGTATCGTTACCTGCAAGGCCCTTAATTCTGTCGGCGTTGTCAGTACCCAGTAAGGTATCATTTCCGTTGGTTCCATTGATATTTGCCATAACTTTTTCCTACCTGAATCGATTTTTGGAGTAAATTGAGTTCTCAAATTGCTGTGAGTGCTTTTTGATGGCACAAAAATTAGTCGAAGGTTGAGGGTTACGAATTTTTCCCGAAAATCTCCCCTTTGATTGCCTTACAAGTAGTACATATAAAATTTCTTGGACTATCTACGCCGAATGGCACTGTATAAATTTATGAGCCTGTGCATACAATAAAATCCGTCGTTTTAGGCTTTTCTCAATCATCCTTGATTAAGTGATAAACGCCGAAAAAGTGTCGTAAAATCCAAGTTTGAGTGCCTTAAACTCACATTTAATAATTTGGTTGGTTTGTCAATGAATAAATCTTACTTGCTTGAAAACAGTTAATACTTGACAGGGCATAAGAAAAGGAATTTTTATGCCTTCGTTGTGCGCGTAGCTTGCCGCCGTAGGCATCGCTCTTAGGTGTCTAGCTTAAAAATAATGAACATCTAAATAACCCGATAATAACTAGATACCGAATATTTACTTAAATGTCTATATATAGAAATTTATCTTTGCATAGTCTTCACATTATTTGTTGATAAATGTATATGTTGAGTACTGTGCTTTGTGTATTCTTTATATTTTGATAGTCCAAGAATATCTACAAAGCAGCACCAATATCCCGAAGGATGGATAAAAAAATACATATTTTGAAGATAACGATCGCTATCTTCAAAACAAAACCAGTAACTAGTGAGGTATTGTATT
>LXQE01000111.1 GCA_003326195.1 Nostoc punctiforme NIES-2108
CGCCGCCTGATTTGTTTGTTCAATCGTGTTAATAGCACCCCTAGCAGTGTCAATTACTGGGTTGGTGTAATCATTTAACTGGTCTGATACGGTTCTAATTTGGTCGATGGCATCAGACTGCTGACGCTTGAGGCGTTGGAGTTCTAGCCATGCTTGGGAGCGTTCCGCACCGGGGGGAAGCCTAGAAACCTGGGATTCTAGAGTTTGGATTTTGGTATTAAATTCTTCTAGGTTGGTGCGGAGATTATCAGCAGTTTTTTGGGAAGTGACAGCAGCGCGTTGATTGTTGAGTTTAGTTACTCGCTGCTTTATTGCGTCAACTTTCTCATTAATTTTGGCAGCATACTTATTATTATTTTCAATCGCTCCATCAATAGTTTTGGTAGCTTTTTGAAGTTGAGCGCGGATTTGGGCGATGCTAGCGGGCGCTTGTTCAAAGTAGTTGGGCTTGGTGGGGTCAAGTAGGTTTTGGTAATTGTCCTCGACACTGGCTAACCGTCTATCCCATTCAAGTAATTGGTCTTCTACGGTAGAAACTTGCTGATTGAAACTACGAAAACCATCAACAGTATTTTGAGTGTCACTGGCTTGCTGTTTGAGTGACTTACCAAATAATTCTTTACTGTTTAACTGATCGTTGGCAGTTTTGACAGATGCTTGATTGAAGTCGTCAACACCACTCCGAATCCCTGACAGTTCTTGTTTCAAAGGATCGGTTACAATTGTTGGCACTTTTTGAGGTATTACTCGCTCCGGTGGTAATCCAGAAGTGGAGTAAGGTAACGGTGCGCGTGGTGAAATAGCATTACCAGCGCTTACATCTGGTGGTAATAAATCCTCC
>LXQE01000112.1 GCA_003326195.1 Nostoc punctiforme NIES-2108
CAAATAGTAAGTGTATTTTAAATGCGAATGAAGGATGAGAATTTATTACTTCTTCTTTCAGAAATTAGGACTTACTAAACTTAAGCTGTGACATTCATGGAGAGTAAACTTATGTTTTCTGGACAAATTGAAAGAGAATGTTTATATGGAGAAAATTGGACAATTTCGCAAAAAACTAAATTACCAGATCATCTACAGTTCAAATAGTAAGTGTATTTTAAATGCGAATGAAGGATGAGAATTTATTACTTCTTCTTTCAGAAATTAGGACTTACTAAACTTAAGCTGTGACATTCATGGAGAGTAAACTTATGTTTTCTGGACAAATTGAAAGAGAATGTTTATATGGAGAAAATTGGACAATTTCGCAAAAAACTAAATTACCAGATCATCTACAGTTATTAGTGGATCGAGAAGAAGTAGGATGCGATATCTGGGAATTGCAGAGCCAGGAGTCTGGCGATCAGCCGATTTATCGAAATCTTAATGAGGCTTCTGCTGTGCCACGGCGTAAATAAACCACCAATTTTACATGAACGAAACGCCTCCGATATAGGAATTCCGCCTTCTTTGCGCGTCTCATAGATCGTTATTCAACAAGTACTTAACCGACTATTCCATATTTTGGTGCATCATAATGAGTTCTAAAGAGCATACTGTTCTGACCTGACGCAACCAAGTACCGTTTTAAATTTAGTGTAGACGCGATCGCGTTGGCGCAGCCTCTCGAAGAGAAGCAGCTTATCGTAAGATATTGCTTGTGGTTTAGCAGTGGCCAATGTCTACTACAATCAGCCACTACTG
>LXQE01000113.1 GCA_003326195.1 Nostoc punctiforme NIES-2108
GATACAATGCCAGATAAAATTAACATCCCTGTGAAAAAGTGGACAGTGCTATTACTCAAAATATTTAGGAACAATAAAGTAATGGCAGACCATAAACTAATTATTAGTCCCACAACTAAGCTGATAGCTAGTAAAATTGGTAGAGAAGAAAATGCATTGATTAGCTTTTGCCCAAAGTCACCAGACTCATCCGTTTTTATGGGATTTTCCGATGGCCATCTATATCCGATAAAAATATACTTGTTTGCTTGCTGAATATGTGTATTCACATATTCATAAATCTTTTGGCAGCCTGTCTCTGTATCCGATGGTGTAGAACTATATCCATGAATATTTATAATGATTTCTGGTTCGGGGCTTGATTGCAAAGTTTTAGCAATTTTCTCAATCACCTCTTGGGTTGAAGGTTCAGCTTCTCCCTCATTGATGTTATTAAAAAACTTTTGATTAGTAACTGATGATAAATATTTATTAGAGTTATCTTCTGATGTCTCCACGTTCAGTTTGGCAGTACTAACTATGAAATAACCAGGGATTTTTCCCTGATTATTTTTTTTAAATTCGTAAATTTTATAAGGTTGATTGTCTGGTAGCTTTTGATTATCAGGAGNTGTAGAACTATATCCATGAATATTTATAATGATTTCTGGTTCGGGGCTTGATTGCAAAGTTTTAGCAATTTTCTCAATCACCTCTTGGGTTGAAGGTTCAGCTTCTCCCTCATTGATGTTATTAAAAAACTTTTGATTAGTAACTGATGATAAATATTTATTAGAGTTATCTTCTGATGTCTCCACGTTCAGTTTGGCAGTACTAACTATGAAATAACCAGGGATTTTTCCCTGATTATTTTTTTTAAATTCGTAAATTTTATAAGGTTGATTGTCTGGTAGCTTYTGATTATCAGGAGAGTTCATCAGCTCTGTTTCCTTTTACAATTTAGGTTTAGTATATCGCAATTGCTTTTTGTTGATGTTGGGTCAGGGCTATTCACTCCGAGAACAGTGGTAGTGAAGAGAATGTGATTTTTATTATAGAGATTAACATTGCTATTAAGGATATTGATGCTTTTTTCTAGAGCGGTAAAACTTGCTAGAGGTAGGTTGGAAGCATAGTAAGTAGATAGGCATCAAAAAAGTCCGGTATGTTAAGATATATAAATACTGAAAATACATCTACAAAGTGATTTGTGTATGGGGGCACGTTTAAGGGTATTTCTGACGCATGAGCAAGACCAAACTTTGCTAAACCTGAGAAAACAGAATGTGCCACAGAAAGTCAAAGACAGAGCGGAAGTAATTAGGCTAAACGCACATGGCTGGTATGTAGAGAACATCGCAGCGCACTTTGACTGGAACGAAAAAACAGTAAGAAAAGTTTTGAATACATGGGAAAAGCTGGGTTTAAAGGGACT
>LXQE01000114.1 GCA_003326195.1 Nostoc punctiforme NIES-2108
AGAAAAATGTAAGATTTCCACCGTTACCCACGTCAAACCACTACTAATTATTAGCACTAGCGCTACTGACAGAGGATCAAAGAAAATAGCTCTCGCAGGGAACCAAACCCAACTATTTGCACTCAAAAAGTTTCCTGACGCGAGTAAATGTTCTAATCGAAACCAAATCGATTCTGTACTACTACTACCTTTGAGAAAATTAGGTAATTGAGAACTCAAATATATTGTAATTGGAAATAAAGCTGTCAGAACTTGAGCGAAAGTCCGTGCCCGCTTTGCACCTACAACACGAACTAGCACTAAAACAAACAACATTGCTAAACATGTGGCGCTTAAATTAATACTAATCCAAGCCGGGTAAAGCCCTAAAAGTTGAGGAATACCAGATAATATAGCAATTAAACTTACAGGAATTACAAATAAACAACCACTGAAAAAATTTTTCAGGGCAATTGCTAACACCCGACTTGCAAAAATCACTTTACTTGAAATTGGCGATGATATAAGTAAATCCAAATCTCCGCGTTCAAATAACCCCACCAAGCTACCTCTCATAGCTTGGATAAAGCCATAATAAAATCCAAACAACCAGACTACTACCGCAATCCACAAAGCATTCTCTGGTATAGTCTGAAACGATTTAACGTCTTGAAAATCATCCAGCGTAAACCATACCCAAATTAAAAGCAAAATTACAGAAATGCTGCCAATAAATATCGTTACAGGTCTAACAGTATTTTCACGCCACCACAAACGTAATTCATGATGAACAATCCAATGTAATGTACCTACTTT
>LXQE01000115.1 GCA_003326195.1 Nostoc punctiforme NIES-2108
AACAAGCTTTTGATGCTCAACAAAAAACTATTGAGCAATTGCAGAAGGGACTGGAAGCTATAAATAATCAAAATAACCCTGCGGTCAAGAATGCAACCTTGCATGATTGGATAAACTCGATTGAGACTACGGCTAAGAACACTGCCAAAAATCTCTATGAACAGGTAAAAACTGCCCTCACTCCCAAAGTTGATAAAGTCAAAGCCCAATTAGAGACTCAAATTACCACCTTAAAGGAGCAGATGAATCAACAGATGGAGTCTCTTAAAACTGAGATGAAGTCACAAGTTGCAGCTGTTAAAAATGAATTTGAATCACAGTTGGGTGTAGTTAACGATGGTATTGGTGAAGTCAAGCAGTTAGTCAGTGATGAGATTCAGCATGGCATGGAGCGTCATCAAGCTGCTATGGGTGCTATTCATAATAAGATTTCAGAGGAAGTTAATACAGTCCATAAACAGATAACTCAAGCTGTTGGTGATATTCACTCAGCAACTAATCATACTGTGAAGCAGAATATCGAAAAAGTTACTAACAGCGTGATGGATATTAAAGGCAAGGCTCTTGCCAAGGGTGTAGATTCCATGCTGCGTCTTTTTGGTGATCAGCATTCTGATGGTTCACGCAGTTATGAGAGTAAGAATTACAACTTTTACCAAAATGGGGATAGTATTACTGTTACAGCTAAAGATGGTCGGGCTGTGATGGTTGACGGTGATTTGACTGCTAATGCTACAGAGAATGATGTTGAATCTTTAGAAGAAGTGGGAGAGGTAGTTTCTGATTATTTAAAG
>LXQE01000116.1 GCA_003326195.1 Nostoc punctiforme NIES-2108
TAGAAACGATTTATTTGAATATTTACCAGAATTTGTAGAAGCCTGGCTGAATTTTCAACAACGAACAGGGCGCAGCTATACCTTGATTCACACTAACTATTGGCTTTCTGCTTGGGTAGGATTAGAACTTAAATCTCGATTGGGACTACCCCAAGTTCATACCTATCACTCTATAGGTGCAGTTAAATACCGCAATATGGAAAATCCGCCGCAGATTTCTGCAATTCGTAATTGTGTGGAGAGGGCAATTTTAGAACAAGCAGATTATGTAATATCCACTAGCCCTCAAGAAGCGGAAGATTTACGTCAGTTAATTTCGCAACATGGTCGTATTAAAGTCATTCCCTGCGGGATTAATACTGAACACTTTGGTTCTGTCAGTAAAGAAGTTGCTCGCCAACAGTTGGGGATTGCTTCAGATTCTCAGATAATCTTGTATGTAGGACGCTTTGACCCCCGCAAGGGAGTTGAAACCCTGGTCAGAGCTTGCGCCAATTTGCCTTCAGCATTTCAACTCTATCTAGTTGGTGGTTGCCGTGAAGATGGAGCAGACTTCAAAGAACAACAGCGCATTGAAAGTTTGGTGAATGACCTGGGATTGGAAGCCGTTACAGTTTTCACTGGACGAATTTCTCAAGCACTGTTACCTACTTACTATGCCGCAGGGGATATCTGCGTTGTACCGAGTTACTATGAGCCTTTTGGTTTAGTGGCGATTGAAGCAATGGCAGCCAGAACACCCGTAATTGCTAGTAATGTGGGAGGATTGCAGCATACGGTA
>LXQE01000117.1 GCA_003326195.1 Nostoc punctiforme NIES-2108
CAAGCACATAAGAATACTTGGGCGTTTCAATTGCTGAATTAAATAATTAGAAAGCAAGTTATGCTTGATTTGATAAATAGTTTGACCCGTTGTATAGGCTAAATTCTTTAACCTAACCCAAACCAACATTGCACAAGCGATATGATTTCTTTGAAGCCTAGCTTTCCGACATTGGCAAGATTCAATCCCAGTTAATTGTTTAATTTCTCTGTGAAACTCCTCGATTTTCCAACGAATTTTACACACAAGACAGTACAACATCCGTGGAACTTTGAGATAAATCGTTAGTTGCGACATAATCCGTTCTGTTGGTAGAAACAGTAACCCGGAATAGTTTCACTTTTTTATTAGCGGGAAACCCTTTAATTTTGATTATCTTACCACAATCTAATTCTTCTTGACTCCATTCTAATAATTCAATACGTTTATATTTTGCTTGACCAAATGTATCATCAACTAACCGATTATCTTTTAAAGGGCAATAATAAATTTTGTCTAAGCTATCAATATATAGCATTAAACTGTGTACCGCATACCATGTATCCATCAAAACAGTATCAAATGGTAAAAGCTTATGATACACAAGGCTTTGGAGCATATCTTTCACATGGTCTATCTTGGTTTTGCCATCGACATCAGGATTAAAAATTCGATAATCTATGACCCAAAATCTTTGAAGTGTAGGGTTGACATACACGCAGCTAACTACACCAATGCCTTTAAGGACACCATGCTCATTACCACTATATAGTATAGCTGACTATTTCTATTTCTTCAGAATATCTTTTATCTAAAATGCTATCATCAAATATTATGTAACCATTGTCATCAGGCTCAACTACATCTTTCACGTTATCCCATAGTAAACGAGGTGTTAACTTTTCTGTTTTCAAATAATAGTTAATTTTATCATGGCTAATACTCTCTAAATGCTCTGCCAAATTGGTAATGGTATAATTAATTTGGCTACTAAGTAGATACTGGCAATAATCTAATTTAGTAAACTTCATATTCAAAAGTATTCGTTACAGTAGCTTCAGCAGCCCAAAAGAAAAGTTTGGTGTGAAAAGGAACAGTTTACATTTGTACTTTAGTTCATTTCATGTGCATCTTTATAGTACTAAGGTACTATTTGCTAGCGATCGCATTGTGCCAGTTGCGTAAGTCCTGATAAATAAGAAAGAAGTTAATAGTAAGGTTTGGATCATTTTGATAAACAACAGGAGACGCNTGCTCATTACCACTATATAGTATAGCTGACTATTTCTATTTCTTCAGAATATCTTTTATCTAAAATGCTATCATCAAATATTATGTAACCATTGTCATCAGGCTCAACTACATCTTTCACGTTATCCCATAGTAAACGAGGTGTTAACTTTTCTGTTTTCAAATAATAGTTAATTTTATCATGGCTAATACTCTCTAAATGCTCTGCCAAATTGGTAATGGTATAATTAATTTGGCTACTAAGTAGATACTGGCAATAATCTAATTTAGTAAACTTCATATTCAAAAGTATTCGTTACASTAGCTTGAGCAGCAGCCCAAAAGAAAAGTTTGGTGTGAAAAGGAACAGTTTACATTTGTACTTTAGTTCATTTCATGTGCATCTTTATAGTACTAAGGTACTATTTGCTAGCGATCGCATTGTGCCAGTTGCGTAAGTCCTGATAAATAAGAAAGAAGTTAATAGTAAGGTTTGGATCATTTTGATAAACAACAGGAGACGCTCCAAGAAAAGGCATCACGAAGGCAGGTGTTGGTGCAGCGATCGCGCTTTTTTTACATCTGCAATTCAACACTCACATTCTCCCTGCCGTTGCCATACCCTGTCTTTATAAGAGCGAGGGCTACGGCTTTGCAGTGATTGGATTGCTAGTGGTAAAGCAATTTATCTATGGCGCTACTTTTTCTTTAAACTGTTTCCCAGCAGAAAACGCAGGCACAATGGTAGCTGGGATAGTCATTGGTTCATTGGTTTTGGGATTACGCCCCTCGCGCTCAGAGCGTTCCCGCCGTTCAAATGAGCCAAACCCTACCAGCGTTATCTTCTCCCCATTGGCTACAGCTTCAATAATTACTGACAAAAAAGCACTGATGACTTCATCAGCTTGCTTGCTTTTTTGTGATGTTGGTCTTTGCTGCTACAGCATCCACTAATTCGCCTTTGTTCATAAATCACCCTGAAGTCTTGTCTTGAAAAGTTGGGCGCACGGAAACCGTGACGCACCCTGCTAAAAGCTAGTTTAAAAAAGTATGAACGTTTTACCTAGATATTTCTAATTAACCTTTTTTAGCCGACAGGCAAAGCATTTAAAAGCTTGCTGTCCAGAAAGATTATCGTAGTACTGCTGATCTATCAAAGTATTAGCTCCTTCATAATAAGGTGTTCCCAACTCTTCTGCCATTTTTTGCCCAGGTCCAAACCAATTAGGAACAAAAATAGTGTCCTCTCGAATTCCTGACCAAATCAATGCAGTGCCAATGATTGAGCCTCTGGGGCTTTCAACTATGATTTCATCACCATTTTTAATACCTGCTTTTTT
This sequence comes from Nostoc punctiforme NIES-2108, assembly GCA_003326195.1. GTDB lineage: Bacteria > Cyanobacteriota > Cyanobacteriia > Cyanobacteriales > Nostocaceae > Nostoc > Nostoc punctiforme_A. Next base: position 2,550 of record LXQE01000117.1, read on the forward strand.
TGCTGCCTGTGGATGGATTTGTACTAGGCGAACACCATTTATTTGCTTGCCTGTATAAGTCCAGTGGGTTACAGAGTGAAAATGAACTACACTCGATCTACCAGTCATTCCCATCAGTGGGTACTGCTTGTGTACCTCACCAGAAGAGATTTTTCCTAATTTGACGTTTTGAGTTAGAGCCTGCGGATTCACTGGATTTTTTACCAACTCAGATGCATACTCAATAGTAGGATGCTTACCTGTTACCTCTGGATGGGTATAAAAGCTTGGCAGAGCAGAGTGCCCAGCTTCAGCTAGCCGAGTTTGCAATTCGGGAGTGTAAATTTCTACTTTGCCACTAGGAGTCAGGAATCGCTTACCAATATTATTAGGATTAAGAGCTGATGCGGCTTCATACCAAGAGGGATGATCCAAGTAAAGTGTGCTGACACCAGGATGATTCACTGTTGGGCAAGGCCAGCGCAAAGGTTCTGTTCTTTGAGATAGCCTTTGTTGAGTCATGCCTCCCATTCCTGGAGTATTCCTTAAAAAAGTTGCCCACAGATTGCTATAGTCTTTCCAAGAATCAGGAAAGTTATCTGTCCAGTATTCTGGCGGATTGCGTTTGTCTAATTTCGCTGTGGCGTGTGCTAAATCAATCCAGATATGCCAATCTGGTTTGGACTCACCTACCGGAGTAACCACTTGTTCTTGCCAACGGATTGCTCGATCGTCCCGTCGCATATAAACGGTTTCCATTTCAAAACCACTGGTTACGGGCAAAATAATATCAGCATAGTACGCTGACTCTTCCATAAACAATCCAGTGTAAACATAAAATTCTAATTGCCGATAAGCCTGTTGTACTTTAATTGTGTCTGAACAAGCTAACAGAGGATTCCCCTGAGTAACGATCGCTTTAAGCTGATAAGGTTTACCTGAAATAATCGATTGGGCAAAATAATCTGGCCCAACTGGTAGTGCAATATCTTTGCTAGGTGTTTTACCAATAATAGCTGGCAAATTCAATTCCCCTGGCCAGGTATTGTGCATGAAATTGCAACCACCGCCATTAATCCCAATATTACCTGTAATTGCAGCTAGGAATGTCAAACAACGGTAAGTGTCAAAAGCCCCTAATTGATGAGAAATCCCAGCGTTGCAGAAAATAGCAGCAGGCTTAGTTTTGGCATAAGCCTCAGCCAGAAGCTTAATCTTTAATGCTGGAACATCCGTTACAATTGCTGCCCACTCTGGTGTGTAGCCCTTGCTCTGGAGGTGATTTTTCAGTTCATCAAAACCCAGTACCCACTCTTTTACAAAAGCAGCATCGTATAAGTTGTTAGTTACAATGTGATAGAGCATTCCCAAAACCAAAGCCAAGTCAGTGTGGGGTTTCGGTGCAATCCACTCATCAGCTTGCGCTCCTGTAGGAGTCAAGCGCGGGTCAATAACTACTAATTTTGCTTTGGTCTGAACACGACTTCTGAGAAGATAGGCAAAGGTTACAGGATGCGTTTCCGCTTGATTCGTACCTAAAAATAGAAAGAATTTGGCACTTCCCAAGTCTTCTTTTTTGGTCACATCATCGATTCCGTAACCGTTTGTAAAATTACCCAAGCCAAACGTCCATGCCAAAGCATTGCCACCAGCATCGTTGCATACAGGTCCAACATCAGTATTATTAGGACTGCCCAGCAGACTGAAGTAGCGCCCGACCAGAGAACCTGTCCCCCGTGGGAGTCTGCCAGAGGTTTTGTTCGCGATCGCTCTGGCTTCACCTGTATCCCTGAGTGCCAAAAACTTGCTAGCTATAATTGAAAGTGCTTCATCCCAAGAAATTGGCTCAAATTTAGAATCAGCTTCACCTTTGTTTCCACCAACCCGCTTCATTGGGTTTTTCAAGCGAAAACGATTGTAAACTAGCTGGGTCATCATTGGCCCCTTAATACAAAAGCCACCAGCCTGTACTGGGTCATTGGCTTCACCTAAGACATCTATAATCCGCCCGTCTTTAAGATGAACTTTCAATCGGCACAGACAATTGCAGAATTGGCAAGCACTATTTACAATCTTGTCTGGCTCTAAGGCAGCCGATTTCTGAATAAAATCAAATTCAGTACTTTGCAGAGGGATTGCCTGATCGTCCCCAATACTTGCAGCATCTGCCACTTCTTTTTTTAGTAACTCTGCTGCACTTACAGCAGCTGTACTAATAGCTACCCCTTGAAGAAAACCACGTCGTGAGGTCTTCTTCCTGCCTTTTGATGTCATGGAGATCCTCTCCCTACATATCGCACTTATTACAGCATTTCACAAATGGGAGTGCAATTTAACTGCATTTTAAATAGATAGCTACATACTTGAACAACTCAGTATATTCCTGGCTTTGTTCTACAAACCAGAAAAACAGCACCTATCTACAAGCGATCCCAGTCTATAACCATATCCAATGGATAGCAAAAAATGTATTACTTAATACAATGGTAGCATTCGTTACAAAAGCTATTGCCCTAAGCACTGTGCCGAATGGTAATCACAATCCTTTGTGCCAAGTCCAAGTCATTCGCGCAGTATCTCGTAAAGCCAGCCTGCGGCGTAGCAACTCTTAGAGACGCTACGCTCCCGCTTGCTTCGACTTAGGAGTACGCTTAGGGCACAGCCTCTTTAAGAGTTGAGAAGGCATTCCATCAGTAATTCAACAAACAACCAACAATAATAAATACTCAACACGACTTTTAGATTAGCTATTTTTTTCCTACAGTAATTCTTATAATATTTCTGGTTTCGTTTCAGTTCCAAATTTGATTAAAGCTTTGAACACCAGTGTTTCCTAATTTTCTACCATCACAAGTTAATCAACTAATAGACCCAACAGCGATCGCTTTTGTCCAAAGTATTGAGAGAATTGCCCTTGCAACCAGCTTGAGCCAACACCCAATCTCCACAACCTATATTCACAAAGGTAGTAAAGGCACACCAATTCTGCTGCTACACGGCTTCGATAGTTCCATCCTAGAATTCCGTCTTCTGTTGCCATTACTTGCTACTCAAAATGAAACATGGGCAGTAGATTTGTTAGGTTTTGGCTTTACACAAAGGCAAAAAGAAATAAATTACAGTCCAACTACAATCAGAATTCACCTTTACAATTTTTGGAAAAATTTAATCAACAGACCGATAACATTAGTAGGTGCATCAATGGGAGGTGCAACTGCAATTGATTTTACTCTCACTTACCCTCAAGTTGTAAAATCACTAATATTGATTAATAGTTTAGGTTACACTAATTCTCCCCCCTTTAGCAAATACTTGTTTCCTCCTTTTGACTTGTTGGCTGTGGAATATCTACGTCAACGCCACATCTTGGCATTAAATGTATGTAGTATATTTCCTAATTTAGATACCAAAATACTTTTGGCTATTCAATGCGCCATGTTACACCAAGAAATGCCTGGTTGGAATGATGCCATGATTGATTATGTAAAATCTGGTGGTTATACTGAATTAGCAAATAGAATTGCCCAAATTGAGAAGCCAACACTCATTTTATGGGGAGAAACTGATGATATGCTGCCATCTAAAGATGCAGAAAAATTTCAGCAATCTCTTGCTAACTCTCAACTAATATTGCTCAAAAATTGCGGTCATACCCCTCAAATTGAACAGCCACAAATCACATCTCAACATATTTTGCACTTTCTGAATATTGGGAATTTTTAATTTGATTTAAGATGATATTTTTGAAGTTTCACTAGGTAGAATTTAGCTGTTCTGCACTGAAGCTAGTGTAGAACAGCTAAATTGATACAAAAATCAAATCTTTCTTTAGCTATAAAAAGTTGTATGAAATCGTATTTATATTCTAAAAAGGAAAACAGATGACTGATAAAAAGGTCGTGCTAGTTACAGGAGCATCATCTGGATTTGGGCAATTAACTGCTAAAAAGCTTGCTGCTGTAGGTTATTGGGTCTTCGGTACCAGTCGCAAATCACATCCAGCATCAGGTGATGTGGAAATGTTAACGCTCGATGTTACCTCTGATGACTCAGTGCAATTATGTATCAAACAGTTGCTCACACGGACTAATCGCATTGATTTACTGATTAATAATGCTGGACAAATTCATGCCAGTATGCTGGAAGAAACTTCTTTAGAACAAGCCAAGGAAATCTTTGAAACCAACTTTTGGGGTGTTGTCCGCCTCACTAACGCCGTTTTACCAATTATGAGACAGCAGCGTAGTGGACATATTATCAATATCAGTTCAGTCGCGGGATTGATTGGCGCACCAGGTCAAGGTTTTTACAGTGCAAGTAAATTTGCCCTCGAAGGTTATAGTGAAGCACTGAGCGTGGAACTAGACCCGTTCAATATCAAAGTGTCTTTAATTGAGCCTGGTTACTTTAAGACTAACTTCAACCATGCCATGTTACCACCCACCTTCAATTATGCGGATTACGACAATGTACGTGATGTGATTCGCTCAACTGTAACTCAAGCAATTGCACAGGGCGATGATCCGACAAAAGTTGCACAGACAATTGTCTTTGCTGCTCGTAGCCGTTCCCCACGATTACGCTATCGTGTTGGTAATGAGGCACAATGGTTGCCTCGCTTGAAAGCAATATTGCCAGATAACTTGTTTCGATTTGGTGCCCGCAAGCGGTTGAACCTGCCATAAATCACAGCCAAGCCCAAAAATGCAACAGCAAACGCTCTAGTAAATCCGTTAACAGATTTCTTGCATTTCAGTTCTGGGGGATAATTAGCTAGTTGGTCACGCCCTTTGTAATCACCTTGGAACCAAAAGCACATCGTTGGATAGGGGAAATGGAAGAGATTTCCGAAACTTTTCAAGAGTTAGGTCTGACTGAGCGGATTTTTTACGGCGCTGATCTTTACTGCTTGGTGAAAGATACCTCTTTGGGTAAGGAGACACCAGAAGAGTGCGAGCGCGAGCGCCCATTGAGAGACATCATTACTACTCTTTCCAACGAAGCAGCATCGAGTGTATTAGATAAAAATGGCTGATTTCACTTTAGCTATGTAGCGATCGCTATTGATGTTTCATCAGCACTGTAATGACGGATAATAATGAAATATGGCACAAACTAGATCGGCTAGTGCTTAATCAAGCTGCGTAGACTCATCGTGTAGCATAAAAGTACTATTTGATGAAATAGCTATTTGTGTAAAAACCTCCCTTGCTGGTGAAGTGTATTCACTAATTGCGATCGGATTTCCAGTATCACTACCGCTACAAATGCGGGGATCAATAGGAATTTGTCCTAACAGAGGTGCAAGTAATTCTGCGGCCAGTTGTTCGCCGCCACCACTACCAAAAATCTGTGTGCGTAAACCTTACAGAATAATCCGGCGGAATTAGCTGCTAGGACTATGGTGCAGCGACGAAAAATTAGTTACGCAACTCAAACGAGTGAGGGTACTAAGGCATGGGACATTTTTATGTCTCTTGTTGCAACTACTCGTAAATTGGGAATCAGCTTCTTTGACAGAAATGGTTGATAAACTAATCTCAGTTGCACTTGACTTAATAAATCCTCAACATTTAAGAAACTGGTTTGCTAGTTGCTGCTACTATACCTCATAACAGCCGTAAATGCTGTAGCGATCGCTCACTCAATTGGGATCGCATTCTTATGCTCTTTTTTGCCCACATGCGAAATCCAGCAACTGGGGAAAATTTGGCGGCGAAGTGGAGTGCCTGGTGGGGGCTGCTAAAATCCTTACTACCAGCCACAAGTCTTTCAGCCCGTACCAGGGACGAATCTAGCGCAGCGTTCCTCAGTTGCGCCAACGTTCACCGTCCCAGTTTTTTGTTAACGATCACTTGACTTTTAAGACAGTCGCTACGAATATTCTTAAACCGAGCGGTATTAAATAGAGTTGCACAGCCATCAACTGTGTCAATTTCAGGTGAAAGCCATGATATTTTTGACCGTAGCCTGATTTGTCAGAATTGAAAACCACAGATCCCCGACTTCGTAAAAGTTGTCGGGGATTTTGTTTTTCGTCAGTAGTTAACAAATCTTCAGATGGGTAAATGTATTTTTGCCCAGCTATTCACTACCGATCATATAAAATTGATTCGGATTGAATTTCTATTTATTGAAAAGACAATATGTTTACCAGAATTCGCCGTCTTTTGAGCCAATTTTTTAGCAAAACAAGAACAATCAACAACGAACCACTGAATAAATTCAGTTTAATTGTCATTATTATAATTGATATTTTTATCTTAATTAATGTTTTTACCGGACTTGATGATATTAGCAGATGGCATATCAGTCCGACTGAGGCTTATCCATGTTATTCAGAGTGGCAAAATTACCGGACAAAAACTACTAAAGATAAAGACTATGAAATTGTTAGACTTTCATTGCCATCTTACACAAACAATCAACTCAGTTTTCAACAAAACTATCAACAAGCCGAAACAGGACATCTAGGTAAGGTTTATCAAACGTGCTTACAATATGCCGATTACAAAGATAAGATTAACAATCCTGAAAAGCAGCAAATTATTAGAATTATCGATCAAAAACAAACAAAAATTAGTAGACTTGAACAAGCCAATGGCACTATTAAATCTCAGTATGACTCAACGCTATTAGAGAAAATTGCAGGTCAGGGTCGTGAACAATCAATTAATCAAGTCAGTGCGGAAAAAGCTAAACAAGCATTAGAAGAAAATAATCGCCAAATTTCTACTCTGAAACAAGAAAATTTTACTCTGAAAAATGAACTAATCGCTAAACCGGAAAGCATTAGTTTTATAAATTTTATTAAAGATGATAATCGATTTCAAGAAGTTGAAAAAGGCTATCAGCAGGCATCATTTTGGTATCCAAGTATCCAGCTTGGTTTTCAGTCTCTCTTCCTTTTACCACTGATTCTCATTGCTTTATTAGTTCATAAGTTTTCCCAAAGAAGAGGATATGGACTTGTTTCGCTAATTAGCTGGCATTTGCTAGTTATCTTTTTTATCCCATTAATCGTTAAAATATTTGAATTTCTCCAAGTAGGTGCAATATTTAAATTTTTATTTGATATACTTAGTGCCATTTTTGGCAGTTTACTTTTCCTGATAAATTATGTTTATATCTTGCTGATTCCAGTTATTGGTTTTGGAATTATCCAGTTTTTTCAAAAATTTGTCTTTAACGCTAAAGTCCAAGCAGCTAGCAGAGTTCAAAAATCACAATGTGTCAATTGTGCCAAGAAAATTCGACATCTTGATACTTACTGTCCACACTGTGGTTATTATCAGTGCATTGAATGCCATAACTGCCATAATCTTACTTATAAGCATTTGTCGTACTGTAAACATTGTGGAACTTCTCAATTTTCCAGTAATTTGTAATCAGTGAAGTTGTCGATCGGCCTTTTTAACTTAGATATGAAAAAAGAGAAACAAATCAATAAAGAGAGTCAATCGCCGCTTGATTTTCTCAAAAACCTGTTGATCGCTCGTTGGCGATCGCTCTTACTCCTTCTGATCGGAGTGTATTTACCTTTGCAGATATTTGAAATCCTGACAGTGAGGATATGGGAAAATCAAGCGGGCTTTCCGTGGGATGTGCCGATTTTGTTAGCAGTTCATTCTACAACAAACCCACAGTTAGATGTTTTAGCTGTCACCCTAGCTACAGTTGGGTTGCCTTGGACGGCGATACCGATTTTGGGTGCGATCGCACTGATGTTACTACTTCAAAAACGCTGGCGATCGCTAGCTTATTTACTCACCGCCTCAGCAGGAAGCGTCATCATTAACCGCATCGCAAAGCAATTAATGCATCGAGTGCGTCCACAATTGTGGCAGTCTATTGCACCTGAGTCTAGTTTTGCATTTCCCAGCGCTCATGCGATGACGAGTGTAACACTGGTAGCAATTTTATTATTTTTAACTTGGGCTACCTCTTGGCGCTGGTTAGTTCTCATATTCGGCAGCTTATACATCATCGCGATTGCGTGGTGTCGTCTTTATCTAGGGGTTCATTTTCCTAGTGACATTCTCGCAGGTTGGATGGTTGCATTAGGTTGGACGATTGGTGTCAGTCTAATTATCAAACCCTATAGAACTATAGCCAAATCCGTAGATGGCGAACGTCCTAAAGATGAAACTACCTTACTCCCAGAAGAAATAAAGTCGATAAATGAGGAGTAATATCAGCCCTCACCCTAAATCCCTCTCCCAAGGGAGAGGGATTTTGAAATTGGCTTCCCTTCTCCCAAAATTGGGAGAAGGGGTTGGGGGATGAGGGCAAATTTTGCACTTGTGCAAGATGATTATTAAAACCAGAGCATGGCTTCAGTAAGCTTATTTTGAATTCAAAAATTGTATTTCAAAATATGGTCTTTTATTTTTTTGTCAGGAACTCGTTTTGTAAGTAAAGCTAATAACTTAATTATCCAAAAACGGTATCATCGGCTATTGTTTTTTGACGTTGGCAAAACTTTTAGGTCTACTGACTTTACCATTCAACCTCTTGGTGATAAAGTGATCCCATTAATTCATATATATTCAAAACAATAATCAACATAACAATGAAAACATTGCAAGCTTTAATGCCGATCGCAGTGGGTTTACTCACGCTTACAGTCGCAAGTTCTGTGAATGCTCAACCGATAATCGATACGGTAGTACCCGCTTCAGGCTGACGCCTAGCAGCAGCCCTACGATTTCTGTTACCTGAGTTTTGTCGATTGGCAGATGTATCCCAATAGACAAAAATTGACTCATTGGCGAGACGATAAATCTGTCCTCGATCGCCAAGTCCAGATTGTCGATAGGCAGCATCACCATTTTGATCGCGATAATTGCCGGGTCGATTACCCGAAGGGAGCAGGTCATAGCTACGACCATTTTCCAGTTGAATGCTAACCGCACCCTGCCGTTGGGAAAAGGTACAGGGGCCAGAGGATGTGGCGCGGTCTTCTCCTTTTGGGAACACATCGCAACGGGCATTCACGGTATCGGCTTTGACGGATACGGGAAAACTCAAAGAAGCGATCGCCAGTGCTACTGCTAAAAATGAATTTGAAGATTTCATTACCATAAAACTCCTGAGTTATGACAACGAAGATGACATTTTATATCATTCTCTAAATGTGCGTTTTATAGTTGACACTTGCAAACTTTCTTAAACTATCTTTCTTGTGTCACTTTCCAAAAACTTTTGCCATTTCGGAATTCTAGAGCTTTTCTATAGGAAGCAATCGCCAAATTTTCTCTAATAACCCTAAAATCTCTAAAATTAATTGATGATAGAAAATTCAAGTAGGATGATGACCAACACTAATATTAGTTATTCAATCACTTTACCATAGATTATGTTCTTGTTTAATCGCTTCCTCCATTCAATAATTCGGTTATTGTGGCAACGAATTGGACAGGCACTGCAAATCAGCATCGGCTTAGTGTTGGGGAGTGTTGTGTTGTGGTTACTGCGGCGAACTCTAATTCGCAAACAGACGGCATTGCAAGTTCACCATCAAGAGCAGATAGCTGCGGTAAAACAGGGTGTGGTCAAGCGATCTGAGGGAGAAACATCCACAACTATTTACACAATAGAGACTAGTGAAAAGAAAACAGATGCAGACACGATCGCCGATGGGCGATCGCAGTTTCTAGACACGATCCGGCGACAGTTTAGCCTCAAGCACCAACTGGGGATCTATTCTCTGCTCAGATGGCTACTGTTTTGGGCATTTATTCTGATGTGGTACATCGGGATTGTGGTCATCATGTATCGCGTCCCCTACCTCATGAGATGGTGGACAGACGCTATAGCCAGGCCCCTAGCACTACTGATTATTTGGTTTTTCATCACTCTTGTTATTCGGATCGGCAAAATTTTAATTGACCGCCTCACTGATGTCTGGACAACCCATTCCTCTCTCCCTTTGAGTGAAACTCAACGGATTGCCCTACGAGCTGCAACAGTTTCCGGGGCACTCAAAGGATTAATCACTTTTGTTTTCATCACCTTCGGTATCTTGGATTTTCTAAAAATATTTAATGTGCCTACCAGTTCAATTTTGGCAGGGGGCGCTGTGATCGGTATCGCAATTTCTCTTGGTTCCCAAAGTCTGATTAAAGATTTGGTCAATGGCTGCTTGATTTTGATGGAAGATCAATTTGCTGTGGGAGATGTAATTGAGATCGCAGATAAAAGCGGACTGGTGGAAAATCTCAACCTGCGGGTGACTCAACTACGTAATAGCGAAGGTAAATTAATTACCATTCCCAATAGCAATATCATGAATGTCAGCAATCTAACCCGTCTCTGGTCGCGGGTAGACTTTTCTATTGTAGTGGCGTATGAAAACGACCCCAAGCAGGTTTTAGAGATTCTCAAGCAAGTATGCAAACAATTGTATAGCGAAGTAGAATGGCGCGATCGCCTGCTAGAATCGCCCCAAGTGCTGGGGATTGATGACCTATCCCATACAGGTATTGTTAGTGCGCGTTTGGATTAAAACCGCACCTATGGAACAATGGAGCGTTGGGCGAGAGTTTCGTCTACGGGTACGGCAAGCCTTTGAAGCCAACAATATTCAGATTAAGGCAAATTGAAGATTGTCATAGAAACGAATAACTTACTAGAACCGCTAAAATCTTTTGCTGAAAAACGCTTGACCATACTACATACAAAACTTTTTTGCAAGATGATGAAATTAAGAACAGCCCTCAACATATTCGACTTCTGGCAATTTACCCGCTCTGAACTGAGTGACAAGTTTACCATCAGTCTCGAAGACTAGACGATAGTTGCGATCGCTACGGTCTTTGGGGATGAAAGTTAGGTAATGTCCATTTTCGACGTATTTATGAGGTGAGACTTGAATTTGTCCTGGGTAAAGGGACTTGATTTGCACTTCGGTGGCGCCAATTTTTGCACCTTTGAGGGTAGTAATCTGAGCATTTTCTCGCACATCTACTCTAGAAATCCGACCTTTTGTCACCATGAAGGAAAGATTTTTGGGTTCATTTTGTGGCTTAACATAATAGCAATTATTATTTGGTGAATCGCCCACTAGCTTAGTACCAGCAGCCTTTGCCGCTTGAGGGACAGTCATGCCAACTTGGACTGCGCCAATACCGTTAATAAACAGTTTTGACTGATTCGTTAGTTTCGCCTTTGCTACAACTGTACTAATAGCCAAAGAAGAAACTGTTAGTGTTACGGTGACAAAAGTCAAGAATTTAGTTTTGGTATTCATAATTGGATATTTTCCTCAGTTAAGTCAATAATTTCATCGAAGCAGAAGTTGCGGACTAAATTTGCTAATTTTTCTGCCAAAGCAGAATGAGTTTGGGGAATTTGCTCAATTAGTTGCAAAATCCTTTCAGCATCGACTTCAACGGCTGCCTGATTAAGTTCTATTAGCCATTGGGCAGGCATAATGGTAATTGCAGAGCGAAGATCCAAGATGGAAGATTGAGTATTCTCTAGGTTTTTGTCTATTGCATCTTCACTGCTTTCTTCTGCACAGATATAACGAACTTGCAAATATTCAGCGATCTTTTCAAAAATCACTTGCTCTCGGAAGGGCTTACGAACCAAGTCGTCGCAACCTGCGGCTAAGATACTTGCCTGTTGTTCTTCAAAAGCACTGGCAGTTAGGGCAATAATTACGGTGCGGAAATTTGTAGTTGTATTTTTTTCCCTGTCTCTAATCTCTTTAGTGGCATCGTAGCCATTCATGATAGGCATTCGCATATCCATCCAAATTAGATGAGGTTGCCAAGTTTGCCAAATAGCGATCGCTTCTTGTCCATTAGTCGCAGCCTCAATTTCAAAACCAATGCTACCAAGAAGTTGCACAATTAAATCGCGGTTTTCTTTACGGTCATCAACTACGAGAATACGGTAAGCAGGTTGGTTTGCGGCCAGCTTGAGTACGCGTCCTTTATTCAATTTTGGTGCAGCTTTCAAAGCTGCGGCTAAATTCACTTGAATGTCAAAACTAAAAGTAGATCCTTGCCCAATCTGACTTGTCAAGTGAATATCGCCTCCCAGCAACCGCACAAATTGACGGCTGATAGTCAGTCCGAGTCCAGTTCCCTCCTTAGTTTGGATACCACTTGTTGTCTGGACAAAAGGCTGAAATAGGTTATTCATTTCTTCTGCTGCTATTCCCCGTCCAGTGTCTTGGATTTCAAAGTGTAGGGATTGGGGCATGGGGCATTGGGCATGGGGCATTGGGCATTGATTCATCTCCCCTTGCTCCTTTTTTACTCCCTTGCTTCCCTGCTCCTCTGCTCCCTCAGTCCCCATTACCCGCAAAGTTACCCCGCCAGTCTGAGTAAACTTGACGGCGTTACCCAAAAGGTTTATGAGAACTTGGCGGAGTTTACCTTCATCTGTTTGGATATAACGGGGGAGATTGGCAGCCATTTCAAATCTGAGAAACAATTGCTTTGCCTGTGTCCGCACTTGGAACATCTCTTGTAATGTTTGCAACAACAGATAAAGGTCGAAGTCTTCTGGATTAAAAATGATTTGTCCAGCTTCAATTTTGGACATTTCTAAGACATCGTTAATCAGATTAAGTAAGTGTTCTCCACTACGATTAATGGTAGCTAAAGATTCACGCTGATTTGAGTTGAGGCTAGTGTCTCGCTCCATTAATTGGGAAAAACCCAGAATCGCATTTAAAGGGGTGCGGAGTTCGTGACTCATGTTAGCAAGGAAAGCACTTTTGGCTCGGTTGGCAGTTTCGGCGGCTTCTTTGGCAATTCTCAACGCTTCTTCTGCCTGGTATCTAGCTCGACCGATCGCAATTATTTCACCTACCAGTTTCAATAGATTAATATCTTCTTGATTCCAGGTTTTTGAGTAGTGAATCATTGCTGTACCAACAAACCCAACTACTTTGCCAGCATGAACCATTGGCACAGCGAGTATAGACTGAAACGACATACTTTCAAAAAGTTTTCGCTCAGGTAGATGCGGCGGTAAATCTTCCACACAAGAGATTTGTCGATGCCTACCACGGAGAATCGGCTCGTAGAAATAGGGGAAAACTTCCACAGGCGAACCTCTGGCAATATCAATCAATGGTGCAACATCTTCGCCACACCATTCATGGATCAGGTTGAATTCACGTTTATCCTGGGAGCATTCAAAGATGCAACTGTGTTCAGCATCAATAAATTCAGCGATCGCTCGCAGTGTAAAATTAATTGCTGTTGCTAAATCTTGGTCAATAAATTGCCGAGAAATGCTGCTGATTAAACTTTCGGCTTGAGTACGACGTTGCAAGGCTGCTTCTGCTTGTTTGCGATCGTTAATATCACGAGCTACGCCGACAATCTGAAAATTACCTTGGGCGTCTTGTGTGCGGACTGCATTACTAGTTAGCCAAACCCAGCCACGACTGCGATGTTTCGCGCGGTACTCAGTCCCGGAAATTCCCTCACCTGTTGCCAGGATAGTTTGGGCGACTTCTTGACATTTGGGTACATCATCGGGATGAGTAAAGAATGCCAAGGAATTACCCTCCATTTCGCTGGGGGCAAATCCGGTAGTATTCAAGATATTTGGAGAAATATAGTTAAATACCCCATCAGCATTGATCACAAATAGCACATCGTTAACCTTTTCAACGATAGTGCGGAACTTTAACTCGCTTTGCTGTAAGGCTGCTTCTGCTTGTTTGCGTTCCAATTCAGCACCAGCACGGGCAGCAAAAATTTTAACAATCAGTTCCCGTCCCGAATCGGGCTTCATGGGTTTAACATCAATCACTGCGAGATGTCCGATGATTTCGCCGGATGAACTGGTGAGAGGAACGCCAAAAAAACTCTCGGCATTCATCTTCACTAAATCGGCATCTTCTGGGAAAGTTGTTTGTACTGCTTGCGGGTAGTGACACATATTCCCTCGCAAGGTGTGTTCGCAAGGAGTACCCTGCAACTCATATTCCAAGTTCTCGTTAATAGCCCCGCAAGACCAAAATGCCAAAGTGCGGACTCTCGTTTTTGGCTCATCATCAAACTCAGTCACTAGGGCATATTGAACTTGCAAGACTTCGGCAAGGTAACGAACGCAAGAATTGAAAAATTCATTGCCTGTTTTCGCTGCTGTACCCTCAACAATTAAGCGTAAAGCTTGTTCTTGCTGTTTGCGAGCGCTAATATCTGTAAAAACAGAATCCAAACAGGATTCGTCTGCGTTGAGACGAAGTGATAACAGTACCCAAACAACAGATTCATCCAAGCGCCGCAGTGCTACTTCAAAATTGCGAACTTCACCGGACTCTTCTAACTCTGCTAAAAGTAGTGCGCGATCCTCTGGATTGACATATAAATCGGTTGTGAAATACTTACCAATTAAGCCAGCAGCAGAGGTAAAACCTAATATCTCGGCACTACGTTGATTAGCATCGATAATCAATCCATCTTTTTGGCAGGTGCGAAAAATCCCCACTTGGGAATTTTCAAAGATATTGCGGTATTTCATTTCACTACGGCGCAAAGCTTCTTCTACTTGCTTGCGTTCTGTGATATCGCGTCCCACGCCAGCGATCGCAATTTCACCACTAGGAGTGTTAATTGTGGAAGTGTTAAAGTTGAACCATCGCCAGCTACCGTTTTTGTGTCGCAATCGCACTTCAATATTAGTCAATTTTTCGCCAGTTATCGCCCGTTGTAAAGCGGCGGCGCTAATTGCTAAATCTTCAGGTTTGGTAAACTCCACCACAGAATGACCTTCGATTTCTTCTAGGCTGTAGCCCATCAGTACAGTCACATTTGGCGAGTGATAAGTAAAAATTCCCTCTGGCGAGAGGACAAATATCAGATCGTTGGCATTTTCAACAATGCTACGGAATTTTAACTCGCTTTCCTGGAGGGCTGCTTCGGCGCGTTTGCGTTCTGTGGCATCTGTGCCGACTGAAAGAATTTCGATTAAGTTTCCTTGGGCATCTAAAATGGGTTTATTCGCCCAAACGATCCAGACGCGATCGCCATTTTTGCATAAGTTCTCGTTTTCGTTAAATAGATAATTTTCTGGCTGCTGACAAATATCAACCATTAATGTCTGCAAATCGCGCCCAGAAGTTTCCGTTTCTGGAACAATTGTACCAATAACATTGCTTCCGATAATCTCATCTAAATCGAAACCAAAAAGCCTTTGACCGTAGTCATTTAAAAATATAATGTCACCATTGCCATCCCAACGCAGAATTATACAGTTAGCCGTTTGCACCAAATCGCGGTACTGAGCTTCGCTTTGACGTAACGCTTCTTCGGTGCGTTTGCGAGCAGTAATATCCCGGACTATTGCTAAGATGTGTCGCTTGCCATTGTAAATGCAAGTCGTTCCTTTGACTTCTACATCTATTAAAGTGCCATCTTTGCAGATATCAACAGCTTGTCCATAAAATTGCTCGCCAGCTTGCGTTTTCTCGACAAACTCTAGAAAAACAGAATGTGAGTCTGGATGAATATAAACAGATGGATGTAAAGTGAGAAATTCCTCATAAGAGTAACCGTGCATCTGACAAGCCGCCGGATTAATTTCGGCGACTTTTTCAGTCTCCATTTCAGTAATAAATAGTCCATCATTGATTGCTTCAAAAATACTGCGGTATTGTAATTCACTTTGTCGCAGTGCTGCTTCTGCCCTTTGGCGCTGGGTGATGTCACGGAAACTCCACACTCTACCAATAATTTGTTCGCCGATGCGCTGAGGACAAGAGTAGCGCTCAAATACTCTGCCATCTTCTAGTTCTAACCAGTCGTAACTAACTAATTCCGGTTGTGAATATAATTCTCGGACTCGTTGCAAAAACCCATCGGGGTCTTTTAGCTGGTTTGCCAGATATGCTAGTCGCTGAGGATGATCTGGTTCCGTCAAAAGTTCTGGTGGAATTGACCACATTTCTAAGAACTTTTGATTATAACTAGTGATATTACTTGAGCTATCGACTACTAATATACCATCTTGAATCGATTCAAAGATAGCGCTTAACAAAGACAGAGAGTTTTCTAAAGCTACTTGCGTTTGTTTGCGTTCGCTAAGATCCCGCCCTAAAACCACCAAGGCTTTGCGTCTACCATCCTGGTGAAAAAGGGGAGCTTTAATCATATCTAAACTGCTCACTGTCCCATCAGGGCGAGGAACAGCTTCTTCTACCCGATGCACATATCCCAATTGCCAAGCTCGTTCATCTGTTTTATTGCAGTTGAGCAAAGCATCATGATAAAAATTGCTAAATTCTGCCAGTTCTGAATCTGTTTTGCCTTGATAATCAACGCCTTGTAGCTCTAAAAATTCTAGGTTAGCCTGGTTTGACAGCAACCATTTGCCCTCGCCGTCTTTTAAACAGATAATATCGGGTGTGGCGTTAATTAATGTCTGCAAGCGCTCCTCAATCTCTTGTAAGGATTCTTGAGTTAGTTGAGTCAATGTGATATCTCGAATCACCAGTATGGCACAGCGATCGCTAGTCAATCCGGTAGAGCTACCGGAAATTTGTAGTGTTATTTGCTCATCTTGCTGCAACTGATAATTTGTTGTTTCATACTCTCCATTGAGTATCTGCACATCAGGATAGCAGGGTAAAGCAACTGGTTGTCCTAATTGTGTGAGGGGTAGCAAGTCAGTTAACTTCGCACCGCAGACAGTAGCGTGAGATTGGTTTACTAGAGACTCAAAGCGAGAATTGCACCATTGAATGAGTCGGTCTTCTCCTACCCAGACTACAGCATCAGCGATCGCACCAAGTGTTAATTCCATCTTGTTTACAGTGGTTTGCAATTGCTTTAGCTGCTCTAGCTGTTGTACGCTCATCAACGACTCCTGTTAAATAATTCGTAATGACGCTCCTGCGTCGCTACCGTTGCGCTAACGTAATTCGTAGTTCGTAATTATTATGAATTAAGTACTGTACAAATTAATAATCATGTGCTAAGGATGATACTAATAAATCTGTATAGTGATTGTATCCTTAGTCCCTGACTGAAATATTCGACTACAGCAAAACTACATATTATCTTTAAAATTTTACCTAAGTAGGGATAAGTCTTGGCAGTGCCCAACACCGAAATAGCAAATGCGATAGTCAAAGTAATAATTGATACTGTCTAACCGAGATATTGATATAAATACATTCGTCGGGGCACATAGCTCTGCATACCTAACTGAGTTAAACATTGATTATGCTATTGACAGCATAATATCAAGTTTTTATATGTCTGCTTCATTGCGCTTGTATTTTTATTAAAAATTTGAAATAGTAATGAACATGAGAGCTAATCCTAAAGCTCATTGATTGTGTTATCTACAAAGGAGAATCTGTTTCATGCTAAAACGTAGTATCAAACTAGCTGTTTTTGGTCTGGCGTTACTTGTTTTCACTTTGAGTTTAGCCATTTATACACCAGCGTATGCGGGTACAATTACGCTATATGAAGGTAATGGAGGACAACAAGATACTCTAGGTAGTTATTCTGATAGACCTGATTATGCAGGTAAAGTTAAGCCAAATGATGAAGCTCGTTCGTTAAAACTCAGTGAGGTTGCACCATTCACAATAATTACAGTTTATGACAGCCCAGATGCTGCCGCAGATGATGATTACACCACAATTAAAGTCAAACAAAAAACTCCCAAGGATTTGGTCGTAGGTACTTTTGAAAATTCTTTTGAAAATGAATATATCAAGGTAGATCATTCGCACGACAATGGACTTGATGGAAAGGTTTCATCCATTCAGATTCAGGGTTTTGATTTTTAATAGGTCATAGAATTAGACCATTAGCGCCATAGCACTAATGGTCTAATTCTGGTTCTATCGCTCCCTTTATGCTTAGAAAAGCAAATGAATCAGATTTAATTAATAAATTTTACTAAAATACGAATAATTACGAATTATACCCAGCGTTACTACCGACTTGGTATAGTGATTGTATTGTTAATCCATCATTGGGGTATTCAACTACAGCGAAATTACATATTACCTGAAAGCGATCGCCATCGAAGGCTGTGAATATTTGCTGGCGGAGGGTAGTTAAAATCTCACTAAGGCGATGGTTTACCTCTGTTTTGGTTAACCCAGAAACTGCCACAACAAATTCACCATTACCCCAATAACCTAGCACTTCACCACTGCAAAATGCCGATTGGAATAAACGACTCCATCTTTGCAATACCTCGTTTCCAGCTTGATGACCATACTTGATATTAATTTGACGAAAATCAGTCACACTTAAGATCGCCAAGCAAACAGATTGCTGATTTTTCTCGGCTTGAGCAATTAGGTGCTGCAAGTCGCGGTTAGACTGAAACTGATTTGCTAGCCCAGTTAAGGGATCTTTAGTAGAAAACGATTGTAGTAAACGGCTGCGTTCTAAGCGATGGGTAATGCGTGCCAATAGTTCTGCCCCAACAACAGGTTTAACCACATAATCATCTCCCCCAACAGCAAACACTTGTTGCACAGTTTCCATCTCTCGGTGAGCAGTCAGAAACACAATCGGTAATTCCTGCCATTGGGGATCGGTACGAACTGCTCGGCAAAGTTCGATACCATTGATGTGAGGCATTTCCACATCCAAAATCAACAAATCCGGTTTAGTAGATTGCAATACTTCCCAGAAACGTAGCGGATTTTCTAATCCTGTCATCCGCATACCCCACGGCTCTAACATTGGGCGCAGTGCTGCTAAAATCAGCGGGTCGTCATCTACTGCCAGTATATTTACTCGCAAAGAACGAGTACGCTGTAATATTTGGGACGAAACATCCCAAACTTGGGCAGCTGTTACAGGCTTGACCAAAAAACCCCGCGCCCCGTACTGAGCAAAAGTTACGCGTTCTACTAACTCATCAGTTGCAGCCAGCACCAGAACGGGTACGGGTGGGGTACGCGTTGCTAAGTCCGAAAGTAGTGCCAAACTTTCTTTACGCCAGCCGATATCATCTATATTTAGCACTACTAAATCTGGTGATGTGGTTTGGAGAAAGTTTTTTGCATCCTCTAAATTGCTGATTTGCTGCCAGCATATCCCCATGCACTCAACCAGTTGTTGCAACTGAGAACCTAGTTGCAGATTGGGGTCAATTAATATCAATCGGCTACTAATTTCGGGTGCGATCGCAGTAGATGTTTGGTAATCTACATTTTGGCCCATCAGATTAATTATGTTACCCAAATCTTCAATCAGCGTCAGCAATTGCCGCTTTTCACTTGCTGATAAATCACCATCTTTCCCTAAAATCTGTTCAATTTCCCGTGCCATCTGAGTGCCATTGTCTTGTTCAAACATCCCCAAGACACCAGCTAGTTTGTGCGCCTCTCGTTCTGCGGATTTGCGTAACTCCTGAGTCAGGGTTTTGTTAGAAAGTGCTGCCGCTAATTCTTCCAACACCGCCAGCCGTTGCACCATCAATCCTTCATATTGTTTCCACAAGCCACCCATTGCTTGCTGAAACTGCTCCTCAACTTGAGGACTTACAACTTGCGATTTTTCTTTCCCCCCCTKCTCCCYCTGCTCCCCCTGCCCCTCTGCTCCCCTGCCCCCCTGCCTCCCCTGCTCTCTTCCAGGATTCAGCCGATATCCCAAACCATAAACATTTTCAATCCAGTCTACTGCTCCGGCTGCTTTCAACTTTTGTCGTAAGTATTTGATGTGCGATTTTACAGTCTCCTCTTGGGGTGGATCGTCAAAAGTCCACAAATGCTCGATGATATCCCCCCGACTAAAAACACGCGATGGATTCCGTAAAAATAGCTCCAGTAAACTATATTCTTTGGCTGTTAATTCCAGCAGTTTGTTGTTATATGTGACTTCGCAACTACTGGGATCTAGTCGTAGTGAGCCTACTTCCAGTATAGGAGTACAGGGGCGATCGCCTCGACGGATCAGCGCCCGTATCCGTGCTTGCAGTTCTTCCAAATCTAAAGGTTTGATCAGATAATCGTCTGCACCTGCATCAAGTCCCTGAATCCGCTCTCTACTACCATCTTTCGCCGTCATCAGCAGAATCGGAGTGAAGCAACCACCAGAACGCAATCGCTGACACAATGTAATTCCGTCCAGTTTCGGTAATCCGACATCTATTAGTAACAGGTCATAGTTCGTACTTTGCGTGTATTCCCAACCCATTTGTCCGTCTTGTACGACATCAACAACATAGTGTTGCTTAGTCAGAGACTTCAACAAGACACTTGCTAAAATTTCTTCATCTTCGATTAGCAAGATTCTCATACACCCGTCCAAAATATAGCTTGCTACTACTTCACCCAAAAAAATAGTACATTAGGTAGCTATTTTTCTACAAGCAGAAAATAAAAAAATTAGCAAGTCTTCTTATTTCGGTTACATTGAAATTCACCTTATACTTAACTCCTAACTTCTGGCTCTAAAAAATGGTTCCTTCCAAACGAGTTTATTTATTGTTGGTTTTGGGTATAGCAATCGCCCCGATCCTATCCTTATTTCTCAGCATTAGAGTAACCATCGCCATCACTGTGCTATTTGATGCAATTATTCTCGGACTCATGGTTGTAGATGGTTTGCGGGTGCGGCGTTCTCGCGTGCAAATTACCCGCGAATTACCGTCACGATTATCCATTGGGCGTGATAATCCCGTAGTGCTAAAAGTGACATCGCTAAATACCGACGCTCAAATTGAAATCCGCGACTATTACCCAACAGGATTTGGCGTGTCTGCACCTGCACTCAGCGCCATTATTCCCAGTAACAGCACTGAGCAATTAACGTATACCGTCCACCCAACACAACGGGGAGAGTTTCCTTGGGGGAATATTCAAGTTCGACAGTTGGGGCTTTGGGGATTAGCTTGGGATGATTGGCAAATTCCTCAAAGTCTGCCAGTGAAAGTTTATCCTGATTTAGTGGGATTGCGATCGCTGACAATTCGTCTGACATTGCAATCATCTGGATCGATGCGCCAATCTCGCAAAACTGGTATTGGTACAGAGTTTGCTGAACTGCGAAACTATCGCACTGGTGACGATTTGCGGTTTATCGATTGGAAAGCTACTGCCCGTCGGGTTGGCGCTTATGGTAATGCCATGCCACTGGTGAGGGTTCTAGAACCAGAACAGGAACAAACATTACTGATTTTACTCGATCGCGGACGGCTGATGACAGCAAAAGTGCAGAATTTGCAGCGATTTGACTGGGGTTTGAATGCAACTTTATCCTTAGCTTTGGCAGGTTTACATCGAGGCGATCGCGTGGGTGTTGGTGTATTTGACCGCCAAATGCATACGTGGATTCCCCCAGAACGCGGCCAACATCATTTAAATCAGCTAATCGATCGCTTAACTCCAATTCAACCAGTGTTATTTGAATCTGATTATTTGGGGGCGGTAACAAATGTTTTGCAGCGACAAACTCGCAGGGCGCTGGTAGTAGTGATTACTGATTTAGTTGATGTTACTGCCTCTACAGAACTCCTAGCTGCACTCTCCAAGTTAGCACCCCGCTACCTTCCATTTTGCGTGACTTTGCGAGATCCACAAGTCGATCGTCTAGCACACACTTTTACAGATGATGTTGCAGGTGCTTATACCCGTGCGGTAGCACTAGATTTATTAATGCAACGACAAGTAGCTTATGCCCAACTGAAACAAAAAGGTGTATTGGTGCTAGATGCACCAGCAAATCAAATTGCCGATCAGTTAGTTGAGCGATATCTACAACTCAAAGCGCGAAATCAACTTTAGTAATTGTCACTCTAACTTGTATTATTGTTATTCAATTATTTAGCGGAGGTATAAACTTTGCTTAAAATTATCCAGGTAGAGACTGATGAACATAAACTCCATATTCGATACTACGGGTTTACGTGCAGTTGGTCTAGAGTTAACCAAAATAGTTCTGAGCGGGGGAATGAGGGAGTGGGAAATGAGGGAAAAATACCTAACTCTTGACTCTTGTAGAGACGCGATTAATCGCGTCTTTACCCTTGGCATTTGACTTTTGTTTCCTGCCTTCAACTCTTAATCTATGTGGTTTCGGTTCTGTCTTGTGCTTCCTGTTTCTTGCCTTCTTCATCTGTACCTGAGCTGTACCTAATCTTCAGCACTAAAATCACCGATGCAATAAGTAAGGTAACAATGTTAGCAGCAATCAAAGGAATATCATGAACAGAAAAACCATAAATCAACCATAAAATAATACCTACACAAAGAATAATTAACATACTCCAAGAAAGGTCATTGGCTGATTTGGACTGCCAAGTTTTAATAAGTTGAGGGAGATATGCGAGTGTAGTCAGTACTCCTGCTACTAGCCCTAAAATAGTTGTAAAATCAATCTCCATTCTGTTCCCTACCTCAAGTTTTTCAGTTAAGTGATACTATCCGGCCAAAGAAATATTGAACTGGAGATTACCACACTCTCATTGTTTGCCGATTCTCTCTAAAGGCGTTTTTTCATTCCTTCTGATAGCCTATTGACATAAAGCAGAAATAGAATTTTTCATTTTGGAGTCTGAGCAAAAAATTCTGCGATCGCTTTAGCAAATCCCTCAAATGAACTATAATCTTTTGATAAAATTGAGACATTTACACCAAACTTTTAAGCTGCCTACATTGGTTACTCAAGGATACGTTTAGACAGTGCCCCTTTTGCAAAATAAGCACACGCACTTTATCGTGTATTTGGCTTTCAGAATATTGAGCCGTATTTAGAAAAAACCGAGATTCCTCTCGAACATCGAGCAAACTGGATTTTTCGTCAAGACAAAAGACTATTGTAGAGACGGCGATTTATCGCGTCTTTGTGTAATAAATTAGATTTTTCAAACAGCCTCTGAGTTGAAAGCGTTTAAAATTACTGGTGCTGAAACTATACCCTTTGCCTCTAACGCAGCTGCAACCCGTAAAATTAAGGCTTCATTATATGGTGCTGCAATCAATTGTACACCCAAAGGTAAGGCATTTGGGCGCTGAATTGGTACTGATAAAACGGGTAAACCAATAAAAGATAATGGTTGAGTAAATAGCCCTAAATGAGGACGGACAAGAATTTCTTCACCATCCAAAATCATAGTTTGTTGACCAATTAATGGTGCAGAAATTGGTGTAGTTGGGGCAAGAATGATATCGACATTTTGAAAAACTTCCCGAACGCGATCGCGATACCATCTTCTAAACCGTTGTGCTTGGAGATACCAGCTACTAGGAATTAACGCCCCAGCCAAAAAGCGATCGCGTGTTGCTGGATCAAAATCTTCAGGACGCGATCGCAACTTATCCAAATGCAGATTTGCACCCTCGCTAGCTGTAATCACAAAGGCTGCTGCACGGGCGCGGTGAGCTTCTGGTATGATTACGTATTGAGTGACTTCTATTGCATCAGCTACTTTTTGCACTGCTGCTAAAGCTGCCGGTTCTGCACCTTTGGTAAAATAATCAGCTGCAATGGCAATTCTAATATCAGAAATATCTTGTTTGAGTTGTGGTAAACATAATTCAGGTGGACGCTTTGTACAAATGGGATCGCGATCGTCTTCTCCCTGAAGCACATCAAACACCATCGCGATATCCTGCACCGAACGCGCAAAAGGGCCAACATGGTCAAAACTGCTAGAAAATAAAGCTACTCCAGCACGAGATAACCTTCCATAAGTTGGCTTGAAACCAAAAACGCCACACAACGCCGCCGGAACGCGAATTGAACCATTAGTATCAGAACCCAATGTCAGCGGTACTAACCCAGCCGCAACCGCCGCCGCCGAACCACCCGATGAACCACCAGCAACTCGCTGTAAATCATGGGGGTTGTGAGTAGCACCGTAATGGGAGTTTTCTGTTACAAACCCATAAGCGTACTCATCCATATTCAAAGCACCAACTAGTACAGCACCCGCTTGTTTTAGCTTCGCTACTACGGTTGCATCTTGAGTAGCTTCTGGGTTTACTGCATTGATTTTCGATCCCGCCAGAGTCGTCAAACCAGCGATATCGAAAAGATTTTTCACCGCAAAAGGCACACCAGCAAGCACTCCAGGATGATTACCTTGGGCAATTTCCCTGTCAATCAGTGCTGCATCTGTTAAAGTTGTCTCAGCAGTTATAGTCGTAAAACAGTTGAATAGATGATTTTGCGTTGCTATTCGTGCTAACGCAGCTTTCGTAACCTCCACTGCGCTAACTTTACCTTCGCGTACAGCAGTTGATATTGTTATGGCATTGGCTGAATCAAAATTCATGCTGAAATATTAAGAGATAGCGCGTTTAGCTTTTTGAGTAATAGTATTCAGTAATAGTTTTGCTTCACTAAAACATCAACATAGCTATTCTTGAAGCAATTATGGTTCAAAAACTGGTGCAACTTCAGTTTCCTCTGGTAAAGGGAAAGAATTTACCAGATTAGCGATCGCCATAATTCTCTCAAAATTTGCCACTACACCATCTCGATACTCATCTGTTAACTGCAAATCCAACAAAAACCCCATTTGATCGACATATTCACCCACATCAAACTCTTCTCTTCTCATTTTTCTCCTTTGCGGTAGTCTGCGGTAAGCCGTACCCTTCGGGAAGCAAGCTACGCGTAGCGTCTCGTAGAGAAGCCTCTACATTATTTTAAACTTATAATTTCTTGCGACAACTGAAATGCGATTAATCTTATACAGTAAACCCGACTGTCATTTATGTGAAGGCTTGTAAGAAAAGCTAAGAATAAATCCAAAATCTCAGTTTCGAGTTGGAAATCTCACTTTTATCGAACAATTTAATTAAGTATTTTTTGAAAGCTGAAAAATCCCTCTAAAGTCAGAGATATATTCTGTGCTATGGTAGAGGATTTTTCGATCCCACTTCAGTATCTTATTAGATAAACAATTTTTCTTGCTATTTACTCAAACTTAGTCCCTTTAGCTGACAGATAAATCATTCTTAAATATTGGCAGCAGACAAATAGTTTATAAATAACAATAAAAAACATGGATGACAAAAACAAAGCTGAGAGTAATAAAAACAATTTAAATCGGGATAAAAAAGTGGCTGAAACTAATATTAATTCCTTGTCTAACGAACCAAAAAAGTCAACTAAAACAATTAATATAGATGGTCAACGTCCAGTTGATCCAAGTAACATCGAGATTAAAGAAACAATAGATATAGATGGTCAGCGCCCAATTGCAAAAGATGAAAATCATAGCGATCAAACAATTGATATAGATGGTCAACGCCCGATCGATAAGAGTAATTTTCAAGAACATGAGATGCTAGCTGTAGACGGTAAGCGTCCAATTGACCCTAGTGATTTAGAAGTTGAAGAAATTCTTGACATAGATGGTCAACGTCCGATCGCCAAGAGTAACTTTCAAGTTCAGGATACCCTAGAGATAGATGGTAGCCGCCCAATAGTTTCAAATAACACTGCTGATTCGCAAATACCAACAGATTATGTAGACTGAAATCACAACGTTTCTTGACACTGTAAAGTCGTGAAGATAAAACAAAGGGACTCAGTAATCTAGGTTGTTAGCATACAGCAACGCTAGGGTGAAATCTGAGTCTTGAATCGCAGATGTGATGGCGATCGCCATGATTATTTATTATTTATGCTTGCTGTAGTTATTTTTGGTCTGACTATAACAAGAAATGTAAGCAAAGTAAAAACTAACATTTGCCAAGTCACCAAATTCCAGCCACCAAGATTCCAGCATAATAGACCAATGCTAGTACCTACAGCACCACCGATAAAATATGTAGTCATGTAAACTGTGTTGATGCGACTGTTTGATTGAGCATCAAGAGTGTATATCCTTGCGACATTGGTGACTTGAATTGCTTGTACACCGACATCGAGTAACAATACAGCAACAGCGATCGCTAACGCTGAACTAGCAGCAATTTTAGCAATTACTAAACTTACAATCACCAGAGATACATAAATAGTCAAGGAACGTTGAGAATTACCTCGATCGGCTAATTTACCAAAAATTGGTGCCATTAATGCACCTGCGATCGCTACAAAGCCATACATCCCAATTGTGTCAGATTGAAAATTAAAAGGCGCTCCGCTTAAATGGAAAGTCAACGTTGTCCAAAATGAGCAAAAGACACCAAACATTAATCCCCCAATTAAAGATGCTTCTCTCAATAAGGAGAAACGTTTTAATTGTTGAAGCGTTGATTTTAGTAAATCAAAATAACCACCACTATATTCATTATTTACATTAGGCAAGTAAATCTTGAGCAAGACAGTAACAATTAAAATCATTACTCCTGAAAATCCATATACATAACGCCAACTAAAGGATTCAGCGATATATCCACTAAAAACCCTTGCTCCTAAAATGCCAATCAATATACCAGTAAAAATACTGCCTACAGTTTGACCTGTAGTCACTCTATCTATACTTGCTGCTAAGGGAAGAATAACCTGAGCGGAGACTGTGGTAATTCCAATTGCTACGCTCAATATCCAAACCTGGACGATATTTTGTGAAAACGTCATGGCTATCAACAAACAAAACAAACATAGAAGTAAGGAAAGAATTAATGTTTTTTTGTTGATTTTATCGCCCAAGGGAATTAAAAAGAAAAGCCCAAAACCGTAACCAACTTGTGAAAGCACAGATATGCTACCCGCTTCACCTTCACTAACTTGAAAAGAAGATGCAATATCTTTGAGGATTGGCTGATTATAATAAACGTTAGCAACACACACACCAGATGCGATCGCCATAATCAGTACTTGAAATTTAGTTAATCCGTTACCTGAGATTTGTTTTTCCATTCAACCTAAGTTACTATAATTTGACTCCTGAATTCTGACTTCTGACTTCTTCTTCAATAGTTATTAGTTTTCCTGGTGCTAAACCGCCAAGTTAGGATTATTGCAGCGATCGCTAAACCAATAGCCAATCCCCACCAAAGACCAATAGCCCCAGACCCCAACGAGATCCCAAAAGTATAACCAGTGAATAAACCAACACACCAATAAGCAAAAATGCCAATCAGCATCGGGATTCGAGTGTCTTTGAGTCCGCGTAATGCTCCTGCGGCAGTAACTTGCACACCGTCAACTATTTGAAAAATTGCCGCGACTGCTAGCAATTTCACGGCGAGGGCAACCACATCTGCATTGTTCTGATTATTGATGTCAATATAAAGAGAAATAATTGATTTTGGTACTAGCCAAAATGCAATGCCTACTACACTCATAGATAAAGCTGCAATGGCAATGCCTACATATCCAGCTAGACGAGTGCCAACTAGGTCATTCTGTCCGGCTAATTGTCCAACACGAACTGTTGTCGCTAGAGAAATGCCTACTGCCATCTGGAATGACATCGAAATTGTTTGTAAAGCAATTTGATGGGCAGCAAGGGCATTTGTTCCCAATTGTCCGATCAAGAAAGTGACAACAGTGAACAGTCCGGCTTCGACCGCAATCAGACCCCCGATGGGCAATCCAACCTGAAAAATCTCGCCAACGATCCGGCGATGCTCTAAAGGAAAAGCTTCGTGAGACGAAGGTCGAAAAATACTGTAAACTGCAAAGCGAGGCTGATTATGTATATAAACTGCCAAAGCCACAAACATACTCCAAAGTGAAAGCGTGCTTGCCCAACCGATACCAGCTAAACCCAGCGCCGGGAATCCCAATTTGCCAAACATCAGCACATAGTTAGCTGTGATGTTGAACAGAGTACCCAAAACCACAGTCACTATCACTAATTGCGGTTGCAACAGAGCAGAAAGAAAGCTTTTAAGTACTGCAAAGCCTAAAGCAGGAATAAAACCCAGTGCGATCGCCTTTAAATAAATCTCTGCTAGTGCTACTGTGTTAGCATCCTGTCCTAGTAAAAGTAGTAAAGCGCCTCCATTGTAAAGTAGCAATGTAATTGGTATTCCTAGCACCAGAGATATCCCTAGTCCAAGCCGGACAATTGTGCCAATTTTTTCTCTATTTCCGGCTCCGTATGCCTGGGCAGCTAATGGACTGACAGCAGAAACGATACCAGTAAAAATAAACAGACAAAAACTAAAGATGACAGCTCCCAAACCTCCAGATGCAATGGTTTGACTTCCCAACCAACCCATCATTACCGTATCCACAAAACCAGTTGCAGATTGAGCCAATTGTGCTGCTGCCAAAGGTATGGCTAACATCAGACATTTTTTAACTTCAGAAAACATATACAGCTGATAACCCGATGTGAAGAACAAAGGGTTTTTCCAAAATCTAAACCCATGTTCAGGAGATATTGCTCCTGGGAACTTGAATCTATCTTAATGGAGTCAGAGAATTCCCGTCACAGTCGTTAGTGCAGGGTTCCGCAGAAAAGACTTAACAGGAGATGAATTGCAACCAGATAATAACTAACACGACACCTATCAAATGTTTGGTTGATTTTTTTGGTGGGATAAAATTTTAGAGTGTTTCTTGTGGCCGATGATTTATCCCCCGAAGTAGCCCTCAAGCAGATTATCCACATTGCGATCGCCAATAAAGCTCAAAATCCCCATACCAGCTTTAAGTGTCACAAATAATTTCAATATTTTGGCAATTATCTTGAAGCACGTTAAAGTGAACAGTTGGAGTTAAGAATGGATTTATATGCGCTTACCAATTGCAATTAGTGCTGTTTTAGTGGCATCTTTAGGTTTTAGTGCACCTGTAATATCTCAACCTCCTCCTATACAGGTAGCCAAAACACCTGCGCCTAGTAGTTTAGCCTTAGAACAATTTAAGATTAATTACCGATTATGGAGACGGCAAAAAATCTCTAACTATCGCTATGAATTCACTAGAAGTTGCAATTGTTTACCGAAAGCCACAGAACCAGTGATTATTAAAGTACGTAATCGAGTTACAAGTTCTATTACTTATAAAGCAACTCAAAAGCCAGCTGAGTCCGAATTATTTCAACAATATAATACAATTCCTAAACTCTTTAATATCATCAGAGATGCGCTGATTCGTAAAGCAGCAAACTTGACTGTAGAATACGATCCAATACTTGGTTATCCAACTCAAATTAACATTGATTATAATAGCCAGATCGCTGATGATGAAATATTTTTTACAATTAGCAATCTGCAAAAAACTAATTAACTATGGCTAGCTAGAGCATTTTTTGCTACAGCAGTGCTTAATTGATTCAGCGTATCTTGTTGGCTCTAGCGATCGCACACATATACAACCAATACTCACAGCAGATTGCATCAAGCAACCCACCTTGATCGCATTCTCAGGCACAGCCTGGGAACGAGGTAGGGTAAGACTTTTAGTTTAACAAGCTGACTCTTCACATAATGGTCAATGTGTAAAGTGCGTAAGTGCTAGCTTAGATCCTCTCTAAGTAAATCTTTACATTTAATATATAGCAGTTCTCGTTGATGCGACGTGCCCCTACAACTTGCAATATAACGTTGTACTGCATCTGAATGGGAACTGCTATATGTACCTTCAATTACATTTACGTTAGTCAATCTTGTGAATTTTGAACTATATAATTTCTGCACTTAAGTATTAAATAAAATGATTACCAATAGTTTAGGAAAAGCAAAGACGTGAACCGTTTCAAAAAGCTATCCTCAATTGTGTTCCTGTTATTAGCCTTCATTTATCCACCTACTTTGGTTGAAGCCAAAGAGAATACTCGCAATGATGTTCTCAATCAACAGAGTATTGACGCACAAACAAAATTAGCTGGAGAGCAAAGTGAAGAGTTTTTGTTAGCTCACAGACGGAATCGACGACGTTATCATAGACGGCAACGAACTGGAAGATATTATTATCAACGCCAGAGGAATCGACGACATTATTATAGACGACGCTATCGCTCTATACGTTATCATGGACAACGATATCGTCATGGAGAATGGGAACTTGTGCGCGATCGTCATGGACGATTAATGTATGATTGGCAGCGTTAATAGGAAACTTTACACCCAATTTTCCTAGAGAATCTTAATGCGTAAATCCTAATGCAAAAGCCAAAGACTTTACCCAGTTTTGAATCATCTTACGAGTTGGCAGAATATCTGTGATGTTAATAAACTCATGGTCAATGTTGTTCTATCAGATGCGATAAATCATCACAAAGACGCGATAAATCGCCGTCTCTACAAAAGACTAATTATTGTGGCGCAGGGGAGCAGCACTTCTCTACGAGACGCTGCGCGTAGCTTGCTTCCACGTTCGCGGAGAGTGCCGTAGGCAAGTGGTACGGCTACGCTCAGTGACCTAGGAGCGGGGGATCAGGGGAGAAGTTGCAATAAGTTTTTCCCTCAAGCTTGTGAGAAACGCCAGTAGGGTGCGTTATGTCCACGCCGAAATAGCAAATGAGTACGCCGAAATAGCAAATGAGTTCGCCGAAATAGCAAATGAGTACGCCGAAATAACAAATGAGTACGCCGAAATAACAAATGAGTTCGCCGAAATAACAAATGAGTTCGCCGAAATAACAAATGAGTTCGCCGAAATAGCAAATGCGAACGCCGAAATAGCAAATGAGTTCGYCGAAATAACAAATGCGAACGCCGAAATAGCAAATGAGTTCGCCGAAATAGCAAATGAGTTCGCCGAAATAACAAATGCGTAGGCATAGCCATGATTGCAACTTTGTAAACAATGCCAAAAATTGATTGCAAGTATCATGACAGAGATAGCTAGAAACCAAATTTAGATATATGCGATCGCTAATTTAACCAATCTGACGCAGCTTCACCTCAGTGGCAACCAAATAATCCAGATTCCAGAGGTGATCGCAACCTATTCTAAATTGACAATGATGGCATAATACCAACTTGTACCTACTGCTGCCAATATTAACAACAATGAACCTAAAGTAATACACAATTTATTTCTTAAGTAGAATAAAAATTTATTTGCAAATCTGCGATCGTATCTTGCGATCGCCTAAGTTCTTCCCAGCTAATCCTCAGTTGGCATTTAGGACTTACGCATTAACTTAAATTTTCCGCCACTTTGAGTTTTTGCATACATGGAGATCGCACATTTATCTGTTAACAAATCCTAAAAGTGCTTTGATAGTTTTTCTACAGGATGATTAAGATATAAATATTTGACCTGACGGGTGTTGATACTCATGGTGCAAGACCAGATTTTGCTGAATGATTGGCATGTAATAGCGCGATCGCAAGACCTCCAACCTGGAACAGTTCTGCACAAGCGCTTATTAGGCTCAAATATAGTGCTTTGGCATAATGGCGACAAAGTTTTAGCTTGGCAAGACGTTTGCCCTCATCGTGGCGCTCGTCTTTCTCTAGGATATGTCAACAAAGAGACTCTTGTTTGTCCTTACCACGGTTTAGCCTTTAATAGCCAGGGAAAATGTGTACTAGTTCCGGCTAATCCCGAACAATCGCCCCCCGCCCAAGCTTGTGTTAAAACTTACCAAGTCCAAGAGCGTTACGATCTGCTCTGGGTTTGTTTAGGCACACCAAAACAAGACATAGCTCTGTTTTCTGAGTGGTACGATCCGGTCTATCAAAAGATTTTCTGTGGCCCTTACTACTGTTCTACAGTAAAAATCGTATTCCAAGTATCCCCTAAAGCCAGATGTACCACAAACAAGATTAAAGGCAGCACTAAAAACTGGTGATTCATTTCCTGCCAAACCAATACAGAAGAAATTACCCGCAAAACGGCAATTATCATCCAAACTATGGGAAATGCTAAAGGTGGAGGCGACCATCTTGGTCTGATTACCTGGTCATAAGTCTGACGAGAACGGGTATTATCTAAAAGAGAAAAAATTCGAGAACGGATACTTAATATAGCAAAAAATAATCCAGTCAATAAAGTGCTAAACCAACTGGAAAAAGAAGAATTATTATCAATGAATATTACTAATTTTTCCATTCCCAGTAGCACGAGAATCATGACTAATATCTGTAGTATCGTCCCTAGTGTATAAACTAAAACTGCTCTGATATCTAGTCTTTGTGTAGTCGCTATTGATGTGTTTAGAGACTGTTGTTGATTCCCAGATTTTACCCCCATCACTGTATTAACAAACTGTTCAACTATTCCATGATTCTGGGATTTATTCATAATTAAGAGATGGCGCGCAGTTGGCAATTAGTAGTAATAAGTCATTATATGATATTCTTATAGTTAAAAATAATTTTTGTAGGTTATTTTAACATCAGAGTTTATAAGTTCCGAATCTAATGTACAGTCTTTCATAACTGATATTGAGGAAAAAACGTGAAATTTCAGAAGTTATTGTATATTTTTACTCTCGTAAATATTGCTACGTTGGCTCTGAGTGTACCTGTATTTGCTCAAATCGCGCAGACTCCCTTTAATTCTGCACAGTCAAATTGTCGTGCAACTAAAGTAAATACTCCAATTTTCAAAGAACCTTCAACATCATCCCATACTATCAGAATATTGTCGGCAAAAACAAGGATTACTTTAGCATATATCCCAGTTAGTGGAGATAGATTTGTCAGAATTAAAGCTCCGACTTCAGGGTTTATTCAAACTGCTGTACTGAAATTTTGTCAGCCGAATAAAAACGCTCAAAATGTTTCGAGTAAACCTACTATTGGCAGTGTATGTCGGCAAATTGTACGACAGGAAACTATACGTCGCCAACCAAGTACAAAAGAACCTTTTATTACAACACTTTATCCAAAGACAACTGTGTTTGTGAACTTGGTTACAGGTAATATAGTTAAGTCATATAAATCTGAGAATTACATTTGGGTAGAAATCGACCTTTCTAGAAGTTTTCCTGGAGAGTTATCTGGTAATGGTTGGATGGTCAACACTGACTTAGTGAATACTCCTGGATTAAGCAGTCTGGCTTATTGTAGTTAGTAGCTTATTTCTAAGTATCTTACCCAGGTATAAGGCGTGTTTTACTCATGAACTCTGATGTATATTCGCATTAATATAATAGTCACTGTTCAAGAAGCTGATAAAAGCACAATATCAACGAGAAAATGTGCTTAATACTTTACTCCCGTTCAAAGACAAAAATAATGGAAATTGGTTTATTTGTCTTGGGATCGGATGGCTCATATAAATTTAGCAATCGGTAATTCAAAGCATGGAATTCGTCGATCCATGATTCCAGGGTTCTGAAATACCAAGGAGTAGGGTAAAAGGGTCGATCTACATTTGGTTGCCATGAAGTTTCGCGCCACCCATTGGAATATGTATAGTCACCACAAGCAATTATCGGGTGAAGTGTTTGAATGATTATTTTGCCTTTGTCTTCTAACAGACTATGACCTGCCTTGGCGATCTCATCAAGAGCGCATTCGCCTAGAATTGAAAAGTTGCAAATCAAGCAAGAGAAATAGTTAATTGTGCTAAATCTTTGTGATGCAAGATCCGAGTACGAACAGACAACAAAGCGAGAATCACCACTATCCTTTGCTGTCTCAATGAGATCGGCGCAAAAATCAACACCCCAGCCATCAATTCCTAAAGAAAAAAGCTGTCGAGACAACCATCCCTCACCGCATCCAATATCTAAGAATGTTCTTGGATTCAGTTGGGTTATCGCTTTAACTATAGCGGCATCTGTGGCGATCGCACGGCTTTCAATTTGTTTATTACGAATTGCTTGTGTCCATAATTTAGCATTCATCTGCCATGAGTCAAGGATTCGTTTTTCATTCTCGTCCATATAACACCGCTCAAATAGCACGAACAATCTTCTCCTTTAAAACATAAGCGATAATGCAGCCAAATGCAGGATTGACCCTATTTCCAAGAATCGCAGTTGTAACTCATATCTATAAAGGATTACAGCAATTCTTTAGGTTCTCTCGATTAGCGATAGTACACATGACAACCGTAGTTATTTATATTAGTTAAGTATGTTCAGCTACACCAAAAAACTCAGTGCAAAAGTTTTTTGAGTCGCTGGGGAAACTGAAGGCTTTTTGGGGTTTTTCGAGTTTAAGCCCTAAAACTCTCAAGCAAGGTTCTGTTTGACAATCCCACTGCTACCCAAAATTTAGAAGCATTCATCAAACAGGCGATCGCTGCAAGAAACTAAAGAAAGTATATTTTGACTTTAACTAAAAAATAAGTAAGTATTAACAGTGATATTCAAAGGCTATGAAAGTCGAAAATGAAACGTCCAAATCGCCTTGCTTGGATGGGAGCGATCGCACTCGCTGCGATCGTTTTACTTAGTTTGTTCGCGGCTCCCAATAATACTAAAATTAACACTGGCTCTACCTATAACCGTAACTCTGATGGCTATGGTGCTTGGTACGCTTTTATGCAACAACAGGGAATTTCTATTCAGCGCTGGCAAAAGCCTTTTAGTGATATTCAGCCAGAGAACAGCCCAATTACCTTGCTACAGGTAGGCGGCTATCCCAGAGAAACCACACTGGATAGTCAAGAGCGGGAATGGGTAGAGAAAGGGAATACTTTGGTAATTTTGGGTGCAAAGACGCGGGTTACAGAAGCGGAGTTTAGCACTATGCAAAAATCTCCTGAAGGTGATATTAAAATTGATACACGTAGACGATATAAAAAAGCTAACTCCAAACAAGTTAATTTAGGCGATCGCTTTGGTGCTGTTGTCTGGAAAGAAAATTACAAAAAAGGAAAGGTGATTTTTTCTACCACTCCTTATTTAGCTGCCAACGCCTACCAAGATTATTTAAGTAATTTCAAGTATTTAGCTAGTTTGGTTACTGAAAAAAGTAACACAGTCTTTGTCGATGAATACATCCACGGCTATAAAGATGCCGATGTCAGGAAGAAAGAAAGCGAAGGAGATTTATCTAGCTTTTTTGCCAAAACTCCTTTACTTCCAATATTAATACAGGTAGGTATCCTGCTATTAGTGCTAGTTTGGGCGCAGAATCGCCGCTTTGGCAAGCCAGTAGCTTTAGATACACCAGTTGTAGATAATAGCGAGGCATACATCCAAGCTTTAGCCGGGGTGTTGCAGAAAGCTGATACCACCGACTTTGTTGTTGAAATGGTGGGTAAACAAGAACAACTAGAACTCCAAAAAGTCTTGGGATTAGGGCAAGTACTTTTAGAACGTCAAGCCTTGATCGATTTCTGGATGGAAAAAACAGGTGCAAGTGCAGCAGAATTAGATGCAGTTTTAAAGCTACAATCTCGCAAACAACCCATCAGTGAACGAGACCTGTTAAGCTGGTTGGGGAAATGGCGAACCATTAGATTAATTCGTAATTCGTAATTCATAATTCGTAATTATTTTTTTGTAATTGTACTCTGCGTTGGTTATTTATCAATAAAAAATATGAGTGAAACGCATCCTATCTTAATTCATCTTGGT
The DNA here is from genome assembly GCA_003326195.1 of Nostoc punctiforme NIES-2108. GTDB lineage: Bacteria > Cyanobacteriota > Cyanobacteriia > Cyanobacteriales > Nostocaceae > Nostoc > Nostoc punctiforme_A. The sequence goes on from LXQE01000117.1 coordinate 37,824, forward strand.
CAAGGTATTAATCAAGTAATTGTTGGACAATCTGGCTTAATACAACAACTCTTAGTAGCACTGCTAGCGGGTGGGCACGTAATTTTAGAAGGAGTACCGGGAACTGGGAAAACCCTTTTAGTAAAGGTGTTGGCGCAGTTAATTCAAGGGGATTTTCGCCGGATTCAATTAACACCGGATGTTTTACCTTCAGATATTACTGGTACAAATATTTTTGACTTGAATAGCCGCAATTTCACTTTGAAAAAAGGGCCAATATTTACTGAAGTATTGCTAGCAGACGAAATCAATCGTACTCCGCCCAAGACACAAGCGGCGCTGCTAGAAGCAATGGAAGAGATGCAGGTAACACTGGATGGTGAAAGTTTGCCTTTACCAGATTTATTTTGGGTAATTGCAACACAAAACCCCCTAGAATTTGAGGGTACTTATCCTTTACCAGAAGCGCAGTTAGACAGATTTTTATTTAAGTTGGTGGTAGATTATCCAGATCAAGCTGCTGAAAAGCAAATGTTACTCAATCGTCAGGCGGGTTTTGCAGCACGACGTTTGGATATTAGCCGTTTGAAACCAATCGCAACAGTAGCCGACATTTTGCAAGCACGACAAGCAGTCAAAGAAGTTAAAGTATCAGAAGCGATCGTTGATTATTTGTTGGCGTTGGTGAGAACATCGCGTCAATATCCTGATTTGACTTTGGGTGCATCACCCCGCGCTACCGGTGCTTGGTTGCAGACATCTCAAGCTCTAGCATGGTTAGCGGGAAGAGATTTTGTAACACCAGATGATGTAAAAGCAGTTGCATCACCGTTGCTACGTCATCGTCTCATATTGAAACCAGAAGCGATGCTGGATGGTTTACAAATGGATGCGGTAATTGCGTCGGTAATTAATCAAGTACCAGTTCCAAGGTGAAAAAATTAAACTTCTGGCGTAAATCCCCTTTCTCCCAAAATTGGGAGAAGGGGAGTTGTTTCACCAAGACATAGCGATCGCCATCACAACATTACTGATAAAATACCCAAAATGCGAGAACTTTACCCAGCGATCAAGCCTTATTTAGAAGGTAGTTTACAGGTTTCCGACCTTCATACCATTCATTTTGAAGAGTCAGGAAACCCGCAAGGTCAACCCATCGTTTTGCTGCATGGGGGCCCTGGTGGTGGATGTCCAGCTTTTTATCGGCAATATTTCCACCCAGAAAAATGGCGATTAGTCATGTTTGACCAGCGCGGTTGTGGTCAAAGTACGCCCCATGCAGAATTACGAGAAAACACCACTTGGGATTTAGTCAGTGATATCGAAAAACTGCGCCAACATTTAGGTATAGAAAAGTGGGCGGTCTTCGGTGGGAGTTGGGGTAGCACTTTATCATTAGCCTACAGTCAAACCCATCCCTCTCGCTGCACGGGATTAATTCTGCGTGGGATCTTCATGCTGAGGCAAAAAGAGTTGCGCTGGTTTTACCAAGAGGGTGCTAGCTATATTTTTCCTGATGCTTGGGAAGAATATCTCAAACCAATTCCCATAGATGAACGTGACGATCTGATTGCAGCATATTACAAACGCTTGACCAATCCAGATTTAGAAATTCAATTAACAGCAGCGCGTGCTTGGTCAATTTGGGAAGGTAGTACCAGTAGACTTTTCTTAGACCCAGAACTGATGCAAAAGTTTGGTGAAAGTGAATTTGCTTCAGCTTTCGCTCGGATTGAATGCCATTACTTTATGAATAAGGGATTTTTGGAAACAGAAGATCAATTACTCTTAAATGTAGACCGTATCCGCCATATTCCGGCTGTAATTGTTCAGGGGCGCTACGATGTAGTTTGCCCAATGATATCAGCTTGGGAATTACATCGGGCTTGGCCAGAAGCAGAATTTATTGTAGTTCCTGATGCTGGACATTCGATGAGCGAACCAGGAATTTGCAGTGCTTTGATTGAGGCAACAGATAATATTTAATTCGGTTGAATATTTAGCCTGTGGGACGGGAGAGTTCGCTAAAGGAGTGGATGTAATACCAATTTAATGTGAAGCTGCACTAAATGAGTAAGTCTCTATTCTTGGCGCTCTTCTCTAACGAGACGCTACGCGATGGCGTACTTGGCGGTTCGTTTAATATTCTGTGCATCTTCATACAGAATTGGTATAAGACAAACTCACGACAAGAAATCCTTAGCAAAATGCGAAGGGATTATGCAGCAATAGGGTTCAGTTAACGCCAAAAACCTTAAACTGTGTAGCGACTGTTTTAGTGTACTTGATTGCGGTGCGGCAAAGTTTGAAGTACTCCAACACGACTTCGGAGTACCTCAACACGATTTTGGAGTACCTCAACACGACTTCGGAGTACCTCAACACGACTTTCAAGTACCTCAACACGACTTTGGAGTACCTCAACACGACTTTCAAGTACCTCAACACGATTTTGAAGTACCTCAACACGATTTTGGAGTACCTCAACACGACTTTCAAGTACCTCAACACGATTTTGGAGTACCTCAACACGACTTTGGAGTACCTCAACACGACTTCGGAGTACTTCAACACGACTTCGGAGTACTTCAACATGACTTCGAGGTATCTGTTGCTTATATAGCAAAATAGCTGAAGAAGACAGGTTTTACCCCACCCTAACCCTCCCCTTGTGAAGGGGAGGGAACCGGAAATCTCATTTCCCCCCTTTATAAGGGGGGATTAAGGGGGGTGATACGACTTGTGTATACACCGTAGCCTTAGAAAGTACCTTAACTTCGGATACTGGCTCCCTTCAAATTAGCTTCGATTGTAAATTTGGAAACTTACAATGTATATGAAGCATCAGTGTAAGTAGTTCACTACAAAAAAAAGATATGCGAATTCTAATTGTGGAAAGCAGTATGTTGTTGCTCCTAACTGCGATGACAACTGGCTGTGTCGGTTCTTCCTCTGTTACAAAACAGCCGCAAGCCTTGCCAGCAAGCACTGAGCAGCCGACGAAAGAAGCTGTGTTAAACTCAACACCTACACCGACTGCAAAACCTATAGAGCATTCTACCCCTGAAGCCACTACTGCCACAAATCCGACACGCTGTGAAACTAGTCAATTGTCAGTGCGCCGAGTCTCCGAAGATGCTGGCGTTGGGAATGTTGCACTTACCTACGCCTTTACCAATAACGCCTCATCCCCTTGCACCCTCTACGGTTATCCGGGATTGGGACTACTGGATGCAAAAGATCAACCTTTGCAGGGGATTAAAGTTATTCGCTCCAAGGATACTTACTTTTCGAGTAAGCAACCTCGACAACAAGTAACTCTAGCTCCTGGAAAACAAGCCTCATTTCAGATAGCTTACAACCACATTAGTTCCCCAGATCAAAACTGCCCAATGTCTAGTAAAATTCAAATCACACCTCCTAATGCTTACGAGCACTTTACCCTTACAGAACAAATCAAGCCTTGTACAGGCAAAGTTAGAGTGACTCCAGTACGAGCCGTTAACACTCAACCTTAGTAAATTTCTGTAATTTACTCAAATACCCAGAAAAAGCATAAATTTAATCAAAGCCTCTGATAAGTTCAGGATTGTACTCATCAAAAAGGTTAAAAAATTCTATGGAAGGAATTGATGTTGCCGATCAAGACGGCAGAGTAGATTGGACGGCAGTAAAAAACTCTGGTAAAACTTTTGCGTTTGTCAAAGCCACAGAAGGAGTAAGCATCAAAGATTCTGCCTTTGCTCATCATTGGCAAACCATGAAAGCTGTTGGTATTATTCGTGGTGCTTATCATTTCTTTCACCCCCATACATCTGACCCGGTTCAGCAAGCGAAGGAATTCTTAAAAACGCTGGGGAAATTAGAACCAGGAGACTTACCACCAGTTCTAGATGTAGAGGTAACTGATAAAGTCAACAGCCAAGCAGTAATTAATGCAGCGAAGTTGTGGTTAGCAGAGGTGGAAAAAGCGCTTTTACAACAAACAAAAAAACCAATCAAACCGATTATTTATACTTACCCCAATTTCTGGAAAGAAGAACTTGGCAATCCATCTGATTTTGCTAGTTATCCCTTATGGATTGCCCACTACGGAACTAGGAACCCAACTATTCCTGGTGCTTGGCAAGGACAATACTTAATCCATCAATATGAAGGTGATATATCTGGTGTAACTGGTGTTAGTGGTCGAGCCGATTTGAATAGATTTAATGGATTGCAGCTAGGAGATTCTGGGCTAAGAGTAAAACAATTACAACAGCAATTAAAAGATATTGGATTATATACTGATGCCATCGATGGGCGTTTTTCTGAGTCAGTTAAGAATGCAATTGTTAGTTTCCAAACATCTAAGAAATTACAGGCTGATGGAATTGTCGGTATAAAAACTTGGGTAGCTTTACTATGGATTTAAGTCAGTGGGCATGAATAAACAAAAGTTTGTAGCAAGGGTTGTAGCCTTTGACTACAAACATTTAATTGATTTTATATTGCATAATAAAGTTTGATTTATTCCGGTCACTACTTAACATCGTAATGCGCAAAATTGAGATTTGACCTGGAAAAAACCTTTAAGGATTCGTTTGAGTGAATTAAACTTGATGCGCCTGATAGCTTTATTCACTTCTACCCATTGCCGTTTTCTTTTACTTGCTTCTGGATAATCTTCACTCAGCATTTCGACTGATAGTAAATACATCTTGACGCAGTAAATTTTGCCTTGCTTGCGGTACTTGTAAGTTCCCAGTTCATTTGCATCTACTTGCCCAATTATCCCTGCTTCTTCCCACGCCTCTTTGGCTGCGGAAGCAGGCGGACTCATACCATTAGGAATATCTCCTTTGGGAATCACCCAATGTTGAAAGTCACGGGTTGTAATTAGCAATATTTCAACTTTACCATTGTTCACTCTGTAAGGAATTACCCCAGACTGTTTAAACACTTTGCTGGCTTTTCGACTCATGTAATTTACATTCTGCACTAACTAGCTTTTTTGTACAATGCTTACTTCAAAAAGTCTAGAGCTGATACCGGATAAATTGTGGTTAACCTTAAGTTATGAAAAGATTAAATATTGCTTTTTAATTATAAACCTCGTCTAGGTTGAAACCCGTAGTTTTTCCTCATCAGGTTTCAATACTTTTCGGTTAGGGGGGAAAGGGAAAGGGTTTGAATTTACCTTTACCCCAAACCCAGTAACCTTTCCCCCAGACCAAAAGAGAGATTGTTGGGTTTATCCGAAAAGTATTGCATCAGGTTTGAGATGAGTTGTCACCCACAAACGCCGCCGCTGTATTGGGACAGGTGTTAATTCGTTGTTGAAATGCCAAAACGCGGATGTTTGCCAACAAATTATTGCTCTGGTGATAATTCTGATCGAAGGAAAACCCTTAAAGCGAAGCCCACAGCTATTATCGCTGCGGGCTTCTTGAGAAGCTAATCATCGAACGGGTGATAGAGCAGATGTAGGCGCAGGCATTTCAGCCGCTAGGGAGCTTCCAGGAGTTTGATCATTTTTTCTGCAACGCCTTTGGCAGAAGCGGGATTCTGGCCAGTGACGAGATTCCCGTCGGCAATGCTGAATGCCTGCCAAGGTCCAGTTTTGTGGAAGATTGCGCCTTGTTGGGTAAGGGCCGTTTCTAACTCGAAAGGCACATCGGCTTTAGCGTAGTTTTCTTCTTCGTCGTTCGTAAATGAACTAATATTCTTTCCAGCGAGCAAATAAGCATCGTTACTCAGCTTGACGTTCAGCAACGATACCGGACCATGGCAAACGGCTCCAACAACCGCATTTCGCTCGTAAGTCTCTTTAACAACCTTCTTAAGTAGCGGATGTTCGGGCATATCGACCATCGGTGCCAAACCGCCAGGAACGAAGATGGCATCATACTGACTGATGTCAACGTCTGACAACTTCTTGGCTTTCTGCATTGAAGCCCATCCTTTTCCCACCAAAAAAGACAGATTGTCAGGGTCGTCAGCAAGATTGAGCGCATCTAGAAACGGAGTATCTCCACTAAGACTTGCGAAGTCGATTTGGTATTTTGCTCTGTCGAATTCAGCATAAGGATGTGCGACTTCGGGCAAAAAATTACCTGTCCTTCTGTTGTGCGGACCAATGACGTAAGCGTTCGATACGATGATCAGTATCTTTTTGGACATAATAGCTCCTTTGTACGGTCGGTTGCGATGTTTGGTTTCGGACAGCTTCAAAGAAGTTTCTTTACTGTTATCACCTCACGGACTTCAATATGCGGGATGATTTCGTTCACGACGATTCTTTTGTAGTGTTCTGATTGTCTATATATCGCTTGATTTTATCAATAATTTTTCCGTATAATATCCTGATTTAGAGTATTAAACGGAATTTTTCTGTATAACACCGATGGAACAACACCTAAAAAAACTCCTTGAACTTTAAAATTTATGCGCGGCGCGAAACCTAAAAAAAAGGGATAAGCCTAAAGCCTATCCCTAAAAAATCAATTAATTAATCAATGTATCAAGTTCCTGAAGTCCAAGAATTGATGTACTCAATTTGATCGGCAGTTAGACTATCAATCGTGATTCCAATAGCCTGCAACTTCAACCGAGCAATTTCTTGATCGACTTCAACAGGAATTGAGTGCAAACCAGGTTCCAACTTACCCTTATTCTTCACCAAGAATTCACAAGCCAAAGCTTGGTTGGCAAAACTCATATCCATTACTGCGCTGGGGTGTCCTTCAGCCGCAGCTAGGTTAATCAAGCGTCCTTGTCCGAGAACGACAACTGATTTACCATTTTTCAATTTATACTCTTCGGTGAAAGGACGAACTTCTTTGATTTCCTTAGCTTGGGCAGCCAAGTATTTCAAATCCAGTTCCAAGTCAAAGTGACCGGAGTTACAAACGATCGCACCATCTTTCATGACATCGAAGTGTTCGCCGCGAACGACGTGCTTGTTACCAGTCACAGTGATAAATATATCACCTTGGGGTGCAGCTTCAGCCATTGGCAGAACGCGGAAGCCATCCATTACAGCTTCAATTGCCTTGATCGGGTCAATTTCGGTGACGATGACGTTAGCACCCATCCCACGGGCGCGGAGGGCTGTACCTTTACCACACCAGCCATAACCAACGACAACAATGTTTTTACCAGCCAACAAAATATTGGTGGCGCGGATAATGCCATCTAGGGTTGATTGCCCAGTACCATAGCGATTATCAAAGAAGTGCTTGGTGTCGGCGTCGTTGACGTTGACTGCGGGGAAGGTGAGAACGCCTTCTCTAAACATGGCGCGTAACCGCACGATACCAGTGGTGGTTTCTTCGGTGCTACCAATCAAATCAGCGATTTGGTGTTGGCGTTCTTGTATCAGAGTTGCAACCACATCGCTACCGTCATCAACAATGATGTTGGGGCGATGATCTAAAGCTATTTGGACGTGGCGGTTATAAGTTGCGTTATCTTCGCCTTTTTGAGCAAAGACGGGAATTTCATGATCGACAACGAGACTAGCGGCTACGTCATCTTGGGTTGATAAAGGATTGCTAGCAATTAAAAGCGCGTCTGCACCACCGGCTTTCAAAGCGATCGCCAAATGTGCTGTTTCTGTTGTAATGTGGGCACAAGCTACAAGGCGTAAACCAGCGAAGGGCTTTTCGATAGCAAAGCGATCGCGGATTTGCTTCAAAACTGGCATTTCGCGTCCAGCCCATTCAATGCGCTGTCTTCCCAAGGCTGCTAGGCCGAGGTCTTTAACCTCGTGCTTTAATCGGGGAGAAGTTGCGGTCATCAAAAGTTACCTCAAAAAATTAAAAAAGCTACGTAAATTTTACGCACTCTACTAGGTTATTGTACAACTGGCGATTTTTGCTCGTATGAAAGCAAATCACTAGTCAACAGTCCTCAAAACTAGCTTGACGTTTGATTACCCTAATGTCAACTTCCTCCCCAGCTTCTTCCTTTTTGTTTTATCTTTGGTAAGAGTCATACTCTAATCAGCCTTACATGTTGATTTTCAGTATCTTGTCATCTGTCGAAAGATAGAATACAAACAAAAAAATATCAAAATTTCATTGTCTAAAGGGAAAACCTCAACTTTAGATAGGTACATCTACCCAAAGTTATTGCGGAGGATAGCGATAGAAGTAGTCACCAGTAGATTTTATTCAAGGAGGTGTTTGAGTGCGCTTTCAATTTTTGGCGTTGGCTTTGCCCGCCGTAGGCATCGCCAGTTCAATGGCTATAGGCGTTGTATCTGTGCCAAAAGCCACAGCCCAGATTCCTTTTGTACCGCAACTGCAAGCTCCCAGCAGTATTAGTAATGATTCAGATAACAGAGTTGTTTCGGGCTGGATTTATTTAGATGGCCGTCGGTTATTTCAAATAGCGGCAACAAGAACCAATTTTCCTGAGCGTTCAGAAGATATTCAAAAGAAGTTGGAGAAAATTGGTCAAAATTATTTTCAATCACCAGCAAACACACCAGTCAAGGTAGATGTTCGCAAAGTAAACGAATTACCAGTAATTTATATCAACGGTCAATATCTGATGACCGTTACTTCTGAGGATGCCGGACTGCGACAGGTAGATGTATCGACATCGGCAAATCAAGTCAAAGAATCGTTAGAAGAAGACTTGCAACAAGCCAAGCAAGAAAGGCAAATTCAATATTTAATCGACCAAGGTAAAATTGCTGCGGGCATCGGATTGGCAATGATTGTCGTGAGTTGGGGAGTATATAGCTGGCAACGGCGTACCCAAAAGGATTTAGAAAACTCCATTGCCTCCCAACCCCAAAGGGAACTCTTCAACTATCCAAAACCAGCAGATCAAGCAATTACAACACAACTAAATCAACGGCAACAGCAACATCTCCAAGAAGCCAAGAGACGATTGTTTCAGCTCAGTCAAGCCGGAATTTGGGGAGGTGGAAGCTTCTTTATTTTGGGTCTATTTCCCTATACACGAGGTTTTCAGGTAGCAATTCTCATAGCAGCCCAATTTCCTGTGCGATTAGGTGTCGTATGCTTGGCAACTTATGTAGCAATTCGTTTGACCTACGCCCTGATTGACCGCTTCGCCTCCACTCTGATTAGCAGTGGTGCTTTCCTCACAGCAGAAAGTTCTGCACGGTTGCAACTGCGAGTTTCCACATTTTCTGGTGTCACTAAAAGTATCACTACTGCTATCTGGGTAGGAGTAGGTTTCTTGATCGCGCTAGTATCTTTGGGGATAGATATCGTTCCCTTGCTAGCGGGTGCTAGTTTAGTTGGTGTTGCATTGTCTTTGGCATCGCAAAACTTAATTAAAGATGCGATTAACGGTTTTTTGATTATTTTAGAAGACCAGTATGCTTTAGGCGATGTGATTAATGTGGGAGACGTGGGAGGCTTAGTAGAAAATCTGAATCTGCGGATGACCCAACTGCGGGATTCTGAAGGACGCTTGATCACAATTCCCAATAGTGAAATTAAAGTTGTTGCCAATCTTTCTAGTCGTTGGTCACGAGCCGATTTAACAATTCCCATCGCCTACCAAGCCAATACAGAAGAGGCTTTGAACTTGATTGCAACTATTGCCGATCAGATGAATCAAGAAATGCAATGGCAGAGTCAAATTTTGGAACCGCCGCAAGTTTTGGGAATAGATCAATTTGGCGATCGCGGTTTGATTATTCGTGTCTGGATTAAAACACAGCCCCTCAAACAATGGGATGTCGCACGGGAACTTCGCCGCCGCCTAAAAGTTGCCCTAGACGAAGCTGGAATTTCCATCTCTGTACCTCAACAAGCAATTTGGGTCAATGACGATCAATTGTCAAATTTTCCGAGTAATGGCAAAGCTAATTAGAAATTTGGATTCATTACCGCATTTTTCAGTCGATAAAGCTTGACTCGTTCCCATGCGAAACATGGGAACGGTTAATTATAAGCCAATACAGTTCGGTTAAGCATTTTTTCCTTCTCTCTGTGTTCTCTGCGCCTCTGTGGTAGCCTGCGGCAAGCCGCTTCTCTACCAGACGCTGCGCGAATGCGTCTAGGTTAAAAAATTGATTTCACAAAGGGTTTTAGCCTTAACTGAAGCGTATTGAATTATAAGCTTTGCCGACTCTGCCTCTAATGATACATTCAGTCATCATCATAAATGTATGCATTCCCATACAGAGTATAGGAAAAAGAAAATATCTAACATTAAGCCTTAATAAATCCTTATATTAATAAAAAGCTACTACGTTCCTAACCAGTCTGAAACTTTTCCTTTATTCCTTGATTTATGTTTGTCAATACCTTCATCAGACGGCCAGTGCTGACGACGGTCTGCACGTTCATCATCTTGCTTCTGGGAAGCATCTGTATACCGATTCTTCCCATTTCTCAGCTACCAGACCTTGCCCCAGTGCAAATTACTGTTAGCTCCAACAATATTGGTGCAGATGCTCAAACAACAGAAAATACTGTCACCAACATTATTGAGCGACAAATTAATGGTGTTAAAGATGTATCTTATATATCTTCTAATACGGGTAATGATGGTTCGAGCAATATAACTGTCTCGTTTCCAACTAATGTCAATAGCGATATTGCTCAAGTAAACGTTCAAAATAAAGAAGCACTGGCTTCACCTCAATTGCCAGATACTGTTCAACGAACAGGTGTGACTGTTGAAACGGCATCGAGCAGTTTGCTGCTTGTCTATGGGTTTTACTCAGAAAATAATGAGTATGACAACATTTTTATCAGCAACTATGTCGATCTGTATATTTTCGATCAGATCAAACGGCTTCCTGGTGTAGGAAGTGCCAGGGTTTTTGGGGAACGCAAATATGCCATGCGTCTCTGGCTTGATCCCAACAAGCTTGCCCAACATCAACTAACTCCGCAAGATGTGACAGCTGCCCTGCAACAACAAAATATTCAGGTGGGTGCAGGGGCGATTGGTAAGGAACCAGCACCAGATAATCAAAGCTTTGAATTTGCTTTACGGGCAACCAGTCGATTTAAAGATGCGGCTGAATTTGAGGATATGGTGCTGAAGGTAAGTCCAGCTGGCACTAATAGCACTACTAATAACCCCACTAGCAGCATTCTAGTTAAAGTCAGAGATGTCGGTCGAGTTGAACTGGGAGCAGAGAACTATCTGGCTGATGCCAAATTCACTATTCCAGGAAATGCGCCCAAGGCAGCCGTGGGTTTGGGGATATATCAACTTCCCGGTAGTAATGCCCTCAAAGTTGCTCATGCTGTTGAAGAACAGATCAAAATATTAGAGAAAAATTTTCCACCTGGACTCAAAGCCCAGTTGGCATTTGATACCACTCCGTTTGTAGAAATTTCTTTAGAAGAAGTTCTGCACACTCTGGTTGAGGCGATTATCCTAGTGGTCTTGGTAATTTTTGTCTTTTTACAAGACTGGCGTACCACGATCATTCCGACTGTAGCGATCCCCGTTTCCTTGATTGGGACGTGTGCGGCTCTGTTGGTTTTAGGATTTCAAATTAATACACTGACCTTATTTGGTTTCGTTCTCGCGATCGGGATCGTTGTGGATGATGCCATTATTGTGGTCGAGGCAGTTGCAGTCAAACTGGAGGAGGGTATGAGACCCTTTGAGGCCGCTGTCGAAGCCATGAAGGAGTTAACTGGGGCAATCATTGCCACTTCACTTGTACTCATGGCGGTATTTATTCCAGTTGCATTCATTCCGGGTACTACTGGGATTGTCTACAAACAATTTGCGTTAACCGTTGCTTGCTCCATTGGCATCTCGACCTTCAATGCCTTAACCTTCTCTCCGAGTATGGCAGCCATTCTCATGCGCCCTGCTCAGACTCCACGGGGCCCTTTGGGCTGGTTTTTTACACAGTTTAATCGGGGATTTAGCTGGTTCACGCGGCGATATGTCGGGTTTGTTAGCTACCTTACCCATGTCAAGCCGATTGTAATTGGGGTTTTTGTCACTGGTTTATTAGCAACAGTTTTGATGTACAGAGCAGTACCTACCGGATTTATTCCAGAGGAAGATCAGGGTTACTTCTTTGTAATTGTCCAAGGGCCTGACGGCGTTTCTTTGAAATACACCGAATCTGTGATGAACAAGGTGGTCAAAGAAGTAACATCGGCTCCCGAAGTTAGAGCTAGTTTTATGATCAGTGGCTTTGGTTTCGATGGCAATGCTTCTAATTTAGGCATTGCCTTTGCTAACCTGAAACCCTGGAAAGAGAGAACTGAAGAATCTCAATCTGTTTATGGCATACTTCAGAGACTAAACAAAAAGCTCTCTACAATTACAGAAGCCAGAGCGATCGCAGTGAATGCTCCTCCAGTGAGAGGATTAAGTACTACGGGTGGTTTTGAGTTTATCATTCAAGACAAAACCGGCAGTGCGCCGATTGAAACCTTAATTGAGGCTGCTCAAAAAGTGATTGGGGCGGCACGTAAAAGCCCTGCTCTCCAAGGAGTCTTCACTCAGTTCACCGCAGATACTCCTCAATTTGATATTCAGGTAAACCGCAACCAAGCCAAAGCTCTCAATGTCGAAATTAACGACATCTTTGGGGCATTGCAAACTTACTTGGGGTCGCAATATGTGAATAACTTCGTGCAGGGACAGCGACAGTATCGGGTATATGTCCAAGCAGACGGGGTGTTCCGCTCGAATCCAGATGATATTGGCAAGCTTTATGTTCGCTCTGCCAGTGGGGCAATGATTCCGTTGAGCAGTTTGGTGAAAATTACTCCCTTCGTGGGGCCGAAAACCATCGCCCATTACAACTTGTACAGGTCAATCAAAGTACAGGGCGCTCCGGCTCCCGGTGCTAGTTCTGGACAGGCAATTAAAGCAATGGAGCAAATAGCAGCAGAAAACTTACCTCAAGGGTTTGGTTATGAGTGGACAGGGACTTATCTCCAAGAGAAAACATCTGGGGGAGCTACAGGCTTGATTTTTGGTTTAGCGATCGTTATTGTCTTTCTGGTGCTGGCGGCTCAGTATGAAAGCTACATTGACCCAATTATTATTTTGCTGACAGTTCCCCTAGCAGTCTTGGGAGCAATGACAGCGATTTGGCTACGTTCCAATATTTTCATGGCAGGTAGCCTCTTCCCCAAAGTGGTGGATGATATCTATTGCCAGGTAGGTTTGGTAACTTTGATTGGTCTAGCTGCCAAGAACGCGATTCTAGTCGTGGAATTTGCCAATCAACTGCACGAGCAGGGCATGAGCTACACAAGGGCGGCGGTGAAAGCGGGGCAAGAACGTTTGCGACCGATCTTAATGACATCCTTTGCCGCACTGTTAGGATTTTTGCCTCTGGTGATTTCTCAAGGGGCTGGAGCCAGCAGCCGTTGGTCTTTAGGAACAGCCCTGTTTGGGGGGCTGATGCTTTCGACGTTCTTGAGTTTGTTCTTAGTGCCAATTTTGTATATTTTGGTTAAAAGCTTGGCTCAGGCTATATTACCTGGGAAGCGAGGAGGTTCAAATCCTCCAGATTCTCCAAATGGAGCTTCGGGAACTAGACATGGAGTTCTACCTGCTGGCTCAAGTCAGCCAGAGACGCAACTTAGGTCTCAGGAGGATGGGATAACCTAAGTTTTGTCTTTAAGTCTGCTAGCAAAGTGCAGAGTAACCCCCTTGTCAAGACGTGATATTAAGTTCATTCACTTACCGTTACTCACCGCGTCACCCCACCCCGGTTTTGTCTAAAGCCAAAACCGTGTATACACAAGTCGAATTACCCCCCTTAATCCCCCCGATGCATTGGGGGGAAACAAGAGATTCTAGTTCCCTCCCCTTTACAAGGGGAGGGTTAGGGTGGGGCAAAGCGTATGTAGGGCAAGCCTTTGAGCTTAAATTGACACCAATGGTCATTTCCCCCTGTCCCCTTTGAACTATGCAGCCTAAAGGCGTATCAGTTTATCTACAACATTCTCTAACTCTGATACCATTTTCTGTAATTTCCTGCTTGCTAAAAAAATTAGTCGAATAGAATTAAGTACTTAGATAAGGAAGAGTGAAATGGGACTTAGCGACGGACTTTTGAACCCGACCAAAAAGGCTATGGTCATAGAGGACTGTTGCAATATGATCGAAGGACAGCTTGCATCCAAGTCAGGGATGAGCGGCATCGCTTTGAAAACTGCATTCGCCGCCCTGAAAGGGGTTAAGCCAGGGTATATTCCCTATGTGGTTGAGCAGATTTTGCCGCAATGCTTTACAGCTCTTGATCCCATCTGGAGTCAAGGCGTAGAGAAAGGCAACCCAGTTGAATATCTGAGTGCGAATCGCTCTAATACAGCAGACGCACTACTGGGTGTTACTGATGCGAGAGTCAAGAACTCAAACCGCCAAATCGTGCGAGGAACCTATGAAAAACTTCGCGGTTCAGCCAAAAAGCACGTAGAAGAAGCAGTGCCAGATTTAGCCAAGTTAATCAACAATTACACTAAGGCTTGAGCCAAAAGAGAAGAATCACAATCAACGTATGCCGCCGTTCGATGCGTCGATGGCTGGCATACGGGGCAGATATTAAATTGGCGAAAGTGCGTAGACGTAAGGCGGCTTGTTGCCAGACATCGCCTGAAAACTTCACCAACTCCAAATCAAGTTCCGCCTATTGGATAGCTCCTTCTTTTAACTCTTCTCTGAGATTGATTAAGGCTTTTTGATTAGTATAATATTGCACAGTTTCGTTAATGAATCGATTGCGATCGCATACCCTTCTTCCTTCTTTTAATATTTAAGCATTTGCGCTCAGAATAGAAGAGTCATAGTGCTGTAGCAAATCTTCTGGATCATTGTAAATCGCGATCGCTCCCGACAGTTGTTCATCGCTAAAGCCACCGCAGCGCAAACCAATCACAGCTACCCCTGCTTTGCCAGCAGACTCAATATCATAGGGCGAATCTCCTAGCATCACGACTTTTTCAGGAGTCATTTGCCCTTTGTTCAAGGCAGCTTCTACAATGTCAGGAGCAGGTTTAGATGCTTCGGCATCATCGGATGTAGTGACTTCCGTTAGCAAATCATCTACTTGGGCAATTTTGAGCATGGTATCGAGTTCTTCAGAACTGGCTGAACTAGCGACAACTAGATGCAATCCCGATTTTTGCATCTTTAATATTAAGTTTCTGCTCCCATTGGCAGCAGTGATTTGTGGTATATATTTGTCAAATAATAGTTTTTTGCGTAATTGAGCGATCGCTTTGCCAGTTCCTTCTTCACCATTTAATTCTGGCACTACTTTGGGAATCAGTTGATCTCCACCCATACCCATAAGTGGTCTAACTGTTTCAAATGGCACTTCCAAATCATAAGCTGCAAATGCTTCTACCCAGGTATTTGCATGAGCATCATTACTTAAAACCAGTGTGCCATCAATATCTAAAATCACCCCTTCTAATGCCATGAAAAACCTCGGCTGACGTTTTGTTTCATAGCTGATGATGGCATGGCAAATAATTTACTTCATCGTCCTAACAGAAGAGAAGGAGGTTAGAGAAGAGATGGCGATCGCTTATAATTCAATACGCTTGGGTTAAGCATTTCTTCCTTTCTTATCTTTGCGTCCTTCTCTAACGAGACGCTACGCGATGGCGTTCTTCTCCCAAGGGGAGACGCTAACGCGAAGGCGGTTCGTTAAAAAAGAGTTTTAGCCTTGACCCAAGAGTATTGGCTTATAATTATCTGCAATTGCGATCGCGTTCGAGACGCTTAGGCGATCGTACAGTGCCAGAGGCGAACGCTAAGAAAGCTTATAGAATTTGTTAGTTAATAGGGTAAGCATCATTTACCGAATCCCTATTGGTAAGAGGTCAAGATGGTACAAACACCCGCTAGTCCAGAAACCGAAACCCTATTGATTGAGTTGCCTAAGTCCATTGGGTTGTATGTTACCCAAGAACAGTTTGCTGCTTTAGCCGCAGCCAACCGAGACTTGAGATTGGAAAGAACCGCACAAGGAGAATTAATAGTGAACCCACCAACAGGCTGGGAAACTGGAGAGCGAAATTGCAGTATTTCTGGCGAATTGTATTTGTGGTGGCGTAATGCGGGTGAACCTGGTAAGGTCTTTGACTCTTCTACAGGCTTCATTTTACCCAATGGTGCGACTCGCTCCCCCGATGCTTCTTGGGTGAGTGGAGAACGATGGCAGGCGCTTACTTCGGCACAAAAAGGAACGTTTGCTAATATCTGCCCCGATTTTGTAGTTGAGTTACGCTCTAGTTCAGATACCCTCAAGTCCCTGCAAGATAAATTGAGGGAGTATATCGACAATGGCGCTAAACTTGGTTGGTTAATCGATCCGCAGCAGCGACGGGTGGAAATTTCTCGACTAGCTAAGGATGTAGAAGTTTTGGAGAATCCTGCTGAGTTGTCGGGTGAAGCGGTGTTGCCGGGTTTTGTCTTGAATTTGCGACGGGTGTGGGATTGAAAGCATCTTGCTCGCTACGGGTTAATTAATGCGTAGCTTGCTTCTAGCTGGAGAGGAGTCTTACGAATTACGAATTACGAATTACGAATTACTTAATATCATCGCAGAGACGCTTGTCGCTCTCATTCAAATTTGGGTTATTCTGCAAATAATCATGCAGCCAATTGCAACCCCGCACCAACAATCGGTCTAAATTCTCCACAGGCCACAACCGCGCTGTGTTGTCTAATGATGCCGTGGCGATAGTTTTACCGTCCGGGCTGAAACTCACACYYSAGACACTGCTTTGATGCCCTTTGAATTCTTGTAGCAGTTGCCCGTTGAGCGTCCACAACCGYGCTGTSTTGTCWWMTGATGCCGTGGCGATAGTTTTACCGTCCGGGCTGAAACTCACACTTRAGACWCTGCTTTGATGCCCTTTGAATTCTTGTAGCAGTTGCCCGTTGAGCGTCCACAACCGCGCTGTSTTGTCWRATGATGCCGTGGCGATGGTTTTGCCGTCCGGGCTGAAACTCACACTTAAGACWRWGCCTTGATGCCCTTTGAATTCTTGTAGCAGTTGCCCGTTGAGCGTCCACAACCGCGCTGTCTTGTCAKMTGATGCCGTGGCGATGGTTTTGCCGTCCGGGCTGAAACTCACACCCCAGACTAAGCCTTGATGCCCTTGAAACTGGTTACGTACTTTAATTTTATTGAGAATACTATCCAAAGCAAAAATAGGGCTGATAGCTGGATATTTTTCTAAAAGGCGACCATCTTTTACCAAAGTTTTTAACTCTTTCCCACTCTGCACTGCTGCCACCAGCGATTCTAACTCGGTATACTCAAATTGTCTTAAAGCATTAGCACCTGCTCGTTCTAATTCCGTTCCCTTTTGTGCTTCTTCACGTGCTGCTTCTGCTGCTTCTGTTGCTTTCTGTGCTTGTGCAAGTTTTGTTTGCGCTTGGTTGAGTGTGGTTTGGGCTTGTTGAGCTTGAGATTCTGCTTGCTGTTGTTTTGTCGCTGCTTGTTGTAATTTTACCTCAGCAGTTTTTATTTTTTCGCTTGCCGTTTTAATGCTTTCCTGGGCTTGGGCATTCTTCTCTTGTAATTCTGAGGCTTTCTGGTTTACCTCTTGCAAGTCTGCTTTAGCAGCCAGCAAGTTTTGGTTTGCCTGTTGAGTTTTCTGTTTTGCTAATCTTGATTCTCGTTCTGCGGCTTGCTGATTCTTCTGCGCTGCTTGAAACTTCTCCTCTGCAACTTTCTTTTTAGTTTCTAATTCCTGCGCTTTCTGCTGTATTGCTGCCTGTTGCTTTTGCGTATCTTCCAAGTTTTGATTTACTAACTTGTATTTAGCTTCAGCCGTTTTAACTTTGTTTTCTGCCTCTTGCTTTTTATCATCAGCATCCTTAGCAAATTGAATTTGATTCAATGCATATACAGATGATATACCTGCAAATAATAATAGACATACCGCCAAACCAGAACTCACTCTTAACTGCATCCGCCCTTGGCGAATTTGTCGCTTGGCTTCTTGTTGAGCATTAACTAATATCTGCTTTGCATCTTGTTCAAGCTTCAGCTTCTCTTCTGCTTGCAGGCGTTGTTCTCGCTCTCTAGCAAGTTCTGCTAATATTTCATTACCCTGTTGTTGGCGAATGAAGGACACCAGGTAATCATGCACCAGTTGATAACGGTCAGCCGGCGATTCTGGTAACAGCAACACTAACCTCGATGCCACAAAAATCTCTAACACCAAATCCAGTTTATCGGCTTCTGCTGCCAAATCTGCGGCTAACTCAGCGCGAGTCTTCAGGGGACGAGTACCATTTTCATCTGTAAGTAAATATAAAACTAGTCGTGCAACCTGTTCATTCTCTGCGCCACAATCTTGGATGACTTCTTCTAAAAATCGCTCAACCAGTTTTTCTTTAGTGCCAAACTGACGATACTTATCTAAAGTTGTAATTTTCTCAGTTTGCAATTGCGTCCCCACAATTTGTAACTCAATCGGGCGTACTTCCCCCAATTCACCTGCTAAATCTCTCACTAATTGTTCAATCAGTGCAGGCTCTAGGTAGAAGTGAGAGCGTTCTGTTAAACTCTGCACAACTGCCTTAGCATCGTCTGGCAAAAAGTTACCCAAATGATAGCGAATATTTTTCTTGAGAATATCATTATTAATTACATTTAAATCAAACAGACGCTCCAATTCTAATAAATAATGTAAATAATCTTCCCGCAAAGACAGAATTACTTTTACAAAAGGAATATCTAGACAAACTCGCAAAAACTCATAAAATGCTCGTCGTTGACCTTGGTCTGGATAAACAAAGAAAAACTCCTCAAACTGGTCAAACATTAAAACTGTCAACAAATTCCGGTCAGCATTTCTCTGCAATTGTTCTAAAATAGCGGCTGAAGAATCAAGATTAACAGATAGTTGATTACCTCTGACTTCCTCAAAAGCCTGAGCCAAACTCTGCCCCAACATCCCCACCCAATCTGTATAAACTCGCAACAAAATAGGTAAAGCATCTCGCTCACCAATTGCTTGCTGTTGCAACGCTGGGATTAATCCACCCTGCAAGATTGAGCTTTTCCCCACTCCTGACTGACCATGAATTACAGTCAATTTATGCTCAGTCCCGCCAATTCTTTCTCGCAACCGCTTCACATCTTGTCCCCGACCAGAAGCAGCAATTTCTTGAGCAATGGTTTCATAATTTTCTACTTGCAACTGTGCAGAATTAATTGCCTGTCGCTGTGGGTTGAGATAAGATGCGCCAACAAAAGCGCGGAAACCATACTGTTGTTCAATTTGTAATTGTTCTTGCTTAATCTTAAAAGCTTTCAGATATTCACATTGTTCAAAGTAGAGTAAGCGTAACCTTTCTAATATAGATATATATAATTGCGGGTTATACTGATGATTGCTTTCAGATTTAGCAGCTTTTAAACTATTAATTGCTGCTTCAACTTGACCTAAACCCTGTTGAGATTTAGCTAAAATAAACCGATACCAACTAAATTCATTTGATTGTAAATTGGGTATCTCAGCTAATATTTGTAATCCTTGCCCTGCGAGTTGATGAGCTTCATCCCAATGTGACTGCTCTAAGGCTACCTCTGCCAAAAAACCATAATCTTTAGCCAGCTGCAACGACGTGCCATAATTTTGATGTAGCGGTAGAGATTTATCAACAAGGCTTTGCAACTCTGACCATGCTTGTAAACGTCGTAGCGCTTCACCTAGCTTAGTAATATGTTTTGCAACTAAATCTGAACGTTGTGCTTGTTCAAAAATTTCAATAGCTTGCTGAAGGTAATTTTTAGACTCTTGCCAATAGCGTTGATTTTCTGTCTGATTTTTTTCAGCTTGGCGGTTATAAACTGAAGCAATATTAACGAGTAATATACCTTGTCGCTCTAAATAATTACTTTGTCGCCAGAACTCTAAGCTTTGTTGATAATGTGCTAAAGCAGAATCTATCTCATCATGTAAATAATCATTTAAACCAAGCACAAATTCTAAACTTGCTTGCAGTGCTGGCTCTAATACCTCTTGACGGTTTTGCAAATCTTGACGAGCAGTTTCTAGTTCCCGGCAAATTTGGGGATTCGGCGTAACATCACCAGCAAAGATTTCATCGCTTTTTTGCTGGAGAAAGCTAATTAACTCATCGGTAGGGTTTTCAAAATCAATAATAGTTGCCCAACTTTCTAAATCAGTTGCTAATCGAATAAATTTTTGCAGAACTGAATCATTAACCCACAACAATATCGGAAACGGGAAGTTCTTTCTAAACTCCTCCCGTACTTGGTTAGCTGAAGTCAGAACTGTATCAATATCTTTAACCGACTCCAAACCAAAAATCATTAATGCAGGTGGCTGTTCATCTCCCAGTTGTTCGCGTATATTTGTGTAAAGCGTTTTGACTGATGCAGGTAAAGTAATTTCGCGAATGTGTACAGGGGATAATTGGCGCAGGCGTTCTACCATGCGCTGACGTAAATCAGCATAGTTACAGCGCAGTAAAATCAGCGAAAATGTTCCCTGAGAAAGGGTAATTGTTCGCACCAGAGTTTGCAATGAATGCTCATTGTCAAAGGCTAAATTTTCTGGCTCTCGCTGATTACTCATAACATAAATAAGTAGTTAAGCAAAATTAGATTTATTGGTAGAAATAAGGAACAGCAAACGGGGAATAGGAAAAGAATGTGTGTAACGGAAGAACAACAGACGATTTGTGCTAGTTGTAAAAAGTTGTAGTTTATCAAGATGACAACTGACATAGCTCCCGCACTTGCTGACATAGCTCCCGCACTTACTGATGTAGCTCCCGCACTTACTGATGTAGCTCCCGCACTTGTTGATGTAGCTCCCGCACTTGCTGACATAGCTCCCGCACTTACTGATGTAGCTCCCGCACTTACTGATGTAGCTCCCGCACTTGTTGATGTAGCTCCCGCACTTGGTGATGTAGCTCCCGCACTTGGTGATGTAGCTCCCGCACCTGACTTTTTTTTCACGGTATCTGGAAAATCTCTCTCCTAAAAGGCTACGGTGTACACACAAGTATGAAATAGCTGATTAATCAGTGTTTTACCCCACCCTAACCCTCCCCTTGCAAAGGGGAGGGAACTAGATTTTCCGGTTTCCCCCCAATGCATCGGGGGGATTAAGGGGGGTAAGTCTACATCGCCGATTTATAACCTAAATTCCTTAGCTTCTGCCAAAATCGGATTAATATCAAACCAAGAACCATCTTCATCACGGTATTCAAATACAAACATACTGCGGAGCAAAAGGTCGTATCTTTCATGACCTCTTAAGCTTTTCTCTTGCGCTACCTCACGCAGTAATTCCCATTCATCGGGCGTAATTGCTAAAGTTAGCTCATTGCGGCGTTGTTTAATCACCCTATCCACACACTCCCGTGACAAAGGTGGGTCTTCTTGCTGAAGACAGCGAAACAACAGCATCAACAAGTTCCGCAAATGACCACCGCTAACTAAGCACAGCCTTTTTAAAGTATCAGGACTATCAAAAACTTCGGTAATTAAATGCTGGCTTTGTTCCCAATCGACACCAGGAAAAGCCCTCGCCATGACCATCTGTTGCAGCAGCGTGATTCCTTGTGAGAATTGCGAACCATTCTGTATTTGCACCGGAACCATCGGCAAAACCTTGGGGTCTACTCCAAATCGATTTGTTAACCTTCCTAAAGCGTTAGAAAAAATCAACACTAGGGGAATAGTATAAACAACATGACAATTTAGCTGGTTTAACTGTTCTCCCCGTTCCACAAAGAGATATTCTGGCTGGTAATGACCGGAAGGTTTCTGAGAGTTATCCACTCTGTCGAGATTATCTATAATTACCACCAGTCCTTTTTTACCTTGCTGCTTAAGTTTTTCTCTAGCAGGCTTGAGCAATTCTTTGTTAATTGATTCTAAAATGCCATTAGTGCGCGGTTCTAAATATTGCCGTAACTGACTGCGAAGTTTAGGACTGTCTTTAGTTTTAGCAGTAATTTTGGCAATACCTACAGATAATTCAGCCTCAACCCCAATATCTAGCGGCGTTTGCAAAAACTCAGAAATTTCTGTAAACAGATTTTTAAAGTATCCTGGTTTGAGGTTTATTTTGATTGCTTCTAAACTTTGACTCACCTCACGAGCTACTGCTAATAAAATATCAGTAACATCAATATCAGCCATATCCAGGCTTTGGCTAGACTCGAAATAAACCACATGAAATCCCTGCTGCTCTAACTCTGCCTTTAGCCGCAGTAATTCCGTGGATTTGCCACAACCGATATGTCCAGTAAACAATTGACAAGTGGGTTGCTCAGGTGAAAGGCGGGTGATAGTTCGTCCTAATTCTTCAATAATCTTGGCACCACGCACTTTAGAGAAATCAATATAATATTGTCTATCTTCCGGTTTGCTCACAACCAGAGTCTTACTGGGGTTGCAAGCTTGAAAAAATCTAACTAAATCTAGTTTCATCACAAATCACCCGAAATCAGCCTGACGCTCTTGCCCATTTCAGTGATTATACAGACGATAAAGCGGCTATTTCGGAAAAAAGTCTATAAGTCGAATTACCCCCCTTAATCCCCCCGATGCATTGGGGGGAAAAAGAAATCTATCTAGTTCCCTCCCCTTTGCAAGGGGAGGGTTAGGGTGGGGTAAAACGCTGGTTAATCAGCTATTTCAGACTTGTATGTACACCGTAGCCAATACATACGGGGAGGGTTAGGGTGGGGTAAAGCATCTCCGGGACATTCTGCCTTTACCAAGAGAGGACAAAAGTAAATGCACAACGCAGCTAGCAAACCTCTACAATTTCAACTTCTCACCGCGAATCGAATAATCTAACAACTCCATCGGGTGAATAACTGAAATCTTCTTACCTTGCGACTGCAAATGCTTAGTAATTTGCAAAGTACACCCAGGATTAGCAGAAGCAATTAACTCAGCACCAGTATTCAACAAATTCTCTACTTTTTGCCGACCCAATTCTTCAGAAACTTCTGGTTGCAGCATATTATAAACCCCAGCGCTGCCACAACATAAAGCTGCATCTATTGGTTCTCTCAACTTCACCCCTGGAATTTGCCGCAATATCTGACGCGGTTGCACACTAATCTTTTGTCCATGCAATAAATGGCAAGCATCTTGATAAACTAAATTCAAAGGTTTATCAGTCAGTGGTGAAAGTTTCGCTGTTAATCCAACAGTTGCCAAAAACTCTTGAGCATCTTTAACTTTAGCTGCAAAATCCTTGGCCTTTTCCCGATATTCTGGGTCATCTTCTAAAATGTGACCGTATTCTTTCAAAGTATGACCGCAACCAGCAGCATTGATAATTACAAAATCGACATCTGTCTTGGCAAAACTATCAATCATCTGCCTTGCTAAAGCTTTCGCCTGTTCTGTTTGTCCTTGGTGTTCGGGAAGCGCCGCACAACAACCTTGAGATTTGGGAATCACAACTTCACAACCATTTGCTGTTAAAACGCGCACTGTCGCTTCATTCACGGGTGAAAAAAACAGCCGTTGCACACAACCCAAAATTACCCCAACGCGATACCGCTTCTCACCTTTAGCGGGAATCACACTAGGCAAATTATCTTGAAAAGATTTGAGAGTAATTTCTGGCAGAATTGATTCCATTGCTGCCAAACGGGGCGATATTTTATTGAGTAAACCTGTAGCGCGAAAGAATTTAGCAAAACCCAACTTTTGATAAACCAATAACGGAACTAATAAAACCCGTAAAAGATTGGGATAAGGAAACAAAGAAAATATCAGTTGACGAAAAAATCGATCTGGTAAACTGCGGGGATAATTTCGTTCAACTTGATGACGAGTTGCAGAAATTAACTTGTCATACTGCACACCAGAAGGACAAGTACTCACACAAGCAAGACACCCTAAACAAGAATCAAAATGTTCTACAGTTGCCGTATTGAGAGCAATCTCACCCTCATTAATTGCATCCATTAAATAGATACGTCCTCTAGGAGAATCCATCTCCTTACCCAGCACCCGATAACTGGGACAAGTCGAGAGACAAAATCCGCAATGGACACAACTATCAATTAACTTCGGGTCAGGCGGATGACTCTCATCAAACCCCTTTAAATTCTTTAAACTAGCCGTATTATTAACAGAATTTTCAGAAACTTGCATAATTAATTCTTTTCCCCTCTTCCTTTGCGTCCTTCTCTTCGAGACGCTGCGCGAAGGCGTCCTTGGCGGTAGCCTGCGGCAAGCCTCTGGCGAGTCTACGTTTTCTTAAACCTAAATTCCACCCACAAACCGACCAGGACTTAAAATATTTTTACTATCAAACTGTTCCTTAATACGGCGCATCAACGGCAAAGCATTCCCCGTATAACCCCAAACATCTATTTGTTCTTTAACCCCAACTGGTGCTGACAGAATTGTTAAAAAACCTTTACTCGCTTGAGTGCGATCGCTTCCAGCAAAGCCTAGCTCATCGCGGATTTTCAAAACTTGATTTTTACTCTCTAATTGTAACAAACCTAAACCACTACTAATATGAATCAAACCCAACTCCACCTGAGTCAAAATCTCTACAGCAGCAGTAGGTAACACTCCTATTTTGCAGGTAATTACCGATTCTGTAGCAGTACTATGTATTCGTTCTTGCAATCTCTGCCATAGATTCGCTTCATCATCATCGGCAAAAATTGCCCCATCTAAGCCCAACTTTTGCCCAACTTCCAAAACTCGGTTTGATTGTTCCTTAACACTCTCACTAATACTTTGAAAGCGAGCAATTAATCCCAGCCCTTCACCCAATCCTAAACTAGACACCAATTTAGCTGATAGTAAATCAGCCTGAACTGGTGTTAACGCCGAACCTCGAAGGATATTAGCCGCTTGAGATACAGCCTCAGCTTTCCCAGTTAGTACCACCGTCCCAGATGCCTCGGCTAGCGGATACAAGCGAAAAGTTAGTTGACTAATAAAGCCTAATGTGCCATAAGACCCCGTAAGCAACTTCATCAAGTCATATCCGGCGACATTTTTAACTACTCTTCCTCCAGCTTTGGCAATTTGTCCATCAGCACGGACAAAGGTAATACCTAGTAACTGGTCGCGCACACTACCATAACGTTGCCGCAAAGAACCTGTATCACCTGTGGCAACAATACCGCCAATGGTGGCTGACTCTGGTGCCGTGGGGTCTAGAGCAAGAAATTGCCGCGATTTTGCCAAAAGTGCTTGCAAATCAGAGAACTTCATCCCAGCTTCTACGGTGACAGTCAAATCGCCAACGGCGTGTTCAATCAGTTGGTTGATGCGTTCTGTACTAACTACAACATCAATGCTTTTTGCTAAACCACCCCAACTAAGTTTACTGCCACTACCACAGGGAAGAACGCGCCAGTTATTTGCGTGAGCCTTGGTAATGACTGCGGCTAGCTGTTCTTGGCTGCGGGGATAGACAATACAACTGGGTGAATTTCCAGAAGCTATAGCCTGTTGGATACGTTTTTGCTGACTGAGTTCGATATTTTCCCAAAGGCAAATAGCATTTTCTTCACCGACGATAGATGCAAGTTCAGAAGCGCAGACGCCTTGCGGCCTGTCGTTGGACATCGCTTTCATTGAGTTTATTTTTTTACGCCCTACTTCTAATTTACTGGCTAACCTGACCAAAAAAGCGCATTGCCATTAATATACGGTGGCTTTAGATGCCGACAACTGGTTGCGCCAACCCCAGATTGTAATTAGCGCCAAATAAAAGAAAGTTTGTTTTTCAAGCGATCGCTACTCATTTACAATAAACTTTTTACCGTAGTCTGCAACTTTAACCTTTATGGCTAATAATCTAATGATATTAAAACTGATAAATTATTAAAATTTTATTAAATGCTTCCTTAACTGTCTTAACTGTCCTTGCATTTCTATTCAAAGAGTAAGACTATATATCTGAATCCCAAGGAATTTTCCTTAACCCTTAAGTTGATCTAAATACATAAGTATTTTCATAATCTACTGAAGGGTTAGGTGAACTTTTTTCTCATGGATGCAACAAAGTTGAACCAAAAGATTAAGCAATGGATTCTAAAACTAGAATTTCAGGTGAAATAAAACCATGAACATATTTAAGTACATCAAAAAAGCGATCGTTTTTGCTTTGATCTTATTTAGCTTGAGTTTAGCGCTTCAAAGCCCTAGTTATGCGGTAATTTTAGAAGGAAAGTGGAAACTTACCTCCTTAAACAATTCTCCTGTTCCAGAACAGTTTAAAATTACAGCCGCATTTGATCCTGATGAAAGTTTGATCACAGGCAATGTAGGCCCCATCCCATACTTTGGCTCTTACAAATCTACAGATAATAAAATCGAACTTTCAAATGGTGTAATAAAACCACTTGTATATTTGGGCCCAGAGCCGGAGGAATATTTTTCTACACTATCTTCAGCCCAGTCTTATGATCTAAGCAATCAAAAGCTAACAATTACCAACTATTCGGGTAAAAAGTTGAGCTTTGTTAAAGCTGAATAAAGTTATGATGTTCTTGTATTAAGAGCGATCGCGCTTTGGTTGGGTAAGGTATTAGCCTTATCCAACCTATAATTTTGAGAAACTTTACAACCACGAATGACGCGGTGGGTTGATGTTGTTCAAGAAGTAATTACCCTTTCCAAGAAAGTAGTAGATGAGTTAAATATACTCATCTACTATAGGTAGAGTTAGGAGAAAAATTGCATATTTATTATATATAATAAAATCTTCTCTGGGAACAATCACAAATTACAGTGTTGTTAATTAAATAGACTACATCCAGTTTGCAGAGAAGTTTGGGCGTAGTCTATTAATTTGAACATTGCTATAAAAGTAGAATTTCTGAGAATAAATTTATATGATTCTGATTAACTTTTAGAGAAAGGTAGCAGATGAGTAGAAATTACCCCTCTGCTACGAACAAACGGAGGTATAAACTTGATTATTTAATTGGCATGAACCAATTCTTGAGGCGCTGCGGCATCATATTCTACAGCTTTAACAAATTCCTTGAGAACGTCTTTGAGCCTTTGCTCAATTTCCTCATCTAACAGAACGCTGTTATCAGCTTGTCGTTGAACTTGTTTGTCTACCGCATAAACAGTAGCTAGGATGTGCCGCGCTCCTAATTCAGATAAGACAGGTTTTAGAGCATATTCAATTGCCAATAAATGAGCGATCGTTCCACCCAAAGCAATTGGTAAAACGGGTTTACCTGTTAATGATTTTTGTGGTAGCAAATCTAGAAATGTTTTTAGCACTCCTGTATAAGCAGCTTTGTAGATTGGGGTGGCGATAATCACACCATCTGCCTTTGCTAATAAAGCTTTTGGCTGTTCTAAAGCAGGGCTATCGTAATGTCCAAAAACTAAATCTTCGGCAGGCAAATCCCGAACTGAAATAATGTCTACATGCAAGCCTTCTTGTTGTAAAAGCTTGGCTGTGTATTCGACAAAACCATAGGTTCTAGATGGATGGGTTGGACTACCTGCGATCGCTACAATATTTGTCATTCAATTAAACTCCCAATTTCTAAAACGGGTTCAGTATGTTTTGTGGTTTTGGTCTTCATAGCTGATGCTGTGTTGACTTTCTCACTCAGACGTTTGTAAGGATGGCGCAAACTCATACTCTCTACTTCCCAGATGTAGCCATGAATAACTACATCTTGGGGAATTAAAGGAGAATTACGCAGTAATTCCACCTGCTCTGTGCAGATTTCATCTACATCGATAAACGTTTTGATCCATTTGGAAAAAACGCCTTTTGGTAGCTTTAACTCTGGCAAAGCTGGATCGACACTAACTTGATCCACATCAATACCTTGGTTATGCAATATCTCAGTGAGAAAATCTCCTGATGCTGTCATCATGCCACATTCGGTATGATTAATAACGATGATTTCTTTGGTGCCAAAAAACTGTGTAGTTAACATCGCTGACCGAATTGCATCATCTGTAACTAACCCCCCAGCATTACGGAAAATATGAGCATCTCCTTCACCAATTCCTAATGCTTTCTCCACTGGTAATCGCTCATCCATGCAAGCTAGCACCCACAAGCGTTTATTGTTAGGTATTCCCAACTGACGACGCAATACCCACGCTTCTTTTTCTGAGATTTTTTGGTCGATTTGTTGGTGCAGCATGGCTGTTAATCTCCTAGTTCTTAATTACTAGGATATGGACGTTGCTCTTTCTTGAGGCTTTTGCTTAGGGAAATCTTCATTTGCCACAATTTCGCCGAATGGACTTAAGACGTGTTGCTTCTCCACTGCGGGTAAATTATCTAATGGCAAATGGGGAAATAGAAGTTCTGCAACTCGATAAGCTTCCTCTAGGTGGGGATAGCCAGAGAGGATAAAGGACTCAATACCTAAATCTGCATATTCTAATATCCTGGCAGCTACGGTTTGGGGATCGCCGACTAAGGCTGTTCCCGCACCACCCCGGACTAAACCGACTCCTGCCCACAGGTTCGGGCTAATCTCTAATGCCTCACGATTACCGTGGTGTAACTGAGTCATTCGCTGTTGTCCAACTGAATCCATTCGGGCGTAAGCTTTTTGGGCTTTAGCGATCGCTTCGTCATCGACATACTTAATCAATTGATTCGCCGCATCCCAAGCTTCACTCTCGGTTTCGCGTACAATCACATGTAGGCGAATCCCAAACCGCAAAGTTCGGCCTTCTGATAAAGCAAGTCTCCGAACTGCTGCAATCTTCTCGGCTACTTGCGCCGGTGGTTCGCCCCAAGTTAGATAGACATCTACGTGCTTGGCAGCAATTTTTTGAGCAACAGGAGAGGAACCGCCAAACCACAAAGGCGGATATGGCTTCTGGACGGGTGGAAACAGCAGTTTCCCATCCTGAATGTTGAGATAGTCGCCTTGGAGATTGGCTTGTTTTCCACTAGCGATCGCTCGCCATACTGTTAAAAATTCATCTGTTAATTCATAGCGCTGATCGTGATCCAAATGCAAGCCATCTCCCGCTAACTCTACGGGATCGCCACCAGTCACGACATTAATCAGCAAGCGTCCCCCAGAGAGGCGATCGAAAGTCGCCGCCATCCGCGCCGCTACTCCAGGTGATACCAAGCCGGGACGAATCGCCACCAAAAAACGCATCTGTCGCGTTAGTGATACCAGCGTTGACGCTACAATCCAAGCATCTTCGCAAGAGCGGCCTGTAGGCAGCAATGCCCCTGTATAACCAAGATCATCCACCGCTTGGGCAATCTGCCGCAGATAAGGAAAGCTTACTGCCCGTCCACCTGTAGCAGTTGCAAGGTAACGTCCGTCGCCATGAGTTGGGATGAACCATAGTAGCTGCATGAATCCTGTCCTTTTAAACTCCGGCAATTCGATAGAAATACCGTGCTTTATTTGTAGTTTTCAGAGTATCACATATTCTACTGAACCGAGCAAGAAGTTTTCCAAAAAACTCCGGTATCTCTATCAAAGCAATGTATATTAAGCTGTGTCAATTAGTTAGGGATTGGGCATTAGCATAGTTATTTTCCCCCTACCCCCTTTCTGTCTCTGGGAAGAATCCAGCAATGGTGGCTTTGTGTATACTTATTTACTTATTCATAACCTTTTGTTAAATTAACCTTAATGTACTAAAAACCTATTGATTTGCTGTGCTTAAGTTTTCAGCTGCAAAAGTGGGTAGCCATCCATCTCACTGCCAATAGGTGCAAAATTGTGTTCTATCTCTAGGAGAAATAAGGCAATGGGGCCGATGTTTATTGCTGCCAACGATTGGCCACATATAGCGTTTAGATTATCTTTGGCGCTCCTGGTTGGTTGCTTGATTGGATTTAACCGTCAGCAAGGAGGAAGGCCAGCAGGGATGAGAACATTCATGCTTGTGAGTATGGGAGCAGCATTATTTGTGATGATTCCTTTGCAGGCTGAGGGCGAGAGTCCTTATGCTGCTACCAATGCACTGAGTCGCACAATTCAAGGTGTAGCCACTGGGGTTGGATTTCTCGGAGCTGGATTGATTTTACAAGAGTCTCCGAGAAAATCTGCAACGCCAAAAGTAAAGGGTTTAACTACAGCCGCCTGTGTCTGGACTGCTGCCGGCTTGGGGGCTGCAATTGGTTGTGGTCTGTGGCAAATGGGATTATTGGGAGGCTTACTGACTCTGATTACCCTAAGTGGCGTGAAGCGACTCAATCGCATATTTGTATTTCTGACGAGTCAGGGTAAACACGGGACTACTCAGGATCTCACAACCATCTCTGATGAAGATGATTGATTATCTATCGTTATGATCTAGTTAAAAACTATACTTGCTATTGTCCAAAAATCAGGTGAAATAGATCGGATTCCCACCTAGTATTTGGCTGAAAAATAATTTGTTGTTTCTTAGCCAATTTTAATCAGTTTATCAGGGACAATTCAGAGCGATCGCTGATTATAGTCATTCATGTAGGGAATCCCGTACTGGAGTAGATTGCCCAGTGAACCGGAAAATAGAAAATAATAGATATATGGACAAACGCTATTTTTTACAGGCTGGTGCAGTCATAGTCGGCACAGCATTGTTATCAAGGTATATCAATTGGGGGTCACAAGCAATGACAACTTCTCAGAGTGGATTTGAAGTTACCAAACCAGAGTCAGAATGGCGCACGATTTTAACGCCAGAACAGTTTAATGTATTGCGTAAACATGGAACTGAACGCCCTTACACTAGCCCACTAGATAAGGAATACGACCAAGGCACTTATTATTGTGCTGCGTGTGAATTACCACTGTTTACATCTGATACCAAATTTAATAGTGGTACTGGCTGGCCTAGCTTCTTTAATCCAATTGAAGGTGCGATCGCCGTTACTGTAGACAAGTCATTGTTTATGACCAGAACTGAAGTGCATTGTAGTCGCTGTGGTGGTCATCTGGGTCATGTTTTTGATGATGGCCCTGCACCCACTGGCAAGCGCTACTGCATGAACGGCGTTTCGCTGAAATTTGAGCCTGCTTGATTAAGTTGCGTCACCGATAGCGTAGCATTAGCGAGTCAAGACCTTCCTGCGTCGCTAACGCTGCACTATCGAGCGTCACAGCCCGTCCTAACATCGCATATACAACTTAAATCATCAGATTTTGATACTTGACCAAGGGTGAATAAATTTTTGACAATAACTTTTCCTATTCAGTGCTATTGAACAAAGTATTGTCAATGTAAGGAAATGCAACTCTTGGTCTTTGCTAGAACTATTTACCTAAATCGTCCTATTTACCTGGTTCTTTTTTCTCCTTTTTGTCTTTGGGATCTTTTTTAGGTTTTTTAGCTTCTTTATTACTTTTTCTTTCCTTCGACATCAGCGTTCTCCAACTAGGTAAATCAGTAAAAGCTTTCGCATTCTGCCGTCAGGAAATCAGGATATTAATTACCTGGTATTCTTTTATGGCAAAAAGGAAAGTATCAGACAGAAATGCTACTAACTACCATGATACGGTGTTGTTTGATTTTCGTCTGAGAGCCTTTTTGATCTATTTGAACTACAATCGCCTGTAGGGTAGCATAGTTAGCTGTGCTACCCTAATCATTTACAATGTCGCTACAAGATCCTTTAAGCGATCGCGTCCATCCCGAAAGACGGGCCAACCATCCCCCACCAACACTGCTTCTACCCGACTCAGTTGAGCCAACCTGCGAACAGAAGCAACAGCCTCCTCTCGATTCAGCAGCTTGTCATCTGGTAAAATTGTCAAGCTACCTGCTTTACGTGCCCGGACTAAATCCCCTGTAATTAAAGTTGTCTCTTCCAGTAACAAAGCCAACTCACCGGGAGTTTTAGAACCATTGAGTTCAATCACCTCCAGTCCTGGCACAAATTCTTCACCATCAGATAGCCAGCGATCGCAAGGTATAGGAAAACTGTCTTTTTCTGCAATCGGGCCAGCAATCTTAGCATAGGTTTGATCGGCAATTTCTTTACTTGCCCTGACATGCTCAGAATTCGTCAGCACAATCCAAACCACACCGCCGAGGGATTTTAGATGATTCCAATCATGGTTTGATAGGGCTACTGGGTCAATCAAGATGTTGCCATCTGGGCGAATCCAGGCAATCCCATTGAAATCAATATTTCTTGCCGGATTGAAATTAGACCAGCTATACAGATCGGGACGGTGCAAAGATTTCATGATGATTCTGGATCAGTACTTCAATAATTGACTATTAATCTCAATAATTAAGTATATAGATAATAAGGGCATTGGGCATTGGGCATTGGGCATTGGTTATTATCCTGCTTCCCCTGCCTCCCCTGCTTCCCCTGCCTCCCCTGTCTCCCCTGCCCCTCTGCTCCCTTGCTTCTTCCTCTGGATCGGAAATTTGAGTATACTACGATAAATCTATCAATATTATGGTTTTATCTAGTTTACAGAAATTCCCGGATAACGGAAATACGGAGGTATAGGGGTGAGTAAGATTGGGCGGCAAAAAATATCAGCGAAGGCAGAACAATTTACAGAGTCGGTGATTCGAGAAATGACGCGGGTAGCACTGCAACACGATGCAGTAAATCTGGCGCAGGGGTTCCCTGATTTTCCTTGTCCCTTGGAGTTGAAACAGGCGGCATATCAGGCAATAGAGGCAGATGTTAATCAGTATGCCATTACTTGGGGCGATCGCCCATTTCGTCATGCGATCGCCAATAAAGTCCGTTGGTATCTTGGCTTAGATATTGATCCCGAAACCCAAATTACTGTTACCTGTGGTTCCACAGAAGCAATGGCATCTGTGATGCTAGCGACAGTCGATCCCGGTGACGAAGTAATTGTATTTGAGCCATATTACGAAAACTACGGCCCCGATGCGATTTTAGCTGGTGCTATACCCCGCTACGTGACACTGCATCCTCCCCATTGGACATTTGATGAAGCACAGTTGCGTCAAGCTTTCAATGCCAATACCAAAGCGATTATTATCAACACACCCCACAACCCCACAGGTAAAGTCTTCACCCGTGAAGAACTCACTCTAATTGCCGAACTTTGTCAAAAATGGGATGTGTTAGCGTTCACTGATGAAATCTATGAACATATTCTCTATGACGGCACTCAACATATTGCCCTAGCGACTCTTCCCGGAATGGAAGAACGTACCGTTACTATTAACGGTTTATCTAAAACTTACAGCGTCACTGGATGGCGAGTCGGCTACATTTTAGCAAACCCCGAATTGACAGGAGCGATTCGCAAAGTCCATGATTTTCTTACCGTTGGCGCACCCGCACCATTGCAACGAGCCGGAGTTGCCGCCATGCAACTGCCACAATCTTATTATGAAGAACTAGCCAAACTTTATCACCAGAAGCGAGAGAGCATTTTACAAATTCTAGACCTAGTTGGAATTCCGTATTTCGTTCCCAAAGGAGCCTATTACGTACTTGCAGATATTTCCAAATTTGGCTATAAAACAGATGTTGAATTCACTTACCATCTGATTAAAGATATCGGTGTTGCCGTAGTTCCCGGTTCTAGTTTTTTCAGTCAACCAGAAAAGGGACATTCATTGATCAGATTTTGCTTCAGCAAAAGACCTGAGACATTAAAAGCAGCTAGCGATCGCTTACTCAAATTACAATCAAATCTATAACTGACATCATAATATATATTTCTTATCCTCTCTCATGTAAGTTGTGAAAATTACTTTTTTGTGAGGCATTTTTGTTTTAGGTGCGGTTTAAATTCCATTATAAATTACGAATTTATCAGACCATCTCTCTTCAAGTTAATATAATTTAATAAAACTTAGATTAATATAATTTTACAAATGCTTGATTTAAGCATTTATTTGTTAAAAAAGATAACATCATTTTCGAGTTAAATTTAACTCTAACTTTTGATCCCCGACGTAAAGTTGACTTGGCAAATTAAACCCTACTTCGAAGCGAGGGTTTATAAGCCTTAATGTATAGTATTCCTCATAAAAACAACACTAAATAACTGTAGAATTAGTTCCAATTCCCGGTAATTATATCGGGAAAGTAGGCTTAAAAATTCTGGATTAAAAACCCCATTGACTGTTTAAAAGGATAGGACTAATGTGATGAGTAGTCCTTCCGGGGACACTATTTTATGCATCAAAAAATCAGGAGGTATTTCCGATGATGATGATGATGACTGAAACCATGACTCCAGAAATGCAAACTTGCATGGATGTTTGTATGGACTGTCATAAAATGTGCATGGAAACTATGACTTACTGCATGAGCAAAAGTGGTAAGGACATGGACAAGAGCATGATGAGCATGATGAGCATGATGCGCGATTGCTCAGAAATGTGCATGATGTGCATGAATATGATGATGAGCGGTTCTGAGTTCATGGAACGCACTTGTATGCTTTGTGCGGAAATGTGCGATCGCACTGCAATGGCGTGTGAGATGATGAGCGATGACGCAAAAATGATGGAATGTGCTGCTGCTTGCCGTAAGTGTGCAGAGTCTTGCAGAAGTATGCAGATGATGCCCGCATAATTCTATAACAATCTAGCAGAAGTTTCTCTGCAACCTAATATTCAAGCGCTCAGACTTTTTTAGTCTGGGCGCTTGAAGTAAAAATTTAACTAAAATGGTATGTTGGCGATCGCCTCTACATGAACAACTGGCTTGTAGACAGGCGATGTCTACGACGGGCTACGCCTACGCACCGATGAGTCTACAGCCCTAATGTACTGCTGTTTCTGTACTTTTGCCATTTGTCGTTGCCTTCTCTACATTTGGTGCGATCGCGGTTGTAGCCGGTTCAGTGTTAGATGCACCCTTATTTCTCTGGCGCCGCTTTCCCCCCGCCTGCACATACTGCAAACTGTTTTTACCGTAGCGTGTCCCCACACTCATCAACATTTTTTCCGAATAGCTGCTCAAATCTTCCTCTAATAATTGAATCTGCCCCATCGCTTCATCTAGGGTAGAAAGCATTGTGTTGTAGCTTGATAGCTTGGTTTGCAAGGTTTGAATCCGCCTTTGATACTCCGTTAAATTCAAGCTATCAGCAAATTCCAGCGTTTCACTAATCGATCGCATCCCCGCAATCCGTCGCGTTGCCTTATCCAATACCGTAGAACCGCGTTTCAATCTTGCCATATATGCGTCTGCTCTCAAAGAAAATATGTGCAAATTAATACATACTTATGTTTCCACTCTAGCCATCTGCTATTCCCATTGCCCTGAGCAAAAACAACCAAAAATACAGTATGGTCTAATATGTATTCGCTAAATTTACTGGGAAATATTCTAATATTAAGTATAAAATTTACATACATTGCTATTGAGTCCTTAATATTGCAATACGCTTGGGTTAAGGCTAAAACTCTGTTATCCAAGTCAATTTTTTAACGAACCGCCTTCTCTACGAGAGGCTTCCGCCAACGCGTAGCGTCTCGTAGACAAGGCGCAGAGGACGCAGAGAGAAGAAAAAGCTTAACTGAACTGTATTGCTTAATATTGTGTTGGAGTACCCAAATATTGTGTTGGAGTACCCAAATATCGTGTTGAAGTACCCAAATATCGTGTTGAAGTACCCAAATATCGTGTTGAAGTACCCAAATATCGTGTTGGAGTACCCAAATATCGTGTTGGAGTACCCAAATATCGTGTTGGAGTACCCAAATATCGTGTTGGNTGAAGTACCCAAATATCGTGTTGGAGTACCCAAATATCGTGTTGGAGTACCCAAATATCGTGTTGGAGTACCCAAATATCGTGTTGGAGTACCCAAATATCGTGTTGGAGTACCCAAATATCGTGTTGGAGTACCCAAATATCGTGTTGAAGTACCCAAATATCGTGTTGAAGTACCCAAATATTGTGTTGGAGTACCTGAATATCATTTTGAAGTACCTGAATATAGTGATCGCTCCAGGTGAGGCTGCGATCGCCTTTTGTTAAAAAACCGTTAGCTGTCTCGTTGGGGCTACCGCCAGGAGCAGCATTTCCAGCCCAGAGGCTAGAAACGAGATTTGAAAAGGCTTTTAGCTTAGACTTCTTCAGAAATTAAATATGCGTTATCTATAACCCTTGTAGAGACATAGCACAGCCACGTCTCTACATTCTTTT
Organism: Nostoc punctiforme NIES-2108; assembly: GCA_003326195.1. Classification (GTDB taxonomy): domain Bacteria; phylum Cyanobacteriota; class Cyanobacteriia; order Cyanobacteriales; family Nostocaceae; genus Nostoc; species Nostoc punctiforme_A. Next base: position 73,844 of record LXQE01000117.1, read on the forward strand.
TCGGAGATGTCTACTATATTGGTTGTGTTTGTGGAATTGGGATTCCGATTTCCGATGTGTATCTCTGCGTTCACTCCATCAAAATCAAGCGCAGAGGATCTAAACGCACATACCAAGGAAAAGGTTGGTCTTTCATCGTCGCCCATTTTTCTTTGAAGACTTCAGCTTGCAGATGATAATCTTGAGAATTCTTGCCAGCTGAATATAGTTTGAGAAATAATGTCATTCGATGAGGCGTTTCACTGGTTCGTACCACCCAGCAAGGAAAGGTGTTTTCCTGCGATGAGTCGTTGGTAAAAATGAACTGATGGGCACGAATGCCGACGTGAAATAATTCGCTCTTGACTGGTTCAATTACTTGCAGAGTACAACCCCAATCAGTCGCTTGCAACTGTTGTGATGACTGGAGAACAGCACGGGAGAAGTTTTTACATCCAGTAAGTTGGGCGACACTAACGGTAGCAGGATGCTGGAAAATCTCATGTTTGCTACCATAATGAACGGCTCTACCATGCTCCAATACCAACAGATTTGGGCAAATCCGATAAGCTTCTTCCATATTATGGGTGACAAATAGAGTCACACCTTTGTAATCAGCTAGAGTTTCTGTCATTTGCTGCTCTAATTGGCTACGCAGATGGGTGTCAAGTGCCGAAAACGGCTCATCTAAAAGTAATGCTTCCGGTTGACTTGCCAATGCTCTTGCTAAAGCTACCCGTTGTTGTTGACCCCCTGAAAGTTGGTGCGGATAGCGATCGCCTAATCCCTGCAACTGCATTGCTATTAGTTGCTCCTCCACCTGCACCCGAATACTCCCAGCAGATAGGTTTTTGGGTAAGCCGAAAGCGATATTTTGCGCCACACTCATGTGGGGAAACAGAGCGTAATTCTGCACTAAAAAACCGATGCGGCGATCGCGGCTGGGTACATTAATTCCTTGTTCGGAGTCAAACAGAACTCTGTCATTTAAAACTATGCGGCCATTTGTGGGCGTTTCTATCCCCGCAAGGCAGCGCAAAATCATACTCTTACCTGCTCCCGAACCCCCTAACAATCCCAAGGGTTGCTCATCAGTAGTGAAAGCAACTTTTAAATCAAAGCTAGGAAGTATTTTTTCAATGTTGACAAACAATCCCCCAGATTCAAAGCTAAATTGCGGAGTATAAAGAATTTCTCCCCCTGCCCCCTGCCCCCTGCCCCCTGCTCCCTCTCCTCTCCCCTTTTCCCTCAATTCTTGCCAGAAGTTGGCTGCAATAATTCCAGAGAGAGAAATCACCATAATTGCGATCGCCCAAAACCACGCTTCGTTCATTGCTCCCGCTTCCACCGCAAAATAAATCGCCATTGGGATTGTCTGCGTTTGTCCGGGAATGTTACCAGCCAACATCAACGTTGCGCCGAATTCTCCCAAAGCACGGGCAAAAGCTAACATTGTGGCGGCGACAATGCCGGGTAGTGCTAAGGGTAAACTGATGCGCCAAAAGATTGTAGTTTCAGTTGCACCAAGGGTTCTAGCTACTCGCAGCAGATTACCATCTATTTGTTCAAAGGCTCCCAGTGCAGTTTTATACATTAAAGGGAAAGAAACTACCGTGGCTGCGATCGCTGCACCATACCAAGTAAAAACGATGGTGAAGTCAAAAGCCTCCATGAATTTCCCTACTGGGCCATTTTTGCCAAAAAATAGCAGCAACAAGAAACCGACAACCGTGGGCGGTAAAATTAGAGGCGCAATAAAGATACCCTCAATCAACGATTTACCTTTGCCACGATATCCCAGCATCCAGTAGGCAGCAGCTATACCCAAGAAGAAGGTGATAAATGTGGCAAGTAATGAAGTTTTAAGTGATATCCAAAGAGGCGATAAATCCAATGGCATAGTTGCGTAGGGAAAAATTAACTCAACTAATTCCTAATTTACCAACTTTAGCTTGAATATGTCGGGAAAAGTTGGTAAATTACATCACAATCAATCAGGAAAATCCCAAAAACTAGCCAAACTTTCAACAAAAATCGCGTTCAGTTGGGTATCAAGTATCAGAATTCGATACGGTTTGTTATCATTTGATACTCATCTTGAAACCAACTGATAAAATTGTTGGGAATTACCGAAGCGTAAAAACCTTAGCAAACACATCCTGTTAGCAGTATCTAATACTACCGTCAACAGAAAGTGCATCCCCCTCCTACCAGCAATCAAAAAAAAACCCAAGACCTTTTCTTAGTATGCGGACTCAAAAGTTTAGGGCAACATTGCGTTGCAATCCTCAAGGAATATGATGTTAAAGTCAGCGCCATAGAGGATGTGCAGCCCGAACATTGGGAAGTTCCAGAAGTACCTAAATTATTAGAAAAGTTAATCGTAGGAGACTGCCGCCAGCCAAGTGTTCTAGAGCAGGCAGGTATATGCCAGTGTCGTTCAATACTTTTAGTAACCAGAAATGAGCGGATAAATATAGAAGCTGCCTTTGCAGCACGCCGTCTTAATCCGCACGTTCGCCTGATTGTACGTTCTGACAAACAAAATTTCAATAAACTATTGTGGGAAAATCTCGGTAATTTTGTTGCCTTTGAACCCACTCATCTTTCAGCTCATACCTTCGCTCTGACAGCCCTTGGTTCTGAAGCTATTGGATATTTCACCTTAGAAGGGCAACTGTTACAAGTGATAAAACACCAGGTACAAGCGAAGGATAGCTGGTGTAATGGCAAGCCAGTACATAGGCTCAATCTGACAACTCGCCGCATCTTGAGCCACAAACCTGTTTCATCTAAGCCACTCAAAGAATTGTTTGGCTGGAACCCAGAGGCAGAAGTACAGGTAGGAGACACGCTAGTTTACATTGATGTGGCATACGATTTAGCTTTCTCTGAGCAACATCGACAATCTCATACCCAAAAGTGGCAGTGGCAACAGTTGGTTCAAGGCATCACAGCGAAAAATCTCAAGGATAAAATAGTGCAATTTTGGCAATCTTACTACCAAAGCCAAAATCAAATCCGACGAATTGCAACAATCTATGCGATTACTGTACTCATCCTGTGGCTTGTTGGAATAATTCTTTACCGATTATATTATCCTGACATCACCATCCAAGAAGCTTTTTATGCAACAGCAGTTTTACTTTTGGGAGGATACGGAGATTTATTTGGCGGTGTTGAGTTTGCATCACAATCAAAGCCCTCAGACGCTATCCCTTGGTGGTTGCGGTTTTTTAGCCTGGGAATGACGTTGACAGGTCAAGCTTTCGTGGGAGTATTATATGCGCTCCTGACTGATGCCCTGGTCACTTCAAGATTCCATTTTTTCAATTCCCGTCCTCCCATCCCACAACGCAACCATCTGATAATTATTGGCTTAAATCGCTTGGGACAGAAAGTAGCTGCTCTTTTGCAGGAACTCAACCAGCCGTTAGTAGGAATTCACCCTACCACTCTCGACCAAGAAACTTTACCCGATATGCCCCTTATCGTTGGTAATGCTACCGAAGCACTCACTAAGGCAAATCTCTCCCATGCCAAAAGCATCATTTTAGTTGGGGACGATAATATGGAAAATCTGGAAATTGGTTTGATGGCTCATGCAATGAACCCTGCCACTACCTTGATTATCCGCTCTCAAGACCGCCAATTTAGTGATAATATCGCCCCTCTGTTTCCCTATGCTCAAGTTATATGTGGCGCGGCTTTAGCGGCAGAAGTCTTTGCTTGTGCTGCTTTTGGAGAAAATGTTCTGAGCTTGTTTCACTTGAATGAGCAAATAGTCATGGTGACGGAATACAAGATTGAAGATGGCGATACCCTGAATGGTTTGCTTTTATCTGAAATAGCATCTGGCTACAGTGTTGTACCGATTCTCTACCAGAAATATCAGCGAGATAATTACTCTTTAATGCCCTGGTATGATGTTAAGCTTGATGCTGGCGATCGCTTGATTGTTTTAGCCACAAGCAGTAGTTTGCAGCGAATTGAATGGGGTGAAATGCTGCCTCGTCTTTGGCAAGTACAGATTGAAAAAGCTCTGACTACAAATGCCATTATGTATGGTGCTGAAGAGATAGTTTTGATTACAGGATGTAGTTCTACTACCGCTAGGCAATGGATGAATAATTTGCCTAGAGTGTTACCAATACCACTTTATAAACATCAAGCTCAACGTCTTGTGCGCGAGTTAACAAAAGTGCAGGTTTTGGCAAATGTTATCTACATTGGGCAACCTTAATCCTCCCATAACTAGAAGTCATATCAATACTGTTCGGTTAAGGCAAGAGACGCGATGATTTATTGCATCTTTAGGATCTAGAATTTTCATCCAAAAACCTTAGCTGAACCGTATCGGAAGTCATACTGTGGATAATTATTGGAGTTTAGACTAAATAATCAAACTCAAAACAAAAAATAAAAAACTAAAGTTCATAGGCATTTATTGTAAAAGTAAAAGCACAACAATGTTTGTTGTGCTTTCGTAGATTATTAGTATTTAGTTCATTGTGACAAGCAGATAGTTTCTTAATTAGTCCAGTTGAGTACTGTAGGCACTAAAACCGTAAGCCAAAGTTTCTTTTAAGCTATCTGATGGCTTGAGACTTCTGTTGATAGCATTAGCAAAAGGTACGGGAATCCCTTTGATGGTTTCCGGCAAAATTGCATATTCTGCTGTTGGTTCGACAATGTATTCTGGACACTTCGCTTTCATCCCAGCAGTAGCTAACATTTCTTCTATTTCAGCAGATGAATATTGCTTGAGATAAACTGGATTTCTTACAAATGGATTCAGCCTTCTGATAAAATTGTGGATAATATGAGAAGGACAGGACTTATTGTGAAATGAATGATTAAAAACAAAAATTCCACCAGGTTTTAGCACCCGACAGATATCAGCCAATAAATTTCTTAATTGGGCATCTGGGATATGCATAAAGACACAGTTAGAAATTACCAAATCTATAGAATTATCTTCTAAAGGCAATGTTTCAGCAGAAGTGCAAATCAAGTTAAATTCAGCTTCTGGGAAAAAATTGTATTCTTGTTTAACTTTGATTAGCCGCCGCAATAAAGGTTCAGAAATATCAATGCCGTAATATTTCTCGCATTTCAGATTTTTCGCTTTCGAGAGATGTAAAGGTGCGCGACCATAACCTGAACCAATTTCTAGAATAGAACCGACAGATTTATTCAACGGAAATTTGTTCCAAGTACCTCCAGGCGTACCAGTTAGCAGAGTGTAATCTTGTTTAATGGGCGATGTCGCGGCAATTTTTTCAATTTTTTGGGAACCATAGTATGTTTTACCAATTGCATCCCATGTTTTTTTATGTTGAGTATTAGTTAATTGTTCATAGTCACTAGGAAAATAAATACCATCTCGTAATTCAAAGTCATTCAAACTGGATTTTACATTTGCTAATTGAGACATTATGATTATCCTCATGAATAGTTAAGTCTGTTTTCTGTTATACTCTTAACTCAGCATTACCCGCAAGTGATTTTTACTGAACGGCTTTCCCTAAGCCTTTTTTAAAGTCTATAACTATTTTAAATTCGATGGAATGTGCTAGTAAAGCGCCTATTGCATCCAACTGAAAACCGCTATAATGACAACCCTTACTCGATCGAAACACAAGTTCGTATACATTAGTTGATGGACTGCAACAATTGGAGGCTGCGATGGTAGGAGGGTTACAACAAAAACGGGTGGTAGTTGTAGGTGCTGGTTGGGCCGGTTTAGGAGCAACCTACCATTTGGCAAAACAAGGTTATGATGTGACACTTCTCGAAGCCGGCCCCTATCCCGGTGGATTGGTGGCAGGTTGGCAAACATCTGCCGGAAAATCTGTTGAAGCTGGCATTCATGGCTTCTGGTATCCTTACAAAAATATTTTTTCCCTAATCAATGAATTAGAAATTAATCCTTTTACTACTTGGACTCGTTCTTCGCAATACTCGCCAGCAGGTTTGGAAGTTGAATCACCGATTTTTCAAGATTTACCGCGACTCCCCTCGCCACTGGGAACTTTTCTCTACACTCAGTTTAAGCGGCTGCCACTAATTGACCGTCTCAGCGCCCTGCCTTTACTTTATGCTGTCGTTGATTTTGACAATTCTGATGCAGCTTGGCGACGCTATGATTTTGTAACTGCCCGTGAATTGTTCAAAGACTTTAACGTTTCTGCACGACTTTACCGCGAGGCTTTTGAACCGATGTTATTGGTGGGCTTATTTGCCCCTGGCGAACAATGTTCAGCCGCCGCAACTTTAGGGATGCTTTACTTTTTTATTCTGGCTCATCAACCAGATTTTGATGTGGTTTGGTGTCGCGGAACTGTCGGAGAAAAAATATTTCGTCCTTGGGTGGAACGTATCGAAAAAGCTGGTGCGCGAGTGTTGCCCAAGCGTCGGGTTACAGACTTAATTGTTGATAGTAATCAAGTCAAGGGTGTGGTTTGTGGTGATGAAGTAATTGAAGCAGATGCCGTGATTTTTGCCGTTGGGATCACGGGGATGAAAAAAATTGTCTCAACTAGCCCTAGTTTACAAAGCCGTGAAGAATTCCGTAATTTGAACAATTTAGGAGCAATTGATGTTTTAGCAACGCGACTATGGTTTGACCGTAAAATTGATATTCCTCGTCCTTCTAATGCTTGTTTTGGATTTGACGCAAGTACAGGTTGGACGTTTTTTGATTTGAATGCTCTACATGATGAATATCGGGATGAACCGGGAACAGTGATTGAAGCTGATTTCTATCATGCGAATCAGTTTCTCAATTTGAGCGATGAGGAGATTTTATCAATAGTTCAGGGTTACTTAGCAACTTGTGTGCCAGCCTTTCGGGAGGCAAAGATTATTGATAGCAGTGTAATTCGGCTACCTCAAGCGGTAACTCACTTTGCACCTGGCAGCTATCGTTATATGTTGCCCGCTAAGACAAGTTTTGAGAATGTGTTTATGAGTGGGGATTGGATTGTGAACCGTCATGGTTCCTGGTCGCAGGAAAAGGCTTATGTTACTGGTTTGGAGGCAGCGAATTTGGTGGTGTCTTATTTGGGAGAGGGTCAGCCATCTGAGATTTTAGCTGTAGAAGAGGATGAAGTGCATATCCAAGTAGCGCGATCGCTCAACCAAACTTTGCATAACTTGAGCAAATCTATCCTACCTAACTTCTGGCTGCCATAACCTGTAGGGTAGCACAGCAGTGCATCCCTACTGTTTGTATATTTCTCGCAAATCTAGTTAATCATTAATTGTAATTTAAATTCGGTAAGCTAAAGAAAGCGATCGCGATACTATCCTTATAATGTAAATCAAATCACATAAGCTTATGGAGCCAGACTCTTTACCAACCGAGGTGATTCTGACGCACCCGCGTGAGTCCCTTGGTAGAGTGCAACTTGATTGGACACCCCAACCCGGAAACTATCTCGATTTTGAAGGTAAAACCTACGCAGTTTTAGAGCGCCGCCATAGATACAAACTTCAAGCTGGGCGCTATCGCTTGCATAATATTGTCATTTATGTACAGTCTGCTAAACGACCATCTGAGAAAAGTTTGGTAGCAGGACGTTGGGTAATCGGTGATGCCACTTGCTGCTACAATGCTCATTCAGAACTTATTCGCTGTGCAGTCAACCCAGATGGCCCTTGCGAATCTTGCCGCTTTTATGAAAAGTCTTAGGAGAGACGCGATTAATCGCGTCTGTACAGGAGTGAGGAGTTAAAAGTTATTTTCCCTCATCTCTTCCATCCCCGTCAGTTTCCCGCACCAAAAACTTCTCCCACAGTTAAGCGGGTACCATTTACAAAATCCCATCCCGACTGGGGACGTTTACCGGCTAGCTGAACTTCTCGCAACAGCAACAATCCTTCCCCAGTCTGGACGATCGCGCCAAGTCCTTTGACAATGCTCACTACAACTCCTGGTCGATCTGATACGTTTGACAAATCAGGCAATTTATGAGTCAATTCTTGCAATTCTGGTGGGAGATCGCGTAGACGCGGAGCGGCTTGTCGCCAGACATCGCTTACAGAACCAAGGGGAGCAGAAGCGGTGATTTTCAACAGGTTGTCACGAAAGGTAGCCGTGCAGTTAGGGTAAAAGCCTCTAATTTGATTGTGTAATTGGATCGCGCTTTTTGACCAATCCAAAGCATAATCTGGTTTTTGAATCAGAGGTGCATAAGTAGCTGCTAAATTATCTTGGGGAATTGGTTGAATTTCTTTACGTTCCAACTTCAACAGAGTTTCTACTAACAAATCCCCACCGATCTCTGCTAGTCTGTCGGCTAAATCTTGGGCATTATCCAGTAATCCAATCGGTGTAGTGGCTATTTGCAACATTGCGCCGGTATCCATCCCCACATCCATTAACATAGTGGTGATCCCCGTTTCCTTCTCTCCGTTATACAAACACCACTGAATCGGTGCTGCACCGCGATATTTGGGTAAAATCGAGCCATGCACATTAATGCAAGCTAATTTTGGCATATTTAAGATTTTTGCCGATAAAATCTGTCCATAAGCGACAACAACAAACACATCTGCATCTGATTGTTTGAGTTTGCTTAAAGTTTCAGTATCTTTTTTCACCCGTTCGGGTTGCCATACTGGTAAATTGTGAGCAGTTGCGATCGCTTTTACTGGTGAAGGGGTCAGTTTATTTCCGCGTTCCCGGCGTTTATCTGGTTGGGTGACAACCGCCAGCACCTCAAATTCTGAATGATTCAATAATTTTTCCAAGGTGGGTACAGCAAACTGAGGTGTACCAAAAAATACAATTTTCATTAATAATTAGTAGTTGCTAGTCGTGAGTCATTAGACTTCTTGCATAAATCAAAAGCCCTGACCCTAAATCAGAGGGACTTTGAATTTGGCTCCCCTGCTCCCAAAATTGGCAGAAGGGGTTAGGGGATGTAGCAAGATCCCCCAGAGTGGGCGAATTTTGTATTTGTGCAAGAGGTCTACTAGTTAATCGTAAGTGCGCCCCTCATAACTGACAACATTTAAGTTGCATGTTGAAACAGAATTCACTCAGCCAGCATCTAGCAGTCTCCTAAATTCAAAACAGCAGTTGCAAAATACAGTTGTTAGCTGTAAATAATATTGGCTGTTTGGTGGTACAATACTTTCGTATTCATGAAACCAAAGGCTGCTTGATTAACTTAATAGTTAAGTTGACAAGTGTAACAGCTAGTATCAGCCGCATCTGCCTCTAGTGAACCTAATCACTTAGTGGTTATTCGTTGCGATTCGCTAGAGCATCTACCGAGTTAGTTTTGTTGTGTTTCCGATTGTCTTCCCGAAATTAGCTTTAAATGTAGTTAAATTTCCGAAAAACTATTGCGTCTTCTAGCTATTTTTGTAGTTTAGATAGCAATTTATAACTTTGGGTTGCTGATAGCAATATCTTCTGAGTATGATGTATTATGCGTTCGCTTTCCCAGGTTTTTAATTAACGCCTCACGTTTGCCATAATGAGGGTTTGCGCTGTTATATTTGGTGTGTAACCTAGCTTATTTACTGTGTACTAGCGATCACTAGTACGATCCCCGGTAGCTAAGTTAGCTTATCTATTATTTGCCAGCGTCATTCCTCGAACTATATCCCAAATATTCCTTAACCAAGACTTATTTTTTGGTGCGATTGGATATAGGGAAAATATATATTGTGTAGTAATTACTGAGTTCTCAGCATATTTACTATACTCGCATATTTTTGCAAAAAAATATTCAGTACCTAAGTAAAAAAAGGCGTAGACAATGATACTTAATTTTTGTAAAACTCTGCAAACTTTGAAGATATTATCTCGTCATTACTTTTAGTTTCTTGTTATACATATAACTACCACCTGCCCCATTGCTGTTGATGTATTGCTTCTCACATAGCAATTGCCCCCTCTAGAGAGTCTACAAATGCTTAAACCCCTTTTGCTGTCAGGATGGTTCCGCACACAACCATTTCTCAATTACGTTGTCGTTGTGATGCTTATTGCACCATTATTAGGAGCATCGGCTCACTCGATCCCAGTAAGATCCGAAGTACATAAACTAACTTCGATGGCTGGAGAATCTGACTCTGTATCAAAGGAAATAGCTGTAGTTGGGGAACCTGAGATAGCTGAAACATTAAAAACAGATCAAATCGAATCGATAACAAAAGAATTTGAGTCTGTGCCAACACAAAGTACCGCTGTTCAGGAACCGCAAGTATTACCAGCAAATACAATTGAGTCTTCAACTGAAGTAGATAATTATCTCTCAAGCAGCGATTTAGATTTAAGCGATGTAACTGTTCCCGATTCTTTGGCAGCAGTTGAACTCGCACCATCAACAGATGTTCCTGTTAGTCAACTTAATTTAGTACGCAAACTTAAAGCTGCTAATGTCAAGTCTTTAAGAGGACAAGAAAATTATCTCTCTAGAGAAAAGTCTTTTACTCAATCATTGACAGCAACTCAAGTAGCACCAGCTATTAGAGAATCTCAATCAACCACAACGACCGAAATACCTGTTGTGGAAACAGTTAATGAGTCCCAAGCAGAACAAATAGATCCCATCGGTAGTCCTCATCCGATTCCTTGGAAATGGATTACAGCAACTCAAGAAGCGATTGCTGCTAATGGTGGTTCTGGAGTGCGTCACTATCGTAGCGTACCCGTGATTTCTCCAGATGGTAAATATGCTGTTTATAGCCGGGTGCAGCTGGAAGTAAAACCGCAAATGTACAACAGCCGTGTCACCAGCGTCATGTTTGTCCAAGATATGCACACTAAGAAATTGTGGGTGATGGCTTCAACGACTCCAGTTAGCGATCCTTTATTAAAGGTAAAGGCTGTAAAAGGGGAATCGTTAGAAGAAAATGATCCGAGCGGTAAGATTGGGGTATTAGTTCCAGTTAGCTGGTCAGAAAAAGGCGATCGCTTCTTAGCACGCAAGTTTGAAGGTATATTTAACACAGGTGATTCTACAGATAGTGCAGTGATTTGGGATCGGCAAAAAAATCACACTAACACAGTCGCTCCCGTGAGTGAGGAAGAACATGAGAAAATTGCCGTATTGTTAGGCTGGAGTAAAAGCCAACCGGATCATGTGTTATTCCGTGCAGGGGAATTGGGTGAGGAAAACTGGCCATTAATGCAAGTTGCTAATGATGGCAAGACTATCACTACAACAGACAACGATCGACCAATTACTTTTGGTAAAAAGGTGACAGAAATTTGGGCAGGCCCACAAGTTGCCTACCGATAGATTATAAAAAACCCTACATACTCCCGTTGTCAGCAGTGACGACAACGGGATTTTTTTATCCCTGTTTTCAGAGAATGACAGAGGTTGGATATCTTCAATTTTTACTGTTTTGGTGAGACAAATTCATATTTTCAATCAGCAATATAATACTTGCCAAACCATCTTTAACAATTCAAAATTAAAAATTAAAGACATTTCAGACGGGGATTTAAACCCCGACTGAAATGGGTGCTACATGTAGATTGCAGGTTCTTAAACCCTTTAATTTACGATAAAAAAGTAGTTTGTAGTGGGGACTTTAATCCTCAAAGCCAGGACTAAAGTCCTTACTACGAACGAACAATTTAACTAAATCATAAATATAAATACTTAAAATTCAAGCTAGAGAGGTTTATCACCTCTTTCCCACTCAGGTATAGCACCCTTCACCCGGCGGATGGGCAAGTTGGCGATTAAAGCTGTGGTTCGTTGGTTGCTTTCTAAGGAGAACTCCAAGCCCTCTGTCTCAATTTCTACATAGCGACAGACTACATCTAGGATTTCCTTCCGCATTTTTTCCAACGTTTGAGGATCTAAGTCAGCGCGATCGTGAGCAATCACCAATTGCAGGCGACGTTTAACTTGAGTTCGACTGCTATCAGGGCCGCGAAAAAAAAGTTTTTCTAGAAGTTCAATCATTACGAATAGGTCTGGGGCGGAGACTGGAAAGGTAAGTTAAACAATCTTTGTCCTGAACAACCTTCGTAGACGGGCGAAGATGCTGTCTTGGGACGAGTCGATCTCCAGAAATTCGACACTTTCCCCTTCTAATCTACGAGCAATGTTCTCAAAGGCTGTGGCAGCTAAAGAGGGATTTTCTGCTAACACTAAGGGTTCGCCGCGATTGGTAGATACAATAACACGCTCGTCGTCAGGGATTACCCCGATCAGGGGAATGGCGAGAAGTTCCTGAACATCTTGCACTGACATCATATCATTTGCCTGCACCATTGAGGGTCTGATGCGGTTAATTATTAAATGAACACGCTTGATACCTTGTGCCTCAAGTAACCCCACTACCCGATCGGCATCGCGAACTGAGGAAATTTCTGGTGTGCTGACAACTAGCGCTTCTTTGGCCGGGCCGATCGCATTTTTAAACCCATTTTCAATACCGGCAGGGCTATCAATAATCACATACTGATATTTTTGCGCTAGTGCATTCACCAATAACTTCATCTGTTCGGGTGTGACTGCATCTTTGGAGCGATTTTGGGCTGCCGGCAAAAGTACGAGATTGGGTTGGCGCTTATCTTTCACCAAGGCTTGTTCTAACCGGCACTCTCTGGCTAAGACTTCTACCGCAGTATAAACGATGCGGTTTTCCAGCCCTAAGAGCAAATCCAAATTTCTCAGACCAAAATCCGCATCAACCAAAGCAACTTGACGCCCCATTTTGGCCAAAGCCATACCCAAATTTGCTGAAACTGTGGTTTTACCCACTCCTCCTTTACCGGAGGTAATCACAATAATGCGAGTCATGATAGAAATGCGGTCAATGAGGGTTCAGGAAATATAAAACAGTAAATTGCAGTATAAAGTATGAAGTATCGTATCAAGTATGAAGAAATATCTGTTCTCCCTGATGAGGGCGAGGCATGAATATTTGTCTTATTTCATCTTTACTTATATACTTCATTCTTTGAGTAAATATTTATGGTTCTTGATTGCTCTTGGTGAATTGGTTTCTAGAAAAATCAGTAGCCCTAGCGATACGAATTCCTTGAGGCGTAATATGTGCCACCTCTGGAGAAAACTGCATTGGCGGTTTTTCTGGTGCTCTAGCTACAGCATCTGCGATCCGCAGTTGGGTTGGTTCCATTTGCAAGGCCATAATCAGACACTCACTATTGCCTCCAGCCCCAGCATGAGCAATTCCACGCAGACGGCCCCAGATAATAATATCTCCATCTGCAATTACAATACCACCTGGGTTTAAATCTCCCAAGAGAATTACTGTCCCAGGATGACGAATTTCGACTCCAGAGCGGACTGTCATTTCTAAATAGAGGGCATCTTCTTGGGGAATCGCTGTAGCCGCTGGCTCGGAACTCAGGGAAGTTACGGGCTGTAATTGTTCTACTGAATACCCAGATGTCACGGCAGCGATCGCAGTTTGCCGCCGACTCGTCGAGACAGATATCAGCCGGAGTTGGACTTCAATCAAAGCCTCGGCGAGTTCTTGGAGTTGTCTGGCATCTACCAAACGGTCTTGTGCCATTAAATGCACAGGTGTATTAGATACACGGAAGCGATCGCCTGCACTCAGACGTTGCCTTATTTGTTGCCAAATATCAGACCAAGTGAGTTCTGAGGCAGATACTTGAGATTCTGAGGGCAAGATTAATAACAGTCGTCCCTCCTTACTTTTTAACTGGACTTGACTATTGTCATTTACACGATGCCCTGGTAATGCTAACTCATCGGGATTTAAATCAGTCAGGATAAAATCCGATCCGGCATCAGGATTTGACTCTACATTTGGGTCAGCAGAATTTGACTCTACATCTCCAAGGACAGTATTTGATTTTAAATAAAGGAGAACAGATTTTAACTCAGCATCCGGGAGAATAGAATCTGACTCTACATCAGAAACACTAGGATTTACCTCTACCTCAGAAAGGATAGAGTTTGATTCTGCATTAGGAAGTGCAGAATTTGACTTTAGATTGGGAATCGCAGAATCAGAAGTCATGCAGTACTAGCCAAAAGACAACAGTTTTTAAATTTTGGGTCGCACCTTTGGTGCGCTGACAGCGCAACTTGGATTTTGGATTTGTGTCACTCACAAGGGGTGTTGGCGTAGCGGAATATTAGTCCGACATTAACCAAAAAACTCTTTAATCTAAAATCTCAAATTGGCACGGTCAACCTCTGATAAACTGTCCCCAAGGCATCAGCATCGCCGACATTACCTGGAAACAGCACCACAGGCAAATCAGGAAACTGGGGATGATCGGATGACGTTAACACCATTGAACAACCAGCTAAAATTTGACCGAGTAAACGGGCTGAAGTTAAAGCTAGTCCAGTACTCAAGACATCGTTTGAAGTAATGCCACCCTTGCTGATTAAGAATCCTATATCAGATGGTAAACCGCGCACAATATCCATTAATAAATTTGAAACTTTTTCCCCAAACTCTAATCGTGTCTTGACATCTTGAAAATTTAGTTCCTGACGGCTAGTATAAACCACTGGTGTTTTGCCAGCTTCGTGTGCCGCCCGTGTACTTTCTTGGATTTCAGTTAGTAATGTCGCAGATTGATTTGCATCATCAAGTAATCGCGCCACATTCACTTCGATTCCTACAGTTCCTTCTAGTTGCAACAGCGCTTCTAATTGCTGGGTAGTCTTTTTCACATGGGAACCAACAATCACTGCACCTGGTTTGCCTTGGCGCACGTACTGCGCCATGTTTTCGGCAGCAATGGGTTGGGGAGGTAAAGCAGCTAAAGCCGTTAAAATACTTGCTGCACTGCGAAACAGAAAGCGTTTCCCTTGACTGGCGGCTGCTAATATATCCACTGCAAAGCGGTTGAGATCGGCTTGAGTTTCACCATCGACAACAGCGCACTGATTACCATGAAGTTGTAACAATCGTTCCAAACTACCAGCGCGAATATCGGACAGGAGAAACCTTTCTACAACTTCGGCACTAATTCGTCCTTGAGTCTTTTCTTCAACGTACTTGGGTAAGTAGCTGTGATGGTAGCTGAAGACGGAATCACGGGCAAATTCGGTTTCATGGACTGGGGTGGTTACACCGCCAATAATCAAGTAATGCACGCTGTCGCGGGTGATGCGTCCACCCTCGAAAAATGCTGGTACGAGAAAATGAGCATCAAAGGGGCCAAGTTCTTGTGCGATCGCATCTGTTTCAATAGGATAATGTCCCCGCAAAGTAGAATCAGAACGGCTGACAATCAGAAAATCGTCGATTCTTTCAGAATTCAAAGCGATTTTCAGGTTCTGGCAAACTTCTTTGGTGACAGATGCAGCTGACTCTGGCGTTAGCGATCTAGTATTAGTCAGCACAAAGAAAATCGGCGAATCATCCTGCAACCCACGGCGTAAAGTCTCCACATCCCAGTGCATTAGTAGCAAGCAGCTGTGGACTGTTTGAGAACCTGTAGGGTCATCATCCAGGACAATTATTTTGGGTTTGTTGCTCATTTAAGTCAACGGGGCGATTGTTTTCTGGGAAAGTATTGGGCGAGTAGAAGTCACTACTACACAAAGTAAAGTCCACCTCTGTGGACTAATCCAAAATCAAGGGTTTTCTAACCTGTGGAGGCAGGTAAAGTCTCGTGTAGCCACTTTTACAAACATTCTCTTAGCCTTTCTGCAATTTTCTGATTTCTGCTTGCACATCGATCGCAATTTGCAATGATTGATTTAGCAGTTGGGCATATTCGCCTGCTTGACTACTAACTTGTAAAGCTCGCAGACTGGCTAAATTATTCACAAATAACTCTTGGTTATTAGCAAGCAATTTTTTATTATCCCGCAAAATTCGTTCCGTTTTCAGAGCGCGGACTAAATCTTCTCTAATTAGTTGCAGGGCGGCGGTGACTTTATCTCGATCGTGGATACTACTTTCTACGTTTCCTGATGCTGCTAATTGGTCATTGATATCGATGGCAGCAACCAGGTCATGATATTTATCAACTTCATCTAAAAGTATTGTCAGTCCTTCAGGACAGGTTAATTGTCGCCATAGCCATCGCCCCATTAATATCGGCATTGGCACTAAAATTAGTAAAAGAATTCCTAGTCGAATTGAAGAACCAATAGTTGGCAGAATAATAAACGCGTAAACAAAGCCTACAATTATTGGCGTTAGCGCCAGCGTCACCAGCATTTCATTGATAAAAAACCCTAATCGCTTTTTGCCATCTCGCAAAACTGAGGGACGAAAAACGTCTTCTGGATCGAACCCAGTCAAACGTCTTAGTTCCCCCTTACTAATTTCCAAGCCTATTAAGTCCGGCTGCACGGCTGCATACTCCTATGGAAACCCAAGTTGCGTATTCATTTTAATCGGGTTTACCGTGATGATTGTGGTTATATTCAGGAAACCAGTTTTCATCTAAGATTTGTTCTAAAGAGCCAATGGGTATAGAGGGGAATATATCAATGACAAGTTGAGAGCGATCGCTTGCTTCTGCCCTTGCTTCTTGGTAGCACGCATCAAAAATTTCTAAGATGTAAGGCTTAAGACTAGGACTTTCTTTGAGTTGATCCTTAATCTCTCTACGAAATGTCCTGATTTCTCCTTTCCAATGCCCTTCATTTCGCTCCCGTTCTTTATCCCAGTATGTGAGCTTAAGGAGATGTTCAAAAAGTCTAATCAACAGACTTTTCACCGTTCGCTTCTCCCTTCTACCCATAGTTTCTAATTCTTCTAACAAATTATCTAAATCAACATCAGAAAACTGTCCAGCGCGAAGTTGATTGATAGTTGTCCTGAGCCAGAGATAATAATCTTCGTCGTATAAGGTTTGAGTTGCTGATTGGATTATTGGTGTCACCATAGACTAGCCGAACTCCTACTATTTTTTTTATTTAGCTCAATTGAGCTTCTATCCAAAATTGCCTGTGATCTCTAACTGTGAAACTCAAGAGCGTACCTTTGAGGATCGCGATCAACTCGCGGCTGAATTTACCTACTTCTCTGATTGTATTCTGCAAGATAAAGACCTAGAGCCATCTGACACGGAAGGCTTGATTGATGTTTCGATCATTCAAGCACTTTATCAGTCAATTGAAACTGGTCAACTTGTGCAGATCCAAACTCGCGATGCCTGCGGCGGTAAACTACGCCATCAACGTTCCACATCGGCTCAAACTATTGAGCGTCCTTCTAATGACGAGAAGCCAGACTTGATTCATGCTACTGCACCTTCTGGGCAGTCGTAAGGTTGGTTTCAGAACGGGAATGCATTACTGAACGTGTTTGCTTACTCCAGTAGTCGTGCTATAAGTGAGACGTGTTAGGAACTTCCAAATAAAATAAATACCCAATTACTTCTTATGGAGGGCGTTTCGTCCGCCCTTGACTACGGGCGGGCGAAACGCCCCCCAGAGGATTGGATAATTTATTTGTTGGGAGTCCCTTAACGATTGAGCCAACGTGACAGCTTTCTTGCCAAAAATGGCATGACCCAGTAGCTCTTGATGACAACAACTAATATCAGATTGTGGTAATCTATTTTTGACTTAAGTTGGGTGTACCCGTTGATGGCTATACGTTTTGAGGAATTGAGCAGACTGGAATGAAAGAATTTTAAATTTTCAATTGACTTATGACTAATTACACATTACAAGCAAGTCGAGAATGGTGGTCACAACAATGGCTAGATTTGCTAGATTCCTATCGCTTTAAAAAGCGTTTAGAACGTGCGAGAAATTATGCTCGGCAAGGAAATGTTTTAAGCATCGAATTTAAAGGAGCAAAAGTATTAGCTAGGGTGCAAGGTAGTGAAGTAGAACCTTATAAAGTTTCCCTTTCCCTTGAACCATTTACCGATGAACAATGGGGTTATGTTATTGAAAGCATGTCCCAAAGGGCAATTTTTGCTGCCAAGCTACTAGCAGGAGAAATGCCACAAAATATAGAAGAAGTATTCACGGCAAATGGTCTTTCGATATTTCCATTTACCCTTGCTGATGTCCAAAGTAAATGCTCTTGTCCTGATAAAGCAAATCCCTGTAAACATATTGGCGCCATTTACTATCAGTTAGGCGATCGCTTCAGTGAAGATCCCTTTGTACTATTTCAATTACGCGGACGTTCCAAAGAGCAAATTATCAGCGATTTGCGTAAATTACGTAGAGCCAAGATTGAACCCAATACTACAGAAACGCCTGATGTTCAACAGTCAATTCCTAATAACAAATACTCGGTAAAAATTGACTCTTTCTGGCAATACAATGAGCCACTAGAGTCATCCTTGGTAGTGATTGTGCCCTCTAGCAGCGAGACGATATTGGATGTATTAGGAGCGATTCCCCTAGCAAAGGAAGAGGAAAATGCAGTAAATTCAACTTCAAGTGATGTGGTAATGAAATATTTGAATACCGTTTACAGAGATGTAAGCCAGAAGGCTGTTTTAGCAGCAATGAATGTAGGAGGAAGTTGAGAATAATTCGTAATTAGTAATGATAAATTAAATTGACTGGAATATTCTCGACTTAAAATTCTATTCTTTATGGGTAGAGTATTTCCCAATTCTGAATTCTGACTCCTGACTCCTGATTTATTGTCCAAACTCAAGCCTAGCCTGTTCTACCAAATCAGCAGTCACAACATCTTGGCCTGCTTCACGAGCTAACTGTTCAATTCTAGCTTTAGCTTGAGAGCGGACAAAAAAGGGAATATTTTGTAGCTTTTCCTTAGCTTCAAATGTCCATCGCAAAGAATCAATAAAATTGGAATCATTCATAGATTAGTTACCTTGGCAAGTCGCTCACTTTAATTACATAGATTACTAATTTTCCTATAAAAAAAGCCCTTGCTTTTATGCAAGAGCCTTTAAATTAATAGTCAGTGATGAAATAAACTTTACAACCTAATCTAGGTCGTCCATAAACATCACTGGCTCAGTATCACGGTTAATTCCTTTCTCAAAACCACCAGCCGCAGCCCGTGCGCGACCAGCGTGCCACAAGTGACCAACTAAGAAGAAGAATCCTAGTACGAAGTGAGAAGTCGCCAACCAAGCGCGAGGAGATACGTAGTTGAAGGAGTTAATCTCGGTAGCCACACCACCTACGGAGTTTAGAGAACCCAGAGGAGCGTGGGTCATGTATTCAGCAGCGCGACGAGCTTGCCAAGGCTGAATATCGTTCTTGATTTTTTCCAAGTCAAGACCATTGGGACCACGTAGAGGCTCCAACCAAGGGCCGCGGAAATCCCAGAAACGCATGGTTTCACCACCGAAGATGATTTCACCAGTTGGAGAGCGCATCAGGTATTTACCTAGACCTGTGGGGCCTTGGGCAGAACCGACGTTAGCACCCAAGCGTTGGTCACGAATCAAGAAGGTCAAAGCCTGGGCTTGAGAAGCTTCTGGACCGGTAGGGCCAAAGAATTCGCTGGGGTAAACGGTGTTGTTAAACCAAACAAAGATTGAGGCAATGAAGCCCATCAACGACAGAGCGCCCAAGCTGTAAGAGAGATAAGCCTCACCTGACCAGATGGATGCACGACGTGACCAAGCAAAAGGCTTAGTCAGAATGTGGAAAATACCACCGGAAATTAAGATAAAGGCAATCCAAATGTGACCACCGACCACATCTTCCAAGTTATCAACGCTGACAATCCAGCCTTCGCCACCAAAGGGAGACTTGATTACATAACCGAAGATAACGGCTGGGTTCAATGTCGGATTGGTAATAATCCGAACATCACCGCCGCCTGGTGCCCAGGTGTCATACAACCCACCAAAGAACATTGCCTTTGCTACCAACAGCAATGCACCGAATCCCAAAATAATCAGATGGAACCCGATGATGTTGGTCATCTTGTTCTTGTCTTTCCAGTCGTAACCAAAGAAAGAAGAATATTCTTCTAAGGTTTCTGGGCCACGAACGGCATGATAGATACCGCCAAAGCCAAGGACGGCTGAGGAAATTAGGTGGAGTACACCGACAACGAAGTAGGGGAAGGTATCAATAACTTCACCACCAGCACCAACACCCCAGCCCTGAGTGGCGAGGTGAGGTAACAGGATCAAACCCTGCTCATACATGGGCTTTTCAGGAATGAAGTGAGCGACTTCAAACAAAGTCATCGCTCCAGCCCAGAATACAATCAAACCAGCGTGGGCAACATGAGCACCCAGTAGTTTGCCAGATAGATTGATTAAACGTGCGTTACCAGACCACCAGGCAAACCCAGTGGATTCTTGGTCGCGTCCAGCGCCGCCTAAGATATTTGGTCTATTAGAGAGCGTTACCACGTGGTAATACCTCCTCAGGGAATACAAATTGTTCGTGGGGTTGATCTTGAGGAGCCATCCAAGCGCGGATACCCTCGTTCAGCAAAATGTTTTTGGTATAGAAGGTTTCAAACTCAGGGTCTTCCGCCGCCCGCAATTCTTGGGAGACGAAATCATAAGCCCGCAGATTGAGTGCTAAACCGACGATGCCGACGGCGCTCATCCACAAGCCTGTAACTGGCACGAACAACATAAAGAAGTGCAACCAGCGCTTGTTGGAGAAAGCAATCCCGAAAATCTGTGACCAGAAACGGTTTGCCGTCACCATTGAGTAGGTTTCTTCCGACTGAGTTGGATTGAAGGCGCGGAAGGTGTTAGCACCATCACCATCTTCAAACAAGGTATTTTCTACTGTCGCACCATGAATGGCGCACAATAAAGCACCACCCAATACACCCGCAACACCCATCATGTGGAAGGGGTTGAGTGTCCAGTTATGGAACCCTTGCAGGAATAGTAGGAATCGGAAAATTGCAGCCACCCCAAAGCTGGGTGCAAAGAACCAGCTTGATTGTCCCAAGGGGTACATCAGGAATACACTGACGAATACTGCAATGGGAGCGGAGAAGGCGAGGGCGTTGTAAGGACGTATCCCTACTAGACGCGCAATTTCAAATTGCCGCAACATGAACCCAATCAAACCGAAGGCTCCGTGTAGGGCAACGAATGGCCACAAACCACCCAGTTGGAACCAACGGGTGAGGTCGCCTTGGGCTTCTGGACCCCATAACAGCAATAGGGAATGTCCCATGCTGTCGGCGGGGGTGGATACTGCCACTGTCAGGAAGTTAGCACCTTCTAAATAGGAGGAGGCTAATCCGTGGGTGTACCAAGAGGTGACGAAGGTGGTGCCAGTCAGCCAACCGCCTAGTGCTAGGAAGGCGCAGGGGAATAATAGTATCCCTGACCAACCTACGAATACGAAGCGATCGCGCTTGAGCCAGTCGTCGAGAACGTCAAACCACCCTCTACTGGGGGCACGTCCAACTGCGATGGTCATCGGACTAAAATCCTCTTTTTTTACTAAAATTGCAACGTTTCTAAGGCATTACGGAAAGCCAATGTAACCGACTGCCGTGAGGAATTAACGTTTTTTTTGACAATCTCAACTGCTTTTAAGTAACTGAGATTCTGAGAGCTTACTGACTAGTTAAGTCATTATTTCTCAGGGTTATGACATTACACGTACCATCGGCTAGTAATCTAGCTTGTGGTAACTTAATGATTCTTAACTTATCACACTACTCAGGGTTTTTGCCTGATACACACCAAGCAAATTAGGCATGAAACACGAACCTTATAAATAATATGAATATCAGAAATTTTACAATTTGACACAACTTTTCTCAGAAATCTGAAAAAATTTAATGTAGATAGACGTAGGTAGGTAACTCATTTCAAGAGGCCAAAAAGAGTCAGGCAGAGGGTAGCAGGGAATAAGGGGGTCAGAAGGGCAGGGAGAAATAATTTTTATCAGCCATTGAGTGAAAAAATAGTACAACATTCCCTAAAAAATTATATCGATAGCAGGAACATGGAAGGGCGCAGTTGAGTTTTTGTCAACGATGTTTGGTAAAATGCGGATAGTCACTTCGCCGCCACGGTCGTTGATACACCTCTGGAAAACCTATGTGAAACGTTAGACAAGGAGAAAGGAAGTTGGCATATCTTGACTAATACAAATAGCCTAAGTGGTTTGTCCCGTAGTACAAGTAAGCCAGCATTATCCGGGACAGTAAAATTTGTAGGGTACAAAGTGAAAAATTTATAGTCTGCGGCAGGGTTCCCGTGGACTTCAAACATAGCTCTCCGTGCCTCCTAAGCAATAGCCGGATTGGCACAGGAACCCACCACTCTATGCAAAAGCATTCAGTGTGCGAGTATGTGACAGCGAGTATCTCACGGGCAATGGTAGTTCAATGACGACATCAACAACGATTAACAAAGGCGATCGCCTCCTGCACCAAAATGTTCTCGGTTCTCGTCGGTTCAGTAACTACTGGTGGGCAACTATCGTTACCTTGGGAGCAAGCGGCTTTTTATTGTCTGGAATATCCAGTTATTTAAAAGTTAATTTACTCATAGTTTCCGATCCCACTCAACTGGTATTCGTCCCCCAAGGATTAGTGATGGGGTTATATGGTGCTGCTGGCTTGCTATTAGCCACATACCTATGGCTAGTGATTGTATTGGATGTTGGAGGCGGTTACAACGAATTTGATCGGGAAACTGGCGCAATCAAAATTTTCCGTTGGGGGTTTCCTGGCAAAAACCGCCGAATTCAGATTGATAGCCGCATAGAAGATGTCCAATCTGTACTAATAGACGTAAAAGAAGGTCTTAACCCCCGTCGCGCCCTCTATCTACGCATTAAGGGACGACGAGATATACCCTTAACACGGGTTGGCCAACCGTTATCTTTAACAGAGTTGGAAACAGAAGGCGCAAAGTTAGCCCGCTTTTTGGGAGTATCACTAGAAGGTTTGTAAGGGAGTGGGGATTGGGGGGCAGGGAAGGCAGGGGAAGAAAAATTATTGATTAATAACCAATTCCCAATGCCCAATGCCCCATTCCCAATCCCCAATGTCACTCAAAACGATAAGATACTCTGGTTAAATCGGTAACAGGCAATGCGGTTAAAAATTTCACAATTTTTGCTTTCTCTTGTGATTATCAGTGCCTTGATGTTGGGAGGATGTTCAACACAGCAAGTCGCTTCTAATAGCTCTTCTCCAAACTCTACAGCTACCTCGACCACAAGCGAGGCAAGCAGCAAGACAACTACTGAAGCAACATCTGTATCTCAAACTAGTAGTGAGAGTGTTCCTGGACTGGCAGGTTTACCGCGCCTCGAAGGCAAGGCTACTGTGGTAATCACGGTTAAAGGTTCGCCGATTACTATCGAAGTAGATGGCACTGATGCCCCCATTACAGCTGGCAACTTCGTAGATTTAGTGCAAAAGGGTGTTTACGATGGTTTAGCTTTCCATCGAGTTGTACGCGAACCGCAACCGTTTGTAGTTCAAGGGGGCGATCCCAAAAGCAAAGACCCGAAAGTTCCAGCAGATCAACTAGGAACTGGTAGCTATATTGACCCAAAAACGGGAAATGCTCGTTATATACCTTTAGAAATTAAGGCTAAAGGTTCAGATACTCCGATTTACAATAAACCATTTGATGCTACTGCTCAAGCTGTTGTATTGCCCCATAAACAGGGTGCAGTGGCGATGGCGCGATCGCAATCACCAGACTCTGCTTCTGCCCAGTTTTACTTTGCTTTAGCGGATCTAGCATTTTTGGATGGTAACTACGCCGTGTTTGGCAATGTCACTCAAGGCTTTGATATAGTCAACAAAATTCAGCAAGGCGATCGCATTGACTCTGCTAAAGTCACTCAAGGTGCTGAAAACCTGAAAACGCCTGGACAGTAGGAGAAATCAATTCAAAATTCAAAATTCAAAATGAAGAATTGAATGTTTGAATAGCGGAAGATTCTTTACTCCTAAAATTTAGATTGGTTAAGGTTTGTGTCACTGGTATTGGTCTAGTTTCCGCTTTGGGTGGAAGCTTAGAGGATAGCTGGCGAAATTTAATCGCAGGTAAATCTGGAATTCGGTTACATCAACCATTTCTAGAACTTACACCACTTCCTCTAGGTTTGATTGGTGAACAACCATCTGAGTTGACAATGTTAACTCGGATGGTTGTCGCCTCTGCTTTACAAGATTCTGGGTTAGTTGCCCCTTTAGCTGATTGTGCTGTAGTTATTGGATCGAGTCGCTCTTATCAAGCGTCTTGGGAAATGCTGGCGCGGCAAATGTATAACGCGAATCATTTCCCTGTGTCCTCTTTTGGAAATTGGCTAGATACATTACCTCATATAAATGCGATCGCAGCGGCAAGACAAATCGGCGCATCGGGGATAGTTTTGGCACCGATGGCAGCTTGTGCGACTGGAATTTGGTCTATTGCCCAAGCAGCTATGCTTATACAAACTGGGCAATGTCAACAAGCGATCGCAGGTGCAGTGGAAGCACCGATTACACCCTTAACTTTAGCTGGATTTCAGCAGATGGGTGCTTTGGCGAAAACTGGGGCTTATCCCTTTGATTTGCATCGGGAAGGCTTAGTGTTGGGTGAAGGTGCAGCTGTGTTTGTCTTAGAATCAGCAGAGTTTGCAAAGCAGCGTCAAGCAAAAGTATATGGTGAAATTCTCGGTTTTGGCTTAACTAACGACGCATATCATAGTAATTCACCAGAACCAGAAGGTAAAAGTGCGATCGCTGCCATCAAACAATGTCTAGAACGTAGTAGTCTGACACCAACCGATATCGATTACATTCATGCTCATGGCACAGCTACCCAGCTAAATGACCAAATGGAGAGTATGGTAATCCAGCGTTTGTTTCCTCAAGGCGTGGCAGTTAGTTCCACCAAGGGAAGCACAGGTCATACACTAGGGGCATCTGGAGCTTTAGGCGTAGCTTTTTCTCTCATGGCGCTAAAGCATCAAATATTACCGCCTTGTTTAGGTTTGCAGCAACCAGAGTTTGATTTAGATATCGTGACAGCAACGCGTCTAAGCAAAATCCGGCAGGTATTATGTTGCAGTTTTGGCTTTGGTGGACAGAATGCCGCGATCGCTTTAGCAAAGTAAAAAATAGGGCTTGGGATGCACATCTATGCACCCCTACAGCCGATTAATGGTATTACTTGGTGTATACATTCAAATTTAAGTAACAGCAAATACTTTTGCTAACTTCATCGAAATTGGTAGCAAGATTAGAACGAATAAACCGTAATACAAACCAGCAAAACCAGATGCAATGGTTGCATCTAAGACTATTAGAGATAAAACACCTATTTTCACAGCATTGCGGATATTTTCGGCTATCGGTTCCCGCGCAGCTTTGATAAAGTTAGGTAAGATTCTGATAGCTAATAAAATAGCAAATGGTAAGGCTGCGATCGCTGTATACTCATCCACTAATCCTAAAGCTAAAACTGCCGTCAAAACTATTGCAATTAGCAGTAATGCTAGTACTCCCGTAATCTTCTTACCTCCGTGAACTTCACCCTGACTAATTGCGGTGATAGCAGCAATATAAAGAATAGGAATCAGCGCTAAATACCAACGTTCTCCGATTATTTCTGGTACAGCACTTACACCTAATAATAAGTTACTGCCACGGCACAAACCCATATTTAAAGGGCCGAAAAAAGGATGATGTTTGGCGAGTGAGTTATAGAGGAGGCATGAAAGAGTTATAAAAATAGCGATCGCAGCACTTAACAATGATACTTCAAAGGCAGCTATAATCCCGATGGCAAACAGTATACTCCCCAATAAAATAGCATTTTGACGAGATACGCGACCACTGGGAATTGCCCTATTTGGTCGCTCTTTTGCATCTAATTCCGCATCAAAAACATCATTAAAAACTATACCGCCGCCATATAAACCAGTTGTAGCCAATAACAACCAAGCTAATGGAATTAGTATGGCAACAGTTGCTTCGCCATTAATTAATTTAGTAAAAATTATTCCAGAGCCAGAAGCAGCAAAACCAAGAAGAATATCCGCCCAAGCAGTAACAATATTAGCAGGACGCATCAATTCCAGATAACCCCGCCAGCTTTGAAAATTTAAGCTTGCAACATTCACTTATCTACCTCCATGCCTAGTAACTTTCCAAAATAAACCGCACATTACAGATGAACCAGATATTTGTACACTCCTCACTCCCAATTTTCTACTCAATCAACACATAATCTGAAACTGATTTGATTCCTGGTTCTTGTCCCCGTAGCACAGAATTTCCACTGAACATTTGACGCTGATCTACAGATTGGGGATTAAGCCAATCTGAAGCTTTCATCTGCCCAGTTTGACTGTAAGCAGCCAAGGCATTTTCATAACAAACTGCTTGCACATGTTCTTCAGGAATGCCCCTATCTAACATCAACTGAGCCGTTTTTGGTACTGCTAAAGGATCGCTAATACCCCAATCAGCGCTACTATCTACAATGATGCGACCGCACCCATACTTACGGACAACTTCTACCATCCTGGCGTTACCCATCTTCGTCTGTGGGTAAATCGTGAAAGCCGCCCAAAAACCCCGTCCTAATACTTCTTCAACGGTTTCTTCGTTGTTGTGATCGATAACTACTTGTGAAGGATCTAAACCATATTCAATACAGCGATCCATACTCCGACTAGCACCCGCCTTCTTATTACGGTGAGGAGTATGAATTAGTACCAACGTATCGAGTTCTTTGGCTAATTCTAACTGTTGACAAAAGTACTTATCCTCTGCTTCTGTCATATCGTCATAGCCAATTTCACCAATGGCAACAACTCCTTCTTTACAGGCATAAAGTGGTAGCAGTTCCATAACTTCAGCTGCTAGCGCTTCATTGTTAGCTTCTTTCGGATTTAAGCCGATTGTGCAGTAGTGCTGGATGCCAAACTGACTAGCACGAAACCGTTCCCAGCCTACAAGACTACTGAAATAGTCTTTAAATGAGCCGGCATTAGTTCGGGGTTGTCCTAACCAAAAGGCTGGTTCAATAACGGCGACAATTCCATATTCCCGCATTACTAAGTAATCGTAAGTAGTACGGGAACACATGTGAATGTGAGGATCAATAAACATCATGGTTTTAATGATTGAGCATGGGGCATTGGGCATTGAGAATGAGGCATTGGGCATTGGGCATGGGGCATTGGGCATTTACCTTGTCCTCCTCGTCTCCCTCATCTCCCTTGTACAGACGCGATTAATCGCGTCTTCCTCCATTCCCTTTTATTTGTAAACAAAGAGGCGTTAGCGCAGCTCGCCGCAGGCATCGCGGCTAAAACTGCTCCAAGTCAGATTACCTTGTTGAATGGATGACTGTAAATCTGGGTAATGAGAAAGTAATGCTTGCGCTTGAGGTAAGGGAGACTCAGCACAAGCTAAGGCTGCTGCTTCTTGCTCGTCTATAGCCCCATTAGCCAGTACTTTTTCTAAATCTGTGATGATGGCGCTATCGGCAAACCGCCCTACAGGTCGCCAAAGTTCTGGCGTAACTGAGCGTTTAGCTGCCCAACGTTCATGGGCATAGTCTGCCAACATCCTCGCCAATTCTGGGTTAGCACGCCGATCTAGACCCCAAATTAGATGCAACGGACTGCCAACAAACACAGCCTTCAGCACCATCTGATTCCAGGCAGCATTATCTAAATAATTCGCTGGATAAGGGTTACGTAGTGCTATGGCTTGGAATACATTGCTCATATTGCTGCGAATTCCCTCAGCAGTACGATGGCGATGTAACTCTGGATGTGGTAGTAGCGGCAAACTTTGATAAAGGACAACTAACTCCCCCATATCGGCAGTGGAGAAGACTCGATCGAGCGATCGCACATAGCCCTCAGCATCATCGTGGGGCAAAGCTAAAAGCAAAAGTGTGCGACCTGCTTGATCTACACTCCAATTACCAGGATACCAGCCGGGAATCAGATCCTCTGCTGCTTCCAAGTCCTGGAATGTTAGCTGCAAATCCTGTTTACCCAGATAACGCGGCACAGCACTAAAAGCCGTAAAAAACACTCGTTCAGCAGCGCCGCTAGCAATCTGTGCCTGCTTCTGTTCCAACCAAATAAAAGCTTTCTCTGAAACAGACTTTAACAACCATTGATGCAGTAATTTGTTTACTTTACTCATGATAAATTCAGGATAAGTTGCCCAACTTCTTTGTGACAACCAAGTATAAAATATAGCACTAAACTTGATTTTTTTGGTTTGAAGCAGTTAGATAATATACTACTAGAATTATAACTTCACTGAATCTATAAAAATATCCTGACTTTAAAGAAGATACTGTAAAGATACCATTTTGATTAGATAAATCCTAAACTTATCTTACGGAAAAAATTAGAATTTTATGTAATAATGATCTCCATTACTAACCTTAGATATCAAGCATAGGCATCAATATAAATTATAAATTCATGTTAATTTGAATTTTATATGTTAGGCGAAGACACTTCAAAAGTATGATTATTTTAATAAATAGATTTATCTAGTAATTTATCTAAAAATTGAATTACATAATGGATTGATTCTATTTATATTGCTATTGATTTTAATTGCAATAATGTGTTGATTTACAGTTACTTAAAAAGTAATAATATTCAAATGGTTATTCAACAAAAAAGCGCTCTGAATCTACAACCAATTAACCAATGTGTCCGTGTTACCTTCAATTATGATGTTCACTTCACTAGAGGTCTGTTTCAGTTAGATAATCCTTTACTTGCACAAGCGATTGCCGCAGATGGTGAGACAACCCCAAAACAAGTGCTAGCGGTGGTAGATGGAGGATTTTTACAGTATCAAGATGGGCTGTTAAAAAAATTATCAGTCTATGCCCAATGTTATGAAGATGTACTAACACTGAGCGGTGAACCGATAGTAGTTCTAGGTGGAGAAGCAGTCAAAAACGATTCTAGATTTATAGAGCAAATTCATCAGCGGATCAATGCAGCTGGATTATGCCGTCACTCCTACGTCTTAGCAATTGGAGGTGGAGCTGTTCTAGACATGGCAGGATATGCAGCAACAACCGCTCACCGAGGAATTCGGCTGCTACGAGTACCGACAACAGTATTAGGGCAAAATGATTCGGGTGTAGGAGTAAAAAACGGAATCAATGCCTTCGGGAAGAAAAACTTTTTGGGTACATTCATGCCACCTTATGCGGTCTTGAATGACTTTGATTTTCTTACTAGTCTCGACGATCGAGATTGGCGATCGGGCATTGCAGAAGCTGTGAAAGTAGCGCTGATTAAAGATGCAGATTTCTTCGATTTCATTATGACTAATGCCGATAAATTGGCTAATCGAGACATGGACATAATGGAAAGACTGATCTATCGTTGCTCTCAGTTGCACTTAGAGCATATTGCTGGTAGTGGCGATCCCTTTGAAATGGGTTCATCGCGTCCTTTAGACTTTGGACACTGGGCTGCTCATAAACTAGAGCATTTAACTAATTACAGCTTACGTCATGGTGAAGCTGTAGCGATCGGCATCGCTTTAGATACAACCTATTCATATTTAACAGGGCAACTCTTGCAATCAGAGTGGCAAATGGTTCTAACTACACTCAAAAAATTAGGCTTTACTTTGTACGTATCAGCACTGACAGAGCAATTAGATCAACTAGATCATCCGCATTGTCTGTTTAGGGGGCTTACGGAATTCCGCGAACATTTGGGAGGAAAATTGACAATTACGCTTCTCCAAGGAATCGGAGAGGGAATAGAAGTTAATCAGGCGGATTTGTCTTTGTATAGAGATGCTATTTTGATGCTGCAAGATTGGGAAATTTTGCATTGATTCTTCATTGGGTGCAATTAGCAGAAGCGATGTTTAACAACAAGCCCAGAGGTGGAGAGTAAGATTTTCTTCACCTTTGCCTAATTGCGATTATTTTATGCAAATATACTGCTTAATTTTTAAAGCGATCGCTACTTCGTGGTTCTCAAAAATATCGGCTCTTCACTACTTGTTATGCTAAATACGTCTGTAAATTAGCTTAAAATCCTTGCTGGGCTATAATAACAGCCGTCACTCTTAGCGCTTGAGGCAAGATTTTTAAAATTGAAGCTATAACTCCCTGTAAGGCTTGATTTTCAAGGTAAGTGACGGACTTTAATTAAAAGTTCAGCATAATACGTACTAAAGAACCAAAATATCTTCGGTTACTTGATCCTTAAATGATACTATCCTAATTAGCATGATGACACGGTTATCATGCTACCAAAAACTGAGTAGCATTATAGTCCTCTGATAAATTCTCATCTCCTTTATCTCCTCAGCCCCCCTTGGTGTTCGCAATGAAAACCTCGATGCTCCCAAGCTTGCATATCTACATCAGTAAGTTTTGTGACATTTGAGCATTGCGGTTGAATAATTTGACTTAAAATCGCCCAAAATAAGCTGCGTATTATATCTAATCCAGTTTTAGTCCAAGATTCCCGATTACCAGGAATACCCAATTCTTGAACAATTTCTGGCTCTACCCAAATACCATGAGCGCCAAAAAGAATCTGTGCCATCCATTTAGCTCTGGGTAAATGACTGGGCGAAGTAATCAACATGACTTTATGCACTCCCCAACGGCGCAGAATTGGAATACTATAATAAAAATTTTCAAAGGTAGAATTCGCGCAGTTTTCTAACCAAACGTTTTGTAACTCTGCTAATTCCGCCTCAAAAATTAAGCGTATACAGGGATCTGGAGAACCATGAGAAATTAAAATTGGGGTTTGTGGGTATTGTCTTGCTAATTGGGCAACATAAGTTTCTCGACGAATACTGCCACCCAAGACAAAGAAGGCATCTATTGGCTGCGAAGAAGCAAAAAGTAAGGTTATAGTAGTGAAAATCAGCCAAACACCCAGGACAACATACAATCCACCACTGAGTTTTTGTAACAATTGCCACAAATTAACAGATTTTTTTTTAATAGAAATTAATGATTTGATGGTAAATTTGCGTTTCATGACTTAAGTAAGAAAAACTGATTTTATTACTGTCTAACAGTACTGCAATTCAGTGAGCAAAGTGCTATCTTATAAAAGTAATCTTGAATGCAAACATGACGCTAATTAAAGTGTCACATGCTCAGTATAGCCTTCCGGAGAAGACTAACAAACTGAGAAATCATTGTTAACAACTAATGCGGCATTTTTGGCATCATTTAAGGATAAAAATGATGAAGGAAAATTGTTGATTCTGGGGTATAAAAACTTAAAAATTTCTGGAAAGCCTGATTGCTAAACTGTCAACAACACAATTATTCCAGYTAAGTATACATGAACCAATCTGCGAAAAGTTACTCACCGCTCCAAGTAGCCTTGATTGGTGGAGCGATCGCCACAACTGCTACCATGTCTGTGTTCGGCCCCGCTTGGACTCGTGGTGTCCGTGCTGCTCTAGCCCTACAAGACAGCCCAAAAGTGATAGTTGACCAAGTTTGGCAACTGGTAAATCATGAATATGTTGATGGTAAATTTAATCAACAAGATTGGCAAGCAACTAGGCAAAGCCTGTTGAGCAAAGACTACTCTTCTAAGGAAGAAGCATACACTGCCATCCGCGAAGCTTTACAAAAATTGGGAGATCCTTATACTCGGTTCATGGACCCCCAACAATTTGAAGCTCTAACTAGCCAAACATCTGGAGAAGTCTCTGGGATTGGCGTTCGGATGGAAGTGAACGAAAAAACTCAGCGCCTCACCGTTGTCGAAGCCATAGAAAATTCTCCGGCGCTGAAAGCTGGGATCAAAGCAGGCGATGAAATTTTGGCAATTGACGGCAAACCCACTCTCAAAATGAAAGTGGATGATGCTTCTAAGCTCATCCGTGGTAAAGCGGGTAGTCCCATCAAGCTACGACTGGGACGGGCGGGGCAAAATGCCTTTGATTTGAAGCTGACAAGAGCAAGTATTGAAGTCCCAACAGTACGCTATACCCTCAGACAAGAAGGGAACCGCCGCGTTGGCTATATCCGTTTGCGAGAATTTAGCGCCCACGCCGCAGACCAAATGCAACGAGCCATCCGCGATTTGAACACTAAGAAAGTTGATTCTTATGTGTTGGATTTGCGGGGAAATCCTGGCGGTTTGTTGCAAGCGAGTATTGAAATTGCTCGTATGTGGTATAATGACGGCGGAATTGTCAAGACAGTAGACCGTGTGGGCGGCACTGAGGAAACTAAAGCTAATCGCACTGCTTTGACAAATCGTCCTTTGGCGGTCTTAGTGGATGGGAATTCAGCTAGTGCTAGCGAAATCCTCACAGGGGCACTCAAGGATAATAAGCGGGCGGTAGTTGTAGGTGGTCAAACTTTTGGCAAAGCCCTAGTGCAGTCAGTTCATGAACTCGCAGATGGTTCCGGCTTGGCTGTCACCATAGCCCATTACTACACTCCGGCGGGAACAGATATTAACCATAAAGGGATTGCTCCAGACATCAAGCTAGATTTGACAGAAGCACAAGAGCGTCAATTGGCTTCTAATCCAAATTTAATCGGAACTAAGAGCGATCCCCAATATGCTCGGGCGATCGCAATTCTATCAAATAACAACTTTGCCCAGCCGCCAGCAAATCAACCGACTCGACCCATGAGCCGCGCCGATAACCTGAAATTTTAAATTGACGCGAATGATTTGTTACCAGGTGTTTATATAGTAGTATTCCCAAATCCAGATTTTTGGAGTTATGAAAACTGCTTGATATGCCGTTCCAGGATTTTGGTTTGGGAATACTAGCTACTAATCCCATCCCCAAAATCTCAGATTTATGAATCATCAGCCAGTTGATGCAACCACCGCCACCAGATTTTTACCAATGGTGTCGGTGGTTGTTCCTATTTATAACGGTGAGGCGGATTTACCAGAGTTAATCAATTGTCTGTTCTCTCAAACTTACCCAAAAGACCGGGTAGAATACTTGTTGGTGGACAATAACAGTAGCGATCGCACTCTCACCATCCTCAAAACATCTGCCGAAAATTGCCCAATTACAATTCGCCCCTTGAGTGAGAACCAAATTCAAAGCTCTTACGCTGCTCGTAATACTGGGATTCGCTCTGCTACGGGTGAAATTATGGTTTTTACCGATGCAGATTGTCGCCCACAACCGCAATGGTTAGATACACTCATTCAACCTTTTGTCAACCCAGAAGTGGTAATTGTTGCTGGAGAAATTTTGGCACTACCAGGCACAACTCTGCTAGAACAACACGCAGACCGTCAAGAAACTTTATCGCAAAAGCATACCCTTAAGCATTCCTTTCGTCCCTATGGTCAAACGGCTAATTTGGCGATTCGGCACATTGCCTTTGAAAAAGTGGGTTTATTTCGTCCCTATCTAACTACTGGTGGCGATGCTGATATTTGTTGGCGAATTTTGGGGGAAAACATCGGGCGTTTGGAATTTGCCCCAAATGCGATCGTTCAGCACCGCCACCGCGCTACACTTCAAGAACTACAAAGTCAATGGCGGCGTTATGGACGCTCAAATCGCTATCTGCACGAACTGCACGGTGTAGATTTAATGCGAGAGATGACACCCAAAGAATACGGCTATCGTTTGGCACGTTGGTTATTGAAAGAAATTCCAAGAGATATTAAAAAGGCGTTGGCGCAGCCCAACCCAGGCATCCCTGGTCAAGCCACCCTTATAGATTTATTAAGTACTCCCATTGGTTTGTTCACAGCTAGGGCGCGTACTGTTGGACAAAGAGACGCCAAGCTACCAGAGAATGCCAAGATAATTGCTCGACTGTAATGAAGAAAAAAGGCGTTGCTGATTAGATGTATAAATCTTGGTGTAGAGACGTTGCAATTGCAACGTCTCTACAAAGGTTTTAAAATCACGCAAAATCGTTTTCATACCTGAATTCAGTAACGCCTAAGCAAAAACGCTCTTGTCAGCCCAGAAGCATTGACTGAGAGCCTTATTCTTTCCTTAGCTCACAAAAGCGAATGTATCTTAAGAAGTATTTTCAAAAATGGATAAAGCAAATATGCTGTTATTGATGAACTTTTAACTTTAGTACCTTGTATTTAATAAAATAAGAGTTTCAGTAGGTAGGGCTTGTTGCCACTTAGCAGTTTGGTCGTTATAAGACAAGTTTTTGGCACTCAATAAGATGAAAAGTTGATTGAGGCTGCACAAATTTGATTGCTTCCTCATTATTGAGAAATTAAGTTAGTAAATCAAAAAACCAAGTTCTGTCATATTTATTTATAGAGTGTCCGCTCTTTCAAGTAACCTTCTCTCCTTACCTGCTCAATAGCGTCTGAAGTCTTGAGGAAAGCATGGGGTTTGCTTCCCCTGGTATTTTCAGTCACAGCTACGCTTCATAGTTTTGTGAGTTGAGCAACATGAAAGCGGATGGATTTAATCAACAGATAGATAAATTGTGCTCACAAATACAGGGACTATTAAATTGCTATGGAACTAAGCTGAACTCACAACAGGAGATGATAACAGACGCTTACGAGGAACTTAACACCGCAATGGAAGAACTATTGACAGCTTCCGAGGAGTTAAAGGTAACACGAGCAGCAGTAGAGAAAGAGCGCCAGCGTTACCAAGATTTGTTCGAGTTTGCTCCAGATGGTTACTTGGTAACTGATATCAACGGGACAATCCAAGAGGCTAACCATGTAGCAGCAACTTTGCTTGGTGTCCAACAAAAGTATCTAGTAGGTAAACCATTAATTCTTTTTATTGCTCAACAAGACCGCCAGTACTTTAGCTCTCAAATAAACAATTTGCAAGAGATACTGAACTGGGAAATTCACCTACAGCCACGGAGAGGAAAGCCTTTCCCTGCTAATGTGAAAGCGTCTGTAGTATATGACCTTGGGGAGAAGCAACTTGGCTGGCGTTGGCTGCTGTGCAACATCAGTGAACGCAAACAAGCTGAAGAAATGTTGTACCGAGCTTACAGTGAGTTAGAAATACGGGTGGCGGAACGGACAGCGGAACTGGTAAAAGCAAATCAGAAATTGCTAAATGAAATTACAGAACGTAAAAAAGTCGAGTCACAACTACTGCACCTTGCTTTTCACGATACACTGACAGGTCTGGCAAACCGTGTTGCATTTATGAACCGCCTAAAACATGCGATAAATTATTCAAAACGGCATTCAGATTATCTATATGCTGTACTATTTATCGACCTAGATCGGTTTAAGGTAATCAATGACAGCCTGGGACACCTAAATGGAGACCAATTGCTGCTTGCTATTGCAAGTAGACTACAAATATGTATACGCTCCATAGATACAGCGGCACGACTTGGGGGAGACGAATTTACAATCCTGCTTGAGGGAATCCAGGATATGTCAGACGCCATCAAAGTCGCTGAACGGATTCAGAAAGAACTGACATTACCCTTTGAGCTTGACGGACAAGAAGTCTTCATTACGGCAAGTATTGGCATCGCGTTGAGTTCGACAGTAGACTATCAACACCCAGAAGAACTGTTGAGGGATGCAGATACAGCAATGTACCGAGCCAAGGTGCTAGGCAGAGCGCGTTATAAGCTATTCAACTCAGATATGTATGCTAATGCTCTGGCGAGATTGCAGTTAGAAACCGATTTGCGCCGAGCAATTGAACGCGAAGAATTTCGGGTTTATTACCAACCGATTGTTTCGCTCACTAGTGGCTCTATTGTCGGTTTTGAGGCTCTATTGCGCTGGCAGCACCCAGAGCGTGGTCTGCTTTATCCAGCAGATTTTATTCCTCTAGCAGAGGAAACTGGACTAATTTTCTCCATTGGCAAATGGGTGTTGCATGAAGCCTGCCGCCAGATGCAAGTTTGGCGAGTATGCCATTGTTTTAAATTACTAGAGAAAATTAGTGTTAATCTCTCTGTCAAGCAATTTTCTCAGCCGGATTTGATAGAGCAGATTGGGCAAATTTTACACTCAACGGGCCTTGATGCTGGCACTCTAATGCTAGAGATTACTGAAAACGCAATTGTGGAAAATGGTGATAAGGTAACTGCCGCAATCTTACAACTTCAAAAGATGGGGATTGAGTTATCAATTGATGACTTTGGTACGGGCTATTCCTCATTAGGTGGTCTTTATAACTTTCCGATTAGTGTGTTGAAAATTGACCGTTCTTTCATCAGCCTGATAGGCACTAATAATAATAATTTAGAAATTATTGAGATAATTGTCACCTTGGCACACAAGCTAGGCGTGGATGTGCTTGCCGAAGGGGTAGAGACAAAAGAGCAACTATTACTTCTAAGAAAGTTAAACTGTCAATATGGCCAGGGACATTTTTTCTCCGTTCCGTTAAATAGCTCGGTGGCAGAGGCATTAATTATGGAAAATCCTCAATGGTAAGGGTTATTTAAAATCCTGAGCATAGTTTTGTCTAGTCTAGGCGCCATCAAAATTTGGCATATAGCTATTGGAGACTGTTTTACTATATTGGTTGCTCAGTCTGAGCCACGACAAGCAAACTCTCCTCGGTGGTAGCCAAGATGAAGCCATCAACTGTTGGAATCTTACTACAGGGAAATGTTGGACAACTTTGCAGGCAGCCCGTCCCTATGAGACACGATGGTTAATGCAGCGATAGGGTTGATGGAGGCAGAGATGTCAACTTTAAAAGCTTTAAAGGCGGTAGGGGTGAATTCAAGTTGCTCAATGCCTACCAACTTTCGCTAAATTGGAAAAAGGAAAACTCAAGGTAATCTTAAATGTCAGCACAATTGTTACTGGTGGATGATGAACCAGGGATACGGGAAGCCGTGAAAGACTATTTGCAAGAGAGCGGTTTCAGCGTTCAAGTCGCCAGTAACGCCCTTGAAGGTTGGGAATGGATGCAGATGAATACACCTGATTTAGTGATTTCCGATGTGATGATGCCTCAAGTGGATGGCTATCAGTTTCTGAAGCAACTACGGGAAGACCCCCGTTTTCAAGCACTCCCAGTAGTATTTTTAACTGCTAAAGGTATGACAGGCGATCGCATTCAAGGCTATCACGCTGGTGTTGATGCCTATCTACCCAAACCCTTTGACCCAGACGAGTTAGTGGCTATAGTCGAAAATTTGCTAGCGCGTCGCGCCGCTAAGGCTGCGAGTACGGGAGATGACGCTGAAACCCCCGATCTTGCTGAACTAGCCAATCAGATTGCCCAAATAAAGGCATTGTTAACTCAAAGAAATGCTATTTCCCAATCGCCAGCGCCTTTTAAAATTGATTTGACTCCCAGAGAACAAAGTGTTTTAAATTTGGTCGCTGAAGGGTTGATGAACAAAGAAATCGCCCGTCGCTTAGAAACCAGCGTCCGCAATGTAGAAAAATACGTCAGCCGTTTGTTTAGTAAAACTGGCACCAATAGCCGTACAGAGTTAGTTCGTTTTGCTCTCGAACACGGTCTTGCTAAATAGGCATTGGGAATTGTACTTGTACTGAGCGTTCGCGTTGTAGAGTCTCTTAGAGAAGCCGTTGGCGCAACCTCTGGTAGGGAAGTATTGGGTCTGGAGAAGAGACAAGCTAGACAAGGTTGACAAGGAAGAAGGGAGAGACTTGTCCCCTTGTCCCCTTGTCTCCCTCATCTCCCCTGCCTCTAGGTAATTGATCATAGCTAACTGGGTGCTAAACCATAACCTATTACCAGTAATAGATAAAACATAAGTATTTCAGCAAATCAGGCACTTAGCTTAAGTAAAAAGCTAAAAGAAAGGTTATTTATTTTTACTTTGGTCTTTTAGATTTTCATTTGATTTGCGCCTGTTGTCCAATTCCCCATCTGTAAAGACACAGGGTTTTATTATTCTGCAATGTTTTGATAAAAACTCGGTAAAATGCACCCGGCTGAATTTGCTTTCAGATTCTACCAGTACCCTTTGCTACAAAGTTTTTAATAGCGGAAACTGTTCCTGGGACTTTGTGCTGCTAAATAAGACTTTCACAAGGTAGAAATCAAAATATTTTATGAAATCTACTGACTGCTTAGTTTTTATGGCAATGGGGGTATGGGATCAACATTTGATTTGATGCCCAATTCACGTTTTTCATTACTTAAATTACACCTTTAGGTTGGAGAATTTTCCGCGACATTACGCAAGCGCATTAGCTGGCGTCGCATTTGAGGCGAGGCTTTAAACTCAGATACTTCCTGGGCTTTAACGGACGCTTGTAGCGTTTCTAGAAAGTCATCAGATCCTTCGGTTAAAGCATCAAGTAGCACTTGTAAGAGTTGCTCGCGATCGCTTAATAGACTTTTTTCCTCAATCAACCGGAATTTGAGATGTATTTCACACTCATAAACACCTACTTCGAGATTATTTATCTGGCGTGGTAATGCTTTGGAGTTCATAGCTATTGAGATTCCTTTACTTGGTTGTCATGAGGGTAAGGAGGTAGATGTCCAGCAAAAATTCTTTATATCTCTTTTGAATCCAAAGTGCTTGAATTAAGAATTTTTCTTCATCAATCACCTTTGTATTCCATTTCACTCTCCTGTGGTGTATTTTCAAGCTAGATTTTCGGTGTCTAGATTTTGACGTTTCTGTGCCAGATGTAGCTTATGGTAAGCCATAACTATTATTCAGTTTTTAAGATTCTACACAATAAAGTTTCTGTAAGAAGTTGTTCAACCTTTTTAAAGGTTTTTACATCAACTTTATGTGAACGTCAATAACAGTTTGACTTGTTACTCTAATTTTGGTGTTTATACGTAAGTAAAACCGCTGATTTTTTTTGAGTTTCTTAATGCCAGCAGTAGATGTAGCACGATTCAGTGAAATTACTTGATGTACGTTTTTTGCAATATAAAATTCAGGATAAATTGATCGGCATAATTATTAATGTCAAAACTTTTGTTCTCTATAAAAAAAGTACACAGATCAAATTGTTCCTGCTGAGTGCCTTATCCTACCGTCTTTTGAACTTAATCAAGCCCAAAAATCTTAGCAGTAAGTCAGATTTGTAGACCAAATGAAAATACTCTAACAATTAATTTTTACAGAAAAATAATTCGACTACTGTCAGTACTAGCAGTTAAATATATCTTCAACTCATAACACAAGTAGCAAACTCATCAGCAAAGGTGATATTTTTACTTATGCCCATTCAATGTACCCTTTTAAAACAGCATTCAAAGCTTTTAAATTGAGAGCATTCAAGCTCGGATATAAGGTCTACAATAATTTCAGTGTAATCCACGCAAATCTTACACCTTTTTATGGATAACCCGATGCTGCTCAAGTCCACAACCAGGCATATCCGCATTTTTGCAGGTGAAATTGACCGGGATGGCGATCTAGTTCCTAGTCAACAAGTCTTAACCTTAGATGTTGACCCAGATAACGAATTTAATTGGAATGAAGATGCACTGCAAAAAATTTATCGAAAATTTGATGAACTAGTAGAAGCATCTAGTGGCGCAGACCTCACGGACTATAACTTGCGCCGTATAGGGTCAGACTTAGAGCATTATCTGCGATCGCTTCTGCAACTCGGCGAAGTCAGCTACAATCTTTCTGCCCGTGTTACTAATTACAGCATGGGAGTCCCTCAAG
This sequence comes from Nostoc punctiforme NIES-2108, assembly GCA_003326195.1. GTDB lineage: Bacteria > Cyanobacteriota > Cyanobacteriia > Cyanobacteriales > Nostocaceae > Nostoc > Nostoc punctiforme_A. Next base: position 113,256 of record LXQE01000117.1, read on the forward strand.
TTGCCATTGACGACAAGCAATAAGCCAATGAGTTGGTAGCGGGCTGCCTGAACCCTTCTGTACAAAGATTGCTGAGTTAAAAGTGTCTCTGCTGAAAGTGGAAAAATTCATCCAGCGTATTTCAGGTAAATAAAGTACAAGGGTAGGGGCACAACATGTTGTGCCCCTATGATTGTCTGTACTTCTTAACTCAGCACTGGCTAACCCCCCCTGCCACTAACAGCAGTCCGAAAGAGATTTTAGAGTCACTGCATTTATCAGGTACTTTTGCCAAAATTAATATTTGCTATTCTTAATTCTTAAATTAAAGTTAATTCTTGCTATCCTACTTATAAACTAAATAAATACCAACATTCTCTGCCTGTTAATGATGGGGTAATTTAGTAAAAACAAATCGCGCAGTTATGCTTGGGTTATGCTGTGGTGACAGGGTTGGAGTTAGTTGCTTTGGCGATGAAGAGTCACAGGGCAATAGAAGCTATGATTAGGCTGTAGGGTTGAGTTAGGAGCGTATTTTTTGGATTCGGATAAAGTATTAGCACCTGCTGATATCCGCCAGCTAAAATCATCATCTAAAGTCTGGGTATGTCAAGTTTAAGAAAGATGAGCGGTCTAGATTGTCCCTACTAATGCTATTAAAGAAATTGCCAATCGCTGATCGGTGCGAAAAATATGGAAAATGACGCGGCAACGCTCTACTGTCCAAACGAAAATTGTCAGGCTGCCAACCCCCTGACTCACAAGTTTTGCCAGCGATGTTCGACGCCTCTACCCAAAACTTATCTCTGGGCTGTGGTAGATAGCCCAAGTGTGGGTAGCCCTGGAGAAATATTAGCCGATCGCTATTTAATCCTTGATAAATTTGTTCTTTTAGATACGAAGCCTGGTTTATTAGCGCTAACGCCTGAGTTAGATAATTTACAGCCTCTAAAAGCCTACCTGAGACTGATTCCCTACCGTTTACACGTACCACAGGTATATGGAGTGCTTTTTGTTGCTGATGGGTCTTCACACCGAGAAATATTACTCTTAGAAAAACCGCCACTATTAGTAGATGACACTATCCAACAAGTGCATTTGGGCAGCGAGTTAACTACTGCTTGGCATGATGCAACATCAATGCGCCAACTGAATTGGTTATGGCAAATAGCTCATCTGTGGCAACCTCTTGTGAGTGAAGGTGTCGCCTCTAGCTTACTTGACTCTGATGTGTTACGGGTGGAAGGATCGTTAGTCCGGTTGTTGGAATTGCGTTTTGACAGCACCACATCACCAGAATTGCCGCAATTAGGTGAATTTTGGCAGCAGTTGGTCAGCACCGCCAAACCAGCGATCGCGGAATTTGTCGATCGCGTTAGCCTGGCTTTAATTCAGGGAGAAATTAATTCCACCGATCAATTAATCGGAGTTTTAGATCGGGGACTGGCTGGGTTAGGGCGATCGCAAACACCCACGATCCAAATTATCACCAAAACCGACACCGGGCCAAGTCGTCAACGTAACGAAGATGCCTGTAGCCCCCCCAGTGGTACTCTAGTGAGCAAACCACCCCAGCCAACAGCCTTAGCAATTGTCTGTGATGGCATCGGTGGGCACGAGGGCGGCAATGTCGCCTCAAATTTAGCCATTGAAACAATCCAGCAGCAGGTACAGCAACTAACAAAGGTTCCCTACGATCACATAGATCCTTCAATGCTGCTGAATGACCTAGATAAGGCAGTGGCAATGGCCAATGACAAAATCAGTCAGCGCAATGACAGTGAAAATCGCCAAGGGCGTCAACGCATGGGCACGACTTTAGTCATGGCATTGCCTGTTGCTCATGAAATGTACATTACCCACGTCGGCGATAGTCGTGCTTACTGGATTACACGCCACGGCTGTTATCAAGTTACCCTCGATGATGATGTCGCCTCTCGCGAAGTGCGGCTAGGTTATGCCATTTACCGCGAGGCAGTACAACAGAGTGCCGCTGGCTCTCTCGTCCAAGCTTTGGGGATGGGTTCTAGCACTTCATTGCATCCCACTTCGGGACGGTTTATGCTCGATGAAGATGCTGTTTTTCTGCTCACATCCGATGGTTTGAGTGACTTCGATCGGGTAGAAGAGTACTGGGAAACAGAAATCTTGCCAATTTTAATTGGAGAAGCAAATATAGCAACTGTTGCCGATAGATTAGTCGAAATTGCTAATACTAAAAATGGACATGATAATGTCACCGTCGCTTTAGTTCACTATCAAGTCCAATATTGGGAACCAGAAATCACCATCCAAGCAGTGATTCCCCAGAGTTATTCTGCCAAAACTGTTGATTTAGCATCCAGAGGAACAGATGCGACAGTTTTAGGCAGCCCAAACCACAAGACTCAGGTGATTCCAGACACTGAACCTGCTAAAAGTCGTCAATTCCCCTTACAGTGGATAGTTCCATTAATATTTGTGCTAGCAGCAGGTTTTTTAGGATTGTTCGTCAGGCAACTGCGAGGAACCTCTCCAATTTTTTCCAATCCCTTACAAACTCAAAATCCTGGCATCGAAGCAACACCTACACCGCGATCGCTGGCTAATCTTTCTCCTGGTTGGGTCATTAAAACCAACAATGACATATCCTGGGGAAAAAACCAATCACTTCCCCGTGGGACTTTTTTAGAAGTTATTGAAAAAAAATCAAATCCAAATCCTGCTTCTGGGAGTTTTTTGGTGTCTATGCGAGTCTGTGCTAATAAAAGTACACAAACTCCAGGTAAGATTAATAACCCAGAGGTAACTACCTCAGTTCCACCAAATTCAAAACTTTTGCCAGCTACTGTATTGTTAAACTCCTCCCAGATCAACCGTTTTGGCATTGTTTTACAATCAGATGCACCAAATCCATGTAGAACTGTCACGCAACCGCCAGTTACCGAACCATCTGACACCAGTCCAACTTAATCAAATACTCGATAAACTGGTAAAAACCTGGAATAATAACAGGTAACAATTCAGATTAAAAAACTTACAAGGTCAAAAAATAGAAAATTTTCACCCTGGAGAATTGTTATCAAAACAGAATTTAGGAGTCAGGAGTCAGAATGGGCTAAACGCCCTGCTACCGCTAACAGAATGAATTATGTACTACTGGTGGATGAATATCCAAGTTCAAAACCCCTACCGTATTTCTAATTTGGTGCAACACAATTAATGTCGGGTTTAAATCCCTACTCATTTATTCTGAATTCTGAATTCTGGCGTATCTGTTTTCTTCTTCTCTTGAAATTATTTTTTTTAACTTTTAATTTAATGAATCCATGCCATCCCTGAATTTGGCGATCGCCCGTCTCCTAAACACTGGCACTGACAACTTCGCCATTTGGGTGGTCAAGGCTCCCTATCCCAGTGGCTACGTTTTACATGACTGTGTATGGCCTGTTGAACTTACCCAAGTGTGGCAAGAATGGCAGCAGATGTTTGCTGGTCATGGTCGCCTAGATATTTCCCCAAACTCAACATCTCAAAAGAGCAACCTATTCCCCATAGATTGGATTTCATCCCCTTCAGGTCAACCTACTGGTCCCTACAGCAGTCGTCTGATGCAATACTTGGGAATGAATTTATGGCGTTGGGTATTCGACGGGCAAATTCTTGGTAGTCTAGAACGCAGTCGCGGGATTGCGATGGGACAGCATACACGTTTGCGCTTTCGACTAGAAATTCGCGACCCGGATCTGATCGCTTTCCCTTGGGAAATTATGCAGCGTGAGCCAGGTCAATCGGCGATGTCTCTCTCGCAAGATTTGTTATTTAGTCGCACCACCACAGAAGTTGACGCTTTACCGCATTTGCGAACTGACCAAGCTTTAAGTATTTTGCTGGTTTTAGGTCATGATGACAAGCTGCAACTAGAACAAGAAGGCGCTATCTTACAGCAAGCTCTTGCAGATACGCCTGGTAACTCCCAAAGATATGCACCTTGTGTAGTGAATCAACTCATTCAACCAACTCCACAACAGTTGATTGATGAATTAGAAACCAAAGAATACAATGTTTTCTTTTATGCTGGACATGGTTTGCCAGACCCAGACGGAGGGTTACTGTTTTTGCGAGCAGATATGCCCCTCAATGGGATAGAATTGGCGCAAGTATTGACCCGTACAGGTGTGAAATTAGCGGTTTTTAACGCCTGTTGGGGCGCACAACCAGCTGCGAGCAATCATCAAGCTATCCCTGCCAGTAGTTTAGCAGAAGTATTGATTCGTCATGGTGTGCCTGCGGTTTTGGGGATGCGCGATGAAATCGCTGACCATGAAAGCCACAGTTTTATTCAAGCCTTTACCGAAGCTTTGCGATCGCACAAGCCAATTGATGAAGCAGTAGCACAGGCTAGGCAAGAGTTGTTAACACTGTATAAATTTAATCAACCTGCTTGGACTTTGCCTGTTCTCTACCTGCATCCAGATTTTAATGGCGAACTGATTAAGAGTCTGGATGAAGGTATTACGGAACTACCAGATACAGCCATTCCTGATGTCGGTTCCTCGCTTCCAACTGCAAGTTTACGATCGCTGACTCCAAAAGGTAAAACTTGGCTACTGCGTTATGGAGTTACCCGCATCGGCCGCACGAAAGATAATGATATTGTCATCCCCGAACCATCTGTATCCAAACGCCACGCCGAAATCTTCTGCCGCAACACTCTGACTGATGCTACACTAATGCGAACTTATTACTTGCAAGATTTTTCCACCTACGGCACAACCTGGTTTTTAGGTCCTAATGGCTGGCAACAAATCCTCCGAGAGGAAGTCCCTTTGAAATCGGGAATGCAGTTAAAGTTTGGAAGTGCTAGAGGTGAGACCTGGGAGTTTGTGATTGAAGACTCCTAGCGGAGCTATTGCATAAATCAATTTGAGCCTTTAGCATTAGCTTTTAAAATCTGTTTTTTTTAGAGAAAAAATCAACAGTTTTTGCGGAAATCTCCTCTTAGAACTTGTAGCTGTCAATACCACCAAATAATCATGACCACCAAATAATCATGAGGAAAGAAAATATGGCTCACAAAATTAACGGCTCAGATACTTTCTCATCTTTGCCATCTCAAGTAGATTTAGAGTTCTTAGAAGCGTTACTAGAACCAGAGGATGCTAACTATCCCTGGAATCCAGGTGATCAGGAATCAGAAGCTTATTTTCAAGAACTAGAACAACAGTTCGGAATGGAAGATTTGCTTGATGAAGAATTAATGAGGCGATCGCAAGATTTTTACGGACATCTAGATACACTTTGGACTAGTATTACTCCTACACCTGACCACAATCATAACTTACAACAGGCAGTAGTGCTTAACCTTCAAGAAAAATTGCGTACAAATTTTTCTGCCTGTGTCCCCCAAATATTGCTTAACACCATCGCCAGCAAAGCGGCTGAGATGTTTGCTGCTCGCCAATTAATCAGCGAGCAACTGGTTGAGTGCGTTCAGACAGTACTGCCAACTTGGGGAACAGAAGACCTGATCGTTCTGGCTCGTCCTTTTGCTTACGCTATGCGAAGTAGCGAATCGCAAAATCCGGCATCTGCACTCAGTAATCTTCAAAATAGCGAGTGGACAGCTTTATCAGAAGTAGAGAAAGCAAAGGTTAGTTTAGCGATCGCTTCTTATGCTTTTACTGAACTTAACAAGTCTCAGCCAGAACTATGAATGGTGAATGGAGAGTAGGAAATAGGGAGTAGCAAAAGTTTTCATTATGCGTTGTGTTCGTGTAACCCGCGCTTTGCGTTCACTCGATTCAGAGGTGTTTTTTGCAAAGATGTTGGTTTTCCTTACGCAAGGATATAGAGTCGAAAATCAAGAGTTTTGCAAAAAGTTGAATGATTTTTATTTTTTTTGTAGATACAATTTACCTACACTAAAGTAACAGTACGCTAATTTTCAAACTAGACCATCTATCTCAAGACATAAATATTTAACCATTGGGCATTGGTTGTTCTCTCTCATCTCCCCTGTCTTTTTCTTATCTACAAGACGCTGCGCTAGCTTACTTGCCTGTAAGGTTATAATTTTGAATTGATTTCATCTCCTATTTTGGGCCCAGAAATCGGGTAGCAAAATTTTGCGATCGCGTTGGTGACAGTGCCCGTGCCTTGAGAATTGCCGCCATCAAAAAGGCGTAAGATAACACTCCAACAACTACCAACAGCAAGGCATTGATTGACCCTGTAGCATTCCAGAGAGCGTGGAGCGCAGAGGCACTCAAATAGCCAATAGACAGAATTTGCCAACTTCTACTAGGTTTGAGGACAGCCAACCCGATAAAATAACCCAGGTAGCCACTATAAGCCATGTGTCCGGCTACAGAGCCTAAAATTCGCGGAATTAGCAGTTGTAAACCTGCCAGTTGACCAGCAGCCCCTATACCCACCTGTTGTGTGACATTTTGAGTGATATCAGGCACATACTGACCGAGGGTTTCCAAGAGAGTGAACCCGACAGCAGAAGCCGTTCCCAGGAGAATACCATCTAGAGGTTCCCAAATACCGATGCGTTCTCGCCAAGGTGAAGACAACATTCTACCGATGGCAAAAGCCCCTAGTACAGGTAATGCCTTGAGTAATTCCTCCATCAACCCAGCGCCAAAAAACATCCGCACCAGCAACTCTGTGAAGGTGATAGATTCTTGTGGTGTGGGCAAACTTCCAGGCAGGATACCGCGAAATACGAAAATAAATAGATCCAACAGCGGACTGAGCAAAATCAGGATTGTACCCAATGACGTAGCCATTAGCACCCACCAAGGCTTCTGTTTCCCGCAAAGTTGGTAAACAAAATAGTAGGCAGCAAAAGCAATATAACTTGCTACGATCACTTGATTAGCTTGGGGCCGACCAACTGTAGCGAACATCAGCACCACAAAAATTACGGTCAGTATTCCCGGTACAAGGTAAGCTTTACTAGTTAAATCTTTACCAGTGGAAATAATCGGAAAAAGCTGGGTGAAGCTAACAGAATCTGGCTGCTTTAATTGCGTGTGGTTGTGGTAGTTCGTCGCCGAAGGCAGTGGTGTAACTTGGTTTACTGTCGTCGCCGGAGTCAGTGAGGTATACTCGTATTCAAARATGTATTGCGGCCCATCAGCACCTAGAGAAATGCGATCGCCTGGGTGTAATTCCTGACATTCATATAAGCGTTGTCCATTCAAATAAGTGCCATTAGCACTATTCAAGTCACAAAGCACCCAGCTAAATTTGCTATCTGGGGATAGAGAGAGGGGACGAACCACTGCATGACGACGAGATACCATTCGGTACATCATGGCATCCAAGACAACTTGGCAGCTGGGGTCGCGTCCAATTACCATCTCTTTACTGGGGGGCAGCGAGTAGCGAGATTCTGCTCCCAAAGCTGCCCCATTACCAGACACTAGCCGCAGAAATGCATTATGTCTTGCGTTTTTGCCTGTCATCGAGTTAGAGTGCTTTTCTAAACTAATTCTTCACATAATTTGGCAGCAGGACTAACCTTAGCCACATTAGCAGCAGCATTGCTAAATCCACTATAGCTTCACTTACTGCTAAGAAATTTAAAATTATTGATGCAAAATTTCAAATTGTTTCACCTCATGTAAAGAAGTATTCCATCTGCTGAGAGTTTGTCCTAAAACTGGCTTGTTACGCGGATAAATCAGATTGTCTCGATGCTGTACTTTTGACATCGTAGCTGCAAATTAAAGCTACTGCAATTTATTAAAAAATAGTATTTTTTACTGCATTTAGTTCCATTTCAAAAATATATAATTTTCAGTCGTCTGTTGTCAGTTGTTTTTGCCAAAGCTCTTTTAGAGTAGGGAGTAGGGGAAGAAACTGTTATGAAATGAACCAAAATATTTCCGGTATCTTGTCTCAAACAACTGTAGTCAGTTCCGGGTGTTCAATCTTAGTTCCAAGTACTTTGAGGAATTCTGCTAGCCAATGTGGGTGAGCAGGCCAAGCTGGTGCTGTCACCAAGTTACCATCAACTATTGCCCGATCAACAGGGATATTAACATAGATTCCTCCAGCACTCTTGATATCTGGGCTACAAGCAGGATAGCCAGTACATCTTTTGCCTTGCAGTACATCAGCAGCAGCTAATACCTGCAAGCCGTGGCAGATGGCAGCAATCGGTTTATTCGCTTGGGCAAAGTGACGGGTTATTTCTAGTACCTGCTGATTGAGGCGGATATATTCTGGTGCGCGTCCTCCAGGAATGATTAAGGCATCGTAGTTTGTGGCTTCTACTTCTGCAAACGTTGCATTTAAAGTAAAATTGTGTCCGGGTTTTTCGCTGTAAGTCTGATCTCCTTCAAAGTCATGAACTGCTGTCCGTACCTTATCGCCAGCTTTTTTGTCGGGGCAAACTGCGTCGACAGTGTGTCCCACCATTTGTAATGCCTGGAAAGGAACCATCACTTCATAGTCTTCTACATAGTCGCCAACGAGCATCAAAAGTTTTTTTGCAGCCATATAATTTGTTACCCTCATCTTTCTATTCAATAGTTATTTATAGCGGTTCCCCGGTGCATGAAGTACATATTGAAACCCTTGTGGGAACTCACAAAGAGGAGAGATAAAGCACAGCTTTATCCGGGTGAGGTATGTTTAACCCCACTCTTATTAGGAAACGCTATATAAAGTAAATATTAATTTAGAGTCAGCTATTTTATTCGTTAGCATCTACATGAATTTTTGATACATTACAACACAGCTAGTGTTGTAATGTATCATTTGAGAGCGGCAAGTTAACAAAGTGTAATGCACCCTACAGATTTTTTCTGTTAACGACTATTGTCTAATTAAAGCAGATGAAATTCTGCGATCGCTCTTTTAAAGTTTTTGTTTTCATGTCCTGGCTGGCTGAGTTTAATCAAAGCAAAACGCTGTAAAGGTGTTAAAGCTGACCAATTTTGCTGTGTCAAGGTTACACCTATTTCTTGAGCTTTTTCCTGAAGGCTAGCTGGTACAGTGGCAGAGTCTAGCCATGCAGGATGAGGCTCGATGGGCAATTTTGTAGCTGGTACACCTGTGCGTTGTATGATTAATTGCTCGATATGCTCGCGGTAAGACTGAATTTCCGTTTCTGTAGTGCAAGGTAATTCGACTAAAGCTTGCCGTTCATCTGTCGTCATTTGATTCCAGTCAGGCAATTTTAGCTTGATGCCACAGGTATCTAATTTACAACGCACCTGCATGGGGATGCAACGCAGAGAATCAACAAAGTCTGCTTCAAATTGAAAAAAATCTGTCATAAGAAAGTATTTAAAATTAGCTGATTATACTGTTGTTTGGTGCCTCCTGCCTCCTTCAATTAACTTGCATCTTTTGAATTACTGAGACGAATTATCAAATAACTAATTGATAAGGCAAGAATAGCTACACCTAAACCAATTATATCAAGACCTCCAATTTTTTCTAAGTCAAGAATAATAATTTTTCTGGCAACAGCAATCAAAGAAGTGACAATAACTAATTCAACTTGAAAAACGTGTCTTCGTAAATAGGCTGTAATATTTTCTAAAATTTCTAAGGCAATTAAAATATTTAAAAATAAACCGAAAACCTTATATAGGGTTGTGTTAAACTTCCCATAAGGTATTGTAAATAATTCTTTAAAAATAAAGACTCCTAAATCTGCGATCGCTACCAAAATTACGACCACCATAAAAATAGATAGAACTTTAGAAACTAGCACTTCTATGTTTTCAATGATGTGCATGAAGTTTTCATCTGTGGTAACTCCTAGAATTCGCCTCACTAGTTTTTTCATCTGCTGCACCCAATTCTAAAATAAAAGAAAATCCCATAGATAAATCTAGAGGATTAAAGTAATTCGTAATTCGTAATTCAGTTTTGCAACTCTTAGACATATCAAAAAACTTACCATTTCCGTTTGTCAAACCTCTTGTTACTAGAGATTGTGACCCCTTAGATATAGTAATTGGTAACAGCCAACATTAGAGAGTTATAAAAAATGATAATAACTATTGACTATTGATTATTGACGAAATTACTTATTGGTGATTATAAATTACTACTTTCGAGTTACACTTTGCAGCTTACCATTGTGAGGACTGGAGTTGATGATTTTTGATGGGAACTTCCACCGAAATTGGTATCAACTGCACAGCACAGGCTTTTAATTCTGGTTGCAGCGAATCAGGGCAAGATTCTGGATGGGTGAGGGCATTGGCTTCGGCATTATCTGCCCACAGCGAACCCCAGTGCATAGGGACAAAAACTGTACCAGGTGCGATCGCTTTTGTCACTTTAGCAGGAAACTTGGCTTTACCACGACGCGATCGCACTTCTACATCCATGTTATCGATAATACCTAGCCGAGCAGCATCACGGGGATGAATTTCAATAAACGGTTCGGGATGCATTTTGCAAATTTTTTCAATTCGACCGGTGCGTGTCTGCGTATGCCAGTGTCCGTAAAGTCGTCCATTAGTTAGCACAAAAGGATAATCTGGGTCTGGTGGTTCTGCCAATCCCTTGGAGTAATATGCCCCAAATCGAGCGCGTCCATCAGGGGTGTGGAAGCGGAGATTGGTGTAAAGGCGTTTGTTAGAGACGCGATTAATCGCGTCTCTACTTTCGTCTGGATGAGGCCATTGAGTTGGGCCTTCTGCTTGTAATTGCGCGTGGCTAATACCTGTCATCTCACAGGGGCGATTTTTAGTTAGTTTGACAAACTCAGCGTAAACCTCAGCAGAGTTAGCAAAGGCAAATTCTTTCTCAAAACCTAGTCTACGTCCAACTTCGGCAAAAATTTCCCAATCTGCTTTAGCCTCTCTTGGCGGTTGGCGAAATCCTGAACACAGAGTTACCACGCGTTCAGAATTTGTCATCACGCCAGTTTTTTCACCCCATTGGGCTGCTGGTAATAGAACGTGAGCGTAGGCAGAGGTTTCTGTGGGATAATATGCATCTTGGTAAATAGTGAAAGGCGATCGCAACAATGCCTTTTTAGTCCGCTCTAAATCTGGCATACTCACAGCGGGATTAGTAGCTGCAATCCACAGTAATTCTACAGCGCCATTTTCCAAACCAGTAATCATGTCCCAAGCAGTCAAACCGGGATTCGGCGAAATTTGTCCCGGTTTGAGTCCCCAAAACTCCTCAACTTCTGCACGGTGCTGAGGATTTTTCACCGCCCGATAACCCGGTAATAAATGCGCCAAACCTCCGGCTTCCCGTCCTCCCATCGCGTTCGGTTGACCAGTGAGGGAAAAAGGGCCAGCCCCAGGTTTGCCAATCTGTCCAGTCATCAAGTGCAGGTTAATAATCGTTCTAACCTTAGCTGTTCCTTCTGAGGATTGATTTACACCCATTGACCACAGAGACAATACCCGCTCAGATTGACCCCATAAGCGGGCTGCTGTTTCTAAATCTTCAATGCTGATTCCACATTGACGAGCTACCACTTCTGGCGGATAATGGCGAATTACTTCAGCATAAGCGGGAAAGTTGCTGGTGCAGTCGTCCATGAACATCGTATCAATGTAGTTCCAGCGCATCAACAAATGGGCGATACCGTTCATTAAGTCGATATCTGTACCAGGACGAATGGCTAAATGCAAATCAGCCGCTTCTGCGGTTGGTGTGCGACGGGGATCGACCACAATCATTTTGACTTTGCGGTTCTTTTTGTGATATTTTTCCAGCCGATTGAAAACGATGGGATGACATTCAGCCGTATTAGTACCAATTAAAAATGCACAGTCGGTTAATTCCAAGTCTTCGTAACAGCATGGGGGCCCATCTGAGCCAAAGCTTTGAATGTAGCCAGCCACAGCACTAGACATACATAAGCGAGAGTTGGCATCAAAATTATTAGTACCCAGACAGCCTTTCATGAGTTTCTGGGCTATGTAGTAATCCTCGGTTTGAAACTGACCGGAACCATACATACATAAGGCTTCTGGCCCTTGGGTGAAGCGGATAGTTTGAATACGCTTGGTGATGAGATCAAAAACTTCATCCCAACTAACGCGGCGAAACTCTTGATCTAATGAGTCTCGCACCATTGGGTAATGTAATCTATTTTTATCTAAAGATTCTGCGATCGTTGCGCCTTTGACGCAAACCATCCCCTGACTGGATGGATGGGTTTTGTCTCCCCGCACTCGCCAAGTTGGATTTCCTTGGCTATCTCGATTAGTTGCTTTGCCAAGTTGGGCTGGAGGTGAAACTTCTAAACCGCAGCCAACACCACAGTAGGGACAGAGAGTTTTGGTAAATTCACTCATGGCAGTTGTACTTGTTATTTTGATTTCTGCAACCTCAGATATAGCGAAAGTTTGAGAAATTTGTGTGTTACGCAAAAACTCTTTGAAACTCTTATTCCTTTGCGTTCTTGGCGGTTCGTTTTTTTATAATTTTTTTAACGAACCGCAGAGACGCAGAGAGTGCAGAGAGAAAAAAAGGAGATTTTCAGGAATTAGGATTGCTATGGAAGGATGAAGTGTAAAGTTACCTAATTGAGATTTGATAGTTAATTATTCTTCAGTTAAGAAGATAGGGTTTTTCGTTGCAGTTTCTGGTAATTCACCTTCAAATGTAGCGGCAAAGGAACCTTTTGGTTCTTTGAGGAAGAAGGCACACATAAAAGCACAGACTAATGCAGCTAAACCCATTGTGGAAAATAGAGTTGGGGCGTCGGTTAAGCTGAAAATTGTCAGGTAAACTACGCCGCCAAAATTACCGTAAGCTCCGACGTTACCGGCAATTTGTCCAGTGGCTTCTTTTTTAATTAGGGGGACGATGCTGTAAGTCGCACCGCAGCCAGCTTGGGCAAAGTAGGCGGCAAACATTGTCACTGCGATCGCTACCGGAATCGGCCAGCTACTACTAATAAAATGTGCCATCAAATAACTAACACCAATGCCAGCACTGATAATTGTCATTGTCCATTTACGGGAGTTAAATTTATCAGAAATTAAGCCACCGCTGGGACGAGAAATCAAGTTTAAGAAGGGATAGGTAGCGGCAATCATCCCAGCGGCAACATGTTCTAAAGCAAAGGTTTTTTCAAAGAATGCCGGAAGCATGGAAACGGCTGCCAGTTCGCTACCAAAACTAGTTATGTAAGTGAATTCTAGTAAGGCTACTTGACCAAATTGGAAACGTTGAGATGGAGCGTAGGTTTTCTTGCCAATTAGAAGTTCTCGGTTTACCTGCCAAGCTTTGTAACTTTGGTAAGCAAATAATCCTGCTAATAGCAACCAAGTCAGATACATTTGGCTCAAAGTTAGGAAGTGAATATTCTTTTGTTCTAAGCGCCAAGCTAATAAACCTAGAGCGAATATCAAACCAAAATTTGAGACAATCATCGCCCAGAAGCTTTTAATGCTGGTTACTTCTAGAGAACCATTTTTCTTAGGTTTCTTGTAGACTTTACCTGTGGGCGTATCTTGGACGTTGTTATAATAAATTACGCCGTAGATGGCTGCAATAATCCCTGTAAGTGCGATCGCAAACCGCCAGTTAGAAGCACCACCAGCGAAAAAGCTCGTAGAAACTGCAAGTATCGGCAAGGCAAATTCTGCGCCAAAAGCCCCAAAGTTTCCCCAACCGCCATAAATACCTTGGGCAATTCCCATCTCTTTCGGCTCGAACCATTCCGCCACCATGCGGATACCCACAACAAACCCAGAGCCGACAATCCCCATCAGCAAGCGACTGATGACTAGTTGATTAAAGTCTTGCGCTAGCGCCGTCGCCAAACAGGGAATAACCGTAAACATCAGCAGTATTGAGTAGGTGATTCTGGGGCCAAAACGATCCAGAAGCATCCCAATAATTAGTCGTGCGGGAATTGTCAGGGCGAGGTTACAGATGCCTAAAGTTTTGATTTGCTCTGGTGCTAAATGTAGTTCTCTGCCAATAGTTGTAGCGAAGGGGGCAAAGTTAAACCAACAAACAAAGGTGAGAAAGAAAGCAAACCAAGTCTGATGTAAGATTCGGTAGCGATCGCTGAATGAAAATAAGTTTTTAAGCATTCCAATCTTTCTAATTGAATAAAATACGGTGAAGAGGTAGCCGAAGATGAGCCTTAAAGATCGAAGGTTATACCAATTGGAAAAAAGAATGCGACAAATAGACCATTTGTAGAGACGCGATTCATCGCGTCTTTACCCAAGGATGTGTTGCAATCATTAATTGAATTGGTATTAAGTCTTAAAGGTCGAGGGTTAAGTCTTAAAGGTCGAAGGTTAAGTCTTAAAGGTCAAAGATTAAGTCTTAAAGGTCGAAGGTTAAGTCTTAAAGGTCAAAGGTTAAGTCTTAAAGGTCGGGGGTTAAGTCTTAAAGGTCGAGGGTTAAGTCTTAAAGTTTGAAGGTTAAGCCTTAAAGTTTGAAGTATGAGTTTTGCCCAATGCCCAATACCCCCGAGAAGTACTAATAGTTACCAACTAGTAAGGCTTCTTGCTTGAGTTTCGCCCCGAAGTTTTTGATTAGTAAATCTTGCAATAATGGCTGTAAGTCTTCGCAGGCTATGCCTTTGATGGTGCAAGTTCCCAAATGGGCATCTTTACCAACTTTGCCGCCCATATATATGTCAACACCTTCCAAGGTTTTGCCATTTTTGCGAATTTTAGTTCCCATCAAGCCGATGTCTGCAACTTGGGGTTGTCCGCAGGAGTTGGGGCAACCTGTCCAGTGAATTCGCACTGGTTTGGTGAAGGTTAAATCTTCTTCTAAAGCTTTAATCATTGCCAGGGCGCGGTTTTTGGTTTCGATGAGGGCAAAGTTGCAAAATTGTGCGCCTGTGCAAGATACTAGCGATCGCGTCAGCAAACCTGGATCGATAGAAAATCTTTCCAGCAAAGGCTCTGTTAAAAATGTTGCTAAACGCGACTCAGCAATATTGGGGATAACAATGTTTTGCTCAACTGTAAAACGGATTTCGCCAGTGCCGTAAACTTCTGCCAGACGAGCAATTTCAAACATATCTTCGGCGTACAACCGACCGACAGGAATGTTTAAGCCTGCGTAATTTAATCCTGATTGTTTTTGTTTATATACCCCGATGTGGTCGCGTTTTTCCCAGTCGATTTCGTCTTTAGGTACTGCGGGTAATAATGATTTACCCAAACGGCTTTCTACTTCTGCTCGAAACTTATCTAAACCCCATTCATCGATTAGCCACATCAAGCGCGATTTTTGCCGATTAGCACGCGGTCCATGGTCTCGAAACACTTCCAAAACCGCTCTACATAAAGCTACTACATCTTCTGGAGCCACCCAAGCATTTAGAGGAATCGCCGCCTCACAACGTTTAGCTGAGAAAAAGCCACCAACTAAAACGTTAAATCCGAATATTGGTGATTGGGAAAATTCTTGCCCTGTTCCCTGTTCCCTGTCCCCTGTTCCCTCCTTAAATGCTGGCACAAAAGCTAAATCGTTAATTTCAGCATGAACCGAATTGTCTCGTCCACCTGCGATCGCAATATTAAACTTCCGTGGTAAGTTGCTAAATTCTGGGTTTCCTTCCCCTTTATTGGTGAGCATATCTTGAATTTGCTGTACCAACTCTCGCGTGTCGTACAACTCATCTGCATCTAACCCCGCCACAGGATCGCCTGTAATATTGCGGACGTTATCCATCCCTGACTGCACAGTGGTTAAACCAACTGCGTGAAATCTATTAAAGATATCTGGTAAATCTTCAATTCTGATCCCCCGTAATTGAATATTTTGTCTGGTAGTAATATCAGCGCAACCATCATCACCGTAACGCTGCACTACTTGGGCTAAAACACGCATCTGGTTGCTGGTAAGAATACCGTTAGGCATCCGCAACCGCATCATAAACTTGCCTGGGGTAACTGGGCGAAAAAACACGCCTACCCATTTGAGTCGATGATCGCGATCTGTTTCGTTCATCGCCTCCCAACCCAAAGCGGCAAATTCCTCTATCTCACTCTTGATGGCGAGTCCATCTTTTTCTGCTTTTAATTTCTCGAACTTATTAAGGTTAGTGGTAGTTGCTGTGTCTGTCATGAGGCTAAATATCGTTGCAAATTACTGATATGATCGGGAACTGTGGTCGTAATTTCCCAATACCAATCAATCCGTAGTTACATCAGGTGCTGTATCTACGAGGGCTAGGGAATAAAAACTTAATTATTTAACTACGGCTGATTATTTTTACTCAAGAACATTCCTACGCGAAACTTCAAATCCGTGGTTAGTTAAAGGAAACTTGTGGCCATTTACATCTTGGGAATTTGTCAAGCAGGTTTAGATAATGTTCATGTAACAATTTCGATACTCATAACTTAAGATGATATTTTTGTTAAAATCGTATAAAATGTTACGTTTTTTAGGAAAATTCCCAAAAAACGCATGAAGAGTATGCATTTTTTACATTAGAGTCACCAATGAACGATGTAAAACCCTCAATCAACGGTATTTGAGATGACTGAAGCAATTTTGGATCGCCATAGATTAATCTCAAATCTAAAATCCAAAATTGAGTGGCAGATGTTAGCTAAAACTTAGATATTATTTCAGTAGCTATGAAACGTCGTGACTTTATTAATTGGGTAGGTTTAGGTTTGATTGCGAGTTCTCTACCTGTAGCGATCGCAGCTTGTTCTTCTCCAACAACTCCGGTATCTAAAGATTGGCAAACAGTAGGTACATCAGCAGAATTAGATAAAACAGGTCAATTGCTAGCAAAAGACTCACCTGCTGGGCCTGTGCTGGTAGTCGGCACATCTAAAGCAGGAACTCTAACTGCTGTTAACCCTACCTGTACTCACGCAGGTTGCACTGTAGCATGGAAAGCTGATGCCAAAAAATTCGCTTGTCCCTGTCATGGTTCGGAATATGGAGCCGATGGTAAAGTGCAAAAAGGCCCAGCAACAGAAGCGCTCAAAACTTATGCCGCCAAAATTGAGGGTAATTCTGTTGTAGTCAAACCAAGCTAATGGAGGCAGGAGACAAAATAGTTCCTCTTTTCCGTTAGTGATACCGGGGCGTTGGGCCAGTTCCCAGTCCTGAGTAAAGAAGTGAGATTCCCCACTCAGCACTCATAACTCAGCACTCTTAGGGAGCAGAAGATGATAATTAAAGCAAGATATTAAAGCAAGATATTGTGAGTAACATCAACCAGCTTTTGGTACAAGCCGAGGCAGCACATAATGCCGCTGATTGGTCATCACTAATTCAATATTTACAACAGTTAATTTTAGGTGGAGACTCGGAAGATCCAGAGATAGTTAAAAATCGAGAATATCTCCTGAAATTAACACTTTCAATCTTAGAGATGGGGGATTTTCAGCAACGCTGGGAAATTACTAAAGTGTTGATTCACTTTGGTAATATTGCCATCCCACCTCTCATTGAAATATTAGAAGATGAAGATGCAGAAGAAGAATTGCGGTGGTATGCAGCAAGAACTTTGGGCGAATTTAAACACCCAGAAGTCATCGCGTCAATAGTTGAATTACTCAAAAATGATGAGGATGAAGAACTCAAAGCGATCGCAGCCACAGCACTGGGACAAATGGGTACTGTTGCTATTGCTTCACTAACTGAACTTCTATTAAATGAAAATACACGATTGTTAGCAGTGCGATCGCTTTGTTGTATTCGGCAGCCAGAAACCATTACACCGCTGTTAAGTGTAGTGCAAGATCCACAACCAGCAATCCGCGCTGCCGCAATTGAAGCCCTCAGCAGTTTTCATGATGAACGCGTACCGCCAGTATTGTTAAAAGCTTTGGATGATACAGCCGCCACAGTAAGGCGTGCAGCAGTGCTTGGTTTAGGTTTTCGCCCCGATTTACATCAAGCATTAGATTTAGTAACAAGACTGCAACCCAAACTTTACGACTTTAACCTTGATGTTTGTTGTGCAGCCGCAGTTACCCTTTCTCGAATTGGTAGTGATGACGCTGCCAAATATTTATTTGATTTGCTGATTTCACCCCAGATACAGATAACACTGCAATTAGAAACCATCCGCGCTTTAAGTTGGATGGGGACGTTATCAAGTTTAGAATATTTGCAAACAGCACTGAATCAAAGCACTTCCGAGACAGTGTGGCAAGAAATTGTCACAGTTTTGGGACGAGTCCAAGAACCGCAGTTAACTACACCAGCCGCCGAAATCTTACTGCAAATACTGCGATTGCACCATCCAGCGACAGAGATTGCCAGTATCAAAAGTACGATCGCCTTGTCTTTAGGACAGTTAGGCCAAATGCAGGCAATTGAACCATTGATTTCGCTGTTAGGCGATTCTAATGCATCGGTG
Organism: Nostoc punctiforme NIES-2108; assembly: GCA_003326195.1. Lineage (GTDB taxonomy): Bacteria > Cyanobacteriota > Cyanobacteriia > Cyanobacteriales > Nostocaceae > Nostoc > Nostoc punctiforme_A. The sequence continues at coordinate 131,533 of LXQE01000117.1, forward strand.
AGACTACATGCGATCGCAGCACTGAAAAATCTGAATAGGGAAACCACATATCAACAATTACAGCAGTTAGCGAATAATGACGCAATCACACCAGATTTAAAACAAGGAATAGCGATCGCTTTAGCTGAATGGTAAATTTCAGTGTCAACTTTTAATCGTGTAGGGTGGGGTTAAGTACCTACTGAACCGAGAACCGCTATAACTGACAATAAAAGTATTCCTTAAGTCTAAAGCAAGACACACCTGGAGTATGAAGTTATAAGCTCTCAGGTGAAATAAGATTGTGAAGTATTCTTAATAGAGCCTCAACCGTTGGCAGCGTCGGGCTGCTTATAATCTCTAGTTCCTTTATATCCAAATAACTAAAAGCTAATGTCAACAAAGTAATTATATTTATTGAGGAAAAAATCTTGCTTAACTTAGCGATCGCTTGTAGTTTTTAAGTAGGTTGGTGTAAATAATTAAAAGTTTGTAGTAGACCCTTTCTTTTGGAAAAGCAAGCTACGCCTCACGTCTTCAAGAGGTTTATTTAATTACAAGCTCTAAAAGGTTGCATTTTTTCACACTCATAGACGAAAATGCCAAATTAATTCCTGCGATATAAATGGTTTTACTCTTATGGTAGAAGTCAGACGAAAAACTAGCAGCTATGCTGTGTAGCAGTTACAAAATAATTCACAATAAGTAATTAAAAATCTGATAGAAGTGAATATAATAATTTATTTTAATAATAAATATTGTTACTCATTATCTAGCTAGTGTGAAAAAGCGATTTTATCGTGGTTTCCTAATCCTAAATTAGTAATTACTGATTGTGAATTGTTTTGCTATATCTGACCAATAGTAAGTTCCAAGAGTAAGTTGCTGGGAGATATTCAAATGCTTTCAACTTTTCCAAAAAAGCTAGGCGAAAGACTCCTCAACTCTAGTAAACATTTACTTATTTAGCAGTGGATTGAGTAGACAATATCGGTTTTAAAATCAATCACCCACAGAAATCTAAGAACATAACAGGAACCATAAGTATGAAGCCTTTGAATTTATCTAAAGCTGTTTTAGCTACTGTCTTTGCAATCAGTTTCGCTTCTGTGTCCTTACCTCCTTCAGTCTTTGCCCAGAGTGGAGGCTCCGGCAGTGGTGGCTCCGGCAGTGGTGGCTCCGGCAGTGGTGGCGCCAGTGGTGGCTCTAGCTCAGGTACTGGAACTACAGGTACTGGCACAGGTACTGGAACTACAGGTACTGGCAGTGGCACAACGGGTAGTGGAACAACGGGCACTGGAACTACAGGTACAGGCACAACGGGTAGTGGTCTAGGTACTGGTACTGGTACAGGCAGTGGCTCAACGGGCACTGGAACTACAGGTACAGGTAGTGGCACAACGGGTAGTGGTCTAGGTACTGGCACTGGTACAGGCAGTGGCACAACGGGCACTGGAACTACAGGCGCTGGAACCACAGGCAGTGGTACAACGGGCAGTGGAACTACAGGTACTGGAACAACAGGCTCGGATGCGACAGGTACTGGTACAACAGGCACTGATACCACAGGTACTGGAACTACAGGCACTGGTACTGGAACTACAGGCACTGGCACTGATACCACAGGTACTGGCACTGATGCCACAGGTACTAACAGAAATACAGGTGTCGTAGCCTCTGAAAGAACTAGCGATCGCGGTTTCAATTTCGGTTGGCTAGGTTTGCTTGGTCTAGCTGGTTTAGCAGGACTGGCTCGTAATCGCGAAAAAGTGCGGGCTTATAGAGATCCCGATGAAGTAAAAGGTTCTGGCTCCAGATAGTATTCACTACACTTACTTTAGGAGGGTACAGCCTTTGTTTGTGCCCTCTGCAACTCTTACAAATTTGACGCGATCGCAGCCGTATCCGCAAGTGTACGGCTATTTGCTTGAGGTTCTGTAAAACCTTGTCTTAGGAATCGCTATTTAACAATTCAAAAGTAACAAACTCTACTAAATTGTGGATAAAAATCCGTTAACTTAATAAAACTGATAAATGTAATTCAGGCTACATAAAAATGCGCCTAGAGCAGTTGCAAGCCTTTCTAGCGATCGCCCAAACCGGCAGCTTTCAACAAGCAGCGCGAACATCCGGTGTTACCCAATCGACGATTAGTCGCCAAATTCAAGCATTAGAAGCAGATTTGGGGATAGAACTGTTTCACAGAAGCACTCATGCCAAACTGACGCTAGGAGGTGAACGTTTGTTACCCCGCGTCCGCAAAATTTGTCAAGAGTGGCAGACTGCTACAGAAGAATTAGCCGATTTAATTGCCGGAAAGCAACCAGAACTTTGCATTGCCGTGATTCACTCCCTATGTGGATCTTACTTACCACCAGTGTTGCAAAAATTTTGTCATGATTATCCAGAAGTGCAATTGCGAGTGACTTCATTAGGAAGCGATCGCGCTCTCAAAGTCCTCAAAGATGGATTGGTGGATTTAGCAATTGTGATGAATAATCGCTTTTTAACCACTAGTAGAGAAATGGTGGTAGAAGTGCTTTATGATGAACCTATAGAAGTTTTAACCGCAGCGAATCATCCCCTGGCACAATATGAATTCATCCCTTGGTCGGAGCTAATTCGTTATCCCCAAGTGGTTTTTAAAGATGGTTATGGGATGCAGCGCTTAATACAAGATAGATTTGAGCGTATGGAAGCGAAACTCCAGGCGGCTTTAGAAGTAAATACCTTAGATGCCTTTCGGGGAGTCGTGCGCCAAGGAGAACTGATAGCTTTGCTACCTCAATCAGCATTACTAGAAGCTCGTCTTGACCCTACCCTGGCGATTCGTTCCTTGGCCAGTAACAATACTAGTGGTTTAGCAGATGGTTCGAGTTTGACTCGTCGGGTCGTTATGGTGACAACTCAAGACCGTCTGCAAATTCCTCCCATCAAACACTTTTGGCAACTAGTGCGAGAAAATATTCCACTGCAAATTAACCAGCAGCGATCGGCTTCTTAAGCGTTATTAGTCATTATTCAAGAGTCTTTAATTTCTGATGGGACTTTTGCAAGATAATTAATAGTTTATATCAATACCTTCGCCAATTGGGAGCATCCAGTTTTGGAAGATTTACCATTTATGGGAAAATGTAAAGGGAAATAAAGAAAGTGCGATCGCTGACAATGAACCAAGAGAAACAAGAACGGATCAAAGCCTGCTTACAAGAATTGTCAACACTGCTGTATGAAGAAGCAGATAAAAGTAAGCTGACAGACCTCGAAGGCATAGAAAAAACAGTTCGCAGTCAAGTATTAGAAATAGTCAGCCCAGAAATAGCCCTTTTTTTATCGAACAAAAAACAGGAACAAAAGTAGGTAAAACCAGGAAAATCAAAAGCCTAGTAGGGGAACTGAAATTAAAAGCGAAACAGCTTATGAGACTAGGTTTAAAGCCAAGAAGTCGTTTAAGTCCATTACTTCAAAAGTGCTGTTTAAGGCTATCAGCAAATGAATCATACCAAAAAGCAGAAATCGAGATTGAGGCATTAACAGGGGTGAAAGTTGGTCACACGACACAACAAAAACTAGTTCTCGAACAGGATTTTCAGCTACCCGAAGCAAAACAAGCTGTGTCAGAAGTGAGTGTGGATGGGGGAAAAGTCCGACTTAGGGGACAACCGAAAGCAGGCTGTCACTGGCGAGACTATAAAACTGTTCGTCTACAAGGGATTTACTATGGTGCGTTTTTTGATGATAACCAGTCATTAGTTGATTATGTCAATAGCCAGCGTCTTGTTAATCCGTTAGTCTGCTTGGGTGATGGTCATGATGGTGTGTGGAATCTCGTCAAAGAGTTTGGTAAAAGTGAAAATTTTGAACGTTGGGAAATTTTAGATTGGTATCACCTCAAAGAAAATCTCTATAAAGTTGGCGGTTCTTTAAAGCGGCTAAAAGCTGCTGAAGCTCTGTTATGGCAAGGTCAGGTAGATAATACTCAAGCTTTATTTCTTCATTGCCGAGGTAAACAGGCGAAGAACTTCATTGCAAATCTAGTAAAAACATCGCTCTCGTATTGTCAACTATGCCTATTACCAGGCTGAACAACTCTGTTCTATTGGTTCTGGAGCAGTTGAATCTGCTATTAAACAAATTGGTACGAGGATTAAAATTTCTGGCGCACAGTGGAATGTTGATAGTGTTAATCACATCCTCTCTATTCGTTGTGCTTATCTTAATGGTTTACTTGCTATTTGAGTGTTTCTGCCAAAAGTGGATGCTCCCCGCCAATTTACGAGGGTGAGTTGATGACGCTTTCACTATTAACTCGCTATTCTCTGAGGTTTGGCAAAAACAATAAGTTCTAAAATTCCTTTAAGGTTGACCACAAGGTTTTTTTACGTATTGACCGCAGTATAAGGGTTTGAAATGACAAACTATCTTTTAAACGAAACGCTTATCTATGGGTAATTTTGCCAGTTTTGCCAAAATTTTTCTAGGCTCTTATTTTGGCAAAGCTATTGTTATATAAAACTAACTATGCCGTGGTTCTTAGCCAGCCCTGAGTCTTGTTGGGATAAACTCATGCTCTATGATCTTGTTATTCTCGCACGTTAGTCGCTGCACACCAGTTAGCCACTGTTGCGACCCCTGTAACCCGATTTTGAACTTAACTGTGCGGGATTTATACTCTTGTGTGATTGTGATCTGCGGCGGATCAAGAAATCTTGCGGTGAGCGACTTACCTGGATCTATAATCATGCCCTGAGTTCCGAGTGCATAGCTACGGAAAGTATTAGAATTTGGCCTGTTTGCGTACTGATCCAGCGATTCTATTTCTGTAGTTCTATTGCCACCGTTGTCTGTCGTGATCTTTGTTATTTCCTCAAAATATTCCAATGGTGGCGGTGTCAAAAGGCGTAATCTTTTCTGCGATTTGTTGTACCATCTGATATTTATATATAAATTATGCCCAAATTGCCTGTCCGTTATGATATCGCTAGGCTGCATCGTCAAGATATCTAACTCCATGTATTTTTTCCAGTCCTCCCCGTTCACCTCTATTTGTTCTATTTGCTCGCCACCGTTATCTATATCGCCACTGTCTTTGGAAAAGAATTTTTTAACCTTTTTAAAAGGGTTACGCTGGATTAGTGGTTGATACCCAGAAGGGCTTTGGCTTGGATTTTGTTTTTTTTTATCCCCTGATCAGGAAGCAATTTACGCCCAAGCGCACTACCATTTTGTTGGACAACGTGAGTTAACTCATGGGCAAGTAATTCTTTTCCTCCATGACTCTCTGGAGCATATTCTCCTTGACGAAAGAATATATCCTGTCCTGTAGTGAAGGCACGAGCTTGGATAGATTGGTTGAGTTGGTCAGAGCGGCTATCTGTGTGGATTTTGACATTGCTAAAGTCAGTCCCAAAAGCTTGCTCCATTGGTTGGCGGATATCGTCTGAGAGTGGCTGTCCACTTCCCCGTTGTTGTTGGATTGAAGTTTCCAAGTCAGATGTGGCTGCAACCCCACCACCCTGACGTTGTAGTGAAATATTGGTATCTGCCAGAGATTTCATTTGTAATTCTTCTTCTTCCTCTGGTAATGCTTCCCGTTGTAGTGAAATATTGGTATCTGCCAGAGATTTCATTTGTAATTCTTCTTCTTCCTCTGGCAATGCTTCCCGTTGCACAGACTGTTTACTTACAGGCTCGCTCATCGTCTGCATCACTTGCTGTGCTACTCTATCAGCTTCCTGCTCGTAAATATCTCCTGGCTGGTTAACCGTGAGTTTTGTTTGTGGACGCAGTGACATTCGACTGATGTCGTACATTAAAGGTAAATTTCGCGATCGCACCTCATTTGTTGCTTGTGATGAAGCACCAGAGGACTCTGAACCAAAACCACGTGTTGGTTGTTTGAGTGCAGGTATTGAGAAGGAAGCAGTGGTAGCTTTTTTGGGCTGGCCTATGCGTTCTCTCATTTTTTCTCCTGAGCCTAAGCAGTAGGTGGATAAATATTTTGCTATTACTAACATCTAGAGTACAGCGATCGCACTCATCAAGCAATTCACCCTACACCGTAGCCTTAAAAAGGGGAGCCAGCGCGGTCTTCTCCCAAAGGGAGAGGCTAGCGCCAAGGGGTCTCCCTAAGTGGAGCGTGGCATGGGTTAGGGGGGATCTAAAAGTGCCTAAGGTCACAGCTAAACACTTTTCAAACACCCTCTAAACTAATTCTTGCTATTAGAGGTTATTTGAAAAGTCTAATTTATTACTTGCCTCGGCAATTGGAAATCGCGGCTACGGAAGCTTAGCGAAGGCAGGTTAAAAACTCTTAGGGGACTTCCGCGACACCTTAAAATACTGGAATCTCAATGACAAATTCTGTTCCTTCACCAAGTACAGAATTGCAAATCAAACTTCCATCATGGGTTTCCTCAACAATTTGACGAGCGATCGCTAATCCTAATCCTGTTCCTTTGCCAACCTCTTTGGTTGTAAACAAGCGATCGAAGATCCGCGTTCTAATCTCCTCTGCCATCCCCTGACCGTTATCTTTCATCCGAATTATTACTGTTTGTTCGTCACTAGATACTTCAGTTTGAATCAGTATTTGCTGATGTTCGGCTTGCACTTCGGCAAAAGAACGCCCCTCAATGGATGCATCTAAGGCATCAATTGCATTTGCGAGGATATTCATAAATACTTGATTTAGCTGTCCTAAAAAGCACTTAACAGGTGGTAATTTTCCATATTCGGTGATGACTTCAATTGCTGGACGTTTTTCGTTAGCTTTGAGGCGATACTTCAAAATCAATAGAGTACTCTCAATCCCTTCATGGAGGTTACAAGCAACTTTTTCGGCTGTATCGGCTCTGGAGAAGGTGCGAAGACTGGTACTAATATCTTTAATCTTTTGTGAAGCAAGCTTCATCGAACTTACTAGCTTTGGTAAATCTTCAATCAAGAATTCTAGGTCAATTTCTTCGCCATGATCAATGACTGCGATCGCAGGAGTGGGATGATGTTGTTTAAACACTTGGATATGGGCGAGTAAGTCTTGAGTATACTCTTCGGCATTGTGGAGGCTACCTTCAAGAAATCCAATGGGATTATTAATTTCATGTGCCACACCTGCAACCAAATTGCCCAAGGTTGCCATTTTTTCGTTTTGCACCATTTGTAGTTGGGCTTGCTCAAGTTCTTGCAGCGATCGCTCTAGTTGATGAGCATAATTCTGGTATTCTTGATAAAGGCGGGCATTTTCTAGAGAGATGGCGGCTTGAGCGCATAGCAGTTGGATAACTTCGATGCGATCGCGAGTAAATGCAGCAATTGTCAGTGGATTTTCTAGATATAGTAGCCCGATGATTTTCCCCTGGTTTAATATTGGCGTACACAACACACTCTTAGGTTGTTGCTGCATGAAATATGGATCGGCAATAAAATCAGTTTGTGCTGTTGCATTATCCAAAACAACAGTTTTTAAGCTGCGTTTGACAAAGTTAACGAGTGTAATGGGAATGTCTTCGCTGGTTGACAATTGTACAGATAGTAGGGTGACTCCTTCATTAATAGTGGCTACAGCTTCAATCACTAAATTTTCCTGTTGAAGTACAACTAATGCAGCTTTTTGTGCGCCGGCATTTTCCATCACCACTTGCAAAAGTTTAGTCAGTAATTGCTCTAATTGAATTTCACTGGAGAGAGCTTGTGAGGCTTTCAATATCGTGGACAAATCGAGGGATTCAGAAATACTGCTACTAGAAAGTTTTGTCTGGATGGTTTGATTTGGGAATGATGATATATCGACAGTTGAACTTAGTTTAAAGTTATTAAGTTGCCCTTGTAAGATGGGAATAAGCAGTTGAGGATAGCGTTTTTCTAAGTCTTCAGTTTTAGCTTTAGCGCCCCAACGAGCATAGCAGTAATAAGCTTCTTGCATATAAACTTGGGCGATTTTTTCTTTGTCCCAGTCGAGGTAAAACTTGGCCGCTAGCTCATTACTCAAGGCTTCTTCTTGGATATATGCATTTTCTTTAGCTAGAGTTATGGCGCGATTGTACAGTTCCATTGCTTTGTTTTTTTGCAGCAAAATTCGCTGCCGTTCTGCTTCGACTAAATAAAATTTGTGTTGATGATTCATTGGGGCATGATGTGCCCATTTTTTCAGCTTTTTCTGATGAAATGTGACTTGTTTAAGAATTTGTTTTTGCTGGTTAGCCGTTGCTGTTGGATAGAGAATTAGTTGGGTTAGCGCCTGATAAAAATAAACTATTGGTACAACTGCTGCCGATGTTACCCCATCTAAATAGGTTATTGCTTGAATTGCTGCCTCAGATGCTCTGGTATAATTTTCAAATAGGTAGCAAAGTATCAGTTCATTAGCATAGCTAAAGCACAATCCAGTGCGATCGCCTGCTTGCTCTTGTAATGGGCGAATAGTTTGCGCATCATAAACAGCACCCGATAAGTAACTGGGATTAGTAGATCCCAACAAATTCAAGATGGCTTGGCGAAATGAATTAATATATGTCTGGGGCTTGTCTTGTCTAAAATGGCTGTAAACTTCAGCATAGTCACCCATCTGTTTTTCTAACTCAACCAATTCCTGCCCCATAAAGTATCCATGAAAGCTACAGCTATAGCTAGCCCAAGCTGCATATTCAATATCTCCAGTTTCTAAACCCACTTGATAGGCTTCGATTAACGGTGCAATTGTGTTTTTAAGGGGTTGATGCCAGTGATTAATAAATGTTTGAACAATGAAGAAAGTTCTAGCTTTGAATTCCTTGCTATGGAATTTTTCGAGAACTTGTAATGCTAATTGACCAAATTTATAACCTGTCTCAATATTTCCCAGAATGCCACACTCTATCAATCCATACCAGGCATAACCAAATGCAGATGCGGCAGCATTGCCGTACTGCATCGATAAATTGACTTCGCTCAAGATTATTGGTGGCAGTAAATCTGGACGAGCAATATAAGCCGTTGAATTCGTACTAGCCAAAATTCGGATTGCTGCTAGTTGTTTGTCCCCCGCCATATTAGGTAAATCAATCAAACTTAAAGGAGATTTACCTACAAATCGTAATTTAGTTTGGGCTAGATTGAGTAATGTTTGTATTTTATTCGCTTGAGGAGATAGTTTAACACCTAAAGAATTTAGCAGTGCGATCGCAGTCCGAATCGAATCATCAAAACGACTCTGAGCTAAATAAGATTGGATTTGAATCTCAATCGATTTCACCCGATCTATTAGGACGTTAGCATGTTGTTGCACTTGCTCAACAAACTCTTCTACCTGGTCAAACTGACCCATAAGATAGGCTGCCGAAGCAGCTTCTTCATACAAGGCTAATGTGAGTGAATACTGTTGTTGCCAGCTATTTGTTCTTAAGAGTTGAATACCGCAACTGATATATTCTATTGCATTCGTATAAGCAGTGGATAGTTTAGCTTTTTGTCCAGCCAGCAAATTTAACTCTGCCAATTGATCTCGATCAGACTGTTGAGTGATTAGCTTTACACCAATATTTAACTGATTAACAATCTCAAAAATTCTCTCTTCCTGCTTTTTAATCGGGATTTTGCTTAATAGCAGTTGGCCAATTTGCAGATGGATGGATTGCTTTTTTGACTCTGGGATCAACGCATAAGCTGCTTGTTGAATGCGATCGTGTAAAAATTTATAGTTTACAGTTAGCGAACTTTGAATTAAATCCTGTGTTTCCCGCCCAACATAAAATTTATAAACTTCACTTTGGGGCAAAATTAATCCCTCTTGTAATCCTTTCCAAAGGGATGTTGCGGTTTCGGTTTCAGAATCTTCACAAACAATTGCCAATGTCGCCAAATCAAATTGATTACCAATACAAGCTGCTAATTTCAAAACATTCTGCGTTGATTCTGGTAATTTTCGCAACTGCAACACCATAAAATCAACCACATCATTTGTCAGGGCTAACGCCTTCATCTGGGCAATATCACACTGCCAGCTACCGCTATTTACATCAAATTTAATTAGCTGGTCTTGATGGAGGGCTTTGAAAAATTGCGTACTAAAAAATGGATTGCCCTGAGTTTTTTGATATACTAATTGGGTTAATATTTCTGTAGTTTCTAACGAACAGCTTAGAGTATCGGCAACCAGTTGATTTAAACTAGCTTCACTCAGCGGTGCTAATGTAATTTTGTTAATAGTAGCATTAGCTTTGGCAATTTCATCTAATGTCAACATTAGTGGATGGGCAGCAGAAACTTCATTATCCCGATAAGCTCCAATTAATAATAAATATCCTGAGTTTGACTCATTCATTAGTAACTGAATCAACTTCATCGATGCAGAATCTGCCCACTGTATGTCATCTAAAAAAATGACTAGGGGATGTTCTTTGGTAGTGAATACTTGAATAAATCTTTGTAATAACAAATTAAACCGATTTTGGGCTGCATTTGGTGAAAGTTCCGTTGCAGTTGGTTGTTGACCAATAATTTGTTCTAGTTCGGGAATTACCTCAAGAATGACTTGCCCCTGATCCCCCAGCACTTGTAAAATTTTATTTTTCCAAGTTGACAAATGAACATCGCTTTCACTCAGCAATTGCCCCATTAAATCTCGAAACGCCTGCACAAAAGCAAAGAAGGGAATATTACGATTAAATTGATCAAATTTGCCTTTAATGAAGTAGCCCCGCTGCTGGACAATGGGTTTGTGAACCTCGTTAACAACTGCTGTTTTACCAATACCAGAAAAACCAGCCACTAGCATTAATTCTGTCTGATTGTTGGTAACGCGGTCAAAAGCTTTGAGCAGAGTTTCAACTTCATGCTCACGACCATAGAGTTTTTCTGGGATAATAAAGCGATCGCACACATCCCGTTGAGCAATTGGGAAACTCGCAATTTTACCCGTTGACTTCAGTTGAGCTAAACAATTTTCTAAATCATATTTTAGCCCGAATGCACTCTGATAGCGGTCTTCAGCATTTTTAGCCATCAGTCTCATCACGATGTCACACAGAACTTGAGGTATCTGTCCCCCTAAAATTGGTGGAAGTTTGGCAATGTGACAATGTACCAATTCCATCGGATCGTGCGATTGAAATGGTAATTCTCCTGTTAGTAATTCGTAAAAAGTTACACCTAAAGAATAAAAATCAGTCCGGTAATCAATGCCCCGATTCATTCGTCCAGTTTGCTCAGGAGACAAATAGCCGAGTGTCCCTTCTAACACATTCGGACTCATCAGGATTTGAGTTTCCCGTGGCAGCAGAGATGCAATACTAAAGTCAATTAACTTAACTTGTTTAGTTTCTGGATTAATTAAAACATTGGCGGGTTTAATATCTTTGTGAATAATCCGATAAGAAATTAGAATATCTAATGCATTACACAGAGCGATCGCTAAAAGTAAAAACTCTTGTAAAGACACCATATCTAGCGTCTGGTAAGAAGCAAAATAATCTTTGAGAGAAATCCCACCAAAATCTTCCATTACCAACGCATAACCATTTTGATACGCCTCCAGACTGTAAGTTTGGACGATCGCAGATGAGTTAAGATTTTTGGCAATTGTGTACTGATTGCGAAACTGTAACAGTTCGCTGAAACTAGGATATGAATTTTTTAGCAGTTTAATCACGACAGGTAATGAGTCAGTTTCTCGATACCCCTGATAAACTATGGTTCTAGAACCATTGTAGATTTCCTTAGTTATGTAGTATCCGGGAATACTGACAAAAGTGCTGACCATACTACTGAACCTTGGTGATTTCTCAATTTATTGTTCCCAAATCAGTAACGCCAGTTCATGTGTGTCTTTTGAGATAAATCACAGGTGCGAATCATAGCAGTGGATGGAACTAGACATCTTGCAAAAGTTACTATTGCAAGATGTCGGGGAAAGGGTAAAGCTTACTGGGTTTGGAGAAATTCCATCCCTTTCTCCTTTACCCGAATGGCACTAAGAAAAGATACAGATTTTGCTCTGACTGGTTCCCTGCCTCTAGGCAGAGAAACCATTCTGGGAGGCGGAGCGTCTCCGGCTCCGCTCCTGAATTCTGGATTCTTCTTCAAACTTTTGTTGTGTTAGATATTATTGAAATAGCAATTAGGAATTAATGAGTTGAAGTAAAATTATCCGTTTCGATCAAGGATAAGAATGATAAGGGCTGACTCATATTAGCAGCAAAGCCCAGAATTCCTGGATCTCGATGTTCGTAAAGTAACTGGCCTTTGGCATCAAACAGAAAAGTTCCACCACGCTGAGTTAAGTAGGCAGAATTAGGTACATAAGTATTCCAATTGCTGAGAACTTCCACCATATTTCGTAGCCGTAGAGTAGCTAATTCAAAGGGACGTTGAAACCCACTTCCGCCAGCTAATTGGAAAAACGAGCCTTGAAAAGCAGGTAAAGGAGTACCTTGAATAATTTCATCATCTTCAATGAGTTGAGGGGCTTGACGATCGCCCCTGTATCCCCGAAAAACTTCTCTTAGCGTTCCAGGACTTCCAAACCCTGCACACATTAACACTAGATTTAGCCAAGCTTTCTGAGCAGGGGAAAGTCCAACCAGAGGTAGATTCAGTCCTGAATAAAGTTTGAGTTGGTGATGTAGTTCTCCATTAGGTTCAACAAATAAATTTTCAGGTGGAAATCCTGTATATTCACAGAATCTTGTCCCAGAGGCGCGATTACCAATTCCCACTGCACGAATAGCGAGTTTTTCATCTGACAATTTTTTAGCTTCGCGCTGTAACCACCACGCATATTCAAGACTATCAAAATCCCCAAGTTGAGGCCAGACTAAAACAAGGATATATGAGGCAGTCTCGCAATTTTCTAGTAGGGGTCGGGTCATGCCATCACTAACACGCTGAAGTCTGGTCTGATTAAGGATAGTGTAAGGATTCATGACAAATGATTACTCGGATATTTAGGGTATCAGTGACACAGAATGTACTAAAGCATTAATATGCCATCATCTCAGTTTTGTAAATATTTTGTTATACTAGTTAACAGAAGTTCATATTTAGGTTTGACACCGCTAAGTAAAGGAATACTCAGTAGGTCGCTTGATGAGTGTATTACTGCTAACGGCAGCTAGATATGAATGCTTCTTCTCAAGATTGCCAACATTGACCCTTTAGTTTTCGCCTAGTTGGGCGATTTACCCTGCGATGAATCAACCCATTACATTATCTTTAGAACAAGAATTTAGCCTTAGAACTTTTGCTGACCAAGTGCAGCAGATGTCCCGCGAACAAGCTCAAGAGTTTTTGCTTATGCTCTATAAGCAGATGATAATTCGGGAAACGACTTACCAAGAATTACTCAAACATCACTGGGAACTTGATTCAGACTCAATGTTGGGCTAAAGCATACAAGCAAATAAATGTTTTGAATTTAGCAGCGACAAAGAAATATTGGTAGAAATGCTTTGTCGCTGGGAGCTTGGGAGAGTGCTGGAATATACTACTATAAGTCCCTTCGCACTCCAATTGATCTGATGTCTGCGTAAAAGTGACTTTACAGCAGTTTTCATGTATTTGAACCATACCTGTCGTAGGGGCGCAAGGCGTTCATACGTGTCAACTTAAGCCTTAGCGAATGGAATTGCCTGCGTAAACGCGACTACACAGGCAAAGTCCGCCTCCGCGGACTAAGGTCAAATCAAAGTTTTGAAACCCATGGAGGTGGGTTTTGTTTTTTTAGACGCGGTTTCTAACCGCCCATTTCGCGTCAAGTTGACACCAATGAACGCGTTGAGATAACAAACTTACTTATACTAAAAAAACTCTCAGTTAAAAAAGAGTATCTACTTCAATTGGCTCTATAGATAGAGAAATATCCTGAGCAAAACTGGTATATTTACAAGTTTTAGTAGTAGCATTTTTTGAATAGAATTAAGAGATTAACCTGGTATTTTTACAAGCCTTGGTAGTATGGATATGGAATTTTTTAACAGGATTCCTTTGATGCCTTTAGTATTACTCTTATTGGCTTACATTCTCCTGGGATGGTATCTCGCTGCTAATCATATTATTTGGTTAGTAGGAGCTTTTGTTGTTGCTATGGTTATAGCTGTAGTACGAAAGAGCTTTTCTTGGTTCGAGCGTTTAGTTGAGTTTGGCTCGAAAACTTTAGTTGTCATCTTATTTTTAAGTATATCAATTGCTTTAGTAGCAACTTGGTCGATATTATTAAGACTCTTTATTATCCCCTTAGCCACTACGCTGTTAGCTGATTTGGAAATGCGCTTTTCTGGCTGCAATAAACTGGATTCATTTTGGATTATAACTGTCCTAGCTGTGTTGGGTTTGGTAGTAGGTGAAGTAATAGATATTTTACTTTTTCCCAGTAGCAGATACTAAATAATTAGGGGTAAAAAGCTGATATTTTATTAATTAACAGCGCACGAATGTGCATCCCTACTTAATTACAAACTATGGAGCGATCGCTGTCTGTAGTACAGCAGGGTGTAAATAAAGCATCGATTTTAAATCAATGAAACGTTTATATATGCAGCCATAGCGATCGCACTTTTAACTGCTTTAAACATCGTCGGTTTGCAACAGGGTAAGTGGACACAAAACTTGCTGAGTGCTGCGAAAGTTCTAAGTTTGTTGCTGGTAGTCATTATTGGGCTTACCGCCATTCCTAATTCTGCCACTCCTGTAGAATCTGCATCATCGGGAACCTGGGGACTGGCAATGGTGTTTGTGTTGCTATCTTACGGCGGTTGGAATGAAGCGGCTTACATCTCCGCAGAAATTCAAGATGGACGACGTAATATTGTGCGATCGCTAATATGGAGTATTGGTATTATCACCGCCATTTATTTGCTAATCAATCTGGCTTACCTGCGGGGACTGGGATTAGCAAACATGGCACAGTCGGAAGCAGTAGCCGCAGATTTAATGCGCTCTCTTTGGGACCAACCAGGAGCTTTATTTATTAGTGTGCTGATTGCGATCGCTACTTTGGGAGCAACCAACGCCACAATCTTTACCGGAGCGCGTACCAACTACGCACTGGGACAGGATTTTTCGCTATTTGGTTTTATGGGACATTGGAAACAGCGTCCAAGTAGTCCTACTTATGCCTTATTCTTGCAAGCTGCGATCGCCTTAGCACTGATTTTTTTAGGCACGCTTACCCGCAAAGGCTTTGAAACAATGGTGGATTACACCGCCCCGATATTTTGGTTCTTCTTCCTGCTTTCCGGCATATCACTGCTGGTATTGCGCATCCGCGAACCCCACATAGTTCGCCCTTTCCGTGTGCCATTTTATCCTCTCACTCCATTACTGTTTTGCGCCGTCTGCGGTTACTTGCTTTATTCCAGCTTGGCTTATACAGGTGTGGGAGCGATCGCAGGTGTTTTAGTGGTGGCAGCAGGTATTCCCCTATTGCTGTGGAATAACTACCGTCAAGGTAGGACTTAATACAATTTTGGATTGCGCAACCTAAACCGCACACAATAATCAATTCAAAATTTTCTGACTATCAGTTGTTTTACTAACTACTCAATCAAGGAGAAAATTCATGAACTTCAAAAAAATTCTGTTTTTATTAGTTACAGGCGTTAGTGTTACCAGCTTGGGAATTGCTGGGTGTACGCCACAACAACAAGATTTGGAAGCTGGGACACAACAACCTTCTATTTTAACAGGCCAGACCGAAACCGAAACACCATCGGCGACAACTCCCACAACTCAAGTCCAAGAACGTCCTGGAGATGTTCCTTATGTACCTACACCACAGCCAGTAGTAGATGCAATGTTACAAGTGGCAAAAGTGAATAAAAATGATGTACTTTACGACCTTGGTAGTGGCGATGGAAGAATTGTTAATACTGCGGCACAAAAGTTTGGTACGCGCGGTATCGGCATAGATATTAACCCCGAACGCATCCAAGAAGCTAATGCTAATGCCCAGAAGGCAGGAGTAACCGATCGCGTCAAGTTTGTCCAACAAGACTTGTTCACCACTGATTTTAGTGAAGCAACAGTAGTTACACTTTACTTACTGCCAGAGGTCAATGGTAAACTCCGTCCCAAGCTCTTGAGTGAACTCAAACCTGGGACTCGCATTGTTTCCCACGCCTTCGATATGGGCGATTGGAAACCACAGCAGACTCTTAATGTAGAGGGCAAAACTGTTTACTATTGGGTAGTCCCTGAACAAGTGCCAGCGAATTTGCGATAGGGATTAATACTAATTCGTAATTAAGAGGCGTCAGATTCAAGTATAAGTTTCTATCTCTTGAATCTGTAGCCTGATTTTTGAGAATTGTTTTCATAAATTCAAAATTATCAAATACCTATTTTTTTACTTTAAATTATCTCCAATGAGGGTTGACAATACCAGATTTAGATATATGGAAAATAATCTAAAATCCCAAATTGTTTGACAGGTACAAATTCAAATAAGGGCAGCTTAAGGAGGAAATATGATAGGCTTAAAAGGAAAGAATGCTTTAATTACAGGTGCAACTTCAGGTATCGGTCAGGCGATCGCTATCAGACTCGCTCAAGAAGGGTGTAACATCGCCATCAATTACCGCAAAAGCCCAGAAGCGGCGGTAGACACAGAAGAAATGGCATTGCAAAAAGCCTGCGGAAATATCGAAAATTGTGGTGTGAAGTCGCTACTGCTTCAGGGTGATGTCTCCCAAGAATCAGACATTATCGAGATGGTCAACACCGTAGTAAAGGAATTTGGCAGTTTAGATATTCTAGTTAATAATGCTGGCATTCAAATAGAAAGTCCATCCCACGAAGTTGCCACAGCAGACTTTGACCGAGTAATTGCAGTCAATCTCCGGGGTGCTTATCTCTGCGCCCGTGAAACTATTAAACACCTCCTGTCTGTTAATCGTCCAGGAGCGATCATTAATATTTCCAGCGTTCACGAAATTATTCCGCGACCGATGTATATCAGTTATTCCATTAGCAAAGGCGGGATGGAAAACCTCACAAAAACTTTAGCTTTAGAATATGCAAGCCTTGGTATTCGTGTCAACGCCATTGCCCCCGGAGCAACAATCACACCAATAAATCAAGCCTGGATAGATAACCCTGAAAAAAAAGCGATTGTGGAAAGTCACATCCCAATGGGGCGTGCTGGCACCTCAGAGGAAATGGCAGCCGCAGTAGCTTTTTTAGCTTCGGATGAAGCCGCCTACATCACCGGACAAACGCTATTTGTAGATGGTGGATTGACTCTATATGCTGACTTCCGAGAATCTTGGTCAGCTTGAGGTTAGGCTGGCGTATTTTCCACAATTAAGCCGATATACACCATTAGTGGAATTAAACGCCCATGACTAGTACGATCGATAAGAACAGTCAGATGGAAGCAGAAGCCTGGGAATTATTGGAAGAGTCGATAATTTATTACCAGGGAAAACCCATTGGGACTGTAGCCGCCCACGATCCGGAGTCAGATGCACTCAATTATGACCAGTGCTTCCTCCGCGATTTTGTCCCTTCTGCCTTAGTGTTTCTCATGCACGGCAAAGCAGAGATTGTGCGTAACTTCTTAGTAGAAACACTGAAATTACAAAGTCATGAAAAGCAAATAGACTGCTTTGAACCGGGAGCGGGATTAATGCCTGCCAGTTTCAAAGTACATTCTAAGGGGAATGAGGAATTTTTGGTCGCTGATTTTGGTGAACTAGCGATCGCTCGTGTTCCCCCGATTGATTCTTGTATGTGGTGGATTCTCTTGCTACGCGCTTATGAAAAAACTACAGGCGATTTGTCACTAGCGCGTCAGCCAGAGTTTCAAGCCGGAATCAAACTAATTTTGGATCTTTGCTTAGTACATCGGTTTTCCATGTACCCAACAATGCTAGTTCCCGATGGCGCGTTTATGATTGACCGTCGCATGGGAGTTTACGAACATCCTTTAGAAATTCAGGTGTTATTCTACGCGTCTTTAAGGGCTGCTGGTGAATTGCTGTTATCAGATGGGGATGGCGATGCTTACCTCGGCAAAGTCAATAGGCGATTGGGATCTTTGAAATATCATATCCGCAACTATTATTGGCTAGACCTGAAGCGATTGGGGGAAATTTATCGTTACAAAGATAACGAATTTGGTAAAGAAATTGTTAATAAATTCAACATCAACTCAGAATCAATTCCTAGTTGGTTGACCGAGTGGTTGCCCGAAACTGGAGGATATTTAGCGGGAAATTTGGGGCCGGGACGGATAGATTTTCGCTTTTTTGCTCTGGGAAATCTGATGGCAATTTTAACTTCCTTAGCCAGCGAAAAAGAATCTCAAAGCATTATGAATTTATTCGCCCAACGTTGGCAAGACTTAATCGGCTATATGCCTGTTAAAATTTGCTTTCCCGCAATGGAAGGTTTAGAGTGGAGAATTGTGACAGGATGTGACTCTAAAAACAGGGCTTGGTCTTATCACAACGGCGGTAACTGGCCCGTTTTACTCTGGTTATTTACTGGTGCGGCACTCAAAGCCGGTCGAACAGAACTTGCTCAAGCAGCGATCGCTATTGCCGAAAGGCGTTTATTTAGAGATAAATTCCCGGAATATTACGATGGCAACAATGGTCGTTTAATTGGCAAAGAAGCCCGAATTTATCAAACTTGGAGCATTGCGGGATTGCTAGCTGCTAAAAAGTTGGTAGAAAATCCAGATTACTTGGAATTAATCAGTTTTGCAGAGGGTCTCGAAGTCCCAGGCTGTAGCATTTAGGTAGATTGTAGAGACGGCGATTCATCGCGTCTCTTCCCTGAACCCAACAGTATTGAGTAGTCAATACCTGGCAAGGTTTTACCCCAAAAATGATTTAGTGGTGTAATTATACAGGGTGTTTCTGCTAACTAGTACAGTGGGCGCATAAATCCACCTACCATCTCAATTCATCAGACAATAGGCAGACAAGTTGTTTTGAGCAACTGGTTAGAGCTAGGCAAACTTCCGGCTGTACTAGCTATACTGACGTAACATTACAAGCGATTAAACTTTTAGTAAGTATAAGTTAGTAAATAGTATATTTGTACCACAAGAATCTTGATTAAAAGGTTGCAGCGATCGCACAGCTTACTTCTCTATGAGAGAGTACGCCAAGGAGTGACCCTGCCTCTGAATACCCTTCTCAAATACCCGATAACTGATACACTATATTGTAAGAGGTATCTGAAGTGTCATACTTAGTAATATCACCAGATAGTCTTTGCATAATTAGCACGTTTTAACGTGTATTAACCATGAAAACTACTTCAGATTTAATTCCAGAATTTGAAAAACTATTCAGACAAAAATTACAACTAAATAATTGTAAACTTAGAAAGAAAAGACAAGAGAATAATTATGAAATTATTACTCCAGCTAAAGACATTTTTTTGATGTATTGGTCTGAGTTCCCAGAAGTTAACTTAATATATCAGGCTGTAGGGGTACGCACTCAGCAAACTAGTGTTTATGAACGAGCTATCCGCTCCCACATTAGTTCTAGTTTGAGTAGTATTCAGGAGAATCCTCACTCTGAATCACCATTATTGGTAAAATAGCTGACGCTCAGATAACACAGACAATATTTACCAAGCTCTCGCCAGTTTTGTTATATAACTGACGAGAGTTGATCGCCGAAAATGTGTTGGTCGAGAGATAAAAATGCAATCCGAAAAAAATCAAGATCAGCTAGATTATAAAACCTTGTTAGCCAATGCAAAGCAAGCCTTAAAAGTTGAATATCAAAAATCAGCTGCTTTAGCATCCCAACTGAAAGCCATCAAAACTCAGTTAGAACAAGTTTTGGCTGAAAACAAAACTCTCAGAGAAAGTGCTTATGAAGATGTAGTTAAGCACTTTGAGGCGCGTACTCAAGCAGCAGAAGCACTGGCACTAAAAACAGAAGTACGCCAAAAATTCTTGGAAGCGAATGGTTGTAAAGATGATGAGAGCTTCGATGCTCTATGGGATATTATTAAAAATAAGATTCAGATCCAAGACAATGAAGTGAGAATCGTTGCTCAAAATGGTACTCCTAAGTTCACGTTAACAGGCAGCATGATGACTTTGAGAGATTTTATTCAATCCCTCAAACAAGATCCAATCTGTGGAAAATTTTTCTTGAGCTAGAGAGCCAAATTCATGAAAGCCTCTGGCTAAAAGCAAACTAAAGATTGTATTCGAAAGTTATTTATCTTCGTCTCCTGGCGACCGTTCGATTTGACTTTGTTGGGCATTCCACTCCAAAGCAATGCACTCCTAATAGTTCTCAGTTAAAGGGAAAAGGGGAAGGGAAAAGGGAAAGAAAAAACCTTTAACTTTTCCCTTTTTCCATTTTCTCAAAACCCGATTCGGAATCACAAATTCACAAAGCGAGAAGTATTGAATTCACTCCAACATTTCAGATTGCGTACAGTTGTTAACATTGATGTATATTTTAATCAGTTAATTCAAATTTCAGAGAGATTAAATGATGATACAAGATGATGAAATACTCGATATTGTAGATGAAAATGATTGCGTAATTGGGCAGAATAAACGTTCGGAAATATATCGCCAAAGACTATGCAATTTTAGAGTTGTCAATGCTTTTATTGTTAATTCATTAGGTCAACTGTGGATACCTCGTCGTTCTGCACACAAAAATATCTTTCCCCTTTGTCTTGATGTGAGTATGGGGGGTTATGTTGAAACCGGAGAAACCTATGAAGATGCTTTACAACGTGAACTTAAAGAAGAGTTTAACTTTATGAAATCAAATCAGATTGTAGCCCAGAGTACAATAAAAATGATTTTATTGAAAGTTTTTGGTTATCGCCTGATGATTTAATAAAATGGTTGTATGGTGGTGAGTCTGCAAAAAGTGACTTGCTCAAACTTGTGCAAATATTTTATCAAGATTAAGTAGAGTTTTTCGTTTGATATTTGTTCAGATTAATTATAAATATAACGATCCAGATGACACCACAAGACGCACGAAAATACGCACCAGCAACAGAGCGTAACCGCGAACCAATTCTAGAAGTACTTTTACAAGTGTTACCGGAGAGTGGCACTATTTTAGAAATAGCAAGTGGTACTGGTGAACACGCAGTCTTTTTTGCATCCAGGCTCAGACATTATCTGTGGCTGCCAACCGATGTAAATCCACAATCAAGAGCCAGCATTATTTCATGGACTGAACACAATGTATGTGATAACGTTTATGCACCGCTTGAACTAGATGCAAAAGAACCAGTTTGGGCTGTGGAAAATGGTGGATTTGATGGGCTGAATACGAAGCCAATTGTCGCTATTGTCAACATTAATATGATTCACATTTCACCTTGGTCAGCCTGTCTGGGGTTGATGGCAGGGGCAGGTCGTATCCTAAAAGCAGGAGGTATCCTCTATTTATATGGTCCTTTCAAACAAGGTGGAGAACATACATCTGCGAGTAATGCAGCTTTTGACGAATATTTACGCACTGAAAACCCAGAGTGGGGTGTGCGTAACTTGGATGATGTTGTAGCAGTAGCTAGGGAACAAAATCTGATCTTGCAACAGATTTACCAAATGCCAGCAAATAATCTTTCAGTAGTATTTCAACGTTCTACCTAGTGATTGACTTTTATTGGGCTAAAAGCCTTTACGTTTGGGTTAAGGGTTATTGGTGTCAATAATTGGTCTTTCAAGACGCGATAAATCGCGTCTCTACATCAGGGTTTGACCATTGTTTGCGTAAATTTTGGGTTAACTATAGCGCAATACGGTTCAGTTAAGGCTAAAACTCTTTATCAAAGTCAAATGTTTAACGAACCGCAGAGGCGCAGAGGAAACAGAGAGAAGAGCAAAAAAATGCTTAACCCAAGCGTATTGAACTATAGCGCTTCTCGAATGGAAGCAATACATTTTGACCTCTCTCCAAACCTCTATCCTAAAATTAGGTCTGTATTTCACACAATTGAGAACCGCTATAAACGCTATCTGAGTAAGCAAGTCTTTACTTTCTTCTTAGCGCCGACTGCGAAAACCCTGTTTACCATTAACTTGGTCAAAGAGTACATCGTATTTATCAAACAAGGCGATTCCAGGATTTACAAATATAGTCAGTTCTGTTTGTGGCGAGATACTCAAATTCCAGCGATTAAATCCGTCACGGGTTCCTGGTGTCAAACTGTAATCAAAAATGCCATTAATTCCTACTTTCACAGCATTTGCTGATCCTAATACTCCGGGTTTGAGTTTACCTGCTGTAGAAGCTGACTTGAATTCAGTCAAACCATTAATAGTTCCAGTATCAGCGATCGCTCTGCTATTACACAAATTTTTTGCAGAACTCCCAGCAAGAGTTAAACAAACTTTACTTAGTCGAGAGTCCCATCTTTTACCGGGTACACCACTAATTTCGGGTTGTTGACTCCAAGAAGCCATTTTGAAACCTGATTGATTCTCGGCAGTTAAACCGAGAATTAGGCTGCCATTGTTGTTATTACCACCATTACCAACGACAATAAATCCGTTACTCAGATTTCCTGATAATTTTCTCAACGGGTTATAGGGAAGTGATTTTTCAAAATAGTTAACACCGACAATTCCCGAAAATGGTACACCATTATTTGCTGAACATTTAGGTTTTTGGGCAGTACATTGGCGACTAGTAACAATCTGTACAGGAACAGGTTCGGCGGTGGGAATCAAACCAAATCGGACATTAGTGTAAACTAATTCTCCTTCCAGGATAGTACCATCACTTAATACCTCCTTGATATTTTGACCTGTTCTTTGGATCGGAGAATTACCTAAAAACTCTTTGGGAACTCTTAGCCCTCCTGACCCTGTATCTAATAAAATACGTTTTGGTCGACCATTTGCGATCGCAACTTCCAAAAAATAACCGCGAACACGTTGCCCAACGGAAGGTTTTGGATATAAAGGTAAGCTTACGGTGTTAAAAGTTGACTTGCGGGGTGTATTTTGCGAGATATCGCGCAACGCTGAATTTGGGAAAAGAGCCGCAAATGCCGACTGGCGTTGCGCTGCTGGTTCAGGMGCAATATCCCAAAGGCTTTCGTAGTARAAAAAGCYRATACCTAAACCGCGTTGTTGGGCTGCTTCTACCTGGGATTTGATTTGTGGGATGGCAACTGGGCGATTTCGTAACCCCGCCATAATCCCGATACCAGTTGGGATGATTTGTTGGGTTTCTAAAATTTCTGGGCGGGTAATTTGAGCGATAAAACTTTCCAAATCATTACGGTACACCTGCATMACCAACTCATCRACAATACCCAACCKTACCCAGTTRAGCCAATCTTGCAGTTGCATTTTATAGGCGAAATTATAGTAATTAGGAGCAACTGAAAAAATGGCATTCGGTTTTCTGGCTTTCACTGTTTGGTAAAGGTCTACCATGAAGGCAGTAATTTTATCTGCCCGCCATTTTATCCATGCTTGGGCTTGGGGGTTGGGTGGTGGAGGATTCCCAGTTTCTTGAGTATATAAATTTATCGTGTACTTATCGTAACCAAAATCCACAGGTAAACTCATGTGGTCGTCAAATTGAACGCCATCAGCATCGTATTTAGCGATAACTTCCACGACAAGTTCCCTGATAAAATTTTGCACTTCCGGGTGAAAGGGATTCAACCACGCTACTTCACCCGCAGCACTAATTGAAGTTTGAGTCCCATCCCCTTTTTGTGTTAACCAATCTGGATGCTGCGATGCAAGTTCCGAAGTTAGAGGAACCATAAAACCAAATTCAAACCAGGGTATTGCTAGTAACCCTTGGCTGCGGGCTTGAGTGATAATGTCTGCAATTACATCTTGTCCATCTACTCCCTTGAAGAAAAAAGGTATCCCCTTTTTTTCCATGATGGCACTAGGGTATTGTGTATAACCATCATTCCAAACTACGGGATAAACGGTATTAAAGTTTAACTGCCGCAGTTGGCTCATGGCTGCTTGCACCTGTGAACGATTTCTGAAAACGCTAAAATCGTTACCACTTAGCCATACTCCCCGAATTTCCTGGCGAGGTTGAGGAGGTAGTTGGGCAACGGTAGGGGCAAAGCTGTTGAGTAGCAATACCAGCAAGAATGATATCAGACATAATAATGGCAGCAGACGTTTTTTCAAAGGCCACGGTGATGTCTCTTGACTCGCTACGTGTAGCTTGCTTAGACCTACTAGTACTCGTCTGTGTACAGGCTTAAATAGTAAGTTAATTAGAGTTGCATTAATTTCTCTGCTTTTTTCCCAAAACTGAGTTGTCATTACTTCTACTTACTAAATGAGGTTAATTAGTTATATTTAATACTATAAAAACGTTAAATTACTCCATCAGAAAACTGATGCAGTAATTTAGCTGCAAGATAGTTGACGCAGTTATAAGGTTAGTAGTGCCAAATAGAAATGTTTCAAATGTAAGCTGTAGTCGAGATGCTGTGATGAAATTTATTGTTGTGCGATCGCCAAACCTATGAATTTCAAACCTCACCAAAACACTTTTGACGAGAAACTAAGCGCAAGTATTGGGCTGGCCATTGGATTGCTGTTCATTGGGGGAGGTTTTTGGGTACGTAACATAATCGCCCACGAAGGTGCAACGCTAAACGAAA
Source organism: Nostoc punctiforme NIES-2108 (assembly GCA_003326195.1). GTDB lineage: Bacteria > Cyanobacteriota > Cyanobacteriia > Cyanobacteriales > Nostocaceae > Nostoc > Nostoc punctiforme_A. The sequence continues at coordinate 156,088 of LXQE01000117.1, forward strand.
CACGTGGTACGGTGGTAGACAGCATCAGTCGTCGCGATCGCAGCAGTACGAACAACAATGAGCAAAAAGAAACCTATGCGCCAGTTATCGAGTTTCTAGCTAACGGTAAACGCACTCGCTTTACAGGCAATTATGAGTCTTACCGCTCCAGCAAAGGCCAGATGGTGGTGATACGTTACAATCCGAAACAACCCATAAGTACTGCGCGTGTGGTGAATCCGCTGGAAGGTTTAGTACCTTGGGGAATGTTTGGTATGGGTGGGTTAGCTGTGGTTTTCAGCGTGGGCACACTTTTGCCTATACGCTGGTCTTCAGGTGGGTAACTATAGCATTAGATATATTTATGATTTTCGTGCTGACTTTGGCGGCGTTCTATGGGCGCCAAAATATTTCTCACTCCGGTAACGCAACCACACCCGCAACACTTGCGGAATCTGGTCTTTTTGTTCTTTAGTCAGGGTGTTGTAAAGGGCTAAGGCGCGATCGCGTTCGCCCCGACAAGCTGCATTGTTGTGAGCATCCCAATAGCTGCGGGCTACTCGAATCCGCCGACAGACTTCTTTAATCAGTGCGTCTCCCGTAAGTGGAGTGTCTTGCTTGGTCATACTCAAATGCTATAAATTTCTAATGTCATCCTAGCGAGTCAGATTCATCTTGACAATTGCAAATAATCCAATCAAAAATACTGTGTTTTAGAAGCATTCATATCGGAGTGAATACTCATCAGGTTCCCAAGCCTAGCTTTCGTCATCCAAACTGACTCCTGAACTCTGAATTCTGCTGAAAATCGAGATAATTGAAGACTTTCTCCTGACGCTTGAATTTCATTTGTGCGAAGTGGTCTTCCAGTAGGAAAATAGATAAAGCAGTAGTGACCATCAAGCTATATGTTTGAAATTATGGTGTTAAATTATTTCTTGTTAAAAAAGCCTGCTTTGCTATCTCATCAATATTCCAATCGCATCAATCTACTTTTGTAAATCCAAAATTTGCTCTCAAATAAGCTCTAATGGGTGTAAAAGTCATAATAATTCGTAATTGATAATGACGCTTGCGGAGTCGCTAACGTAATTCGTAGTTGTAATCCCTGCTTGCTCTCTACTCTTTTAATTACTAATTACGAATATAGCAAGGAAGGATAAATAAAATGTCATTTATTATGCAAACTTCTGGAACTCTTACTGGTTTAGATATCTTGGTAGTTGAGGATGATGATGATACTCGGTTTTTTATCACTACTGTCTTGGAAATGGATGGAGCAACAGTTATAGCAGTGATATCAGCAGCAGATGCACGTAATGTATTGTCCGAATTGCAACCCGATGTTTTAATTAGTGATATCGGGTTGCCTGGGGAGGATGGCTACACTTTTATCTCCAAATTCCGTGCCCTTAAACCAAATAATGTTGGACGAGTCCCAGCTATTGCTTTAACAGCCTTTGCTGATAGTGAGGCTCGGATTCGGGCTTTAGAAGCTGGCTTTGACACTCATGTATCTAAACCGATTGCTCCAGAAGAACTAGTGGAGATAGTCGCTAATTTGGTTGCTTCGTGTAATTGGTAATTATTCTCCTCGGTCTTGATAATCTTCAGAAGACTTTGGATCTAACTCCCAGCGATCGCCATCACGATCCTCTAAAATATCGTTGGTATGCAGAAACTCAGAATCAGCCATTTCTAGCCCCACTGCTGCTTCTAAGTCCTCAGTTACATTTTGATCAGGAGTGGAAGTACTACCACCAACAGCTTCATCTCCAACTGCATCGGCATCTTGCCAGTAAGCATCAACATCCCCACCAGTCAGTTCCGGACTAGTTTCTGTGTACTCGTCTCTTTCTGCTTTTATTGAGCGTCCGCCAATATTGTATCCTGGCAAGTCTTTCACACCAGTACCGTAGGATTCGGTAATCTCTTGTGGCAAATCATTAGTTTTAATTTTGTCATTATGATTTTTTTCTGCCATGATACTAGCCCTTTTCTGCATTCTCACAATAACGTTTTCCTGTTACAAATTTGTCTAACTAGAGGTGTATAACTTATAAAATAATCTATCCCCTGGGTACGACGCTAAACTAGCGATCGCGCCATAAGATTGTAGCTATGAATTCATGGTCTAATGAACTTGTAGTTGGAAGTTATGAGTTAGAAGTTATTCAACCGAAATGACTCATGAGCGAACTGATAACTCATAGCTATTTTCTGTTTGAAAAAAGAGGGAATCAAAAATAAATAAATTTTATAAGTTTAGCATTTCAATTTAGTATTAAATTTTTTAATTAACTAAATGCTAAACAATAAAGAATTTAAATAATTTTGAGTTGCAAATACAGACAAAAAGTTAGTAATTCAGAATTATTTATTTAGGAGAAAATCTGGCTCTTTAACTGTCTCTAATCGATAAATATTGTTGTTTGTAGCTAATTAAAGAAGAACATAATATCATCTATGACTGAACATAACAATCACTCCGGTAAGAAAAAAGTTGCTATCCTCATTGAACAAGCTGTAGAGGATGCAGAATTTACAGTTCCTTATAATGGATTCAAACAAGCAGGAATTGAGGTAGTAGTCCTTGGTTCCCGAATGAATGAAAAATATAAGGGTAAACGCGGCAAACTTAGCATACAAGCTGACGGTACCACAACGGAAGCGATCGCAGCCGAATTCGATGCAGTGGTGATTCCAGGCGGCATGGCTCCCGATCAAATGCGGCGGAACATCAACACAGTGCGTTTTGTCCAAGAAGCTATACAACAAGGGAAATTAGTTGCTGCTGTTTGTCACGGGCCACAAGTTTTGATTGAAGGCGACTTGCTCAAAGGTAAACAAGCCACTGGTTTTGTTGCTATTGCCAAGGACATGATTAACGCTGGCGCAAAATATGTAGATGAGCCTGTGGTAGTTGATGGGAATTTAATTACATCTCGTGAACCTGGAGACTTGGCAATTTTCACCACAGCTATTTTGAGCCGTTTGGGTTATGGTGGCAAAGATGCTGCATTGCCAAATGAAAAAGACACAAGTGCTGAATGGTGGAAGCTGGCTGATGCTTGGGGTGGCTCAACTAAAGGTGAGATCACCAAAGGTTTAAATAATGCCCTTGCTGGTGAACGTTATTCGCTAGAAGCATTTGAAAACTACTTGCAAAAGGAATCAGATAACGAAGTTAACTCCGTCTTTCAAGAAATAATTACTAATAAACAGCGCCACATTCAAAAACTGGAAACCTATCTTCAGTTATTGAGCGAAAAACCCTCTTTAGGGGCAAACATTGCCAATCAGTATGCCAAGGTGAAAACTGCCTTAACTGGAAGTGATGATATATATCAGTTACGTTCTGCTTTAGGTGATGTGCAAACTGGTATCGGCGATATTGGCAATTTGTCTGCAATGTTCACCGACCCAGTAGCAACTGCTATTTTCAAAGAAATTTACCAGAATTTATTGAAATACGAACAACGATTGGTAGAACTGTATTGGGCGCGGCTAGGCGCTCAGATTCAGCCTCCTAAGCCGACTACCGGGGCTGCTGTATCAATGTAAGGTTGTAAGGTTTTTTGATAGACGGCTACCGAAGAGGCGCAAATAACACACAGACAGAAAGAAGAGGGTATTTGCGCCTCTCTGGTGAATTTACAGTAATGGAGATATAAAAAGTGGCTTCAACATCAGGGGATAAATCAAGTACAAATCAGCCAGAAGCTAGTGAAGTAGAGCGTTGGGCATCTCTTATTGGTGGCGGTGCAATGGTACTGATGGGTTTAAAGCAAGGTTCATTGCGGGGAGCGCTAACGGCTTTAGCAGGTGGCGGTTTGATTTATCAAGGTGCAACCAAGCAAAGCACAATCCAGAAAGCGCAGGAAGCAATCGGGATAAACCAACCCATCAAAGTTGAAAAAACGGTAACAATTAATAAATCGGCAGAAGAATTATATCGCTTTTGGCACAACTTTGAGAATCTGCCTACATTTATGAAGCATCTCAAATCTGTCAAAGTGCATAACGAAAAACGTTCTCATTGGATTGCCAATGCGCCCTTGGATAACAGCGTGGAATGGGATGCAGATATTCTCGAGGACCGGGAAAATGAGTTTATTTCTTGGGCTTCTGTAGAAGGTGCAGACGTTGATAATTCTGGTTTTGTCCGCTTCAAAAAAGCACCAGGCGATCGCGGCACGGAAGTCAAGGTTGTTTTGGAGTATAACCCACCAGGTGGAGCGTTGACAGCCACCCTAGCTAAACTTTTTGGTGAAGAACCAGAACAGCAAATTGGTGATGAATTACGCCGCTTCAAAATGCTAATGGAAGCAGGCGAAATTGCCACCACCGAAGGTCAACCAAGTGGACATAAGTAGTTGCGATGATTAGCGCCGCAAAAGCGATTAATAGCGATCGCTTTGCCAAACGCCTGAAAATGGCGAAAAAGTTTGCCAAAGCAAAAGTGATTAACTTACAAAGAAGTTAATGCTGGCGAAGTGTTGAAACAGATAACTGGTGGTTATGGCCCCGATGCTTGCATCGATGCTGTTGGTATAGAACACCATCACATTTTTCAACAAAAAAAGGATAACTATATCAAGGTTATTCTTGAACCTGAATGGTGAATAGTCATTCAGTCTTTTGAATTGTACACCCAACATAATGCAATTGAGGTTTTTTATGAATCGAGTAATTTCATGGCTGCGAAATATTCGCATTTCCCAAATTGTTGTAGTTTTTCTCGTAGGATTTATGTTCTTACTGGGTCAGGCTTTTAGCTACACTAACATAGCACTGGCTGACGTTAAAACTCCAGAGGGTACTTATTACAAAGGAACACCAAATGAGCAAGGTGAAATTAGAAACGATACCCAAATCAATAATACCCAAAAATCACAAAACCCAATCAAAAACACTGTTGATAATATCCGCGAAAAGTTAAACTTGGATGAAAAACCTCCTGAAGCAACAAAAGAGTTTTTTGATCCTACTACAAACAGAACCGGAGATGAAACTTCATCATTAAGTAAAACTAGAGAAGGTTATTATCGCACTCCTTCTAGCAACTAACTGAGAGGTAGCAGCTAGACGGTTAACAAATTTTGGGTCGAGATTCTTGACTCATATATTGTTGAATAACTTTTTAGCGGTTACTGAGACGCGATAACTATCGCGTCTCAAAATCAAGTTAAATTTAGTATTTATCTTGATATGAATGCTCCAGAGATTATAACTAACTAGGGACTAAATAATTATGAAAGCAGTTTGCTGGCATGGAGCAAATGATGTGCGGGTAGAAACGGTTCCTGACCCCACAATTCTTAACCCGCGTGATGCCATTATTAAAATTACTTCCACAGCAATTTGTGGATCTGATTTGCATATTTACAATGGCTACATCCCTTCAATGGAAAAGGGTGACATCCTTGGTCATGAATTCATGGGAGAAGTTGTAGAACTTGGAAGTGCAGTTAAAAATGTGAATATAGGCGATCGCGTCGTTGTTCCCTTCACCATCTCCTGCGGTAACTGCTTTTTCTGCAATCGGGATTTATGGTCGTTGTGCGATAACTCTAACCCCAATGGTTGGTTAGTAGAAAAGCAAATGGGCTATTCGCCATCAGCTCTATTTGGCTACTCTCATTTATTCGGCGGTTACGCTGGTGGTCAAGCAGAGTATGCACGAGTGCCCTTTGCCGATGTCGGCTTGTTCAAAATCCCTGATGGTTTAACGGATGAGCAAGTACTATTTTTAACAGACATTTTCCCCACAGGCTATATGGCAGCTGAGAACTGCAACATCCAACCCGGTGATATTGTCGCCGTTTGGGGTTGTGGCCCAGTCGGACAATTCGCCATTAGAAGCGCATATATGCTAGGTGCAGAACGGGTAATTGCCTTTGACCGCGTTCCCGAACGTCTGCAAATGGCTAAAGAATACGGCAAAGCTGAAGTTCTCAACTACGAAGAAGTGGATGTAGGCGAAGCACTCAAAGAAATGACTGGTGGTCGTGGCCCCGATGCTTGCATTGATGCAGTGGGAATGGAGGCACACGGCACAGATTTTATGGCGATGTACGATCAGGTAAAGCAAGCAGTACGTCTAGAAACAGACCGTCCGACGGCATTACGACAAGTAATTGTGTCTTGTCGCAAAGGTGGTCACGTATCAATTCCGGGTGTATATGGTGGCTTTGTAGATAAAGTGCCGATGGGTGCTGCGATGAACAAGGGTCTAACCTTGAAAATGGGACAAACACACGTCCACAAGTATCTAAAACCTTTGCTAGAACACATCCAAAACGGTGATATCGATCCAACATTTATCATCACTCACAGCTTACCTCTAGAACAAGCGCCCCACGGCTACGAAATTTTTAAGGAGAAGAAAGATAACTGTATCAAAGTTGTACTCAAACCTTGATCGGGAGTGGGAATGAAGAAGGGAATAGGGAGTAGGTTACAGGGTACAGAGTACAGATTATGCCCTATCACCTGTCACCTGTCACCTCTCCCCTAATCCCAATGTTCAAATTTAATAACTATAAAGAGGCAAAAAATATGTCTGATACAACTGTTAGCAAAGTAGACTCTAGTCATTCTCCAAAAGGCCAACTTGGTCAAAAATATCTTGCATCTGGCAAAAATATTTCCATGCGTCTGTGGGAAAATGAACAACCGAACGAATCTAAAGAGCCAGCAGCACGCGAATATGAAACTGTTGGTTATGTAATCAATGGTCGTGCTGAATTACATATTGAAGGGCAAACGATTTTACTAGAACCTGGGAGTTCTTGGATAGTACCAAAAGGAGCTAGCCACACCTATAAAATTCTAGAACCATTTACTGCTGTTGAAGCAACCAGTCCACCCGCTCAAGTTCACGGGCGAGATGAAAACTGATTTGCGATCGCTAAAAATTTATAGCCGCTTTCAATGGCATGGAATATAAAGCATTCATAGGGGAACAATATTCTTGTTCTCCTTTTTACTGTGCTTTGCAGCTTAGAGGTTGTTTTAAAAAAATACAGTTCAGTTAAGCAATTTTTTCCTTCTCTTTCTTCTCTCTGCGTCCTCTGCGCCTTCTCTACGAGACGCTGCGCGTTGGCGGAAGCCTCTCCAAGAGTTGGCGGTTCGTTAAAAAACTGACTTGGATAACAGAGTTTTAGCCTTAACTGAACCGTATTGTGTTTTAAAAGGGTTTGGCTATGATTTTTATCACATTTTTACCCCCCCTTAATCCCCCCGATACATTGGGGGGAAACAAGAAAATCTAGTTCCTTCCCCAATACATACGGGGAGGGTTAGGGTGGGGTGCAATGACTGGGGGCATCATAACTAATTACCCGGACTTGATATTAATTCTATTTTGAGAATTCTAGATAATACTTATGGCATAAACCTTCTGATAGAGAGACATAACAAGACGAAATTGTATTCTATAAACAATGTCTTTTTAAAGAAAATGCTTCTAAGAAAGTCTGGTTTTCTATCAATAATTTCAGTAGAGATAATTACTCAATATTTTTAACAAAAACAGAATGGAGCGAACAAATGAGGTTTGTCTTAAGACGCCGCAAGTTGGGTCAATTGATGGTCTTCAGCACAGTAGCGGCGACGATCGCTAATTTTGTAGAGAAAGCTGTAGCAGAAACTCAAGTCAAAAAAACTACTCCTATGCTGGCAACTTCCACTTCTGAAACTGTGAAGGTGACGCTACAAGTAAATGGAACACCACATAGTTTGCAAATTGAACCGCGTGTTACCTTACTTGATGCACTTCGGGAATACATAGGATTAATTGGTACTAAAAAAGGTTGCGATCATGGTCAGTGTGGTGCTTGCACGGTGCTGGTTGATGGGCAACGGATTAATTCGTGCCTGACATTTGCAATTATGCACACTGACGCAAAAATCACAACTATTGAAGGGTTGGAACAAGGAAACAATCTGCACCCGATGCAAGCCGCATTTCTGTCCCGCGATGCGTTTCAGTGCGGCTACTGCACGCCAGGACAGATTTGTTCGGCGGTGGGTTTAGTGAACGAGGGACACGCTAAGTCAGATGCCGACATTCGTGAACTAATGAGCGGCAATATCTGCCGTTGCGGTGCTTATCCAAATATCGTGGCTGCTGTCCGCGATGTCTTAGAGGGAAAAAAAGATGCAGCCGTTTAGCTATAAAAAAGCCGGACAAGCAGAGAATGCCGTGGCTTTGGTGACTCCAGAAGTGCAAGCTGCTTACTTGGCAGGGGGTACAAGCTTAATTGATCTGATGAAGCTGAATGTACAAACGCCAAAACAGTTAGTTGACATTAACCCACTACCGCTAACCAAGATAGAAGTGCAGGGTAACGGTGTGCGGATTGGAGCAATGGCAAGCAATAGCGACGTTGCTTATAATCCGATCATTCGGGAGCGTTACCCAGTGCTGTCAGAGGCCTTGCTGTCTGGGGCATCACCGCAACTGCGAAACATGGCAACTGTGGGCGGAAATTTACTGCAACGTACCCGCTGTTACTACTTCCGTGACACCGCCTTCCCCTGCAATAAGCGCGTTCCCGGTTCAGGTTGTCCAGCAATCGAGGGTTATAACCGCATTCATGCGATTTTTGGCGGTAGCGATCGCTGTATTGCCACCCATCCTTCTGATATGGCTGTGGCAATGATTGCACTTGATGCCGTTGTGCAAACACGCGGGCCGAGAGGAGAGCGCAGTATTCCGCTGGTAGATTTTCATCTCGTACCTGGCGAAACGCCAGAAAGGGAAACAGTTCTAGAACACGGAGAGTTAATTGTTGCTGTTGATTTACCTGCTTTAAACTTCGCAAGGCGATCGCACTATTTAAAAGTCCGTGATCGCGCCTCTTATGCCTTTGCGATGACATCGGTTGCGGCGGTATTAGATATTCAAAATGGCATTATTCGCTCGGCACGCATTGCCCTTGGTGGCGTTGGCACAAAGCCCTGGCGCGCCTTTGAAGCGGAAAAAGTGCTTCTGAACAAGCCGGCAAACCAGGCAACATTTCAAGCAGCAGCGTCGGCTGCGATCGCCGGTGCTAAACCTCAAAAATACAACGGCTTTAAGGTCGAACTGGCTAAACGCACAATAGTTAAGGCGCTGACAACGGTGGGAGGGATGGCATGAATACTGGGGATAAAAATATAGTTGTCGGCAAACCGTTAAATCGAGTTGATGGACGGCTCAAGGTAACTGGCGGCGCCCGCTATGCGGCTGAGTTTCCGGTAGCAAAAATGACTTATGGCGTGACAATTCAAAGTGCGATCGCCAAAGGTAAAATTGCCCAAATCGATACCAAGGCGGCGGAACAAGTACCGGGTGTATTAGCAGTAATTACCCACCTCAACGCGCCCAAAGCTTCTGGAGAAAAGGGCGGTGGGCCCAAGGTGCAAGTCCTGCAAGATAACGTTATCCTGTATAGCGGACAGCATATTGGTGTCGTCGTTGCCGATACCTTTGAACGAGCGATGTATGCTGCTTCCCTCGTACAAGTTCGGTATGACGAAGAGAAACCAACCATTAATATGCGGGACAATCTCACTAAGGCATACTTACCTAAAGGTAAAATCCCTAGAGAGGAACCGCCCGATTTAGCCCACGGCAATGTCAACCAGGGACTAGCGGCGGCGGCTGTCCGCGTCGAACAAACCTATACTACCCCAGTAGAAAATCACAATCCGATGGAGCCTCATGCCACAACAGCAGTTTGGCAAGGCGATGAACTGCTGCTGTATGATGCAACTCAGGGAATTTTTTCGACTCAAAAAAAAGTTGCGGAGGTATTGGGAATTGAGCCTGAGAAAGTCCGCATTATGTCTTACTTTGTGGGCGGTGGCTTCGGCTGCAAAGGGTCGGCTTGGTCGCACGTACCACTAGCGGCGATCGCCGCAAAGCAAGTTAATCGCCCAGTGAAATTAGTTCTGGGACGGATACAGATGTATGGGCCTGTGGGCTTTCGACCGGAGACAATTCAACAGGTTTCTCTCGGTGCAACCCGCGATGGTAAATTGACTGCTTTGCGACACGCCGGCACTTCTCAGACTTCAACTTTCGATGAATTTATCGAACCTGTTGGTAAAAGCGCCCGGATGATTTACGCTTGTCCGCATATCGAAACCAGCCACCGTCTGGTTCAGCTCGATCAAGGAACACCAACCTATATGCGGGCCCCTGGCGAAGCTTCTGGGTCGTTTGCCTTAGAATCGGCAATGGACGAACTAGCTTATGCGCTCAACATCGATCCGGTGGAGTTGCGTCTGCGTAACTATGCTGAAGTCGATCCTAGCAAAGGACTGCCTTGGTCAAGCAAGTCACTCAGAGAGTGTTACAAATTGGGGGCAGAAAAGTTTGGCTGGCAAAAGCGCAATCCTCAGCCCCGTTCAATGCGAGACGGGAATTATTTGATTGGTTGGGGTATGGCGACAGCTACTTATCCTACCAACCGTTCTCCAGCATCAGCGATCGCTCAAATTATGGCAGATGGTACAGCCGTTGTGCAGAGTGGTTCCCAAGATATTGGCACGGGAACTTATACTGTGATGACTCAAGTTGCAGCTGAGGCACTCGGTTTACCAGTTAACAAAGTTCGGTTTGAGCTAGGCGATACCAAGATGCCACAAACCCCCGTTTCTGGTGGTTCCCAAACCGCCGCCAGTGTCAGTTCAGCCGTACATTTAGCGGGAAATCAAGCACGCAGTCAGCTTTTGCAACTAGCACTTGCCGATCAAAAATCGCCCCTTTATAGTTCAAAAGCTGAGGATGTGATTGCCGAAAATGGCAGCTTTTTCTTAAAAAATAAATCTTCCGCCAGCGAAACTTATCAGGCAATCTTGGCACGACATGGAAAGAAAATGATCGAAGCGCGTGCAGATGCCAAACCTGGAGATGAACAAAAGAAGTTCTCAATGCACTCATTTGGAGCGCAGTTTGCCGAAGTGCGCGTTGAGCCTGATTTGGGTGAAGTGCGAGTAACGCGCTGGGTGGGAACTTTTGGCGTGGGACGCATCCTCAACGCTAAAACAGCCAACAGTCAATTGATCGGTGGGATTGTTTATGGCATCGGTATGGCGTTAATGGAACATACGCTAACAGACCCGAACCGAGGACGCATTGTCAACCACGATTTAGCTGAATATCACGTACCAGTGAATGCAGACGTTCCTGATATTGAGGTGTTGTTTGTCGATGAAGACGATCCACATATCAACCCACTCGGTGTCAAAGGAATTGGTGAAATTGGCATTACCGGAGCTGCGGCAGCGATCGCTAATGCTGTCTATCATGCCACAGGTAAGCGCATCCGCGATTTGCCAATTACATTAGACAAGTTGCTGTAGATATGGCGATCGCTAATTTTCAACTCAATCAAGTTGATTAACTTGCGATCGCATTGTCGGTCGATACAATCACATTATCGGTAGAATCACTTTTTAACTCTGTTTGCTGTAAGCCACTTTGTAGCAATGTACTATAAATTGATAGAGCTTAAATTAGGATTACTACAGACATGGATTTATCTGTGCTGGCTTTGCAAACAGTGAATATAGTACTTTATGCACTTGATAAAGCTACAGGTGGTGCTTTAGAGAAAGCTGGAACAGATGTCTTAGATTTCTTGAAAGCAAGATTTCAAGGGAGACTTCAGCTTGAAAAGGCTAAACAAGAACCAAAGCTTTTAGAAGCTGCGCTTGTGAGTGAAGCTGAATCTGACAAGACATTTCAAGAGGATTTAGAGAGACTAGTTACTCAGTACCAGCAGATACAGAATAGCTCTAATGTATCTCAGAATACTCAATCAGGTGTAAACCTCAACGTTAATAACAATCCTGGTACAGTTATAGGTCAACAAATAGGTCGGCAACTTTTTCGTTAATCAGTTTTACTTTGACCTACAAAGTTCAGACCTGGAAGACAATAGAAACTTACTTAAGAAGTTCTGCAACTACGTTAAAGTAGTCGTATTTCTGATCGGCTCTCTAGTTTTCTGGGTTTTGTTTGGTTGGTTGGCTGACTATTCTTTTCCTTTTGGTCAAGCCTTAGAGTTATTGCTTGCTTGTTTCAAAGGTACTATTTCAGCAAAGGTTAACAGTTTACAACAAAAGTTACAAAAAACAGATATATTATCTCAACCCGATAATCAACAGCAAGTTCAAAAGCTGAATAAGTTAGAATCTCAAGCTTGGCTTTACGAAGGTATCTTAGAACGTTTTGGTGAAAATCCTACTGCAAATCCTGAAAAAATAGCAAGGACACTTGAGGCATTAGAGTATAAACGAAGCGAAATTATTCAAGAATTAGAACCTAGAAAACCTAAGAGATACCAAGTTTTTGCAAGTATAGAGAATTTTGTTCGTTCTCTTTTAGCTAGTCAGGCTGAAAAAGATTATGAACGACTCGATAAAATTGTAACTAATCTAGTTATTTTTGCAAGAAGCAAGCAACCCTCAGAATTTATTCTTTCAGAAGTAATTGAAAGAATAGCTGTAGAAATAGCACAAAATGCTAATCAGATTAGTCCATATCGTCTTCGTCTTGCTTATAAAATTGATGATTTAATCAAGGTTTTATCAGCAAAGCTGGTTTTAGGATCTGACAGGTCTAGAACTGATAGTAGTTATCAAGCACTCGTTAACGAATTACGTTCTCGAATCAATCTTTTATCTGAGCAATTTAACAGTTTACTTAGAAGTAGACAAGAGAATACTAATGAGTTAAGTAAGCGTATACAGGAAATTTCTAATCTTACTAAAAATATCTCTGCTCTACATAAAGCTATATCTGAACGTGATGCTGATATAGCTGTTTTACGAAAGAATACCCAAGATTTAACAGAGTCATCTCAAAAAAAACAAGCTCAAATAGATAGCTTGCAAGATTCAATATCTAATTTACAAAAAGATATTCAGAATTCAAAAGAGATTGATCGACAAAAACAAGCTCAAGTTAGTAACTTACAAAATCAATTGTCTCAACTGAATCAACAGAAATCAGATTTACAGAAAAGAATTCAAGATATCAGTGATTATGCCCGAAGCAACGAATCTGACGTTAAGAATTTACAACGCGAAAAGTCTCAATTGAATTCTCAGAAATCAGAGTTGCAACTACAATACCAGACACTATCTAAAGCCTATCAGCAGCAACAAAATGAAATAGCTAGCTTAAGGGAAAAAATAAAAAATCTTTCCCAGACTAATCGAGCGCAATCTATTAGTCCCGCCGAGAAAACAGCACAACCATCTGTTAAACGAGTTGCGACCAATAAAACAGTTTCAGTAAAAGAATATCAGAATATTTCTAATCAAAGTGATTATATATATATTGATGCCTATTATCGAGAAGATGGAACCCCTGTAAGGGCACACTACAGAAGAAAACCTAATAGATAAATGTTCTGATTATCCTGGTCATTATACCAAAGTATACGCTCGGCTACAGAACAGCGCGATCGCATCTCTCATCAACTGCAACGCCGAAACGATGAAAGCTCAATCACACGATTAGCGATCGCAACATAGTATGAGCAAGAAGTTCATACGCGGCAATGATACCCTGTGTCAATACACTTGTAGAGACGCGATTTATCGCGTCTTGAAATACCAATCAGTAGAAGACTCAGGACTGATGACTAGTCAAGTAAAATTTGGTACTCTTAGCTCGGAATCACTGTAATTACGTCCGCGACCGAGATGAGTAGTCCAACAGCCCGATCCTACGCTTTCTTATCGATTGCAGCAGCAATCATCACTATTGCCCTAAAATTTGGCGCTTACCAGCTAACCGGGTCAGTAGGTTTGCTTTCAGATGCTATTGAATCAATTGTAAATCTCCTAGCTGCATTGGTTGCTCTATGGGCATTGACCTATGCTGAGAAACCAGCCGATGCCGAACACGCCTTTGGACATTCTAAAGCCGAATACTTCTCCAGTGGTGCAGAAGGTGCGTTGATTATAGTGGCAGCCATTAGCATTGCTGTTGAAGCTTGGGGACGCTTGTTGCATCCAGAACCATTAACACAACTAGGATTGGGGTTGGTACTCTCCCTATTTGCAACCGCAATCAACGGTGTTGTTGCCTTTATCTTGCTACGGGCAGGGCGACGGTTGCGTTCCATTACACTCAGGGCTGATGCTCACCATCTGTTTACCGATGTAGTAACTTCGGGTGGTGTAGTAGTTGGAATCTTACTCGTCAAACTAACAGGCACTCTCGTACTCGATCCAATTGTCGCGCTGATAGTAGCAGCAAATATTACTTGGACAGGATTTCGTTTGCTGCGGGAAACCAGTAGCGCCTTACTGGATGCAGCTTTGCCTAAAAAAGAAATTGACGCAATTAAGAGCATCCTTAACGAGTACAAACATCAGGACATCCAGTTTCATGCCTTGCGAACCCGCACTGCTGGAACCCGCCGCTTTGTTTCCTTTCATGTTCTTGTACCTGGATCTTGGACAGTGCAACAAGGACATGATTTGTGCGAGGCAATAGAGCTTGCTATTCTTCGGGTGCTACCTTCAACCCACGTTACAACTCACCTGGAACCTGTAGAAGATCCAGTTTCTTGGGAAGATTTGGAGTTGGAGCGTTCGAGCAATCAGCAAATGCAAGATATGAAATAGAGATTAATTGCTGCCGTTGCAGTTTTCAGGAATTGGGCAATTAGGAGCCAGAAGGCAGGGGAGCAGGAGAGAAGTTGCAGTAAGTTTTTCCCCCTTGCCCCTCTGCCCCTCCGACTTTCTCGATCAATTTGATTAACTTGCGATCGCTTCCAGGGCAATACAGTTCAGTTAAGCAATTTTTTCCTTCTCTTTCTTCTCTCTGTGTCCTCTGCGCCTTGGCGGTTCGTTAAAAAACTGACTTGGATAACAGAGTTTTAGCCTTAACTGAACCGTATTGGCTTCTAAGAGGCGGTTACGCCATCGCAACTTGCTTTTTCCGGGAAGGACGCTTGCGGTCTGATTTTTTCTTCAATCCCACAGCTTGGGCTTGATCGCTATCTGAACCATATTGCCCGCGTACAACTTCTTTCATCGCTAATACGGCATTATGAAATTCCCACTCTGCTAATCGCGCAGCATCAGCAGCAGCACGGTATAAAGCTAGTTTCTCGGTTTCAGTTTGTTGAGAAATCAACATTGCCTGATAAGCTTCCTGTAAATTAGCAGATGAGGCATCAGCACGAGTTGTGTTGTAATTGCTGACGGTTTGCAAACCGTGGAATGAGTCAATATCTTGACTAATCAGTTGAGGGCGCAAGCGGTTTGTTGTATTTTGGGGAGGCATACATTCATACTTAATAAGTTGTACATTTAATGTACCCATTACAACAAAAAAATTATCAGTAAGATGAAGTTTTCAGATAGGGCAAGGTTAGAAAGGATAGTTTAAGATAACAGGTCGATGTATTGGCATAACAGACCGATGTATTAACATAACAGGTCGATGTATTGGCATAACAAACCGATGTATTAACATAACAGGTCGATGCATTGGCATAACAGACCGATGTATTGGCATAACAGGTCGATGCATTGGCATAACAGGTCGATGCATTAATATTGCAGACCGATGCAATTACAAAACTGTAAGACGACACTAAAAACCATGAGGAGCATTAAAATTTCTAACACTCTAAAGCTGAAGTATCACTAGTGGGAATACAATCAGAAAATGATGCAGTTTTGTTAGTAAAGACTGCACTAGAAATTAGTGGAGGTTAAAGCAATGGATGGGCGCGATCGGTACTTACGAATCGCTCTGGTTCTTTTTGGCATAGCTTTTCTACTTATTTATCCGCTAACTCAGGTCTGGGCATCAGGCTGGTTATGGCAACCAGGTCAGCACGAATACGAACAGATGATTATTGGTGTTTATGCGACGCTTGGTGTCTTTTTGCTGTTAGCTTCAAGACAACCAGAAGCTCACCTCAGTTTAATCTGGTTCACCGTCATATCAAGTGCAGTTCACGGGCTGATCATGGCGGTACATGCAGTAATTGACCCTGTTGAACAGGGACACCTGTTTGGTGATGTTCCAGCATTGTTCTTGGTAGCAATTGTCCTTGGCTTTTTAGCGCCCCGCAAAGTAGTGTCAAGTACATGAACGGGCGTAGAATATTTTTGTATTTCCCACAATTAAAGAGATAGGCAGCTACCTATCTATACTAAATAACCCCGATTTCTCACCACATCTCTCAAAGCCTGCGCTTGTGCAGGGGAGCAGGGGAGCAGCACTTCTCTACGAGACGCTGCGCGAACGGCTATGCTCAGTGACCATTGACTTGCATTAGGAATACATCGACTTGTATTAAGAATGCATCGGCTTGCATTGTGAATGCATCTTGCGGAGTATATTTAAAAGCACACCTTAGCTAGAGTCTCTGTGCCAGATAGCAGTGATAATATACGGCTCATTCCTGTTGGTGCTTGTAGGAGACAATTATGGAAATCAGTAGACGCAGCTTGTTAAAAACTGCTTCTGCTTCGGGATTAGTGGCAGCATTACAGTTTCGGAAGAATTTTTGCAACTGCTCCTCGCCCAAACAGAACTCAACCAGATGATATCCCTGCATTCAATCGAGAAATCTTGAATCTATTTACACAATTTGCACCAGCGGCATCTGCTTCATATTAATCGGCTTTGTTTGTAGCTGACTCAACTGTGCGATCGCGCTTAGTTTTTCATTCGACATTTCAAAATATAGCTTTATCCAAGGAGAACATTATTATGTCCAACTTCAAAATATATTCTACTGGTATAGTGGCGATCGCCTTATCTCTGGCAACTGGTTGCACACCAACTACGCCCCATGACGACAATATATCTGAAGTTCCACCTGCTCAATCTGTGCAAACGACAGAGAGTCCATCACCAAGTGCATCCCCAACGACATCCCCAACGACATCACCAACGACATCACCAACTACGTCAGGGCAAAATAGCCTCAGTTCTTCAGACAGACAGTTTATCAATGAAGCTGCTCAAGGTGGTTTAGCAGAAGTCCAACTAGGACAACTAGCATCACAACGTGGAGCTAGCGATGCGGTAAAACAGTATGGACAGCGTATGGTTCAAGATCATACCCTGGTAAACAATCAACTCAAACAGTTGGCGACTCAAAAAGGTGTAACACTGCCAACTACTATTGGAACCAAAAATCAGCAAGTAAAGCAACGTTTATCCAAACTTTCTGGTGCTAAATTTGATCGCCAATATTTGAATCACATGCTTCAAGATCATGAAAAAGATGTCTCTGCATTTCAAACTGAAGCTGAACAGGGACAAGACCCAGATGTGAAAGCATTTGCCGGTCAAACTCTGCCAATCCTCCAAGAACACCTGCAACAGGTTAGTTCCCTTGTTAATCCTGGAAATTCAACTAGTACCCCAACTCCAACGAGTACCCCAACTACTACTCCGTAAGGCAATACAGTTGAGTTAAATATTTCTTCTTCTTTTCCTTTGTATCCGCTACGCGTACTTCTGCCAAGAAACAAGCTACGCGTAGCGTTTCGCTGTATTAAGTCCAAAATTTCATCATTAAGGATAATTTTAAGGAACTTCCAAATAAAAAATACCCAAAAAACTCTCTTCTCCTCATTCCTCTGTGTTCTTCGTGTCTGGAGTGGTAGCCTCCGGCAAGCCGCTGACGCTCCTTCTCTGCGAGACGCTACGCGAACGTCGCTACCGCTTCGCTAATGCGTCTACGTTTATTTAGGTAATTTATTTCTTGGAAGTCCCTAAAAAGTAGCTCTAATCTTTACCGCTCTGATGGAGATGCAAACTGTGCAAATACTTCTGCCCCTGTCAGGTTCTTGGTTTCATTGGCAAAACAGTAATATTTGGGCTTTTCATCAATGAATATCTGATGGTCGAAAACAAGACCTTCATAGCTATCGAATAGTCCAACGGGTATGAAATACTGGTTACTTTGTTTCAATTTGTAAAATAGATGGCTACCACACTTCTTACAAAAGCCACGCTCTGCCCATTCTGAAGATTGATAAACTCCGATATTTTCTTCACCAGAGAAGCTAACATCACTTTCACACTCAACTACTAACAAAGGCCCTCCACCCCAGTTGCGACACATACTACAATGACACGCTCCTACCTGATTACTCATACGGGTTGTAGAAACGTTTACTACTCCACACAGGCAGCTACCTTTTGCAATCCTCACATTAGACATATTTTTCTGCGCCCCCAAAAATGCGTTTCAATTTTACATTCTTGTTTGTTTCATACTGGAAGTATCTGCACTATTCAGTCCAGAGTCTGATACAACTAATCTAGCCGCTTCTTGAAACTGATTAAAATCAACATTGATGTTACATCTCCAATTTAAAAATATGGAGTTTTGCGTTTATGGCGTAGAGTGTAACTCGATGGATGGGCAGAGATACGAAGCCCATCCTACGGCGCTTGAGTGCAAACGTCTTATTTCTGTTTGCAGCTTGCGGTAAGTTCTACATTGTAGAAAGTCCCTGGCTTGGGATTAATTGAGCGCAACCCTTGGATAAAAGCATTAAATGTTGTATTGCTTGTGCCGAAGCCAGCTTCAGCACAAGCAGATAAACCTCCTTCGATGGGAATAGGAGATCCGACTCTGGGACTATATACAATGAATTTATCGACAGTGCCAGTGCCGACTGCAAACCCGATAACTTGGCGAATTGTTCGCAAAGCGGCATTATCTAAGGAACCACCAATACTGCCAACACTGATATTAACCGCACGACTTTCAGCAAAGGCCGGCGCACTAATCGACAATACTGCCCCGACAATCATCAAACAGGTAAACTTCTTCATTTTCCTCTCCTCCAAAAAATTGAAAAACTAATAATTAGGTTGCGACATGGATGAAGTACATCCCAGACGCAAGTCATGTAAGGTTCTCAGACACTAGGGTGTGTGTAAACTACAAAATCTATGATTCTGAACTTTTGGGAATTACTTCAGCATTAGGTCTTTCCTTTTCTGAAAAATGTTAATTTCTTAAAGATTCTTTATCAAATCGCCTTTGCAGACAGACTCCTGGCTGTCTAATCAGTATTTAAGGGCTTGAGACGAATGTCACGCTTGAAAAGATACAACAAGCGTCAGGGCAGAGTGTTGAGTGTAGGGTGTAGTCTTTAAGACAATTGAATGCGAATATGTCGCATAGTACAACATCTTTTTAATTCCCCACATATAAAAGCCAAGAATACTAGGGATTTACGCTTTTGTGATCATAAAAAGAACGCCGAACGATACGGAAGCCACTTGGCTTGACTACAGTGCAAGTGTCAATGGCGAATTTATTCACAAGATGCTTGATTCTTCTGGCTGTCTGTGATACTTTTCTTTTTACGAACCAAAAATACTGTAAGTTTATCAAGTTGCCGTTGTTTTTTAAATTTCGTTAACCTAGTTGCAAGGATTTGCAAGGATTTGAAGTTACAGCAGTTTTCATGTATTTGAACCATACCTTCCCCTTTAACCCACTTCTGCAAGAAGTCTAATCTCTAAGCGAGGGCAACCTTATGAGCAAAATACGTGCTGTGATTGTTGATCCCAATGTGCCTGGGCGTTTGGCACTGAGTGAAGTGACTGCACCAAAGCCTGCCCCAGATGAAGCTCTAGTGGGGGTAGCGGCAATTTCCCTCAATCGCGGAGAGGTGAAACGTTCAACCACTGCTGAGGCTGGTTGGCAGCCTGGTTGGGACTTGGCAGGTGTAGTGGAAATCCCCGCCGCCGATGGTTCGGGGCCTCCCCAAGGGGCGCGTGTAGTTGGCTTGCGTCGCGCCGGTGCTTGGGCAGAACTTGTGTCTGTTCCTACTGACGCCTTAGCAGTAGTCCCGCCATCGGTATCTTTTGCTCAAGCCGCCACGCTACCTGTAGCGGGTTTAACTGCATACCATGCAGTGTTAAAAGGTGGTTCACTTTTGGGTCGGACAGTTCTGGTTACAGGCGCATCAGGAGGCGTAGGTTACTTCGCTATCCAATTGGCGCAACTGTCAGGAGCGCAAGTTGTGGCACATATTCGTCAAGCTGACTATGAAACTCTAGTTAGAGAAGCGGGGGCGCAATCGGTGGTGATTGGCGAAGACCTTTCACCCGCTAGCGAGTACGGCCCTTACGATCTAATTGTAGAGTCAGTGGGTGGCAAGACTTTGGGGGTAGCTCTTGGCTTACTGGCACAGGATGGAAAAACTGTGCTGTATGGAGTATCTGGGGGATCTGAAGTGACATTCAACGCGGCTCAATTTTTTGGGACTGGTAGCGTCAGCCTGTATGGTTTACGTCTGTTCGATGAATTGAGATTTGAATCAGCAGCAGTTGGCCTAAAACGGCTTTTGAGTCTAGTAGAAGCAGGTGAGTTGCATCCTCACATTGATTTAGAAGCTTCTTGGACAGAAATAGCTGATGTGGCCCAACAACTACTCGATAGGCGTTTTCCTGGCAAAGCTGTGTTGCACATTTCAAAGTAATTCGTAATTCGTAATTCGTAGTTCGTAATTCGTAATGACGCTCTCTTCGAGACGCTAAAAACGTAGCTTGCTTCTCTGTAAGAGTACGCGGACTCGCTACCGCTACGCTAACGTAATTAATTTTTTCATGCACTGATTTATTGAGAAAGACTAATGTTTTTCCTTGTTGCAATCAAGCAGATTTATTTGTGAGGTAATAATTACGAATGATGAATTAAGAACTACGAATTATGCTGACTTCTGGTTCAAACTAGATCGGCTTGTAGCCCTTAGTAATCTCAAGATAGATCGCCCAAAAGGGACATCACATCCACGTTATCCATCCTTTGTTTATCCGTTGGACTATGGATACTTGGAAAATACTCGCTCTGGAGATGGGGCCGATATTGATTTCTGGATAGGTAGTTTGTCTAGCAAAAAAGTCACTGCCGTCATTTGTAGTGTTGACTTGGAAAAACGGGATACAGAAATCAAAATACTTCTGGGCTGCACTTCTAGGGAAAATCAAGCCATCTTGGATATCCACAATACAGGCTCTCAATCAGCAATATTATTGGTTCGCAAATAAATTAATTACATTTTCGAGGGTAAGTTTGTATGAGCTTAGAACTAAAACTATCAGGTAAAACAGCGATCGTTACAGGAGGAAGTGCGGGAATTGGTTTAGCCACCGCCAAAGCACTTTATAGTGAGGGTGTGAATGTTGCGATCGCAGCCCGCAATCAAGAAAGACTAGAAAATGCAGTAGCTGCCATCCAGTCTTTACCAACTCCTGGCGCTAAAGTTATTGCCATCAGCGCTGATTTAACTAAAGCAGAGGATGTTGAGAAAGTTGTCTCCACAACATTGGCCCAATTTAATCAGATTGATATTTTGATTAACAATGCCGGATCAGCCCGTGCTGGATCTTTCCTAGAATCCACTGATGATTTATTTTTGGATGCTTGGAACTTAAAATTATTGGGCTATATCCGCTTAGTTAGAGCCGTCGTTCCCCATCAAAAAAGTCGCGGTGATGGGCGGATTGTCAATATAGTCGGTGGTGCAGGACGGACACCTCGCCCTAACTTCCTAGCTGGTGGTACAAGCAATGCTGCTTTGTTGAACTTCACAAAAGGCATTTCTAAAGAGCTAGCCGAGTATAAGATTCGCATTAACGCTATCTCCCCTGGTGCTACAGCTACAGAGCGTGCCGAGACTTTAGCGCGGCAAAATGCCCAAGCGCAAGGCATCACCGTTGAGCAAGTAAAGGCACAAAACATCCAAAGTATTCCTTTAAAAAGAATCGCCCAACCAGAAGAAATTGCCGCGCTGGCGCTATTTTTGGTGTCTGATCTTGCTGCATCGATTACAGGAACAGAGATTATCGTTGATGGCGGATCTACCCCTGGTGTTTAGCAGATGAAAGGAATTAAAAATCAGCAGATTTTTCCTTCAATCCAAAATTGAATAACTGCTGACGACCTAAGTAAAAACATTAGCCCTTTCAAGGTGACTTGTAAAATCTCTTTTTCTCTCTGCGCTCTCCGCGTCTCTGCGGTTAAAAAATCTTTTCTTTAACCACAGAGGCACAGAGAACACAGAGTTAAGAGGTTAAAGAGGAGTTTCTTGTAGGCGAATTTTCACCCAGCTTGAAAAGGCTAGTCCCAAACATAAACTTCTTGGAGATAAAAAGATGGGTTCTCAATACTTTGATATCAAACCAGTTGCAGGACGTATCGGTGCTGAAATTATTGGTGTTAATCTGAGTTCTAACCTCAGCGATGAGATCATCAGTGATATTCGCAAGACTCTAGTCAAATACAAAGTCATCTTTTTCCGTGGTCAGCAACAGCTTGATGCTGATGGACAGGTTGCCTTCGCTCGTCGTTTTGGTGAACTCACTACAGCCCACCCCACTGTACCATCGCTGCCAGAAAATCCAGAAGTCTTAGACCTGAATTATGGGCGCACCACTTCCCGCGCCAATAGCTGGCATACCGATGTGACATTTGTAGACCGTCCTCCTCTCGGCTCTATCTTACGAGCGCTTGATATTCCGCCAACTGGTGGCGATACAATCTGGGCAAACTCCGTGACTGCATACCAAGATTTACCTATCCATTTGCGTAATCTTGCAGACCAACTTTGGGCAGTACATAGCAATAAATACGACTATGCCACTGCATTTGATCTACCTGAAGATGCCAAGGCTTACCGGGCTGTCTTCACCTCCACTGTGTACGAGACTCTGCACCCAGTTGTACGCGTCCATCCCGAATCTGGAGAGCGGGGACTATTCATCGGCGGATTTGTGCGCCAGTTCCGTGGCTTATCAACAACTGAATCAGATGACATTCTGCGGCTGTTGCAAGCATACGTAACACGTCCTGAGAATACAGTGCGGTGGCGTTGGCAAGTTGGTGACGTAGCCTTTTGGGATAATCGGGCTACTCAACATTATGCGATCGCAGATTACGGCGATCAGTCCCGCCACGTCCAACGCGTGACAATTGTCGGCGATCTCCCAGTGGGCATCGATGGTAAACAAAGTGAGGCTATCAAGGGAGATGCTTCTGAGTACAACCGTCGTCAGGCGGTGACTGCGTAATAGGGACTTGCATCAAAAATAGTACTTTGTCCCAAAAGTTTTGAGAGGTTAGTGTTGTTCAGATCCCCGACTTCTTGAAGAAGTCGGGGATCTAGCAGCCCCACAACATTAATGGAACAGACCAGTAGTACTTTGTCAAGCTATTTTTGAGGATTTGTAGTAAGGACTTTAGTGCTTAGAAAATAAGGGCTAAAGTCCTTACTATGAACTTGCTTACTCATCAATTTAAACTTTACGGACTAGTAAATATCACTGAAAGATATTTTCTAATTTATTGACCAGATTTTTTCAAGTGTTAAAACGATAGACATTTGAACCCAATATCTAACGACGATCGCGTTTTTTTATGAAACTTTTCTATACACCCAACTCGCCCTATGCACGCATTGCACGGGTAGCAATAATAGAATTGAATCTCAGCAATCAGATCGAAACGCAAAAAGTCATTGCACGAGATCCGAACAGCAGCCTACTGAATTACAACCCTACAGGTAAAGTACCAACTCTAACGACTGACGACGGATTTATTTTGAGTGAAACACGTATAATTTGCGTCTATCTGAATCACTTAAATCCTGAGATCAAACTAGTTGCTGACATTTCTAATGGTTTTCTACAGCAACTTGAAGGTATGACTGGTGGGTTCATAGATGGCATTGCTGTCTGGGTTCGGGAGTTAAGGCGTCCTCTCAGTGAGCAGTCTCCTGGGGTGATTGAGTTTGAGCGTGAGCGGGCATTGAGAATTTTGGACTACTTCGAGAAGATATCAGATCAACTCGACCAAACTCCAAAACTTGCTCATATAACCCTCGCCTCTGCACTTGGATTAGAAATCCGTCTTCCCGATCTCCAATGGCGGCAGAAATATCCAAAACTTGCTAATTGGTACGATGAATTCTCTAAACTCCCCTCCATTCAAGCAACAAGACCAGAGTCTTAATAACTAATATTTTCTTGTCCCAAACAAGAGAACAAAAAAATCATAAGCACGCCCTCCCAAATACAAACATGAGTACAAAAAAACAACTTAAACTTGGAGCATTTTTACCCGGTAGTGGTCATCACGTGGCAGCATGGCGACATCCCAACACCCCGGCTGATGGAGGACTAAACTTCCAACATTACAAGCAGCTGGCACAAACCGCTGAACGGGGTAAATTTGATATGCTTTTCCTCGCAGATGGTTTAGCTGTCTGGGATCGAGGGCAAGGGACTGAGGCTTTTAGCCGTTCGGGACAATTCAGTGTCCACTTTGAACCTTTAACCTTGTTGTCGGCTCTGTCTGCGGTGACAGAAAATATCGGATTGGTGGCGACATCATCAACGACTTATGATGAACCTTTTCATCTTGCCCGTAAGTTTGCCTCACTAGATTATCTCAGCGGTGGTCGTGCCGGATGGAATCTTGTAACCTCTGCTGCTGAAGCCGCAGCGCAGAATTTCAGCCAAGAAAACCACCTAAAACACTCGCTACGCTATGAACGGGCGAGGGAATTTGTGGATGTTGTCACCAAACTTTGGGACAGTTGGGAAGACGATGCTTTCCTCCACAATAAGGAGTCAGGTATTTACTTCGATGCAGAAAAGTTGCATATTCCCCACCACAAGGGTAAATATTTCTCGGTGCGCGGGCCGCTCAATGTGGCGCGTCCACCGCAGGGATATCCAGTAATTGTACAAGCTGGATCTTCCGAGGCTGGACAGGATTTAGCTGCCCAAACAGCAGAGGCGATTTTCACTGCACAACAGACATTGGCAGAAGCTCAAGCCTTCTACGCCAGCGTCAAGGGGAGATTGGCTAAATACGGACGTTCCCCTGACCATCTCAAAATTATGCCAGGAGTATTCCCGGTAATTGGTAAGACTGAGCAAGAAGCTAAGGATAAATATGAGCAACTTCAGGATTTGATTCATCCGCTGGTCGGATTAGGGCTGCTTTCTGGGTTAGTGGGTGGCCATGATTTGTCCAAGTATCCCCTAGATGGGCCGTTGCCGGATCTGCCAGATACCAACGGTGGCAAAAGCCGCTTACAGCTGATTACCGATCTTGCCCGCAGAGAGAATTTAACAATCCGGCAACTGTATTTGTGGATTGCAGGAGCGCGGGGACATCGAACGATTCTCGGAACACCAGAACATATTGCCGATCAGTTAGAAGATTGGTTTGTTAATGGTGGTGCTGATGGATTTAACATCATGCCACCCTGGCTACCTGGGGGTTTAGAGGAATTCGTGGACTTGGTAATTCCCGAACTGCAACGCCGAGGAATATTTCGTACTGAGTATGAAGGTAGTACCTTACGCGAAAATCTTGGTTTGCCTCGTCCGGTAAACCAGTTCACCACAAAAACTGCTCCTGAACCTGTGGGTGTCGGTTCCTTGGCATAGTAATAATTGATAGATTTCCCTGTAGAGACTGCGATTTATCGCGTCTTTTGAAGCGACGGCTTTGATTTCTTCATCTGGTTTGTTATTCCAGTGGTTTTAACAATACAATCAAGTCGTCTCTAAGGAAACTTTTTATCGTGTTGGGCATCCTGACGGTTCTTCTATCCTCCTTTGTTTTGACGTTTCACAACGTTACTGTCCGAGTTTTGTTTTCAGAACATCTCGTACTAGGTTTATTTTTACTCGGTGGATACGTTAAACCGGATTTGCAGAATTCTTTCTTACTGATGTTCATGCGAATGCTGCTGGTAGTTCCACTCATGGCATCTCTATCATTCAAGCTATATCCATCTGCTTGGACAGAACTCCAAGACTTGTTCACCCGCGATGCCTCCGGCGCACTATGTGAACGCAGGGATGTTCTAATCCAAGCTCTTGGCTGTGGAGTGCTGATGTTTGTGTATATTGCCTCACTCTACATTGCTATTGGCTTGATTCCCACAGGCATTGCCTTGACCCTCTTTTTCACCTATCCCGTATTTACAGCACTGTTGTCATGGAGGTTTTTTGGCGATCGCCCCACATTGTTCCGTTGGCTGGTAATGGCTATTATTCTGGTAGGAAGCGCTCTCACCATTCCCCAATCTTCTCCTACTTATAGCAGTCATACAATTGCGATCGGCATTTTCGCTAGTTTTGGCGCTGGGATTGTTTACGCCTTTTATTGCATCATTGCTCAAAAATGTTTAGAAAAATTCCATCCAATTCCCTTTACCTGGATCAGTTTTGCCTGCACTCTACTGCTCTCTGGTATTAGCTTACTATTCTGGCCAGGTAAAAACGCCCAACTTGACTGGACACCCTTATGGATTGGTAGCATATTTTCCGGTCTTGTCAGCTTTCTCGGACACACTTTAAACAATGTGGGAATTCGGATGGTTGGCGCATCTACCGCTTCCATAATCGGCTCTAGTAGTCCAGCATTGACAGCGTTAGTTGCATGGATAACCATTAACGAAACTTTAAACGTGATTCAGAGTGTAGGGATTGGTGTTGTCACATTGGGGATCGCGTTACTTAGTGCCGAAGGCTTTGTAAAATCGCTCAAAATTAGGGGTTGAATTGGGAATTGGGCATTGGGCATTGGGCATGGGGTAATTTTAGAATTTACGAATTACGTTAGCGCAGCGTTAGCGACGCAGGAGCGTCATTACGAATTAATATCAAATATGGCTTTCTCCGCGATCCTTTTTGATTTAGACGGGACTTTGACAGATCCTAAGCCTGGAATCACTGGTTGCATTCAGTATGCGCTCTCTGAACTCGGTTACAAACCACCGAATGCTGATGAATTAAATTGGTGTATTGGCCCACCACTCAAAGATAGCTTTTCGCAATTACTCAATACCTTGGATGGCACAGTAATTGAACAGGCTCTTTTACTATATCGTCGTCGCTTTGCCACAATTGGATTATTTGAAAACTCCCTTTATCCCCAAATTACGGAAGTTTTAAAAGCAATTAGTTTTGCTGGTTATAAAACATTTGTGGCGACTTCTAAACCATATATTTATGCAACACAGATTATTGAATTTTTTGGCTTATCGTTGCTTTTTGATGGTGTTTATGGTAGCGAACTTGACGGAACGCGAAGCATAAAAGGTGACTTAATTCACCATATTTTATTAATAGAAAAACTTTTACCATCTACTGTGGTGATGGTAGGCGATCGCTCACATGACATCATTGGAGCCAAGCGCCATCAAATCGCCTCAATTGGTGTCACCTATGGCTATGGAACTGAGGAGGAATTAAAAGCTCATGGTGCTGACTTGATTGCCCATTCTCCAAGTGATATTCCCAAATTAATAATTCGTAAATAATGCCACC
The DNA here is from genome assembly GCA_003326195.1 of Nostoc punctiforme NIES-2108. Classification (GTDB taxonomy): domain Bacteria; phylum Cyanobacteriota; class Cyanobacteriia; order Cyanobacteriales; family Nostocaceae; genus Nostoc; species Nostoc punctiforme_A. The sequence continues at coordinate 183,428 of LXQE01000117.1, forward strand.
ATCTTTAACACTTTTCCATAGCTTACTTCTTTTTAGTACCGCTTTTATTGCAGGCGGATTAAACGCTGTAGCAGGTGGTGGAAGTTTTATCACATTTCCAACTCTTATCTTTACGGGTGTACCCCCGATCGCAGCTAACGCCACCAATAATACTGCAATTTGGGTGGCTGCCCTAGCCAGTGCTGGAGCATATCGTCAAGATTTGGGCATCGAGCGGCGAGATTTTTTACTTTTATGTGGCGTCAGTTTAGTTGGTGGCATGATTGGCTCCATAGCTTTGTTGTATACATCGCCAGATGTCTTTAAAAAACTGATTCCCTATCTATTGCTGCTAGCAACAGTTGTGTTTACCTTTGGCGAACCGTTCAAAAAGTGGTTGCAGCGTCGAAACCAGAATACATCACCGGAATCTGTACCCTTGTTTAATTTGCTACTGGCTCAACTAGCGATCGCAATCTATGGCGGTTTTTTTGGCGCAGGTATAGGGATTTTAATGCTGGCAGCTCTAACCTTTTTAGGTATCAAAAGTATTCACAAAATGAACGCTTTTAAGACATTTTTGGGGAGTTGTATCAATGGTATTGCGATCGTTCCATTTCTTTTTGCAGGTGTGATTGCTTGGCATCAAGCTATTTTGATGGCAGTTGGTGGCTCTCTTGGCGGTTACTTAAGCGCCCATTATGCTCGTAAACTTGAACCGCACTTAATTCGGAGATTTGTGATGATTGTTGCCTTCAGCATGACTGCCTACTTTTTTATTCACGGTTAAAACCATTTCTTAGTGAAGTTGCACCAAGCCCTTTTAACTTCTTTCTTTCTTTCTTTGCGTCCTTGGCGGTTCGTTTTTCTTTCTTCTACTTAAGTCCTAATACGAACTGTTATAAGGACTCATAACTCTTACGGAGTGATGTATGGAAGCATCAAACAAATCACAAGTCATGCTCCGTGCTTTTAGTTCCAGAAATTTTCGCCTATACTACACAGGTCAGGCAATTTCTCTGATTGGTACGTCAATGACTCAAGTGGCTACTAGTTGGCTAGTATATCGCCTCAACGATTCCGCTTGGTTACTAGGTCTAGTGGGCTTTGCCAGCCAAATTCCCACACTTGTGTTGATTCCTCTGGGTGGAATCATCGCCGATCGCTGGAATCGTCATCAAATCTTGCTTGTTGCCCAAATTCTAGGGATGCTTCAGTCTTTAGCTCTAACGTGGCTAGCCCTAAGCGGTACGATTAATATCGAGTACATTGCAATTCTTGGTGTACTGCAAGGGATTATCAACGCCTTCGATATTCCGACTCGGCAGGCATTTCTTCCAGAAACAGTTGGTAAGGAAAATCTCGGTAATGCTTTTGCCTTGTACTCTTCCCTGGTGAGTGTGACGAGTATGGTAGGCCCTGCGATCGCAGGTTTGCTGATTGTAGCGCTGGGATCAGGGCTGTGTTTCCTGATTGATAGCATCAGTTATATCGCTGTAATTATTGCCCTCCTCGCAATACGCCTGACATCCAGAAAAGCCATTATTTCCAAACGCAAACCTTTAGAAGAATTAAAAACTAGTTTTAAATATGCATTTGGGTTTTTACCAATTCGCTCAGTCTTGATTGGTTCGGCTTTAGTTTGCTGCGTGTGGGGATTTTATTTAGCTTTGGGGCCGATTTTTGCCAAGGAGATTTTGCAAGGTGGCCCTAACACCTTCGGTTTCTTGATGACAGCTTCCAGTTTGGGAACCTTAGCAGGTGGTATCTATTTAACTAAGCACAGCAACGTACTGGAATCGGGTAAAGTTCTAGCATTGGGTATAGGTTTTATGGGAATAAGCTTGATTGTCTTTGCCCTATCCCGTGTATTCTGGCTTTCACTGCTCTCATTATTTGCAGCTGGTTTCGGCTTTATTTTGCAGATAATTGCCGGACGTATTTTGCTTCAGTTGTTGGTGAGCGATGAAAATCGCGGACAAATTACCGGTCTTTACGTTATGGCATCTACAGGCGCAGTACCTATAGGCAATTTAATAGCTGGCGCACTAGCAAGTAAAATTGGTAGTAGCAATACTGTCATCCTTGGTGCAAGTATTTGTATTGCAGGCTCAATTTTATTTATGCAGCAAATCTCCACCTTCCGCAATCTGATTCGTCTGAATCTACGCACTGAAGGAGCTTAAAAGAAAAATAGCACTGGCTATTTGACAAGATTTCATAATCAGCCATAATACCAAAAATTGGTAACAATAATGACTACTATAAATGACCCTGCTGTTGTCGCTGAAGTAACTGATTTATACCTCAAGTATGAAGAAGCTCTTTGTAATAACAATTTGGAGGTGATGGATAGTTTGTTTTGGGATGCACCCGAAGTAGTGCGGTTTGGAATTACAGAAAACCTCTATGGTGGCGATGAAGTTCGTAACTTTCGCCAGAATCGACCAAACCCAAAAATAGAGCGAGAAATCTCGAATCTCAAGGTTGTAACCTTTGGGAAAGATGCAGCAACAGTAACTTTAGAATTTCGCCGGATTATCAATGGTGTAGAGCGTTTCGGGCGACAAAGCCAGACTTGGTACAGGTTTACCGAAGGATGGAAGGTGGTTTCAGCCCATGTTTCATTATTGCCAGTGTGATAGTGCGAGAAGTTTTGATCAAGGAGTAGACATGGCAACCTATCCCATCGTCTCTAATCCATCATTAGTGCAGCAGGCTGAATCCTTAGCTACACAACTTGAGTTTACCCAATTCTCACTCCCAGAAGTTGGTCGTCTGTTGCACGTCCTCACCAGCCATATCACACAGGGTCAAATTGGCGAGATTGGTAGTGGATGCGGGGTTGGTGCAGCGTGGATTGTGAGTGCATTACAGCCAAATAGTACATTCATTACCATTGAAAGCGATCGCGATCGTGCCAAAGTTGTGCAACAGCTATTTGCAGATAAGTCTAATGTCCGCGCACTTCAAGGCGACTGGCGCGACTTGCTCACCTACGCTCCATTTGATTTGTTATTTGCCGATGGCGGAAAGGCAAAACTCACAGAACCTCAGACATTGATAACTGCTCTCAAACCCGGAGGCTATTTCATTTCTGGCAGCAACTTGAGAATCCGATGGCTGTAATACTACCTTTACCAGATTTTAAATCATTAGAAATAATTACTATAAAAAGCAGATAAAAAGAGGTTGAAATATGGGAAATTCATTTGATTGGATTGTATTAAAATCTAGACATATAGTAAAAGACAGATGGATTTCAGTACGGTCTGATACTTGCCAAATGCCTAATGGAACAATAGTTGACCCCTATTATGTTCTGGAATATCCAACCTGGGTTAATGTTGTAGCTTTAACAAAAAATCAGGAAGTTATTTTAGTAAAGCAATATCGCCACGGTCTGAAAAAAACAATTCTAGAATTGCCCAGCGGTGCTGTAGAGACTGAAGATGTTTTACCAGTGGAAGCTGCAAAACGTGAGTTGTTGGAAGAGACTGGTTACACTAGCAATCATCTTATTGAAACCGGTATATTATCACCAAATCCAGCTAATCATACTAATTTAACCCATTGTTTTTTAGCAACAGATGTAGAACTTGTGGCTGATTTAAAGCTAGACGTTACAGAACAGATTGATGTAGTTTTATTACCTCTAGAAAGGCTAATCAAAAATATTGATAATGGTATATTGCTGCAAACATTACATATTAGTTCTTTATTGTTTGCTTTAAAAAAACTTGGTAAAGTGCAATTTTCTTAGTTATTTGACTGTATTTGCCTTTGTCAATAAGCATCATGAAAGGATAGAAGATAGCATGACTGCAACCATTTCATTCGAGCAAGTTTCTGATATTTATGATGCAACGCAGGGACTACAGCACTTCCGGCAGCTATGAGGTACATCATTAAAACTGAAAAGTATGCTAAGAAAGGGGCAAGAAAAAAAATGTACTGCATAATAGCGGGAAGCGCTGTATCGTCTGGAATATCCGAGCAAATCCTTGAAAACCGCTTTAAGCACTGAAGTGCTTACTACATACCAGGCAAAGATAAACTGGACAATCAAACGAGGATTCACTAATGATATTGGAAACTCAACGTTTATTCCTGCGGGAAATGACGCTTTCTGACCTCGACGCGCTACTGCTTGTCCTCGGCGATGCAGAGTCGATGCGCTACTACCCAAAGCCCTTTGACCGCGAGATGGTGGAAAAATGGATTGATCGACATCGCCGCAACTACGCACAGCACGGCCTCGGCTTGTGGGCGATGGTTCTCAAGACGACGGGTGAAGTAATTGGCGACTGCGGACTGATTTGGCAGGAGGTCGAGGGACACCAAGAACTCGAAATTGGCTATCATGTCCGCCGCGACCAACAAATGCAGGGTTACGCAACTGAAGCTGCATCTGCTTGCCAAGACTACGCCTTTAACGTGCTGGGTAGCGATCGCGTCATTTCCCTGATTCGCCCAGAAAACATTCCCTCTCGCCGTGTGGCTGAAAAGAACGGACTCAAGGTCGTTCAGGAGACACTCTGGCGCGACATACCGCACTATATATATGCTGTGCAACGCTCAGAAAGTAAACTTCTTACAACAAGTAATCTCTAGAAGCAGAGAAGTTTAATAATCTCTGTACCAACGTTGAGGCTGCTCACCGGGAACATAGTTAGCCATTGCATCAACATGAGAGCGGAAAGTATTTGGTCATAGGGCACTTTTACTGAGCGTTAGCGGGACGTTTAGCCTGTGCTGAGTAAAGAAGTGAGATTCCTCACTCAGCACTTTTGATAATTGGGTTGTCTAGTTCCAGCGGAGACTAGGAACGAGATTTGAAAAGGATTAAGCGTTGGTTGTAGAGCGAACTTTTGGTTGGCTATGCTTCAAAATATCAGGTGCATTTAATTTTTTGAGTATAAAACCTAGCTGCTAAAAGAGCCGCACCTGCTACTAAAGTTGCTAGTACACTATCAGGTTCAGGGACGGCAGCAACTTGAGCATCAATTCGTGCAGTTCCAGCAAACAAACCGGTCAATTTAGAGTCGCCTAATATATCGGCAAACTCTGGAGAAATCAACAATTTCACATCAGGTATGGTTAAATTTTGGCCATCAAATGCCACAAGTCCCGGAGCACTCAAATCAAACAAAATTGTATTTAAAGAAAATGTATCTCTTAAAACAAGTCCGCTGGCACCTGTAACAGTACGTCCTGGAGCAAAACCGATTGAAAAGTCACCAACAGTAATTTGATTGTTGAATGTAACAGTACCAGTATGCTCGATTGTACCTGAGAGCGGAGTAAAACCGCCCTCATCACTGAACGTGAAGTTAGTAAGCGAGTCGATGTTGAAGCCAACTAAATAATTGCTAGGAATTGGTGCAACTGTCTGATTAGTGCCTGTCAAGGTTAGCCCAATACTACTAAGAATCTCTTCGTGATTGCGATCGATGCTGGTGACTCCAGATATCACTTTAAAAGTTGCAGCTTCTACCTGTATGGGTGCAATTGAGATGAAAGCTGCTGTAGTACAACTAAGAATCCCTGCAAACTGAAAAAAATGCATATATATTTCTGATGATCTTCGTAATTTTATTTTAAATAATAAAACCTCTTTTATTAATCTATAAAGTCAAAGTTTACTCTAAAAAAATATTCAAAAAAGTTAAGTTTATGTAAACGTACAGTTAATAACAAAATTTAAACCATCTAGTTATAAATACAATGTTAAGGAAACAGGTACAAATAAAAATCACTATTCATAATGAGGCGTAAAGTATAAGGTATAAAGCATTAAGGATAGAAAATGAAAAAAATATAGTTACCTTTAATTATGTCCAATGCCAATTATTTAGGAGCCAATTTCAAAATCCCTATCCCAAGCTTGGGATAGGGATTTAGGCTGAAAGCTCATTGATTCATGCAATAAGTCTAATTAGGTATTCGCAGATTCTAGCTGAGAACTAGAGAAAAATGATTTATTCTCGCCGATTTACTTCTTAGTTTACAGACTTGTTCTAATCCACCAGCTTATTTTCTCCAAATTAGGATCTATTTCCTGCCAAAAGCTGGCTGAAGATTCTACTTCTCTTGTTACTGCAAGTATTTTATCTATATTGTCGAAGTTTTTTTGAATCAATTGCTTATCTACTTTAGGAATATCTAATTTCAGATATTTTAAACGGTTGGGTAACTCTATTTTCTCTTGTGTCGGTAAGTGCTGAATCCGATCGACTTGTTCTAAAATTTTATCTATTGATGTAATAACTTCTTGCAGACTCGGCTTTTTAGTTTGTAATTGTAAATCTTTTTCTTCAAAGGCTTCTTCTTGATTACCTAACTTTACTAATACTATTTTGACAAAGAAAATATTGTAATCTACCTGACTAACTTCACCCACTTGCTGATGATATTTTCCATTTTTATTTATAACTACTATGTCACCTTTCTCAATTCTGTTGTTCATAATTTATATAGCCTGGTATTAAATTACTAAATAATCTCCTCTACAGAAAATACTACTCTAAAGCCACAAACCCTCAGTCCACCGTCTGACTCATTCCAGCTACGGCTAGCGCTACGACACAGTTCTGCACTAAAACTCCAAGAACCACCGCGTAGCACCCGGCGATTTATATCACCGCCAACTTCCCAAGCTGTTCCATCTACGGGTGCGTCGTTGTAATTGTTATGCCACGAATCAGCGCACCATTCCCAAACTAGCCCGTGCATATCGTACAATCCAAAGGCGTTGGCGACTTCAAAACTACCGACGTTTGTTGTTTCTTTACGGAATTTGCTTTTTGGTTCCATAGTGCAGCTGACTAACTCAGAGGTAATCGTTTCGCCAAAGTGGAATGAGGTTGTAGTTCCAGCCCGACAAGCATATTCCCATTCCGCTTCACTCGGTAAACGATAGTCGCGTCCAGTTTTTTGTGATAGCCTGAGACAGAATTCTACAGCCTCATACCAAGATACATTTTCTACTGGTCTATCTAGACCTTTGAATTTCGATGGATGGGGATTTAAAGCTTGTTTGACTTTGGGTAAAGCTGCTACTACTCTCCACTGTGCTTGAGTTACGGGAAATTTCCCCATAAAAAATGGTTCAACGGTAACTTGATGTCGTGGACGTTCGTCAGCATCGCCTTCAAATTCGGGTGAACCCATCATGTAAGTACCACCAGGAATTAATACCATTTCTAATGTGACAGACTTACCTAATTCTTCAGCAAAGAAGTTTGCATTACCACTCATGCGATTTACTTCTCTACCACCTGTGTCTACTGTCACTACGTCAAATTCAAAAGTTTCTAATGGGGGTAATGGGACGATTACTTTTTGTGGTGGCGGCGGTAATATAGGTTGAGGCATCGAAACAATTTTTAAGGCAACAGGTTCAATGTTCGATGTGGCAAACTTTACATCGTTGATGACTTCTACTGCTGTTTGATACCTTTCACTCGGTAGATGTTTGAGTAATTTATCTAAAATTTTTCCTAATTCGTCGCTGATAGTAATACCTTTTTTTTGTAACCGTTCGCGCCACAACCACTTAGCACTCATGGCATCATAAATAGGATCATTAATCTGTCCAGAAGCATCCTGCAAAGGTAAACATTGAGTTAAAAGACGCACACAAGTTACACCCAAAGCATACAAATCACTTCCGTGACAAGCAAATCCAGCCATTTGTTCTGTTGGGGCATAACCAAGGGTATAAATTACTGTAGCTTGTCTTCCTATACTGGTTTGTGTTACCTGTTTCGCACCGCCAAAGTCAATTAATACGGGTTTTTCATCACTTGCACGGCGGATAATATTTTCTGGTTTGATATCTCGATGAATGACGTTATGGGCATGAATGAATTCTAGAACTGGCAATAAATCAGTTAAAAGTTCCCAAATTTGTTGTTCGTCATAAATTTGTTGCTGAACTTCTTGTAAGAGAGTTTTGCCTTGAATAAATTCTTGTACAAGATACAAACTAGTACCTTGTTCAAAATAAGCTAGTAATCTGGGAATTTGGGTATGATTTTCTCCTAGTTCATACAACCGAAAAGCCTCTTCTTTGAAAAATTCTGCGGCTTTAGTGCGTTGTCCTGTTCCCTGAAACTGCGGAAAAAATTGCTTGATGACGCAAGGGGCGTTTAGTCTGTCTACATCTTCTGTAGCATAAGTTCTACTAAATCCACCTTCGCCTAAGAGTCTTAATACGCGGTAACGGCTTCTGAGAAGTTTGCCAAAGTTGCTTTGTCCGCAACTCACGCAAAATCTATTGCTATCAGAGTTGAATGGATTTGAGCAATTGGGATTTTGGCAGATTTGCATAATGAGGGGGAAATAGCATCTTCTCCAAAGTTAGCCCCAATATTATCTAATTGAAAACAGTTATGTAGAGAAGCGAACACGGAAGTTTATTCATGTGCTTAAAACTATCTTTCACACGAGGGCATAAGGATGAATAAATTATATTTATTGACTTATCTATACTATGACGTTGTGTTAGCAGAAAATACGGCACATTGCCATAATATTCGGGCGTTAAGCTTGCCGTAATGCACCCTAAATTTTAATATAGCTGTTGTTCACTATCCAAAAAAGTTCAAGAAGAACGAAATCATCTACCTATAACTTTTATTGCCAATTGCAACTCTTATTTAAAATTTTTATTCTCTCCAGAAGCGCGAATTAATTCCGCTACAAGGGCAACGATCGCAGATACTGAAATTAACATTACACTCAGAGCATTAATATCAGGTTTAACTCCGGTTCTAATGCGGCTAAAAATTTCCATTGGCAGGGTGTTAGAACCGCTACCAGCAGTAAAACTGGCAATAAGAAAGTCATCTAAGCTGAGGACAAAAGCTAAGAGACAACCAGCGACAATCCCAGGCATTAATTGAGGTAACAATACTTTGATGAAAGCTTGGGTTGGTGTCGCGCCTAAATCTAGCGCTGCTTCTTCTAAGTGTGGATCTAAATTACTCAGTCGGGAAGCAACCACAAGTCCAACATAAGCCAGACAAAACACTACATGGGCTGCAACTATCGTCCACAAACTCAAAGGTATCGCAAAGGCTGCTAGACATACTAGGGTAGCCACTGCGATCGCAATATCGGGAATAATTAATGGTAGGTAAGCAATACCGCGATACAATTTCTTACCAGGAAATTCATAACGCGCCAACCCAACCGCCATCAAGGTTCCCAGCACTGCGGAAATTGCCACGGCACAACCTGCAACGATCATACTGTTTTGCAAAGCTGATAAGATGCGATCGTCACTGAATAACTTGCTATACCAATCGAGAGTAAATCCTTGCCAAGTTGCACTGTAGGGGGACTGATTGAAGCTATAAAAGCCAAGTACCATTATGGGCAGGTACATGAATACAAATATCAACAGTGAGAAAACCGCCTGCCATGAGACACGCGGTTTTTTGAGAGATGGAGAGATATTCACGTTTATATATGTTATTGATAGAAATAAAAAATACCATATTTTGTGTAATTCGTCAATCACTATTTAAAAGTGACTTAGGGAACCACAAAGGCATAGAGAACTGAGTTCGACGGTTAGAAAACGGCAAAAAGCTTGCTAGATATGAAACATAAGAAGTTGGGCAGGTGTTGCGTGCGATCGCCTTTTGTTAAAGTACCAACTCGAATTACTGGGACTCCTACAGTATTGTCCTCAATTTAAAATTTTTTCCACAATTTCCTGGCATTTTGTGACATTTCTGAAGATATTTGCCGGATAGGAAGTTGGAAATAGGTTGCTACTTTCACTCATAATACTACCCAAAAACTTTGAGGTCATGGATTGAATATCATTAATTTGTACTGGGGTTAAATCAGATGATATGCTAAAAAAATTCTCTGCTAAGGCTTTGTAAACCAGGTGTAGTATGAGACGATTACTATGAGTAGCAAATAACTTTTCTCTTCCATCTCGTTGTTTTTGTACTTCTGATAATTTATTCTCTACTACTCTTAAAATTTGAACTAATTTCCAAAGGTTAGAACCATTTACTGATCTATTAAAGAGAGTTTTGTATGGAGGTTTTTCTATATCTTCCCATAAAACACCAATTTTATCTTTAACTCGCGTGGCGAAAGAAACCTCATTCTGTTTGCACGCTCGACTGATCGTAGCTTCATTTAAATCAAAACCTTTTTCTCCATCTGGTATTGATTCACCTGACTTATAAGTATAAATAATTCCTTCTAAGTGAAGTTCATTTTTTATTCTTTCTTGCTCTGGATCGAGAACTACAAATTCTCGACGATCAATTCGGTTCTGAGTATTGTTGAATCGAGTAATTTCTGTAGCAAATTCTTCAGGACAATTTTCTAAGGAGATAAAACGAATAAGAACTCTTGCTTTTTCAACTTGCTCAGGAGAATTTTGATATGCTCTTGCTATCGATCCAACAGTCTGAGCGCCATTAACTACTTTGACATCTTTACATTCAAATATGCCCGTGTCTCTTCCACTACCGCCAAGCGGTTTTTTTCCAATACTAGAACACAAAGCTGTTATGCCATTGTTATAATACCAAAATTTTTCCGGTTCTTTTTTTAGTGTATTGATAATACCTTCATTAACTTCACTATCTTTTACAAAAAGCCTAATATTTGAAGAGAACAATTTAGGAGAATGTTTAGTCCACCAATCAGCTACTTCCCTAGCAGACACTTGTCCATAATATGATTGATAGGGTTCTTTTGTTTGGCCCCACTCAAACAGACAAACATCTAAATTTATAGGATTGCCAGATGCTCCTTGAGATATAATGTTATATATATTTGCCTGATTATAAACTCTCATACTAACAATATCTGATGAATCGTTCATCTCACCTAATAGATCATCCAATTCTCTTTTTGGTTCATCTGCTAAGGGGGTTTGACCTGAATAAACAAGAATTATTTCAAATCTTGTTCCTGCGTCATTTAGCGCTTCTTCAATATCTGGAGTTTTATTATTAAATTTTGAGTTAAATCTTTCATATCTAGCATTTACCAAGTCTTTAAAACCTCTAGTAAATTTCATTACCTCATCTGTTTTAACACTACCTTTACTGTCTTGTTTCCATTTGGACTGTAATACATACATTATTTTTTCTCGCCTGTCAAAATAAAGCGAATCTATTCCATTATCCTGTCCACCATCAACTATTGATTTTGATGCTTCTTGAGGAGAGATATCAGCTAAAACCATCAAAGTAAATGCAGCTAGACTTCTTGTTAAGAAAATTAACTCTCTGTCTGTTTCAGATTTATTTTGATAATCTGATAAATCAATCAAATTATTAAATGTTTTTTGAAGATACGACTTTATTTGACGTAGGTGGATTTCACTCATAATGTTGGTAGATGTAATTAACTTGGATGTTATCGGCTCAAATTTTTACAGACTTATCTGTAGTATAAAGACGTTGTAAAAATATACATTCGGGTTTTGGCGATCGCATTTGGATAATTTTACCCTTTACTGCAAATCCAGCGAAGACTTACTTAAGTATTAATAAATATATTATACTTATAGTCATTGCCATAAAAATGGCTTCTGCAAGCTATAGAACTTCTTCAGAAGCCATCATACCTTAACTTTAGGTATAAATTTATACTATTCTACGGTAACGCTTTTAGCAAGGTTACGAGGCTGATCGACATCCAAACCGCGACGGGCGGCAATATGATAAGCCAATAATTGCAAAGGAACTACTGTGAGAATTGGAGAAAGTAACTCTTCCACATGAGAGACGGGAAGAAGATCGTTAAAGATTTCCGCAGCTTCGCCATCGTTGACGGGAGTCACGCCAATTAACCGAGAATCTCTGGCTTTGGCTTCTTGAGCATTAGAAATAACTTTTTCGTAAACACTACCAGGGATTGCGATCGCAACTACTGGTACTTTCGCATCTAAAAGTGCGATCGGGCCATGTTTCATCTCTCCAGCCGGATAGCCTTCGGCGTGAATATAACTGATTTCTTTTAATTTCAACGCCCCTTCTAAAGCAATGGGGAAGTTAATTCCTCTCCCTATAAAAATAAAATCTTGGGTTTCGGCGAATTCGTGGGCTAGCTGTTCGGTTAAACGTTCCTGACTTTCCAAAGTTGCTTCAATTTCTTTGGGAATATGCCGTAACCCATTAATAATTTGATCTAATATTTCTTTTGAAACTGTCTGACGACGAGCTGCTAAATCCAATGCCAAAGCATAAAACGCCATCAGTTGGGCGGTAAAAGTTTTCGTCGCTGCTACCCCAATTTCAATTCCCGCTAGGGTACTGATAATATGCGGTACTAAATGGCCAAGGCTGCTTTCTGGGCGATTGGTAATACCCAGTAGTCGCGCTTGATATTTGGGTTCTTTCCCTTGGCGACGTTCTTTTTCCATCGTCAAAGCTGCTAGAGTATCGGCGGTTTCACCTGATTGAGTAACACCAATGATCAAAGTGTTAGCCGTCACGGGTGATGGTGCATAGCGATACTCAGAAGCATAATGTACTTGAGTTGAAATTCCTGCTAGTTGTTCGAGTAAATATTTTCCGATTAATGCTGCGTGCCAACTCGTACCACAGGCGACGATCTGAATTTGTTCTAAATCGGTGTATAAATCCGCAGGTAAACCAAGATTGATTGGCGATTCGGTAGATTCGGCTGGATTAAAGTATGCGTCTAAACTAGCTCTTACTACTCCTGGTTGCTCATGGATTTCTTTGAGCATGAAGTGTTTGAACCCCTGCTTTTCTACCAGTGCTGGATTAAAGTTGAGCAATCGAGGTTGTTTTTTCAACCTGTCGCCAGCAAAATTGTAAATCTCAGCACCCAAAGGTGTGAGGCGGGCAATTTCGCCATTTTCCAGAGGTAGTACGGCACGGGTGTAGGCAACGATCGCTGGCGTGTCAGAGGCACAAAATAACTCCCCTTGCCCAAAACCAATTACTAAAGGTGCTTGTTGACGGACAACAATCAATTCATCGGGGAAATCAGCAGAAATAACTGCGATCGCAAATGCCCCTTTTAGATGGTTAACAGCTTGGCGAATTGCTTCTAGGAAGGGAGATGAGGAAGATGAGGGAGGAAGATTCTTTAAAAATTCGGCTATTAAATGGGGAATTACTTCTGTATCGGTTTCAGAAAGAAATATGTGTCCTTTTGCTTTGAGTTCTTCGCGTAACTCGCGGTAGTTTTCAATAATGCCATTTTGCACCACAGCTACTCGCTTTGCCGTATCCAAATGCGGATGGGCATTATACTCTTCTGGTTTACCATGAGTTGCCCAGCGTGTATGACCAATACCAATTTGGGCAGGGGTTTCTATTTGTTCCAGTTTAGAACGCAGGTTATGGAGTTTGCCCTTTGCCCGCACACAATTTACCTCACCTTCCCAAACAGTGGCGATTCCAGCCGAATCATAGCCCCTGTACTCTAGTTTCTCCAGTCCAGCCAGTAAAATATCTGTCGCCGCTTGAGTGCCTATATATCCAACAATTCCGCACATTCTTCACACCACTTTTTTTTTAGGATGATTAAATCCAGTATAGTAGGTAGCATAAAGTGGACGTTTTGCAAAGAAAAAAAGGGAGTAAAATACTCCCTCTATCACTAGGTATTGTTATGGATTTTAGGTTTTTTTACAGCAGATTCTCCGTCAGCTTTTGACTTGACGGTACAAATACAGCTTCTAGGATTTAGATACCCAGAGATTATATCCCCAATCTAAAATTGCGATTTCGTAAGGCGGGCATTGTCCACTCTACGATCGTAAAGGTGCTTGCTATTGAGACACTTCAAAGACTTGAGTGCCGAGTTCCGAGTTCCGAGTGAAGAATCAAGAAATTGTGTTTCTGATTGACTTCTTTATGCCTCAGCACCCAGCACTCAGCACTCAGCTTTTTAGTAAGCTAGACCCATACTGCGAGTTGTTTCAGCGCCCAGGTAAACCCGGATGCTCAAAAAGTCGGTGGGACAAGCGGTTTCGCAACGCTTACAGCCCACGCAGTCTTCTGTACGGGGTGAGGAGGCAATTTGAGCAGCTTTACAGCCGTCCCAAGGAACCATCTCAAGTACATCAGTAGGGCAAGCGCGGACGCATTGGGTGCAGCCAATGCAGGTATCGTAGATTTTGACGGTATGAGACATTGAATAAACGGCTCCTTTCGAGTGTTCTTCTCTGCGAAAGAATCATAATCAACGCATAGTCTACCGCAGTGGTTGATAGGCCGTAATCAAAAGGCTACATAACTTCAAACAATGTAATAAGCACCCTGAAAATTTGTTTTTGCGAGATTGTCCCTATTGACTGATAATCAGCAACATCATCAGAGCGTATTTACCACAGTCTCATACCATAATGAGGTTGAATCGTAAAGATGGATGAAACAAAATTAAAAAGGAATTTGCGATCGCCACTTTTCCGTGTAAACAAAAACAGTTGGGCAACCTAGATTACGCAAAAGCTTGTGTTTATTACTGAATAAAACTACTTTTGCGATGTAAATGATTAATTTAGAGACTGCGATCGCAGTCAGAAATTTTAAGCGATCGCTCACTAATAACTTGTATATTTAATTTTTCAGGTCTGGCAAGTTCAGAATGTTTATTCCTACCTATCAGAGGATTTCAGAAATTGCAAACTCATCATTTATAGTAGTAATTTGTGTTTTAATATTTGGTTCTATAGCGGTTACTTGCAGTTGTTCATCTAAATTTTTAGCATCCTTAAACTTATCTTTTACATACTCTTTTTCTCGGATTTGCCGAACAATAGTTTCTAACAGCCAAAGTTGTTCTTCTACAGACAAGGCAAGGATAGAGCGTTCAATTTCTAGTAAATTCGGTGAGAACATTTTACTTCTGATTCCTAGTAAGGTGTATTTTTCAAAGATATTATATTCAGTCTATCTGGTTAACCTAGAGCATCGCCAATCCCCGATTATTTTCCTCACGCCTATCATTTCACAAATCATCAGAGATTGCTATAAATAACTAGAAAGCAGTTTTATGACTTTTTAATTAAGTATTACTGCTGACGCAAAATGTGCGCTAAACTGACTACATGAATTACGAAACAGCTAGGAAACTCCTCATAGATCAGACAATCACAACCGAGGAAAACCCAGATGCACTGTTAACGCGTATGAAACAGGGCAAACCGCCGATACCCGGTCAAATCACTTCGATTTTGTTGGCATTGAAAGTGGTGTTTGAAGCTCTCAAAGATGCAAAGAGCCTAGATCGAGAACTGGCTTTGGCCCTTTATCAGTTAAGCATTAAGGCGCAACAGCTATTTGGTGCAGGGCGTAAAGCCGGGGTTGATTGGCCACCACTACTCAAAGAAGATTTACTACGAATTTCCTTAGCAGCTGAAAGTATCTTTTCGGGTATATGGCAAACCTTAGCTCCGATGGAGTTGGGGAAGGGATGAGGGAGAAATCAATTCAAAATTCAAAATTCAAAATTCAAAATTAAAGAACTTCTGCCTCCTCTTGTCGCCCATTAACGAATTTGCAGTTCATTTTCTAACTTGTCTAGGTCAGTTTTGAGCAAAACGGTCATTTGACCGGTAAAAGCTTTGCCAGTCTTGGGTTGGGCAACTTCCACCCAATATACATAGCGATCGCCTACTCGTAATTCTCCTTTTAAGGCTTCCCGAATTGGAGTTTTAGCCAGACGCGCCGAATTAACTACCTTCTGGTTGGGATATTGATACACGACTTGGGCGCGATCGTAGTCTTGATAAATCTCCAAGCCATAAATCACCCGCAAGGATTCTTGGAGACGCGCAAATGTCATGCCGTTAATAGCATCATACATAGTAATGCGTTCAGTCCGAATTGTGCCACGGTCTTTAGAAAACTCCACTCTACCAGGAGGCAATACTGACGCTTGAAAAGTGAATCGTTGGGCAGCAGTATCAGTCTTTTGGACAAATAATTGCTCCCCTCTCCTGGGACGGAGTGTAGGATGTGCTTTAATCCAAGTGCCTACCTCTTCTGTACTTTGTCCTGGTAAAGCATTGGCTTGGGAATCAAAAAGCGTTCCTACGCAGAGCCAGGGTACTAGAGAAAAAGGTAAAATTAAACAGTTAAGTAAGGATTTTTTGAGCATTTTGCTGTTCAGGATTTTCATAGAAATTTCCCCATTAGGGATTAACCATAGTCTTCCCGTTTTTCAGCAAAATTATTTCAATGGGTTGCAGCGATCGCGCATCGAAGCCTTTATTGATCGCTCAACTATAGGACTCATATCAATAATGTTCGGTTAAGGCAAGAGGCAGCAATTTATCGCCATCTTTGTGATGATTTATCTAAGCACTTCTCAAAGCCACAATGGGGTCGAGTTTAGCAGCGCGACGTGCAGGAACAACGCCAAAGAATAAACCAATAGCCCCAGAGACACCAACTGCCATAGTAATCGCTACAGGAGAAAGACTTGCTTCTAAAGGAGTCAAGGCTCCCACTAATAGAATGCCACTGATACCAACCGCAGTCCCAACTAAGCCGCCAGCGGCGGAAACTATTACTGCCTCAATGATGAACTGTAGCAAAATATCTTGCTCAGTTGCGCCGATCGCTTTTCGCAATCCGATTTCTTGGGTGCGTTCGGTAACGGAGACTAGCATAATGTTCATGATGCCAATACCGCCGACAAACAGGGATATACCGGCGATCGCAGCTAGCATAATTGTTAATGCACCTGTAATTTGACCGACAGTTTGCAAAGCATCTTTTTGGCTGCGAAGAGTAAAGTCATCTTCACCATTAATTTTGTGTCGTAGACGCAGCAAATTAGTAATTTGAAATTCTGCTGCATCCACGCTATCGGAATCACGAGCAGCAGCAACGAGATAATCTAAGGCAATACCATAAGGAGAATTCTTGCCCACAAGTCGGTTTGCTGATGTGGTGATTGGTATTAAGGCAGCATTATCATAATCTGCTCCCACGCTGGAACCTTTAGCTGTTAAGGTTCCAATCACTTGAAAGCTGGTATTTCCAACTCGCAATTGCTGTCCTACAGGGTTACTATTACCGAATAGTTTTTCTGCCAAGTCTCCACCCAGCACTACCACTTGGTTACTTCGCTTGATGTCTACCTCAGAGAAAAACCTGCCTTTAGCAGTTTCAAAATCCCGCACAGATAGGAAACTGGGAGTTGTGCCAATGATGTTGACATCGGTGTTTCTGTTGCGGTATATAATTACCTGTCTTCTGTTTAACTCTGGTGCAACTCCTACTACAGTTGGGACTTGAGAAGCGATCGCATCCGCATCTTGCAACACCAGAGTTTTTGGCACTTCAAAGGAGATCCGCTGAGTTTCTCGATTACCTGGCAGTACAAATAGCACATTTGGCCCTAATGACTGCAACTGTTTATTTACATACTTCTGCCCACCTTCGCCAATACCAATCATGGCAATCACCGAAGCGTTGCCAATAACTATACCCAACATCGTGAGGGCGCTACGCAGTTTATTTGACAACAGGGTTTTCCCCGCCATATTCATGCTTTCGAGGAAATTCATATCTTAAATTACGAATTAGGAATTATTTTGTTCTTTAGCCTTTTCGATTTTGTAATCTTTGGGTGGGTTAACAAAAATGCGATCGCCTTCTTTAACTCCCCCTAAAATCTGAGTTTGGTTTTGGATTTGTGCGCCAACTGTAACTTCGCGGAACTGAGGTTTATTCTTTGCATCTGGTACGAGTACGCCAGTTTTACCCTTTTCGGTGACGATTGACACCGTTGGTAATACCAAGGCATTATTAACGCGATCGCCTAAAAAAGTCAGATCCACATTTAAGCCAGAACGCAGTTTATCTATGCCAGTATCGAGAGCAACCCGCACCTGGAAGGATGTCACACCTTGTTCTACCACTGCTTCTGGAGCAATCAAACGTACATGACCTTTAAAAACTTGATCGGGATAGGCATCGGCGACAATTTCCACCTGCTGTCCCTGTTTTATTCTGCCAAGATCGGCTTCGGGAACTTGAGCTAATATTTCTAAACCCCTTGCTACAGCGACAATTGAACTGGAAGTTGCCGATGCACTAGTAGAAGCAGAAGTTGTAGGTGTGACAAACGCGCCTGGTTCGGCATACTTTTGGGTAACAATTCCCGACAGAGGAGCGCGAATAATAGTATCTTCTAACTGCACTTGTACACCCTTTAACTGAGCCTCAGCAGATGCAACAGCGGCTTGACGCTGGACAATTTCTTCAGAACGAGTGCCATCTTCTAAGAGTACCAATGCTGCCCGTGCTTCGTTAACAGCAGCTTGGCGTTGGTCAATTTCTTCACTCCGAGTCCCACTTTGGACTAAGGAAAATCGTTTTTTCGCTTCTTCTAGATTGGCTCTAGCACTTTTGTCGTCGCTGATGGCTTGATCGAGTAATTGTTTTTTCTCTGCTCCTTCTTTATATAGATATTCGTAACGCTTTACCTGTTCGCTGGTGTAATTCACCCTTGCTTGAGCCGCATCTACTTGAGATTGAGATTGAGCAATCTCTTGGGGACGATTACCAGCTTTAGCCGCGGCTAATTGAGCTTGAGATTGTGCTAATCGGGCCCTCGCTTGAGCGATTTCTTGAGGACGACTACCAGCAAGGGCTTCGGCTAGCTGTGCTTGACTTTGGGCTAAGTTTGCACGGTACTGGCTCCTTTGAGCCTCAATACCGGCGCTATCCATGCGCGCGAGAATTTGCCCTTGTTGAATGCGATCGCCTTGTTCCACGTATAATTGCGACAGCACTCCGGGATTCTTCGGACTAATATTTACGCTCTGAACTGGCACAACTTTGCCACTAGCTGTAATCCGCAACGTCACGTTTTGGGCTGCAACTGGCACAGTTAGTTGAGCAATATCTTCTTTGTTTGTCCCTTGATTTACCAAGGTGTAAGTTGTTATAGTACCCACAACCAAAGCACTCCCCGCCATCAGCCCCATCAGCCAGCGCAATGGATACTTAACTTTGCCAATAACTGGAATTTCTATGTGCGTAGCCATATTATAGAAGCCTGTAAATCTTGCTGTATAAGAATATTTTTTAGTTAGAGGACAAGTGGAGAGTACGGAGTTGTTAAAGCTTTGGGATTAAATTTGTATGAGTTAATTAACAACTAGACGCATAATAAGCTTCACAGTTGCTTAATCTTCCTTCATACTAGGCATTCGTATTTCTGTATGTCTTCACCTGAAAGGGTGACTTTAGCCACAGCACATTATTGCAATTCTGAACTATTCGTGAGAAACAAGATCCCCGACTTTTTTGAGAAGCTGGGAATCTACGGCTTACAATTCTCACAAATCAGATAGGATTTATAGTGCGATCGCGCTTTAGTTAGTCTGTATCCTTTGCTTTTATCCCTACTCCCCATTCCCTACCGCAAAGCAGTTTGTAATTATTGCTGAAATTGGGTTAATAACCAAGCACCAACTTGACTTTGATTTATTTGACGAGTTCGCCGTAATGCATCGTTTAATAAAGAAATTGCTAATCCTGGTAATACCTGAGATGCTGTAATCCGCCTACTACCTTGATTTTCAATGGCAAAAGCCATAACTTGGACATTCTGGACATTTAAAATCCAGTATTCTTTCACTCCTAAATCTTCGTATAAAAGTCGTTTTTCACCTTGATCGTCAGCAAGTGAGGTATTAGCCACTTCAATAACTAAATCTGGTGGTGGATATATATCTAAATTGATGATAGAAGTGCCGTAGGGAATGACATCAGCATTTTCACCAATATAGTAAGACACATCAGGTTGAGCTTCCCTAAAGCCTGTTTTCCGATATGTACAATTATCCTTGGCATTTAGAGCAATGCCTTTAATACTCGCAAACAAGTTAACAGCAAAGAGAATAATTGCATGGTCGCTGGCATGGTCATTCCCGATAGGTGGCATTTCAATCCTCATCTGTCCATTGTGGTAGTAGCCCTTGGCTTTTTCGTAGTCAGGATTTTCAATTATTTGGATATATTCATCCCAAGTTGCTGTTATCCAGGTATCGGTTGCTAGTTGGGTCTGTAATTCGCTCATAATATTGCGAAAGAGGAACTTTAACAACGATCATACAAGTTTCATTTTCCAGTACTAAGCTGACATGACACCAAAGCTTTAACTGCATCCTTGCTAACAATTTTCGTAGGGTGTGTTACGCCGGAGGCTAACGCACCGATGGTCTACTTTTACAAAACCAGTCTTTAAGGCGGATTCATCCAGTTCAAAGGCGGATGAACGAGTATCTGAGGTGGATTCATCCAGTTCAAAGGTGGATGAACGAGTATCTGAGGTGGATTCATCCAGTTCAAAGGTGGATGAACGAGTATCTGAGGTGGATTCATCCAGTTCAAAGGTGGATGAACGGAGTTCTGAGGTGGATTCATCCAGTTCAAAGGTGGATGAACGGAGTTCTGAGGTGGATTCATCCAGTTCAAAGGTGGATGAACGGAGTTCTGAGGTGGATTCATCCAGTTCAAAGGTGGATGAACGAGTATCTGAGGTGGATTCATCCAGTTCAAAGGTGGATGAACGGAGTTCTGAGGTGGATGAATAAGTATATTTGTAATTTTTGTGGGCATTGCTTATCATTCGCTCAAACCCATGTGTTTACATTGTAGGCTGGTCTAACCTACAGTTGTATCCTGAACAAGGGTTTTAGCTATGCAGTCTAGAAATTTATTTCAGGGCAGTTAAACAAGGCAGATACTTAAGCTTACCTACTAGTTTGCAACTAGTAGCTCTGTGCAAAAATTTTTCGTCACTTTTTCCTGTACTTGATTCACAATCATAGAAACAAATTCGTCAAGATCGAATGGCTTAAGTAAATATTCTTCAAACTCTACATCTGGAATTTGGTCACAAGTACCTGTGGTAGATGTTGAAGTCACAATGATTGGGATATGATTACCATTGTCTACCTCTATAGCATTCAATGTATTTACCAATGTATAAATACTTTCACCTAAAAACCTAACTTCACTGACAATAATGTTGGGTGTGAACCAACTCAGGGTTTCTAAAGCTTCCTTTATAGAACCAGCAGTAATCACATTTGCGCTTAGGTCTTCGAGTAAAAAAGCATACAAATCTCTACTATCGCGATCGTTGTCTACAACGAGTACTTGTAAACCTTTGAGTATCCCAACTGCCAAGCAAAAGTCATTGATTAAATTCATAATAAGACCTGCGATTAAGACTTTAAGGGCAAAGCGATCTGAAAAATCCTTAGTCTTAAGGAGACGAGACAAGCGGATAGGTAAAATAAAGAGTAGTAGAGAACCACTAAATGGTTAGAATTACTAGGTTCTGTTCTTATACTATGAGCGGGTGTTGTTTGATTTCCTAAATGAATTGATTAACTACGACACAAAACGTAAAAAAACTTTTCAAAAAAGGGCGCGGTATGTTACCTCCAAAAATCTGTGGTTCAATTAACTGAAAATAGCTGTAAAGAATTAATCAACAAAACTATTCCCATTCCCTGTCCTCAAGTTCCTTCTGAGGCAATAATAAGGTGGCTTCAATTTCTTGCCTGATAGCAGGAGTTACTTCACAATTGCTATGCAGGCAATCGAGTAGTAACTGATTAGCATCATAGTAACGTTGTAACACTTGCTGTTGTTCAAGGCTAAACTCCCACTGGTGGTTAATGTTGCGATAATTAATCACCGTTGTCTTTAACTGTTTAGCCCAGGTTGAATAGTTCGTCTCCCACCATAGCCCAAACCGTTCTTGACTTTGACGAGAATTTGGGAATTGGTCAGAGAGTTGTTGCAAGGATTTATGAAGTCCAACATCCAGAACAATGCCCAGAATGATTGAGAGAGCATCTCCACAGGCGTGGACGTGGGCAAAGTCCTGGCTCCCATCAATTGCGCACTCCAGCAGTAGGTCATCTAATGCGGCATCCAGAAACATCCCTTGGTCGAGGCTGCTGGCTAGAGCAAAGTGAGGAGCTACGTGAGGAGTCCGACTCAAAGCCAGGTAAAATGCTCGAATGGTCGCATCTTTTGCTTGGGTGGGAATACTACGAGATTTTTGGCTAGCCCATGCCAAAAATTCTTGTAAATAAGGGTCTTGGGCAACCAGTGCATCAATCTGTTGCTTCATCAACTGTACTAGAGAGTCTGCACTCCGAAGCATGGTAGCAGTTAACAAGAAGATTTCGCGCCAGTGGGGGTCAGTGATATGACTGACTAGACCAGAGAGCGCTTGCTCAAATGCCTGTAGGTTATGGCTGGCAACGATTTTTCTCGCTGTGAAGTATTCTTGAAAGGCCAGATAGGAGAAAGAAAAAATTCCCCGCGCCCGTTCTGCCAGTAGCCCATGTTGAGCTTCGATTGCTTTCAAGGCCGCTTCGCTTTCTACTTGCAGTTCGTCTGCATCCATTGGCACGTTGGTCAGATTCTGAATATAGTCACCAATATATTGTTCAACGATGCGTTGCTCAAAAAAGTACTGACCGTCTTCAAATGTCGCTGCTGCAATCTGACTCAATAATTTGAGCTTTTGTGGTAATAAAAACCCTCGATAAACCTCATCCCGTTCTATGCCTTTGGCTTCATCCCATTTACCTAATAGAAGGTCTAAACCTTGCTTATAAAAGTCAGTCCGCTTAGTCGGAAATTTTTCTTGTCCGTGAAACACCCAGCAGGCAAGATTCAGAAATAGGGGTGTGACGACGAGTTGACGAAATTGCCAGTTTTCAGCTAAGTCTAGCTTCTGAATAAACTCAACAGATTGGGACTGACCATCTTGAGTGTTGGTCTTACTAAAGGCTACAAACCATTTTTGAGCGAAGGCTTGAATTTGTTCTGAGGTAAATGGGGCAATTTCAACATCGGTAAACCCTCGGAGTCTAAGTCTTTGAGATGCGGTTCGACAGGTGGTCACTAACTGATTTTTGTGATATTTATCTGAAAATCTGCGAATTTCACTTAAGACAGCATTGCTTTGTTGGTTAAGAATTTCATCCATACCATCAAGCAACAATAACACTCTGCCTGCATTAAGCAAGGTTTCGATGACTGAGGGATCGGAAATTCCAGATGTGATAAACTCCTGGCGAATGTACTTTAATAAGCTGAAGTCGTTGGTAATCTTAGACTCTTGGGCAAAGTTTCTCAGTGTGATAAATATCGGCACATAATTTGACACAAATGCGCTTTGGTTGCACTGAATGGCGAGATGTTGCAAAAAAGTGGTTTTACCTACTCCTGGTTTGCCTAGCACCCTGAGCTTGGAGTATGTTTCAACTGCTTCTGTACCAGGTATCTGGTTCAGGTCAATCTCACCTAAGCCAAAACGGTTAAATTCTTTGGGATCGAGTTTTTGCAGTTCGGTGATTTCTAACCACTGTTGACTGGCAATTTGCTCCAAAATATTCAAATCTATATATATGTCATCGATCGCAACGGGACGACTGATATCCAATAACTGCAAAGTACCACACTGGTCTTGAATTTTATCGAAGCGTTGCGATCGCACTTGTTGTACTAATCTGTCAATATCCAAGACAGAGGGTTGGGTGTATTCTTCTAGTTCACGGAATTCTGCTGGAGGATTGGTAGCAATCTCCCGCCAATTCAGTTCCAAAACTAAGCAAATCTCAATAAAAGTATGACGCTCAACCGGACGACCACTAAAAAACCGCCAAATCGGTTGTCTAGTCTTAAGATTGACTTCTGCTGCTAGATTGTCTTGTGTCCACCCCTTAAGAGCAAATGTTTTTTTAGCCTCTTGAATTCCAGTAAGTGATGCTTGGAGCGATCGCTTGACCATAGGACAAAAACCCTGCTCCTCAAACCATGAACTTTAACTTTTATAAATATCTGCAATCTTATAGCTTTCTCTGTGATACTAACATTTTACTCATTTAAAGTTATACAAACCCCAAGAAATACTCTCAAGTTTTTAAATTTTTGTCACAAACTCAAACTTTATACGTTTATCTTATACATTTCAAGCTTTATCAATACCTAAATTCAAACAATGTTTCATTTTCAAAGCATAAATTGTTAAATAATGAAACTTTCGTAGAAACAGCGATTTCTCGTAAATTAAAGGGTTTAAGAACCTGCAATCTATATGCAGCACCCATTTCAGTCGGGGTTTAAATCCCCGTCTGAAATGTCTTTCATTTTGAATTTTGAATTGTTAATGTGTCTTTGTGATGATTTATTTTTAAAATTATTAACCGAGTAGTATCGATATTAGCCCTGCAATTGATTACAAGGCTAATATAATAGTAGAAGTTTTATTTATTTCACTTTTTCAAAACTACATTGAAAGAATTTAAATACCCAGTAATGGTTTTAGCTAGTGTCTTCTGCTGTTTTTTTGTAGTTATTGCCATTACTTGATATAGTCTTCCTTCGGCAACATACATTCTACTTATAGTAATTTTCCCTCCAGAATTGATGTACTCAATTTCTTTGCCGGGATGATTATTGTAACTACGAATGTTTCGTTGACTAATTAAATTGCTTTTCGTAGTCTTTAAAGCCATATCCCGTGCATTATTAAGTACAGCTTGAGGATCAGCCATTTGACCGTAACTATAAGGAAAATCATTGTAAGCAACTATGTATGCTACTTGCTGTTTTGGTGGTTGAGCGACAAATATTTCTAGGTTAATTTCCCCCATGTAAGTTTTTTGGTATTCGGTATTTCTGCTGGGGTTTCCCGGCATCAAAATTGTAAAACGTCCATCTGGAGCAGTATATAACTTCCATTTTGGCTGCACGGATTGAGAAACGGTTGGTTTGACAACAGCTACCCGAGGTTTGGGTTGACGCGCTTCCACAAGAACAGAACCACCACAGACTATCGTGGCGGTTATTAGTGGCAACAGACTTTTAACTGTCATATTTTTTGCCCTTTGAGATGCTGATCTCACTGATGATGCCAGCTGTTATAACCTAGCAGCACATAAAGCAGCACCAATTAGGCCGACTTGCGAGTTGAGGATAACATACACCGGGATCTCTTCGAGGAGACGGCGCATTCTACCTTTTTGGGTGAAATTTAATAAGAATCCGCTGTTTTGGATTAAGGGCAGGATTTTGGGTGCAATTCCACCAGCGATGTATAAGCCACCGTAAGGTAGGAGTTTCAAGGCAAGATTGCCGGCTTCTGCACCGTAAGCCTCTATAAATAATTGCAAAGTTTGTTCCGAGAGGCGATCGCGTTTTTCTAGTGCAGCCGTACCAATGACAGCACCGGGATCGACACTTTTCTCTTCTTGTCCGGCTTCTTGTTCCCAAGTTCTCACAATTTGGGCGATATCTGGTGATTCAGCAGCAAATTTGCGATCGCGCAGAAATTGGTAAATTGCTACAATTCCCATTCCAGAAACCACGCGTTCTACAGAAATGCGCTGGATATCATGCTTACCCAGCAGGTATTTCAACAGTTGAAACTCGATTTCGTTCCGAGGGGCAAAGTCAGCGTGTCCACCTTCTGAAGAAAAAACTTGATAGTCGTTTCCCTGTTTAATTAAAAATCCTTGCCCTAAACCAGTACCAGCACCAATAATAGCAATAGGGGTTTCGGGTTGAGGTTTGCCAACTTGCAACGTGTGCAAGTCTTGTTTTTGTAAACCTGAAATGCCATAGCCAACGGCGGCGAAGTCGTTAATCAAAGAAATGTGTGGGATACCCAATTCTTCTTCTAAACGTTCGGTATCTAGGAACCAGGCTAAATTGGTTAGTTTGGCAGTATTTTTGACAATGGGCCCTGCGATCGCAAAACACGCCTTTTCTGGTGTAGGTGTATTAGCTTTGACCAAAAACTGCTGCACTATAGGTACTAAATCGGGAAAATCAGCACTGTGGTAACTTTCCTGATAAATAGTATGTGAATTTGGTGAATCTGATGTTTCAACCAATCGCAAAATAGTTTTCGTACCGCCGATGTCTCCTGCTAGTAACAAAGTCATAGAATTTATTCGTGAATTAATTACTTTTTTTGTAGGATATACCCAACGTAGCAGAAGGCATGAACGCAAATCTCTATCAGAGGTTTAAGCAAATCGAATAACTTCTTCTATGTGGGTTAAATGGGAAGTATCTCCCGTTAGCTCTAATAACCATTCTGGGTCTTGGCGTACCACTTTTACCAGAGAACACAAAGAAGCTTTGACTTCTGTTTTGGCAATTTCCCCCACTAGTCCCATTGCTCCGCCTAACACAGATGCACCGTGCGCCACTAGCAGTATATCCTCTGGGAAGAACTCAGTAGCTAAACATCTAGCAGTTTGCCCAGAACGTTCTCGTACTTTTTCGTGAGTTTCAGGATATTTGGCGGCAATGCGCGAAGTATAGCTGGTGTCAATTCTGGGGAATAACTTTGCTAAAGCTGGAGTTGACAGTCTTTCGGGTTCTTCCGTCATCCAAACTGGATTTAGCCATTCACTCAAGCCTGTTTCGAGTTTAATCGATAAGTTGAGCATTTCTGCAACTGCGTTTGCCGTTTGTACCGTTCGCAGGAAAGGAGAAGCGAAAATATGTCCAATCTTTTCTCCTTTCAATCGTTTAGCTAATTGCTGTGCCTGCACCATACCATCATCAGACAAAGGTGGATCGTAGCGTCGTTCGGCGGTGAGAAACCAATCGGGGTTTACGAAGTCGAGGCGGTTAGCGTGTCTTGCTATCCAGACTATTTGACTCATGAGTTTAATGATTCCGGTGAATAGAATTCGCCGCTAAACAAATATATAGATATCTGCAAGGAGGGCTATAAATATTAATATATTATGACAAAATCGTAATAATTTTTAATAATATTAACGATTAGGAAAAGTTATAAGTAGAAATTAGTTAAGATTGTGTAAAGAACTCAAATGTAAGTACCAGACTGGGACGGTTCAAACCAAACTCCACGCTCAATATTAATTATCCTAAATAAGCTTTTTTAACTCGCTCATCACTAATTAATTCGGATGCTGCACCTGTTAAAGTTATAGAACCAGCCTCTAGAACGTAACCGCGATCGGCAATTTGCAGCGCCAAATTTGCGTTTTGTTCAACTAACAAAATAGTCACGCCTGTAGCCCGGAGATTTTCAATAATAGAAAAGATTTCCCGGACGATCGCAGGTGCTAAACCTAAGCTAGGCTCATCTAAAAGTAACAGTTGTGGTTTACTCATTACAGCACGTGCGATCGCTAACATTTGTTGTTCACCACCGCTGAGGGTTCCTGCTAGTTGATTGCGTCTTTGTGACAAGCGCGGAAATAGCTCAAATTGGCGCTGAATATCTGCTTTTATCTCAGCTTGATTGGAGCGAATATAAGCACCCAAAAGTAAATTATCAAATACTGTTTGCCGCGCTAATACTCTACGTCCTTCAGGACAATGGGCGATACCAAGTTGTACAACTTCATGAGTTTGGCGGCGGTTAATATTATGTCCATTATAAATAATTACGCCACTCTTAGGATTAACTACTTTAGATATGGCGCGGAGTGTGGTAGTTTTACCAGCACCATTAGCACCAATTAGAGTAACTACCTCGCCTTTTTGAATAATTAAATTAATTTTTTTGAGAGCTTGGATACCGCCATAATTAACATCAAGTTCTTGAACTTCTAAAATTGTATAGTTTGGTCTACTATCGGCATTCATTGGCGGTTTACATCCAGAAATGTTGATTCAAAATCTAAGATACATCAATCATACATTTCTTAAAACAGTGCGTAGGCGTACCCCGTCGTAAGACATTGCTGAAACTTCAAACCAACGCCATAATACCGCAATCTTTATGATGTACCATTAATTACTGATAAATATATCAAGCGTCCAGTGGGAAAAGTAGCAGATATTGGTAGCAAGCGACTAATTAATTTAGCTCCCGATGCATGGGTAAAGTGGGTGACACAGCGTCCTGAAGTCGTGGCGAAAGAAATTCTCGGCTCTGAGTTTCACTGGATTAGCCGCGAAACAGATGTGTTGGTGAAAGCATACAGTGCTACTCACGGAGATTTTTTAGTATTAAATGAACTACAGTTGCGTTACACGGCACAGATGCCTCTACGGATGAGAGCATATACTGCCTTGGCACAAGAACGCTATCGATTGCCAACTTACCCAGTACTGATCAACATTTTACCGCCCTCATCCACCTTAACTATTGCCAGTAGTTACGATCAGGAATTTTTGGGATTACGTGCCATCCAAGATTATCGCACGATCAATTTGTGGGAAATCGATGCTGAAATAGTCTTTCAGCAACCACTACCATCGTTGTTACCCTTTGTGCCAATCCTGCGAGGAGGGGGAGAGGTATCAGTTGTGCAACGCGCATTACAGGCGCTACGAGCCGATGAACAGTTGAACCAATTAGAATCATTGCTGGCATTTTTTGCTAGCTTTGTGTTAGACACGCCTTTAGTGCAACAAATCATGAGGTGGGATATGGCAGTATTGCGAGAATCGCCTTGGTATCAGGAAATTGAGCAAAGAGGTATTCAGCAGGGTGCGCGACGGCAGCTAATCCGGGTATTGGAACAACGCTTTGGTGAAATTCCCCATGAGGCAGAAATAAGGCTTGAGGGTAGGAATGTGGAGCAATTAGAAACTTTAATGGATAGCGCGATCGCTGTGAGTTCTTTAGACGAATTTTTGGTAGTTTTGTCTACGTAAATTCATTCATTTCCCAAGTAAGCTTCAATGACAGCCGGATCATTTCTGACAACTGCGGGTTCACCCAAAGCAATTAATTGACCAAAATCTAATACAGCAATGCGATCGCACAAACCCATAACTAATGGTACATGGTGTTCTATAAGGACGATCGTCAAATTGAAGTCATTGCGGAGGCTACGGATAAATTCACTCAATTGCTGCTTTTCGTTAGGGTTCATCCCCGCCGCAGGTTCATCGAGAAGTAAAATTTGTGGTTGTAATGCCAAAGCGCGGGCAATTTCTAGCCGTCGCTGATCGCCGTAAGCAAAGTTTTTGGCTTTTTCGTCAGCGCGATCGCTCAATCCCACCAAATCTAATAAATCTAAAGCTTTTTGCTTAGTTTTTAATTCTTCACGAGGTGCTGGTGGTAATCCTAAAACACCTGTAATCATATTACTTTTAGTGTGTAAATGTCGGGCGATTATCACATTTTCTAACGCTGATAATTCCCCAAATAAGCGGATATTTTGGAAGGTACGGGCGATACCTAAAGCAGCAATTTGATGAGGACGCAGTTGAGAAACTTCTGCACCTTGATAAATTAATTTACCGCTAGAAGGTGGAATGAAGGCAGTAATCAAATTAAACAGTGTTGTTTTGCCAGCACCATTAGGGCCAATTAATCCAAAAATCTCATGTTGATTTACACTAAAAGATACATTATTTACCGCTACTAAACCACCAAAGCGGCGAGTTAATGCTCTTGCTTCTAAGACAATACTGCTGTTAGCTTCTGAAATACTATGTGACATTTTTGCATATTATTGTAAATATATGACTCATGCAATAACTCTCTAAAACTTTTATTACTTCGCGCCCTTTGCGTCCTTCCCTTCGGGACGCTTCGCGAACGCGGTTCGTTTTTTCCTTTGAAAAATATCTGGAGTAATTAGCCCTTGGGGAAAAAAGATTGTACCTATTACTATTAGTAAGCCAAAAATAATTAATCTCCCATCTCGCAAAAACTGCGCTAACCAATTAGGTAAACCACCAGTATCAGCAAGGCTTCGCAGAATCTCTGGTAAAGCTGTAAATACCATACCTCCGACTACTGGTCCTAAAAAACTTCTCGAACCACCAATTAAAACAAAAGTTAGATATATAATACTACTATCAAAAGTACCTTGACGAGCATTCCAGGTATTGAGGAAGTGAGCGCTAATTGCACCTACAACCCCTGCAAGCATAGCCCCCAATGTAAACGCTAAAACTTTGTAATAAGTCGGATCTATTCCCATTGCACCCGCAGCTAATTCATCTTCGCGGATCGCGATAAAAGCCCTTCCGACGCGGATACGTTCTAAACGATAAAGTAGCCCCATACTAATTAATAGTAATGGCAGAGCAATCCATAAATATTCAAGTTGTGTTTGGAAAGGTTGAGGAATACCAAAAATTCCAACTGCACCGCCTGTAATGTCTAAATTGAGGGAGATGACGCGTAGAACCTCCACAAAAGCGATAGTTGCGATCGCTAAATAAATTCCTCGCAATCTCAATGCTGGAACTCCCACCATTACACCCAATAATCCACAAATTACACCTGCAATTAACATCTCCAATAACAACAAGTGAATTGGAAATAAACTACTGCTAGATGTAAAAACTTTTGTGGATAAAATTGCTGCAATATATCCACCTAAAGCATAAAATCCTGGACTAGCTAAAGACAATTGTCCTGTCATTAGCGGTAAGTAAAGCGATAATCCTAGTAACGCCCCTAATACCATAGAGACAATTAAAGAAGCATAAGTAGCGAAAAAATCAGCCATTTTATTTAATTAATATATTTTGATTAAATTTAATCAAACTATCGCTTTTATCAACTCTTAAGCTGTTAATATTTGCTCTGCTGTCAGCGCCAGTTCAGGAAAAGTTCGCGATCCAATTCGTTCTGAACCTCTAAAATGTGTGCATTGGTATTTACCCTCAGCATCTAATAGAAAAACAAACACAGCCGGAACTTTTGGATTTCCCAAATACTCTCTTAGCCCAATTGCTAAATAATCTACAATCCAATATTCTGTAATACCTAAGCGTTGATATTCATCTAATTTATCAATGTAGTCATCTTCCCAATTAGTTGATGTCACCTCTACAGCTAATTGGATAGGTTCTTCAAGTGCAGCATAAGCAGAACGATTTGAGCGCCATTTATCTTTATCTATGACACTTACATCAGGCTTACGCCCTTGCTCTATGCCATTAGCAGTTATAGTTTTAAGTAATGCTGTATTTTTCACTACGTAATTTAGATTTAGTTGCTTAATTTCATCATTAAAACTAAATAATATAAACTCAGCGACATCATCATGATTTCTGGTTGCACGCACTTCTACAATTTCTCCATCTACAAGTTCATATAAACCTGACTCTGGACAATGTTCTAAAAATTGCTCAAAACTTAATTTTTGTTCAGTATATGTTTTCATAGCGCTACGTCTCTTTAAACTTTCTGAATAAACCGCCGTCCTAGCAAACCTTGGGGTCTAACTAATAGCATGATAAACAAAATTGCAAAGGCTACTGCGTCTTTATATCCAGAATAATCAGCAGGGACAAACGCCTCAACTAATCCGATTAACAAACCTCCCAACACTGCACCAGGAATACTACCTAAACCACCTAAGACAATTACCGCTAAACCCCGCAAACCAAAAGCAATGCCGAAATATGGCCCTGCAATACTAACACTAGATGCAACTAAAGTTCCTGCTAATCCTGCTAAAAAGCTGCTGATGAAGAATGTTAAGATGATAAAGCGATCGCTATTAATTCCTAACAAACTAGCCGTAGTTGGATCTTCTGCGATCGCTTGCATTGCCTTACCATATTTAGTTCGATTGATAAAATAGGTAAGAATTGCCACTATCGCTACTGACACAGTAAAAATTACCACCTGAACACTGCGAATCGGAATTGGGTTTTCTGGACTCCCAAAGTTAATCGCAGGTGGCAAATTACCATAAGTATTTGCGGGGTATGTATAACTTTCCGCGCCTATTAAATACTGGATTAAATTCACAATTACCACTGCTACTCCCAAACTGGAAACAACAGTTAGCAAAGGATCAGATCCTTGACGGCGCAAAGGTTGAAAAGCAACACGTTCCATCACTACCCCTACCAATCCTGCTAAGGTGCTTCCTAAAATTAAGGCTATAGCAAATGGTAATTTTATCGGCAAGGCTGCATTAGCCAGCAAGCCATTAAATCCAAAGTTCCCACCCATAAGTGCATAAGTGAAATATGCACCCAAGGTAAAAATCGCGCCATGAGCTAAATTAATAATGCCCAAAATAGAATAAACCAAGGTATATCCCAAGGCAAAAATGGCATAGACGCTGCCAATGGATAACCCATTTAATAATTGCTGCAAAAAGATATTGATATTCATGTAGCAACTATTTTAGAAATGTGAATTTACCTTGACTCCCGTCTTTTTCCATTTTGATTTGAGCAACATAAAAATCTTTTTGCACAACTTCACCTGTGGGGGTAAAACCAATTTCACCCAATGGTGTATTGTATGATCCTTCAAGTATTTGTTTGTTTAACTGTGTCCGTAACTCTGGTAGCTGTAGTTTGTTGATTTTGCTCTTTTTATCTAAAGATTGGAGTGCTTCGACATAAACCTGCACTGCTGCAAAAGCTTGGGCACTAAATTGGGGTGGTTCTTTTTTATATTCTTCAATATAGGCTTTACGAAATGCCGCGTTAATTTCACCTGGATGTTCTGGACTGTAGGCTTGAGCAATCAATACCCCATCACAAAGTGCTTTACAAACTGGCAATAAATTCGATGTATTTAGACCATTTCCACCGACAATTAAGCCTTTATAACCCAGTTCTCGCAATTGCCTAACTAAATTACCACCATCAGCAGCCAAGCCAGAAATAATTACCAAATCTGGTTTAAGATTAATCGCATTGGTCGCTTGGCTCTGAAAATCTGTATCACTAGTTTGGAATTTTTGCACTGTTACCAATTCCAGCCCTTGATCTTTAACTGTTTGCTGAAAAATTTCCGTTTCTGACTTGCTAAATGCATCATTTTGGGCGTAGAAAACTGCAACTTTTTTCAGTTGAGGATTTTGCTTAAGTGCCGCTTTCACCGAATTAGGGGCAACGATGGAAACTGGTGCAGAAACACGAGCAACGTAATCACCAATTTCAGGAATATTTTTAGCAGTATTTGATGGCCCAATAATTGGTACTTTTGCACGTTCGCCAATCGGATCGGCACTAAAGGCTTGCTGTGACAAAGTTGGCCCGACAATTCCAATAACTTTATCTCTATTAATTAGAGTTTGAAAAGCGTTAATTGCTCCTGCTTCATCACCGCTAGTATCTTGAAAAACTAATTTAATTGGTGTGCCATTAACACCACCTTTACTATTGAAATACTTTTGGGCAAGTTTGGCTCCAGCGACTTGCTCTTGACCCAATAATGCCACATTACTAGTTTGGGCAACACCAATACCAATAGGAATAGCACCTGATAATGTACCCGTTGTCGCTGGGGTATTGGTTGCAGTGTTATTTGGGGTAGTATTTGGACTATTAGTGGGAGAATTTGTGACTGTACTAGTACCACCACCACAGCCTGTTAGTAGTAAAGCGCAAGTTGATAATAATGCTGTTGTCCGAGCGATCGCGTTGTTCATCGTTGGATAATCATCTAGTTATGAGATATTCGGCAAGAGTTAATAGCAAAGTTCATAATCTGCAAACAGAATAATGCAGATTTACGCTTTTGCACGAATTCTATTAAATCATTCTTATTTCACCATGCAAAGAGAAATATTCAAAGTGCTTGTAAATACAAATTATTATAATTAGTAATGATTTTATCATTCCCCGGTTCTACTGCTATGAAGTCGCTGGAAAACTATCCGCGTAATTTTAGGTCGGTTAAGTATTGAGTGAGGAATCTTAAGTGCTTTTTTCATTACCAGTTAATTCTCTAGGTTCGTAGTGACGGCAACCGTTACATGGTCCTTCGGGATTGATAGCACAGCGGATGTAGCCAGACCTAGCATTAAACTTGCAGCTGATATCGCCAATCAGATAACCTACCCCTTCTAAATAATAGCGATCGCCTTCCACAGGTCTGACGTTTTGCCGTCCCTGCACCACTGGAAAATTCATGGCTGCTTGCCTCATCCGCAAGCGCGATCGCTGGGTTCTACGGATCATCCACAGGGAAAACAGGGACGGTAAAAAACCAACGGCAATCACTAAAAGTGTCTTTAACACCTTCTTTTTACCTCTTCTGTGCGCTGATTGATTGTCCCTGATGTTACACTCTGGTTTTACGGAAGTGCAAATATTAGGGCGGCTTTGTTTCTTTGTCACCAACTATGGTTGCAAAGAAATAATGGCAGTGTGGTATCTAGCAATTTTGAGAAATAAGTTCCTTCTGCCACTTCAATCAGCATAACTGTTACAACCTCAAGGGTGAGATGCCGTTGAATGTTGATAATTTTAAGATTTGTTTACTAACACCTTTTTAAACAAGCATTTTGTGTCAGCCTCAACCCCACTCTTGTTTTTTGTCTGTGGCTGCGATGCTAATCTTTTTTTGGTTTGCTGACGAAGTTGCTGTGCTAACTGTGTGGCTTCCCTTTCGGCTCGGAATAAATCAACTCTTCGCGTCGTCAGAATAAATGAGTTGTCAGACTTTCGTTTCACCCAAGGAACGCTAACTGTAAAATACTGACAAATATTTTTGTATGGCTCCTGATTTAGAATTGGGTAACTTTTTTGAGTATTTAGGGTGTTAGCGATCGCTTTCAACTCGAATATCGCTGCTTCTAACTCTCCTGCCATCTGATTGATACGTTCAACTTGTGCAATCAAACGCTCTCCTTCGCTGATGATTTTTTCCTCTTGGGGTCGCAGTGGCACTATAGCAGTAGTTACAGATTTAGGCTGCAACAACGAAACTTTTCGCAAAATGGGCTTTTTGTCAATGTTTTGTATTTTTTGCATACTACCTCAAACAAGGCTAGCTGACTTGTAAGGCATTTTAGCAGCAAATAGTACTTTTGTACTAAAATAATTTCCCTTGAACATCAGCGAATTTTAAAGTCCCTCTCCCAAGCTCTACGGTGTACACACAAGTCGAATTACCCCCCTTAATCCCCCCTTATAAAGGGGGGAAACCGGAAATCCAGTTCCCTCCCCTTTATAAGGGGAGGGTTAGGGTGGGGTAAAACCCAGATTCATCAGGTATTTCAGACTTGTGTATACACCGTGTAAGCTTGGGAGAGGGATTTAGGGTGAGGGTTTTTGATTCATACCAGAAGTCTATTATGCTGAAGCGAAAATAGCGCCGCAAAATATGTTTCTCTGTGGAAATACCCAGACTCATCAACACTGATAATATTGTTAATTAGAGTTAGCGATCGTTAATTAATTTATGAGAATAAGAATATACGAAATAGCTGATACCAAAGAAATTATGAAATTGTTCTACGATACTATTCACGAGGTGAATATTCGTGATTATACAGAAGAACAGGTAGCTGCTTGGGCACCAGCAAACATGGATATTGAAGTTTGGATTAAAAGTTTAGGAAGTAAGTTTACTTATGTAGCAGAAGAAGACAAAATTATTGGTTTTGGAGAATTAGAGGCTAATGGCCATATTGACCGTTTCTATTGTCATAAAGATTTTCAAAGGAAAGGTGTTGGTAAGAAAATCTTAGAACAGATTGAATTAAAAGCAAATTCTTTAGGGGTGGAAAAGTTATTTACCGAAGCCAGTATTACAGCTAAACCTTTTTTTGAGAGTCAGGGATTTATTGTTATCAAAAAGCAAGAGGTAGAGCGTAGAGGGCAAAAGCTGATAAATTTCGTCATGGAAAAAGACTTCAAAAATTACTAAACTCATCGGATTCAAGTAATTTAAAAAAAGTTGTTCTAGCTTATGTTTTATTACCTACAGCCAGAATCACAGAAGCGGGAATTTCCACACCATTTTCTGTAACATACTTTGAGGCTCCCTCGATAATTGCGTTTTCAATATTGCGCCGTTGCTCATCGGTTTGCATTGCCAACATCGACCCCAGACGCGCCGAACTTACAACAATCTTTGGCATCACATCTTCAGGTGTAGAGAAAGTCCACTTGATGGGCAGTTCTGTGACAGATACCTGAGTGAATCCCTGAGCGCTTAAAACCATTTCGCATTCAGTGCGATCGCCAAAGCGAAACAGGGGTGGTCCAGAAGGTAGATTCACATCCATACTGCCATAAGTCTGCACCGAACCCAGTATCAGAGCCATAAACGGATTACGCGTTGGCGGTGTCCAGCAGGTGAAAGCATAGCGCCCTCCCGGTTTGAGTACGCGAAAGGATTCAGCGATCGCTTTTTCTGGGTTTGGGAAATGAAGGATACCCAAGCTACAAACCACCGCCTCAAACTGGCCCGACTCGAAAGTTAGGTTCTCAGCATCCCCATGATGGAATGACCCTTGAGGACATCGCACTCTGGCAATGTCCACCATCTTCTCTGCAAAGTCTAATCCTGTTACTATAGCCTGGCCGCTGTAGTGCTGCGGCACTAAGCCACCCAGTTCCGCAAGCCACATCCAGCAATCGAATACCAGACTTAGCTTCGACGGCATCCAAGATGGCTTCATCAACCTGAGAAGTCACACTAGCGATACCTCCGGTGAGCTTCGCTAACGCGCGATCGTATTCTTGAGCTACAAGAGAAAATTTGTCGCGCTCAAATTGCTTGAATGCCTCGTGAGTAATGGTGGAATCATCTGTCATTTATTGACATCCAGCAACCGCGAAGTTTGTAACCGACTCATCCACTTCTCTAAATAAACTCGATTATCTTTTTGCTCATTTGGATCTTTAGTATCTAAAGGATGAGGCATCAGTCCCAAAATCGTTGCTGTCGTCACGCAAAACATCGATTTTTGGAAACTTATGCAAATTTGGACTCGCAAATCATCTTCACCCCGAAGACTGCGACGATAAATTTCGTGCAAATACTCTGGAAGATAATGACGCATATCTTGCATCAACAAGGTAGGAGGAATACCTGCGCCGCCGATGGGTAAAGGATCGGCATACAATGCGCCATATTGAAATCGGGTTTGATCTGGGGGAATTTGATATCCTTGGGCATTGTATGAAACAGTGCCGTGGAAAGGAGTTCCCCGGAAAAATACTGCTTCTACATAAGGTATTGCTGTATCTGCTAAGAAGGTCAAACCAACGCTTTTGGGAATGATTTCATAGACCTTACCTCGAATTTTGACAGCGTAGGTAATTGGGTTTGATGCATTTGCCACTAACCCTGCTTTAATGTGTTCTACAACTTGGGGAATCGATTTGATTTCGCCTCGGTCATAGCGGTCTGATAAGTTAAGGAACATATCAGCCATGACTCGCCAGAATTGACCTAAACCAGTGTAGTAAGCAGAAACGCGCAAATGTTCTGTTAAAAAATCTGGAAACAGTTGGTTAATACTCTGAATGAAGGGATTATTTTTAAATTTTGCGTTAATAACGGCTTGCGCTCTTTCTTGAAATTCTTGTGTATCTAAATACGTATCTAGTCCGCCGCCACCATGCCACATCATGCCTTTCATGCAATATTCGGCATATTCAAAATTAATTCGGTCATGCCACCAGTGACGGAGTAATTTCTGAAAAGAAACCTCTCCATTAAAGTATTTAAAAAATGGGAAAAATACTAAAAACTGATGTTCGGCAATATAGTTAAGATTTTTTGAGTAAGCATCTAAAACTACCCCATAGCTTTTAAGAATACCCACAACTTCCAGCACATTATCTGGACTATCGGGGAGTAATGCGTCTCCTTTTTGTAGACGTTCAATATACTCAGCTAAAGGATTGTGAGTAGCTTTTTTTTTAATAGTTACCATTGCCATCTCTCCAAAAAGTTTAGGGATTGGGGCATTGGGCATTGGGTATTGGGCATTGGGCATTGGGCATTGGGCATTGGGAAAACTCTTCCCCATTCCCGATTCCCGATTCCCTACTCCTCATTCCCTACTCGCCATTCCCCATTGCTTTATCTAAGGACACTGCTAATACGACGTTTTGGGTATTTACCATTGCTGTAATTGTTGGTTCAGTCCAACGCACTAACCAACCAGGTTGAATGCCGAAAATCACAATCAGCACAGCTAAAATTGCAGCTGGGATGCGATCGCTCCAATACACACGTGGTAAGTTGGTAACTTGTGCAGATAAACGTCCAAAAAAGGCGCGGTTGACGAGAATTAAGAAATAAACTGCGGTTAAACCAGTACCAAGCATACATAACAGGGTTTGCACTGGAAAAACTGGGAAACTTCCCCGATAAACTACGAATTCGGAAATAAACCCTAGCATTCCTGGTATACCGGCGCTGGCCATGACTCCGACAATCATCAAGCTACCGATTACTGGCATACCCCGTTCTGGGTTCAGTAATCCTTGAATGATTGCTAAATCACGGCTTCCGGCTTTTTTATACACAACTCCTACGAGCAAAAACAGCATGGCGGAAATCAAGCCGTGGCTAATCATTTGCATCACAGCACCCAATACACTTAAAGGTGTGGCCGCCGCCGCCGCTAAAAGCACATAACCCATGTGTCCAATGGAGCTGTATGCTACCATTTTTTTCATATCGGTTTGGGCGATCGCGCAAGATGAACCATAGAGTACGCTCACTACTGCCCAAGTCGCCAACCAAGGAGCCAAATAAGCCCAAGCTTCTGGTAACAAGTTCATGCCAAAGCGCAGTAAGCCGTAAGTTCCCAACTTCAACAGCACCCCAGCCAATAGCACAGAAATCGGTGTGGAAGCTTCAACGTGAGCATCTGGCAACCAAGTATGGAAGGGAACCAAGGGAATTTTAATTCCAAAACCGATCAAAATTCCCGCTAGCAATAAAAGCTGTGTTCCTAGAGGTAAAGTTGTCGCGTTCAAGGTTGCTAGTGCAAAGTTAGAGGAACCACTTAGCCAAACCATACCGAGGAAACTTGCTAAGAGCAGGATTCCCGAAACGGCTGTATAAATGAGAAATTTAGTCGCAGCATAACCCCGTTTGGCGCCACCCCAAATGGCGATCAACAAATACAGTGGAATTAGTTCCAATTCGTAAAACAGGAAAAATAACAGTAAATCCTGTGCTAGAAAGGCTCCTGTCACCCCAGCGCTCAATAATAGTATTAAAGAGTAATAAAATTTAGGGCGCTGTAGCGATTCATCGCTGCTGTAGATGGCAATGGCAGTTAACAATCCATTTAAAATCAGCAATGGCAAAGATAAACCATCTATCCCAAGGTTATAGTTTAACCCTAAAGCATCTACCCAAGGGACAGACTCAGCAAACTGTTGAGTAATTTCTCCTGGATGGAATTGACTTACTAATACGATTGTCCACAAGAAAGCGATAATGGCAAAAACCAAAGCCACCCCACGGGCGAATTTTCCACTAATGCTTGAGGGGGAGAAACCAATTAAAGCTGCGCCGATTAACGGCACTAGAATTAAAACACTAAGCATAGACTTTAGGTAAGGGGAGCAGGGAAGCAGGGGAGCAGCACTTCGGCTACGCTCAGTGACCGGGGAGCAGGGAGAAAATAATAAATTTTTAACTCCTTAACTCAGCACTCAGCACTCTTAAAAAGGCAATTTATCTAATAAACCCAATGACCAACTGATGAAAAAACCCAGGACGCTGACAACTGCTAGGATGGTCAACATATAGCCCTGAGATTGCCCAGAAATGCTGTACTTTAAGGTTTGTCCGCCGAAAATTGTCGCAAACCCAACCAAGTTTACAAAACCGTCAACCAAGTAGCGATCGCTCCAAGCAGAAATTTTAGATAGCAGTGCTACTACACTTACCACGGTTACAAGATAAACTCGGTCAATATAAAAATCATAACCTAACAGGTCTTGCAGAAATCTCCACGCCAAGATTCTGGATCTTGACCAAGCTTTGTGCAGATAAACTGTACACCCTACACCTACCCCCACTACGGTAGAACTAAACAAGGCGAACACCACATACCAATTAATACTTTCCCAATCTGGTAGTAAGTACCATTGCTGTAGCATCAGAGGTAGAAGCAGAGTCAGCACTGTCAGAAACACCATTGGTAAGGCCATCTGCCAACTAA
This sequence comes from Nostoc punctiforme NIES-2108, assembly GCA_003326195.1. Lineage (GTDB taxonomy): Bacteria > Cyanobacteriota > Cyanobacteriia > Cyanobacteriales > Nostocaceae > Nostoc > Nostoc punctiforme_A. The sequence goes on from LXQE01000117.1 coordinate 223,287, forward strand.
CTTCTGGGGTGCGACGGGTTTTTTGTTGCGGTTTACCCCAGAAGACTAATCTAAATACTCTCGTCAAATTTAATGCTGTCAAACCATTGACTAATATTAAAACCACAATTACCCAAGGGCTAATATTCACGAAGCCGTCAGCCCATGCTAACATTGCCCAGAAACTTCCCAAGGGGAGCAGTGTCACCATCCCGGCTGAACCGACTACAAAGGCCGTGGTGGTGGCTGGCATCCGTGACCATAAACCGCCCATTTCTGTTAAGTCTTGGCTTTGGGTAGTCAAGATGACTGAACCTGAACTCATAAATAATAATGCTTTGGCGATCGCATGAGCTAACAGCAACATCAAGGCTACACCCCCTTGCTGTAAGCCCACTGCTAAAAACACTAACCCCATGTATGCACTGGTGGAATGAGACAGCGATCGCTTAATGTCAATTTGAGCTATGGATACTAATGTGGCCCCAATCGCTGTCACCGTACCCATGACTACCAGGGCATTCAAGGCAACTGGCGACAGCGCTAATAATGGTTGAAATCTATACAGTAAATAAGCACCACCAGCTACTACCAGAGAGTTCCGCATTACCGAGGCGGGGTTGGGTCCTTCCATTGCCTCATCTAACCACAGGTGTAGTGGAAATTGGGCACATTTACCCGCAGGCCCAGCAATTAGTGCCAATCCTAGAAGCGTCGATGTCATTGGACTTAAATTAGCTGTTTGTGCCCACTCATATAAATCTGAAAAGTTCAAACTSCCGGCTAAGGTRGAAAGTGTCACYRYAGCCATCAGCAGCAACAAGTCTCCTACCCGTTTAGTCCAAAACGCATCTCGCGCCGCAGTCACTACTAAGGGTTGAGCATACCAGAACCCCACCAGCAAGTAAGTCGAAAGCGTCAGTACTTCCAAAAGGGCATAGCTAAGAAACAAAGAATCACTGATTGCTAGACCASTCAGCGCCGCTTCAAAAAATCCCAGCAGCGCAAAAAAACGCGCTAACGACCAGTCCTTTTCCATATAACCCAGAGCATAAACTTGTGCTAGTAAGCTTAACCCTGTAATTAAAACTGTTGCCCCAATACTTACTGGCGATAGTTCCAAGGCAAAAGATAAGTCTAAATCTGCTGCTTTAAACCAATTAATTAGTAAGTTTGCTGGTTCTCTATCCCAGATATTTTTAAATAGAAACAGGCTATGGACAAAAGCTAAAACAGTGGTCAATAAGTTTAAGTATGCCGCAGGTCTTGGCCCTGTCCGCTGAATTATTCCTATTCCCCACGGTAAGGTCAAAATTGCGCCCAATAAGCTATAAAAAGGCACAAACCAACTTGTTGAAAATAGAAATTGATCCATTTAAATTACCTTTATGACTCAACCTTAATTTTAAAAAAAACTCAAACCAATTTTTTATTTAATAAAATTAATTTACCAAAATATTGATGTTTTTTTAGTATTATTTTAACTAAACTTACAGAAGTACTTTTACTTAACGTTACCCTATTAAATATAAATAAAATATAACTTTACATAAGCAAAAGCATTTACTTGCCTTAATATCACCGAGCTTTTTACATTTGTATTTCTACTTTGACCAAAGTACTTTATACGATATATTTGAAAAAATTATATATGTTTCACCTAGTCATTGTACACTTAGCAATATTTGAGAAAAGATAGATACAGCAAAACATACAGCCGCTGCTTACCCCTCGTCACATAGGATTAGCCTTGGTTATGAATGTCGTTTTGTAAATGTGATAAAGAAATTATAAAGCATAAGTGCCAGCTCAAGGAATCTGTAAACTTTAATTGCTCAGAAGCCTAGATAACTTTTTGTTAAGTTTTTTAAAACTTTCTTATCATAAACTATTATAGTAATTTATATTGCCAGGAACGCCAAGCTTTCCTATGCTTAATTTGGAAGTGTTTTCTTAGCTATAAGATCAGGCTCTCCCCGTCAAAAAATTCAAACGACAGTACAGATTGCATTAATTTTGTAGGAGTTCTGCGATGCCAATTGCAGTTGGAATGATTGAAACGAAGGGCTTTCCAGCAGTGGTGGAAGCTGCTGATGCGATGGTGAAAGCCGCCCGTGTCACCTTAGTAGGGTATGAAAAAATTGGTAGCGCTCGCGTCACCGTGATAGTCCGGGGAGATGTATCGGAAGTGCAAGCTTCTGTAGCAGCTGGGGTTGAAGCGGCAAAAAGAGTCTTTGGTGGTGAAGTGTTATCCACTCACATCATTGCTCGTCCTCACGAAAACCTGGAATACGTCTTGCCGATACGTTACACAGAAGCGGTGGAACAATTCCGTACTTAAAAGCTGTTTAAACAAAGTAATTAACGCTCTTTGCCTGAAAAGAGCATCACTTTTGTCCAAGGCTAAAAAACTTTGAAATAGGGATTAAAACTAATGTCAATTGCAGTGGGAATGGTTGAAACGCTAGGCTTTCCAGCAGTGGTGGAAGCAGCTGACGCAATGGTGAAAGCTGCCCGCGTCACTTTAGTAGGTTATGAAAAAATCGGTAGTGGTCGGGTGACGGTAATTGTTCGGGGTGACGTTTCGGAAGTGCAAGCTTCTGTGGCCGCAGGAGTTGAATCTGTAAAGCGAGTCAACGGCGGACAAGTGCTGTCTACTCATATCATTGCTCGTCCTCACGAAAACCTGGAATACGTCCTCCCAATTCGTTATACCGAAGACGTAGAGCAGTTCCGGGAAAATGTGAATGCAATTCGTCCTTTTGGTAGAAGACCGTAATTTGTAATGCAAATTGCCAAAGTTCGCGGCACAGTAGTTAGCACCCAAAAAGAGCCAACTCTTAGAGGTGTAAAACTACTATTGTTACAATTAGTAGATGAAAACGGCAATATCCTACCAGAGTATGAAGTAGCAGCAGATATTGTGGGAGCAGGAGTAGATGAGTGGGTACTCATTACTCGTGGTAGTGCCGCTCGTCAAGTTGTTGGCAATGAACAGCGTCCATTGGATGCAGCAGTGGTGGCGATCATAGATACTATTTACGTTGAAGATCGCCTCATCTACAGCAAAAAAGATCAATATCGATAGTCAACAGTTAAAAAAGTTAGGAGTTAAGAGTGAGGAGTGAGGAGTTAAAACTCATAACTCATAACTCATAACTCATAACTTAATTTCAGGAGGAATCTCGCGATGGCAGTCCGCAGCACGGCGGCACCCCCAACCCCGTGGTCAAGGAATTTAGCTGAACCCAAAGTCCATGAAACTGCCTTTGTACATTCATTCTCCAATGTGATTGGGGATGTACGAATAGGTGCAAATGTAATCGTTGCTCCGGGGACTACGATTAGAGCGGATGAAGGCACACCTTTTTATCTTGGTGAAAACACCAATATTCAAGATGGTGTTGTCATTCATGGGTTGGAGCAAGGCCGAGTAATTGGCGATGACCAAAACCAATACTCTGTATGGATTGGTAAAAACGCTTGCATTACCCACATGGCTCTAATTCACGGGCCAGCTTATGTAGGGGATAATTCCTTCATTGGCTTTCGCTCGACAGTGTTTAATGCCAGGGTGGGTGCAGGTTGCATCGTGATGATGCACGCCTTGATTCAAGATGTAGAGATTCCCTCTGGTAAATATGTACCTTCGGGAGCGATAATTACCAGCCAGCAGCAAGCCGATCGCTTGCCAGATGTGCAAGATCAAGATAAAGAATTTGCTCATCATGTGGTTGGGATTAATCAAGCATTACGAGCTGGTTATCTCTGTGCTGCGGATAGCAAATGTATAGCACCCATCCGGGATGAGAACGCTAAATCTTATACAGGTAATGGTATTACTGTTTTAGAGTTGGAAAGGAGTAGTGAAGTGTCGAGCAATAGCTTGGGTGCAGAAACAATAGATCAGTTGCGGTATCTATTGGGACAAGGGTATAAAATTGGTACGGAACACGTAGACCAAAGACGTTTCCGCACGGGTTCTTGGACTAGTTGCCAACCAATCGAACCGAGATCGCTCGGTGAAGCGATCGCAGCATTAGAAAGCTGTGTAAATGACCATAGCGGCGAGTATGTCCGACTGTTTGGCATTGACAAAGATAGACGACGTGTGCTAGAAGCCATCATCCAACGTCCCGATGATGATGCAAAACCAGCTACCAGCTTTAAAGCGCCGACTGGTCGTAGTAATAGCAGTTACAGCAGCAGTAATGGTAACGGCAACAGCAACGGTTCTAGCAGTGGCAAAGTCAGTGGCGAAACTCTAGAGCAAATCCGCCAACTCTTGGCAGGTGGTTACAAAATTGGCATGGAACACGTAGATGAACGTCGTTTCCGCACTGGTTCCTGGACTAGTTGCACGCCAATTGATGCAACTTCCACAAATCAAGTCATCTCCGCTTTGGAAGAATGTATAGCAAGCCATCAAGGCGAGTATGTACGTTTAATCGGTATTGACACCAAAGCCAAACGGCGGGTATTAGAAACCATTATTCAACGTCCAAATGGTCAAGTAGCTTCCTCTGGTGGTCAGAAATCATTTACTACTAGTGCAGCACCCTCTGGTACGGGAACAGCTAGCAGTAACCGCTTGAGTTCTGAAGTAGTAGACCAACTCCGGCATTTATTGGCTGGTGGCTCAAAAATTAGCATTGAACACGTAGAYCAACGGCGGTTCCGTACAGGTTCCTGGACTAGTACCGGTCAAATTCAAGCCTCCTCAGAAAGAGAAGCGATCGCAGCCATAGAAGCACACCTCGGCGAATACGAAGGGGAATATGTACGTTTAATTGGTATTGACCCGAAAGCCAAACGGCGGGTATTAGAGACCATTATCCAACGTCCAAATGGTCAAGTAGCTTCCTCTGGCGGTCAGAAATCATTTACTACTAGTGCAGCACCCTCTGCTACGGGAACAGCAACAGCAACAGCAACAGCTACCCGCTTGAGTTCTGAAGTAGTAGACCAACTCCGGCAYTTATTGGCTGGTGGCTCAAAGATTAGCATTGAACACGTAGATCAACGTCGGTTCCGTACAGGTTCCTGGACTAGTACCGGTCAAATTCAAGCCTCCTCAGAAAGAGAAGCGATCGCAGCTGTAGAAAGACAACTCGGCGAATATCCAGGGGAATATGTGCGCTTAATTGGTGTTGACCCCAAAGCCAAACGTCGGGTATTAGAAACGATTATTCAACGCCCATAGTAGTGCTGAGTTAAAAGTGCTGAGTGCTGAGTTAACACTTTTTAAAGACACCAGTCAAAACAACTGTAAACTCAGATTTTAGAACATACTCAGCACTCAGCACTCAGCACTCAGAACTTCATCCGGCTTCCGAGGTTAAAATTTCCATGTCTGTGCCGCTACTGCGCCTCAGCAATAACTTTGATACTTATATTAGTGGTGAGGTGACTATTCATCCAAGCGCGGTACTTGCACCTGGGGTAATCCTCCAAGCGGCTGTAAACAGCAAGATCGTCATTGGCCCAGGGGTCTGTATTGGCATGGGAGCAATTCTCCAAGTCCATGAGGGCACCCTAGAGGTAGAAGCAGGTGCAAACCTGGGAGCCGGTTTTTTGATGGTTGGCAAAGGCAAAATTGGAGCAAATGCTTGCATTGGTTCTGCGACAACAATTTTTAACTATTCGGTTGAACCTGGACAAGTAGTACCACCTGGTTCAATTTTAGGAGACACCAGTCGGCAGATTGCTCAAACAAAGGAACCCGAACCATCTACAACAAATAGCCCAGGTTCTACAAGTACGCCACCGCCTAAGGAAGAAGAAAATGGCTTAGGTGGAGTTCAGGAAAAGGTAGTTTCCTCAACTAACTTCTCAGCTTCGGCTTTTGTAGATTTCAAACAAAACAAGTCGATTTCTTACTTTAAATCTCCCGCCACTCCCGAAAGTCAGTCTCCTCCCGTGGAGGAACCGACCAATGATGCTGACTCCACTTTGGAATCAGCCGCCCAACCGTCTACAGAGCATAACTTAGACCCCAGTCAGCCAGTCGCAGAATCCCCTAACGGTTTTGGGACTCAAATTTATGGACAAGGGAACATAAGCAGACTGTTGACCACATTGTTTCCTCATAGACAATCCTTGAGCGACCCAAACTCTGACGATTAGTCCGAGTAAGTGTTAATTGTAAGTTGTCGGCTTTTTCCGTATTTTGGAGAATTCATCATGGAAACATACAATCAACGGCCTATTCGCACCATCGAGGGAACTAGTAGTCAAGAAACCTTTCAGGATACTGCCTTGGGTTTAGTTTCTACCCGCAGCTTTCCGGCGATCGTTGGGACGGCGGATATGATGCTGAAATCGGCCGGGGTTCACCTCGTTGGCTATGAAAAAACTGGTAGTGGTCATTGTACTGCGATCGTCCGGGGTGGAATTGCTGACGTGCGTCTGGCGGTAGAATCGGGTGTGCAAACGGCTGAACAGTTTGGTCAGTTGGTTTCTAGTTTGGTGATTCCCCGACCTTATGCCAACCTAGATATAGTGCTTCCCATCACAACCCGTTTCACTAAATTGATGCAAGAGGGCAATTATAGCCGTCTGAGTAATCAAGCAATTGGTTTGGTAGAAACGCGAGGATTTCCCGCGATGGTCGGAGCGTGTGATGCCATGCTCAAAGCCGCTGATGTTCATTTAGCAGCTTATGAAAAAATTGGTGCGGGTTTGTGTACAGCCATTATTCGTGGTTCCGTAGCGAATGTGGCGGTAGCAGTGGAAGCAGGAATGTTTGAAGCAGAACGGATTGGGGAATTGAATGCAGTGATGGTAATTCCTCGACCGTTAGATGAAATGGAGTTAACCCTGCCATTAGCAAACTGCTGGATAGAAGAACGCGAACCGTTAAACTTGCCAGTGAATATTAAAGAACAAGTTGCGGAAATCGAGGTACTAAGATTACCAGACTTAACCAAGCTACCGACAAAAGTTCAAGAAGAATTATGGAATGATGAATGATGAGTGATGAATTTTGGAAAATCATCATTCAGCATTCATCGGTAGATGGAAGGCATCTTACGCTTTAGCTGTTCTGATAATAGCTTCTTGAATCCATAAGTAAAATACCTTTATTTAATATAAATGATAGAGTTTTATCTATGGATAAAACTGGTAACTTTCTGTGAGCATCACTATATCATTTGCCAGTGTTCAGCAATACTAGTTTTATATCTATTAATCGCTATATATAGGAGAATCACCCTTGAACCAAGCGACGCTGCACCAGTTAAAGGTGTTCGAGGCGGCGGCACGGCACAGTAGCTTTACTCGTGCTGCTGAGGAATTGTTTCTCACCCAACCTACCGTTTCTATGCAGATCAAGCAACTAACAAAATCGGTAGGATTGCCATTATTTGAGCAAGTGGGGAAGCGGTTGTATCTGACAGAAGCCGGACGGGAATTATTTGCCACTTGTCGGCAGATTTTTCACAATATAGCCCAGTACGAAATGAAGGTGGCAGATTTAAAAGGGCTAAAACAGGGCCAATTATGTTTGGCAGTGATTACAACAGCAAAATATTTTATCCCACGTTTATTAGGGCCGTTTTGCGAACTTTATCCAGGGATTGATATCTCGCTACAAGTAACAAATCACGAACAAATTTTGGAACGGATGAGTCAGAATCTGGATGACTTATATATTATGAGTCAAATTCCAGACAATATCGATGTGACTTGTGAACCATTTTTAGAAAACCCTTTGATAGTCTTTGCACCGACTAATCATCCGTTATCTAAAGAAAAAAATATTCCTATACAACGCCTGTCTAACGAACCTTTTATTATGCGGGAACCAGGTTCAGGAACTCGTCGCGCCGTCCAAAAGCTCTTTGAAGAACAAGGTGTGACGGTAAAAGTCAAGTTAGAATTGGGCAGTAACGAAGCAATTAAACAAGCGATCGCAGGTGGTTTAGGTATTTCTGTTTTATCTCGTCATACCTTACTGTCAGACACTTCAGAGTTTAGCATTTTAGATGTACAACACTTCCCGATTCAGCGACATTGGTACATGGTTTATCCATCTGGGAAACAGATATCTATCGTCGCTCGTGCCTATTATGAGTATCTACTAGCTGCGGCAAAGAATTTTGTCGACCAAAATTCTGATACTGCTTCTAGTACCCTTGAACCAATTCACGGGTAAGAGAATTCGTAATTCGTAATTCGTAATTCGTAATTATGAATTACGAATTCCCTAAAGGGGTTGACTGTTAGACTGGGAAACATTGACAATTAACCAGCATCATTAAAAATGGGGGAAAACTGACAGTGGTTAACCCGGAACTACCGTCTTGGCGCAAAACAGTACAAAGCGAGATTGTAGCTGTTACCGTGTATTCTGACAGAGCATTGGTTACACGACGAGGTGTAGTTGATTTAACAGGAATTGAACAGGAATTAGTAATTAACCCAGTGCCCATAACTCTAGAAACTGAGTCTGTCAGGGTTAGTGGTACAGGTACGGTAGGGGTGCGCTTAGTGGGAGTTAGTAGCGATCGCATCTACACTACTGAACCTATAGCGGAGCGAGTAGCACATTTGACAAGGCAGATTCAGCAATTAGAAGCAGAAAAACGCCACCTACAAGCTCAGGTAGATGCTTTAGTATTGCAGTCTAGTTTTATTGCCGGCTTACGTGAAAAAACAGAAGAACCCTTTTCACAGAGTTTGTCTCGAAAAAATCTCAGCCTCAGCGAAACATTGGATTTCCTCAACTTTCTCGGAAGCCAGTATAGTGAATATGCAATCGCATCTGGAGAGTGCAAAACCCAACAGCAGGAATTAGACAAACAACTGCAAGCACTCTACACATCGTTGCAAATAATCCAAACGCCCCATCCCAAAGAGAGTTTTAGCTTAGTTGTAGCCGTTGAAGTCGCGGGTGAAGGCGAATTTGAATTAGAGGTATCCTACATAGTAAATCGTGCTAGCTGGAATCCGCTTTATGACTTACGGTTTAGCACTACCAGCGATATTGTGCATCTGAGTTACCTTGCAGAAATCACTCAAAGCACTGGCGAAGATTGGATCGGCGCAAACTTCACTCTTTCTACCGCTAAACCAGGATTAGGTACACTTCCACCTAAACTTGAACCCTGGTATATTGATACGCCACTTCCTCAAAGAGTGCGACGATCTCGACTAGCTGCCGCCCAGCCACCACTGCTGCCTAGCATACCAGAACCGCCTGCTTCTGCTGCCAGAGCTGATTGGCAAGAACAAGAAGAAGTTGCAGAGGATAGTCTTATCCCAGCAGAAACCGTTACAGCAGAAGTATCCAAAGAAGGTAGTGTAGTTACCTTTAAATTGAATGGCGGTGGTAACATTCCCAGCGATGGCGCACCTCATAAAACTACAATTTTCAATGATGATTATCCTTGTAGCTTCGATTATGTAGCAATGCCGCGCTTGGTAAGCTTTGCTTATCTACAAGCGAATGTGAAAAATAGTCCCAACGGTGCGACTTTGTTACCAGGCAAAGCGAATATTTTCCGCGACAACGTTTTTATTGGGACAACTCAGTTAGAAAATATTGCACCAGGGCAAGAGTTTAAACTGAACTTAGGAATTGACGAAGGTTTAAAAATTGAGCGCGACTTAGTTGAGCGCCTGGTAGATAAAAGATTAATTAGCAACCAGCGCCGGATTACTTATAGTTATCGGTTGATTGTTACTAACTTACTAGAGAAAGAAGTAAATCTAAAATTAACTGAACAATTGCCAGTTAGCCGCAACGAGCAAATTAAAGTACGCCTCAGTCGCAGCAACCCACAAATTCAACTCGGTGAAATGGGGATTTTAGAATGGCTGTTAACTCTTCCAGCCCAAGAGCGACGAGAGATATATTATCAGTTTAATGTTGAACATCCGCCTGATTTAATGGTAGTCGGGTTAGATATTTAAGGAATCATAAAAAATAAATTCTCTAATAGTTATTAGGGTGTGTTAATTACTCTGGTGGGCGTCCTGGTAGATCGAGATAGCGAGTCAGCCATAACGCTTCTTGATTTTTTCGTTCAACGTATGCAATTACCGTGAACTCTCCCCAAATATTCAGCCAGAGTTCAAACTGATTATTATGTGACTCAGTAGCAATAATTTGCTTTTTAAAAGAGTTATGTAAGCGATAGGTAACGCGAATACAATTATTAAAATCAACTTCTGAATAAGCTTCTAGCCAAACCTTAACCCGGTAAAGTCCACGTTTGTCTAAAGTTTTGGGTGCAATCACCTCAGATGTATGAATTAAATAGACACTCTCATCAATTCCTGTAGAGTGTTTTTGATAATTCAGAACTTTTTCATTAATATCTTCAGGGATAGTTATACCACTCACCCCTTCGGAAGTTGCAGTCCTTACCTGTGCATTTTTGATCGCTAGTGGAGCATCTAACTCCACAAAATTTCCGAATTTAACTGGAGAACCATCTTGGATTCTTGCGATAAAAGCATTAAATAAGTTACTAATTTGTTCGCTAAAATTTTTATTAATATATCTAATTATAAAAACCCAAAATACTAACCAGACTATGGTTTGCCAGAAAGGAACCCAACTCGCACCTAGTAGGTTTACTCCGTCCTGTTCCCTTTTGAGAATTGGGGATGGCGATGGTTCAGAGGTTTGTGCAATATAAATAGTCTGAAAATTAGTAATTTTCATTATGTTGTTAAACCAAATATATCCAAAGCCAAGCTTATCACCAATAATAGCCAGTTAGACGTTGGACAGGGGAATCACCTTTTTCACCTAATATTTTTAGTTTTAGCTCAAACTCTCAAAAATTTTGGTACTCTCTTTTTTCATATATAGAACGCGATTTAACCTATCAGTTCTATTTTCTAATTCACCATTTTTTACCTGTCATTACAATACGATCACCATTTTTCCTCTGTCTAGAGGAACCGCTTCGCCAGAATCTGCGATCGCTGATTAATCAATTTTATCAAAGCTATTAGTCTTTTTTTGTCAAGCCCTCTTGACGGTTTGTGACAAAACTGTTATATTTCGTTACATAAGATAACAAAACAAAAAAAGAAAACTATGTATACCACCACTAACGAAGACGGCATTCTCAACAACTACGCAGCAGAACCCAAGATGTACTACGCTGAGTACCCGGCAATTTGGGAACAACGTAAATACGTTTTACAGAGTCTTTTTGCAACTTTAATTGTCACCGCTTTAGTTTTGGTTAGTTTTAGCGTTAGCTAAGATTTTTAAATTTCGGTATCGCTGTATCTCATTGTCATTCATACTTCTCTCTGTCACCTCGGCTAGTTTCGCCGGGGTTTTTTGTGTTTTATGTATCTTAAACGGTAGTAAGTAAGCGTACAGAATTAATTACAGTCATTGCGAGCGAACATTTCGCAACTCTTGGAGACGCTACCGCGTAGCTTACTTCCCCGTAGGGGTACGCTGCATTCGCAATGACATTGTGTAATTAATTTTGTTTATTTACTTAGTATACTGATAAGTCATTTTTATATTTACCATCAGTCTTTTTTTGTCAAGTCCTGTTGACGATTTGTAACAGAAATATTATATTTATTTACATAACTAAACAAAAAAAAGAAAAAACTATGTACACCACCACTAACGAAGACGGCATTCTCAACAACTACGCAGCAGAACCTAAAATGTACTACGCTGAGTACCCGGCAATTTGGGAACAACGTAAATACGTTTTACAGAGTCTTTTTGCAACTTTAATTGTCACCGCTTTAGTTTTAGTTGGTTTTAGCGTTAGCTAAGATTTTAAATTTCGGTATCGTTGTATCTCATCGTTAATCTCACTTCTCGACTTTACCTCGGCTAATTTAGCCGGGGTTTTTTGTGTTTTATGTATTCCAAAGTGCGAGTCGTATATTGCGTTTTAAAATAACAGCGTTGCTCCTGACAACAAACCACTGGTGAGCCATAAAATAAAGACAAATCAATAAAAGGGGGTGTTTATGGCAACCCAACTCGGTGAAGCTAAATCTTCAACAGAACTGGTAATATCTTGGGAAGCATTGCCCGCAGATTTTTACCTAGAGGATGAACCACTGGAAAATACAGGTCAGCCACTATTGGCTGGTGCTTTGCGCGAAAGCCTTGAGATAAGTGGTTTCATCCAACCGCAGATGTTGATAGCCTCAAATTTTGGACTTTGTGCGACGGTAAAAGGAGTGGGGCATCATACAGAAATTCAAACGGTTGAAAAAGCTACTCGCCGACAAAAAAGCACAAAAGGAAAAAAATAAGTTTTTGCTGAATCAAAAGCCAGAATTATTCGTCATTTAAACTATCAATTCCCTACTTATTTCTCCTGGAGGATGATTTATGTCATCACAACTGCTACGATTTATAACTTTGGGTAGTCTTGGCTTATCTTTGTGTCTGGGCAATTCCGTAGCGATGGCGCAATATGATTCTACTGGCGATAGCGTTGTAGTACCAACAGTACCATCAGGTGGTACATCAGCACCAGTTCCAATAGACACATCGACAGGTGTACCACCTTCACCCTCATCTGACGGTACAACTCGGTTTACCTGTCAAACTTATAATGGACAGTATACTGTCATGTATCAGCCCCAAAGTCAACCAGGACAATTCTTTCCTTGGGCAGCACCTGCGGCTTTAGGTGGTGGTTGGGACGCCCAAAGGCGTTGTACAGCAATTGCCAGTCGTTTGGAACTTTATCGCCCAGATGGTTTACAAGAACTCCAGACAGCAGTAGAAAATAACGAAAATATTGTCTGCGTTACAACTGAAACTAACCCAACCTGTAGAATTGTGCTGACAGTCCCCCGTGGAAAAGACCCCTACGTTATCCGCAATAGCATTTTTCAGAACTTGACTACTGCTGACAATGGACAGCAGACTATAGCCGTTAATACTTATGGCGATCGCAGTAGTGGAGGCAACGAATTATATAATTTAGGACGTACACTTCTAGGCAGTGGCAATAATCGGGTTAGTTCATCTAGAAGTGGGATTAATTTGAAACCTTTCCTTGATCGTCAAGATGGTGGTACTGGAAACAATTTGCGGAGTGGAGTAGCAATTCGTCGTCAGTCTCAACCTAACGGTGTTCGTCTCAGCCCTGGTAAGTTCCGGTAAGCAAGAGTGGTTTTTAATACAAAATGAATTTCAAATAAAAAATATCCAACTACTTATTGTGGGGCGGACATCTTGTCCGCCTTTTTTTATGGGCGTAAAATTGCTGCCCCCGGACTTCTTCAAGATGTCGGGGATTTAAATCCAACTGTATATTCTGAAAGCAACTCAATACCAAATATTTGTTCTTTTAACCTTTTGCTAGCAGTTTCTTAATGTTGCTGAGATAACTTGAGGTTGCTGAATATGGATTAATACTATTAAAATACGTAGCTTTTTTGACTACAAAATAGTTTTTTTTGATAGTGATATTGCGATTGTCAATGTGACTAGATTATGTTTGCAAAATATTAATGGACATCAGCTTTTCAGGCGAATTTCAAACAATACAAAATAAATTGAAGGAGACGTTATTAATGGCTTTGACACAAGGCGATATTGCTTTTATCTCTTTCAATACTGATGAAGATGGCTGGTCTATGGGCAGCACCACTTCCCAAAATATTACGATTACCAACAATAACTCCAGCATTTTGCAGAAAGTTGGTGGCTTTAGCAGTACTAATGGAGCCGAAATATCCGCTTTTGATTCAGGAAGCGATCACTTATTTGTGGTTGCTGGCAGCACAGTTGAAATTTATAATGTCAGCAATACAGGGACGCTAACCTTAGCTGGTTCTTTGACAACAGGATTTACGCCTCCCGCAGGGACACAAGCTATTCCCAACAGTGTTGCGGTGAAAAATGGTATTGTCGCAGTTGCCTACGCCATCCAAAACACCAGCACAAATGCCCAACAGACAGGACAGGTGAGTTTCTACAATGCCAGCAATGGTAATTTTTTAAACTCAGTGGCGGTGGGTGCATTACCCGATATGCTCACCTTTACGCCCGATGGCACAAAGGTATTAGTAGCAAATGAGGGAGAACCCAACAGCTACGGGCAAGCAAATTCGGTAGATCCTGAAGGTTCAGTCAGTATTATTAACATTGCTGGTGGCGTGGCGAATGCAACTGTTGCCCAAGCCTCATTTACGAGCTTCAATAGCCAGATTGCCACACTCAAAGCCGCAGGTGTGCGGATTACTGGCCCCGGCTCGACGGTGGCAAAAGACTTAGAACCAGAGTATATTGCTGTATCTCCAGATGGTCAAACTGCACGGATTACCTTGCAAGAAAATAATGCGATCGCTATTCTGGATATTGCCAGCGCCACCATCACCGACATTTTGCCTCTGGGTGCGAAGAATTACAATCTTCCAGGTAACGGATTAGATGCTAGCGATCGCGACCTAACCAGCAGTAGTGGTAAAATCAATATTCAGAATTGGCCAGTGTTTGGGTTATATCAACCCGATGCGATCGCTAGCTTCACCGCCAACGGACAGACTTACTACATCACCGCCAACGAAGGAGATTCCCGCGACTACACTGGTTTTAGCGAGGAAATCCGGGTGGGCGCAGCCGGATATGTTTTAGATCCAACAGTTTTCCCCAATGCGGCTACCCTAAAGCAAAACACCAACCTGGGACGGTTAACCGTTACAAATGCCACAGGAGACACCGACGGAGACGGAGATTTTGACCGCATCGAAGCATTTGGGGGACGTTCCTTTTCGATTTGGAATGCCAGCGGCAATCAGATATTCGACAGTGGCGACCAATTTGAACAAATTACCGCGACCAAAGTACCAATTTTGTTTAACTCAGATGGTGCGGCTGATACCTTTGACACCCGCAGCGATAACAAAGGGCCTGAACCCGAAGGCGTGGCGATCGGAGTTATCAACAACCGCACCTATGCTTTTATTGGTTTAGAACGCACTGGCGATGTCATCGTTTACGAAGTGACAAATCCCAACAAGCCAAGTTTTGTTCAATATATTAACACTCCCGAAGATACTGCGATCGAAGGGCTAACCTTTGTCTCGGCGGCTGAGAGTCCTACAGGCAAGCCTTTGTTAGTTACTACAGCCGAAGTCAGCAAGACGGTTGCGGTGTTTGAAGTTACTCCATCCGTTCGGATTAGCGACATTCAAGGAATGGGGCATATCTCATCCTTTAGAAATCAGACTGTCAGCAATGTAGCGGGAATTGTCACGGTTAAAGCGAGTAACGGTTTTTACTTGCAAGACCCCACTCCAGACGGCGACGAGCGCACTTCTGAAGGTATTTTCGTCTTCACATCATCAGCGCCAACCGTATCCGTCGGCGATTCCATATTAGTCAGTGGAACAGTTACAGAGTTTCGTGCTGGCAACGATGCCAATAATTTAACCAAAACACAAATCACCACTCCCACAATTGTTACCGTTTCTAGTGGCAATGCCCTACCCACTACTACAATCCTTGGTAATGGTGGCAGAACTATTCCGACAACAGTAATCGATAACGACACGATCGCTAATATCGAAACTGGAACAACCACCTTCGATCCTGCCCAGGATGGCATCGACTTCTATGAAAGCTTAGAAGGAATGCTGGTACAGGTGAATAACCCAATTAGTACTTCACCCACTGCAAACTTTGGCACATCAGAAGAAATTTGGGTATTAGCAAACAATGGCGCAAATGCTACAGGTAAAACGGTTCGCGGTGGGAGCCTGATTAGTGCTTCAGACTTCAATCCTGAGCGGATTCAAATTGACGATCTGAACAATTCCTTAGTGTTACCTGAAGTTAATGTTGGCACGCAACTTAGTAATATTGTCGGTGTAGTTGACTACAGCTTTAATAACTATGAAGTTCTAGTATCGGCTGCTCCCACAGTAGTACAGAACAGTAACATTCAAAAAGAAGTCACTAACCTAACTTCTACCACCAACCAACTGACGATCGCTACCTACAACGTCGAAAACCTCGATCCAAGTGACGATCCAACCAAGTTTAACAACCTGGCTAATCGCATTGTTAATAATCTCAAATCACCAGATATCATTAGTCTCGAAGAAATTCAGGACAATAACGGTGCAACAAATGATAGCGTAGTTGATGCCAGCACTACCTTCCAAAAGTTAATTGATACAATTACTGCTGCCGGTGGCCCCACGTATCAATATCGCCAAATTAACCCAGTAGACGATACGAACGGCGGTGAACCTGGTGGAAATATCCGGGTAGGTTTCTTGTTTAATCCCAATCGTGTCAACTTTGTAGATCGCCCTGGCGGTACTTCCACCACCAGCACCACAGTTACCAATGTTTCTGGTGTTCCTACAGTTTCTAATAGTCCTGGTTTAATTGACCCCACCAACTCCGCCTTTACTAGCAGTCGTAAGCCGTTAGTTGGTGAATTTACTTTCAACGGTGAAACTGTTTATGTAATTGGCAACCACTTTAATTCTAAAGGTGGCGACCAACCATTATTTGGGCCGAATCAACCACCAACTCTCAGTAGTGAAACCCAGCGCCAGCAACAAGCTACGCTGGTGAAAAACTTTGTTGAGAGTATTTTAGCGATCGCCCCCAATGCCAATGTAGTAGTGGCGGGTGACTTAAATGACTTTGAGTTTTCCAACCCCGTCAACACCCTAGAAAGCGCTGGGCTGACTTCTTTAATTGAAACTCTGCCGCAAAATGAGCGTTACACCTACAACTTTGAAGGTAACGCCCAAACCCTTGACCACGTTTTAGTTAGTAAAAACTTGCTCAACAAGCTGGATGGTTATGATGTAGTTCACATCAACTCAGAGTTTGCCAACCAGGATAGCGATCACGATCCTAGCGTGGCTCGGTTTAATCTCCCTAAAAATAATGCTCCCACGGTAGTACAACCAATTGACGACCAAATCATTTCTACTAATAAAGCTTTTTCTTTCAATATCAGTAACAAATTTGCTGACGTAGATCCAGGCGACACCCTGACTTACAGTGCAACAGGTTTACCTACTGATTCTAGTATCGTTGCTAACACAGGTGTGATATCCGGCACTATCTCCCAAATCGGCATTTTTGCAGTCACAGTTACCGCTGCTGATGGTAAAGGCGGTAATGTTAGCGATACCTTTGATTTGACTCTTGCCAATAACAAGGCGACATCTGGCAACGATATTATCTTTGTCAGCGAACTTACTGGTTTGAACAAATACATAGTCAATGCTCTAGCAGGGAGCGATCGCGTCATCGGCACTAATACCAGTGAATTAATCGATGGTGGAGCAGGCAATGATTACCTGGATGGCAAGGGAGGCATAGATGTACTCCTTGGTGGCGATGGCAATGACACCATCTTAGGTGGACTTGGCAGTGACGCACTTTCTGGGGGTAATGGCAATGACCGCCTGATTGGTTGGGGCGGTGGCACAAACGAAATCGACCTCCTCAACGGCGAACAAGGTGTAGATATTTACATTTTAGGTGATGCCACCTCAGCTTTCTATACCAGTTCTCGCAACAATGATTATGCCGATATTCTCAACTTTCAAGCAAGCGATCAGATTCAGCTTAAGGGAGTTGCTAACAATTACTCACTAGGGTCAGTTAGATCGGCTGTAGGCATTTTCACCAACAATGGAACGGAATTAATTGCTGTTGTGGAAAACGGGTTAAACCGCAATACAAATTTGGCAACAGATACTCGTTTCGTCTTTATTTAACGCAGATTTAATCGAACTCCGATTTCTCTGTGTACTCTGCGCCTCTGCGGTTCCCTATTCCCAATTTTCAAAGCAGTCTCATGTCTAGAATCTATCTCAGAATTAAACATGGTAACTACTAATACAATTCGCTTTTCTCAATTCAACGCTTCTTTGAATCGTAATGCCCAAGGTCAGTTAGTCAGCGATTTGTCTACCCCTGACAACGCTCAGGCAAAGGCAGTTGCAGAAATCATCCAGCGTAATAACCCGGATGTGTTGCTAATTAACGAGTTTGACTACTCCCCGGAGGCAGTTCAACTATTGCGACAAAATTACCTAGCCGTTAGCCAGAACGGTACAACACCCGTTGACTACCCCTACTTCTACATCGCTCCTTCCAATACGGGTATTGCCTCTAGTTTTGACTTGAACAACAATGGCAAAGCAGTTACAACCCCAGGCGAATCAGGATATGGCGATGATGCTTTCGGATTCGGGAATTTCCCTGGTCAATATGGGATGTTGCTATTGTCCAAATATCCCATTGACACTGCCAACATCCGCACCTTCCAAAATTTTCTATGGAAGGATATGCCCAATGCTTTGCTTCCTGACGATCTGACAACACCACAGCCAAATGATTGGTATTCTCAGGAGGAATTGGCAGTTCTACGCCTTTCTTCTAAAAGTCACTGGGATATACCCATCCAAGTAAACGGTGAGACAATTCACATCCTCGCCAGCCACCCTACACCCCCAACCTTTGATGGTGTGGAAGACCGCAACGGTAAGCGCAACCACGACGAGATCCGTTTTTGGGCAGACTATATTACCCCTGGTAATGGTAATTACATTTACGATGATGAGGGGAAAACGGGCGGTATTGATGCTGGGTCAAGCTTTGTGATTGTGGGCGATCAAAATGCAGATCCGTTGGATGGTGATAGTTTTGACAACGCTATTCGCCAACTGTTGCAAAATCCCAATATCAATACTAATGTTATTCCTACCAGTCTGGGTGGTTCTCAACAAGCAGACTTACAAGCTGGTGCAAACATTAGCCAAAATGGTAATCCTAGCTTTGACACCGCAGACTTTGCTGATACGACTCCCGGAAACCTGCGGACTGACTATGTGCTACCTTCCGCCAACCTGACAATTGCCAACTCAGGAGTATTTTGGCCACTGAATACCGATCCAACATTTTCCCCAGTCGGTACTTTTCCATTCCCCAGTTCTGACCATCGCTTAGTGTTCGCAGATGTGCAAGCTGGGCCAACTGAAGCAGGTAAAACCATTCCTAATGTAGGATTTTTGGGACAAACTACCTTTGTCACTGGCTTTATTCCTACTGGTGCAGCGGGAACGGTAAATGGGGTACAAACTCCAGTGGGTGGATTATCTGGTGTCACCTATGATGCTGCGAATAACCGCTACTACGCAATCTCAGACGATCGCTCCCAAGTTGCCCCTGCGCGTTTCTATACCTTCACTGCTGACGATACTGGGGTGGCTTTTACGAATGTCACAACCTTGAAAGATACCAATGGTAACTTTTTTGCAACCAACAGCCTCGACCCAGAAGGCATTGCTTTAACTAACAATGGCAAGGTTTTTATCTCTTCAGAAGGCGAAGTTAATCCTACTGCTGGTCGCGTTACCAATCCCTTTATTAAAGAGTTTTCGCTGACTACAGGGCAAGAAGTGGCATCGCTACCTGTCCCCAGCAAATTCCTACCAGTGGTTGAAGATACCAACAGCAACGGTATTGTCGATGTGGGTGATACGCAGACATCA
Source organism: Nostoc punctiforme NIES-2108 (assembly GCA_003326195.1). Taxonomy (GTDB): domain Bacteria; phylum Cyanobacteriota; class Cyanobacteriia; order Cyanobacteriales; family Nostocaceae; genus Nostoc; species Nostoc punctiforme_A. Next base: position 242,757 of record LXQE01000117.1, read on the forward strand.
GGTGTTTACAATAACTTAGCCTTTGAAAGCCTCACCATCACACCCGACGAGAAAACTCTATTCACCGCCACCGAAAACGCGTTGTCCCAAGATGGATTAAAGGCTTCACTCGCCAGTGGTAGCCGTTCCCGAATTCTGCAATATAATCTGGTTACTGGACAACCAGAAAAAGAATACCTTTACATTACTGATGCGATTCCCGAAGCGCCCAACCCTAGCACAGGTTCAGCTGACAATGGTTTGGCAGACTTATTAGCGATCGATAATCGTGGCACTTTCCTAGCGTTAGAACGTTCCTTTGCCCAAGGTGTAGGCAACACGATCAAAATCTACGAAGTTTCTTTGCAAGGTGCAACTGACATTAGCTTCTACGATTCTCTAAATAATTTGAGTGCTGAACAACTAGTAGCGATCAAACCCGCTCAAAAGCGCTTACTGTTGAATTTAACTGACCTGAATCTGCCTACTGATGCAAACCACCCGATTACAGGAGTGGATAACATTGAGGGTATTGCCTTCGGCCCCAAACTAGCAGATGGTCGTCAGTCGATTGTGCTGGTGAGTGACAACAACTTTGGTAGCACCCAATATACCCAAATCCTTACCTTGGGTGCAGACTTAGTTCCGACGGCTGTACCCACATTAGAAACTCGTCCTGCTTTATTTGACGATGAAGATCCAGCACTACCTGCTGTAGATCAAAATGCTGATGCTGACGATCCTGCCATTTATGTTAATGCCACAAATGCTACTGATAGTCTAGTACTAACCTCAGTCAAAAATGCTGGACTGCGAGTTTATGATTTGTCTGGTAATTTGTTGCAAACAGTTAATCCTGGTGACATTCGCTACAATAATGTTGACCTGCAATACGGTTTTAAATTAGGCAATCAATCTATCGATATTGCTGTCGCTAGCGATCGCCAAAATGATAAACTAGCAATCTTCAAAATTAACCCCAACCCCACCACCCCCGGACAATACTTGGAAGATATCACCGATAGCAATATTGCTACTATCTTCCAAGCAGCACCTTTTGAACCTCCCTATTCTGCATCAACTCGCAGTTCTTACGGAATTACCTTATACCGTAGCCCCATAACTAATGATTACTATGTCTTTACCAGTCGGCGAGAAACTGGAGACATAGCTCAGTTTAAACTGATTGACAAAGGTAATGGCACAATTGGAGCGGAACTGGTGCGGGAGTTCACCATCCCTTCGCCCACCACAGCAGAGCGTTCTCCCCAAACAGAGGGTATGGTGGTTGACCAAGAAACAGGCTTTCTCTACATAGCCCAAGAAGATGTGGGCATCTGGAAATTCCAAGCAGAACCGGACGGTGGCACAACAGGCAAATTAATTGATCGCGTTCGTTTTGAGGGTGGTTCTCACCTCACCGATGATGCCGAAGGGTTAACCATTTACTACGGCAAAAACGGCACAGGCTACTTACTAGCATCCAGCCAAGGGGATAGCACCTTTGTTGCCTACACTCGTGAAGGTAACAACGAATACGTAGGTAACTTTGCCATTGGTAATAATGGGCCAATTGACAGCGTACAAGAGTCAGATGGGGCTGATGTGATTAATGTGCCACTGGGGCCTAACTTTCCATTTGGTTTATTTGTCACCCAAGATGGCTCCAATGAACCTGCCAAAATAGTTAGCGATGAAGGTGAAGAGGAAAATGTCAGTTCTAACTTCAAGCTGGTACCTTGGGAAAATATTGCCAATGCCTTCCCCAATTCTCTAAATATCGACACTACTAGTTACGATCCGCGCAATCCTGTTGCTCAACCCAAGCTGACTATCTATGAATTTGAAAACTTACCCAAGTTAGGTACAACCTCTGAAAATCAAGATATTTTCTTGGGTGGTTTTTCTGGGTTGTATTTCCAAGGGTTTGCAGCAAATGGCAACCTGAAATTTGTCACCAACACAGATCGTGGCCCCAATGGAGAACCTGATGGTGTAAACAGACCATTTTTATTACCCGACTTCCAGCCAGAAATAGTTAGTTTTGAACTCAACCGCACTACAGGCGAAATCACCATTACCAACAGAACTGGTCTATTCCGCCAAGATGGAACGACCCCATTAACGGGATTGCCTAATTTGCAAGCTGTAGGAAACGGTTTAGCCTACACAGATGAAATTGCCGTTGACTTAGACAATAATGTTTTAGCTAACGATCCTTTAGGTGCTGACTTAGAAGGAATTGTAATTGCAGAAAATGGAGATTACTGGATGGTGGATGAATACCGTCCGGCAATTTACCACTTTGATGCTAACGGTAAGCTGATTGACCGCTTTATTCCTCAAGGAACTGCCACAGCACCCAACCCAGATCAATCAGCTGGAACTTTTGGCACTGAGGTTTTACCAGCAGTTTATGCCCAACGCCGCAATAACCGGGGGTTTGAAGCTGTCGCACTGGAAGGTAATAAATTATATGCCTTTATCCAGAGTCCAATTGATAATCCAGATGTCGCCAATGATGGGACTTCCAAAGCTTCTCTCAACCTGCGAATTCTAGAGTTTGATATTGTCAGCAAGCAGGTAACAGGAGAGTATTTATATCGCCTAGAAGGTCTACCGGGAACTGATAAAATTGGCGATGCAGTCTCCTTGGGTAACGGCAAATTTGCAGTAGTTGAACGAGACGAGAATGCTACATCTGCTGGCAATAAATTAATTTACCAAATTGATTTAACTGGGGCGACCAACATCAACAACCCTGCTAACTTTACCTTGCCAGCTGGTAAAACTATTGAACAACTTACCTCTGCGGAGTTAGCTACTGCCAATATTAACCCTGTCAGCAAGAGCTTGATTGCTAATGCTGCTCAGTTGGGTTACACAGGGGTGGAAAAATTAGAAGGTCTAGCATTGGTAGCACCTAATACTCTAGCCTTAATTAATGACAACGACTTCAACATTACGGGTAATACGGCTGCGGAAAAACTCGGCATTCTTGAATTACCCAATAATCTGACAACTGTACAGCCTACTTTTCCGAACGGTTTTGGTTCTAGCAATAGCGATACTGTCAATCTTGAGCCAGGACAATTCTTTAGTGCAGGTGATGGAGCAGACTTTGTAGAAGGTGCTGAAGGTAACACAATCCTGGCTGGAAACGCAGATGACACAGTGCTTGCAGGGAATAACTCTTCAGTTTCCGGGGAAGACGGTAGCGATCGCATATTTATTGGTCAAAATGGCCCAGTTCAAAATACCAGTGCCGATGGTGGCAGTGGTGATGATGTTATTACTGTGGTAGAAGCCAGTGGTAGCAATAATTTATTTGGGGCGGCAGGTGATGATAATCTCACAGTAATTGAAGGTTCTCGTCAAGCATTATTCGGTGGCTCAGGTAACGACAGCATCAGAAGTGGCGGTAGCAATAACCGTCTTTATAGTGGTTCTGGTGATGACAAACTCTTTTCTAATGTCAATGATTCCCTGTTTGGTGGCGATGGTGATGATGTGCTATTTGCTGGTAAAGGGGGTAGTAATAGCCTCAGTGGTAGTACTGGCGCTGACCAATTCTGGATTGCTAACGCCAGTCTGCCAAATAGCAAGAACATCGTTAGTGACTTTACCCCAGGAATTGATGTGATTGGAATTGGTAGTATTAGTGTCACTCAATTTAGTGCTTTAACTCTATTACAACAGGGTAGTGACACCTTAGTGAAAACCGGAAATACAGAATTGGCTTCATTAGTTGGAATTACATCAACTAGCCTTACAACAAATGACTTTGTTTTCTCTGCTAGTATTGTGGGTTAATTTGTTCGCCTAGTGTGATTATTACAGGTTCATTAAACAACCAAAGTTAATGAACCTGTACTCAATCATGATTGCAAAAGCAATTAAAGAGAAGGGTTATAAAGAAATTATTATCTGACGAAAATTACAAAATTTAGTATCATATCAGTGTATAAAAAATAATTTTTCATACCATCCAAAATATAGACATATTTGTTAACTGCATATTAGGTACAAGATTGCAATACAAGATTTCTTAACCAGTCCACAATTTATTCACAACTTTTGCTATGTATCTTAATTAATATGCAATTGTCATTGTTAATTAAGATACTAAAAGGCTCTAAGAGAATGGCAATTGTAGTGGTGATTGACATTTAATAGTTCAGACTCAAAAAGCTGACAAGTCAATTACATCTTTGCAGCCTAAAACTAATAGTTTTTCCTCACCATATTACTTTTTTGATTTCACTAGAGCGAAGGCCATCTCAACAATTAAACACAGGGAGATTCTCTTTCATGGCTAAGAACGTTATCATAATGATTGGGGATGGTATGGGCTGGGAAATGGCTCGTGCTGCGTCCATCTACAAAGAGATTCAAAATGGTAAGACAGGTGCTAATCTAAGTGATTTTTATACACAGGGTAAGGGTCAAGGACTCAACTTTCAAACACTCCAAGGCTACGGTTTGGCAACCACATACGGGACAACGATCGCCGATAGTAATGGAGTTTTTAGTACTGCTAATTCAGCCCTTGACGGGACTAATCCCATCACAGGAGAAAGCCCAGTTCGCCCTGGTTTCACCTTTGATCCAACTTTTAACCAAGGTAATACCCCAACAGGTGGTGCAAAAGTCAGTGATGGTACTGTTGGAAACCTAGTAGGTTATGACCCTACCAGAGGCGGCGTTAATCCTTGGACTCCTGGTAACGATCCTGAATATATTAAGTACAGCTATCCTGATTCTGCAAACACCGCAACAACTCTGTACACTGGCGTTAAGAGCTACAACAACGCTGTTGGCGTTGATATTTTCGAGAATCCTCTAGAAACAATTCTCAAAACTGCAAACGAAGTTGGTAAATCTACTGGTTTGGTAACTTCAGTTCCCATTGATCATGCAACACCTGCTGCTGCTGCTGCCAACGTTAACCGTCGCAGCAAGTATGATGGCGATTATCCGGCATTAGACAACATTCTGCAACAGCAACTCCGTGTCTATCAACCAACAGTATTACTTGGTGGTGGACACCCACTCTCTGCTCCTGGAGACTTATTGCCAGCAGGGGTTGAGCCGAATACGAGCAATGAATACATTAGCCAATCTACTTACACAGAACTTAGTACTAAACCAACTAATAACATCTACGATTACACCTTTTTGGAGCGGGGTGAGAATGCCGCCCAGAAACTAGCTGAAACTGCGGCGACAATCGATCCAGAAAAAGGCGATCGCCTCTTCGGTCTATACGGTGCGCGTGGTCAAAATGGTAACTTACCTGTCAGTTCTGCCAACGGCGACTACAGCACCACTGGTTTAGATATGTTCAGCGTTTTCACTAACCAAGGTGATAACACCAAAGTGGACACCACACGTCCACTGCTGCCTGGAGAGACGGATGCATCTTTCATCGCCAAAGAGGTTAACGAAAACCCAACCCTCAAAGACTTGACAAGTGCTGCATTAGATGTATTGGGTAAAGACCCCGATGGTTTCTGGTTAATGGTTGAAGGTGGCGATATCGATTGGTCTGCCCATGATAACAACATAGACAACTTGATCGGCACCACCTTGGACTTCGATAAGGCAGTTGGATCTACGATTGACTGGATCAACAACAATGGTGGTTGGGATGAAAACCTACTAATTGTGACTGCTGACCACGATCACTATCTGACTCTCGACGGTGATTTTCCAACTTTAGTACAAAATCAAGGTGCTGAAGCATTAACCAATTTAGATACTCCAGCAGAAGTTGGACATTACTGGGGGTCTGATCCCAATGTCAAGTATGGTTGGGGAACTCACACCAACCGTCCCGTACCTGTTTACTACCAAGGTGCTGGTTCTGAAGTTCTAAATAACTTGGTGGGTAAAGGTTATAATGCCTACGGTTCTGATATTCCTGGGATTGCGGGTTTAAACGATCAAACCCATATCTACCAAACGATGTTTGCTTCAATAGTGCCAAAAGTTGAGTTAGTAGGTTTTGCCTCTTTACCTGCTGATACCTTTAGTGATGGGCCAGCTTCTGGTGCAGAAATTTCAGCCAATGGTAGAACCGGGCCTTTCCCAGGACAGCCAATACAAGGTTTTAGCGGTGTTCAATTTGCTAACAGCAACTCTTTGTACTTCCTGTCAGATAACGGTTACGGCAGCAAAGATAATAGTGAAGACTTTCTATTGCGGATCAATCGTCTAGACCCAAATTTTAAGGGAACAGAGAATGGAGACGGCAGCGTTAAAGTTTTAGACTACATTCAACTGTCTGACCCTAACAACAAAGTTCCTTTTGAAATTGTGAATGAGGGAACTACCGGAAGATTACTGACTGGTGCAGACTTTGATGTCGAGTCATTCGTCTTTGATAAAGACGGGACAATCTGGGTTGGAGACGAGTTTGGGCCATACCTGCTGCATTTTGATGCCAGTGGTAAGTTATTAGAAGCTCCCATTGCTACACCCGACCAATTCAAAACTTTAGATGGAGAAGCACCTAAAGTTATTGGTCACAGAGGTGCAAGCGGCTATCGTCCAGAGCATACCTTAGAGTCTTATAAACAAGCAATTGAGCGAGGCGCTGACTTCATTGAGCCTGACTTGGTTGTGACAAAAGATGGTGTGTTAATTGCTCGCCATGAGCCAGCTTTAGCAGTTTTGAATGCTGATGGTACTGTCAATTTCAGCAACACAACCACAGATGTTTACAAGCATCCAGAGTTTGCCGATCGCAAGAAAACGGTAAGTTTAGATGGAAACACAATTACAGGTTGGTTTGCTGAAGACTTTACTTTAGCTGAAATCAAGACTTTACGAGCAGAAGAGCGTCTACCTTTTAGAGATCACTCCTTTGATGGTCAATTTGAGATTCCTACACTCACAGAAATCATCGATTTAGTTAAGCAAGTAGAAGCCGACACAGGTAAAAAGATTGGCATCTATCCTGAAACTAAGCATCCAACCTATTTGGCCGATGAAGCTACTTATGTCGGCACCACGGACAAAATCAACAGAAACATCAGTCAGTTACTAATTGATACGCTGAAGGCAAATAACTTCACTGACCCCAGTCGCATCTTCATCCAGTCCTTTGAAGTGAGTAACCTCAAAGAACTGCACGATCGCATTATGCCTGCGGCAGGGGTTGATATTCCACTTGTTCAATTACTAGATGCCAGTGACATTGATATCAACGGCAAGATCATCGAAAGTCAGCCTTATGATTTGAAGGTAAGCGGGGACACTCGCACTTATGGCGACTTACGAACTCCAGAAGGCTTGGCTGAAGTTGCCACTTATGCTGATGGCATTGGTCCTTGGAAACGGATGATTGTTAGCGTCAAAGGTACTGATGCGAATGGTGATGGCAAAGCCGATGATGTAAATGGGGATGGAGCAGTCAATGATGCTGATAAGACAACATTACCTCCCTCTACCTTAATTCAAGATGCTCACAACGCTGGGTTGCAGGTTCATCCTTACACCTTCCGGGCGGAAGACCAATATTTAGCAGCAGATTACAAAGGCAAGCTAGAGCTAGAAATTCAGCAGTTCTATCAATTAGGGGTAGATGCACTTTTCTCAGATTTTCCAGATATCGCGGATGATGTACGGGATCGACTCAGAGACGATCCTGAATATAATGTAGTGCGATCGCCACAAAACCCAGATGTACTTTCAGGTGATGCTTTTGCTAACTTGGCTGGTTCTAAAGGTTTTGAAGGTGGAGCAATTAACGCCAGCAAAACCAAGCTCTATATGCTGCTAGAGGGTACGGTTCAAGGCGATACTCCTGGTGCTTTGCGGATTAACGAATTTGATTTAGCTAGCCACAAATACAGCGATCAGTTACGTTACTACAGATTAGATAATCCATCAAATTCCATAGGGGATTTAGCAGTCATTAATGATAATGAGTACCTAGTCATTGAACGAGATAACAATCAAGGGGATGCGGCTAAATTTAAGAGGATCTACAAAATAGATTTGTCTAAAACAGATTCTAATGGCTATGTCGCTAAAGAAGAAGTTGCAGACTTGTTAAATATCCAAGATCCCAACGACCTGAATGGGGATGGTAAGACCACCTTCGACTTCCCATTCCAAACCATTGAAAATGTTCTAGTTGTTGACAAAAATACCATTTTGGTAGCTAATGACAACAATTATCCCTTCTCTACAGGTCGCCCTGGGAACGATCCTCAAAATCCAGTTATAGACAACAATGAGATTCTACAACTTAAGTTAGAGAAGCCCCTTAATCTTGCTCCTGGCTTAGGCCAACCACAAGCTGAAGAAATTAATTTTGGCTCCACTACCAGCGATGATATTACCGTTCAGCCAAATCAAACCTTATTCACAGGTGATGGAGCAGACTTTGTAGAGGGTAATAAAGGTAACACAATTCAGACTGGAAACGGTGAAGACACTGTAGTAGTAGGTAGTGACTCCTCGGTGTCCACAGGAGACGGTAACGATCAGATATTTATTGGTCAAAATGGCCCGGTTCAAAATACTACTGCTGATGGTGGCAATGGTAATGATGTTATTACCGTAGTGGAAGCCAGTGGAAGTAATAATTTACTTGGGGCGGCAGGTGATGATACTCTCTCTGTAGTTGAGGGTTCTCGTCAATCATTATTTGGTGGCTCAGGTAACGACACCCTTAGCAGTAGCGGTAGCAATAACCGTCTCAACGGTGGTTCTGGCGATGACAAACTCTTCTCTAATGTTAATGATTCCCTGTTTGGTGGCGATGGCGATGATGTGCTATTTGCTGGTCAACAGGGCGGTAATCGCCTCAATGGTGGTACTGGTGTCGATCAATTCTGGATTGCTAACGCCAGTCTGCCAACTAGCAAGAATATTGTGACTGATTTTGCGATCGCCATTGATAAAATCGGGCTTGGCGGTGTTGGTATCACTCAATTTAGTGCTTTAACACTGTTGCAACAGGGTAGTGAGACTATCGTGAAAACCGGAAATACAGAGTTGGTTTCATTGCTGGGAATTACAGCAACTAGCCTTACAGCAAATGATTTCGTTTTTTCTGCTAGTGTCGTTTAACCAAAAGATGATTACAGCTTAGATTCAATATTCATTCATTAGTCAAGCTGTAGCGATTTTGCTAATGCGGGGGAATGATATTCCCTCGCTTTTTATATCTATTAGTAATTTTGTCTTTAAAAATCCTTCTCCTTTTTGTCCTAAATCTTAACTTGCTTATAACTTTCCTTAAACATTGAACAACTATCTTTTGAGACAGTAACCAAAGTTAAGTTCATAATTATCTGCACTATTTTGTGTGGACACTAAGCATTTTGTCGCCAAATACTACTTATGTTTCGTAGCCAATAATTTTTGCTGAGGTTGAGTGTAATTAATCGCTCAGTCCATAAACACACAATTGCTGTGATTAATTGTACTCACAATACTTAAGGAGTAGTCGACATGGCTAATACAAATGGCAACGGTAGAAATGTCATTATTTTTGTTGCAGATGGATTGCGTAACGGTTCTGTAAACCCCACTGATACCCCAACTTTATATAATGTCCGTCAGCAAGGAGTTAGTTTCGCCAATAGTCATTCGATCTTTCCAACATTTACCACCCCGAATGCTTCTGCGATCGCCACAGGGCATTATCTTGGTGATACAGGTGACTTTAGCAACACCATCTACACTGGTTTTCCAAGCCCTAATGCCAATGGTAGTGTCACACCATTCATCGAAAATGATGCGGTTTTGGGAGATATTGACGAAAAATTCCCCGGTAATAACTTTTTAGATGAAGAGTCACTCTTAGCTTACGCGCGATCGCAGGGTTTCAACACAGCAGCAGTTGGTAAATTAGGACCAGTTGCGATCCAAGATGTTACCCAAGTTAACCGAGAAGGTGGTACTACAGGTACTATTCCTACTCCCGATACAATAATTATTGATGACAGTACGAATGGTGCAACCCCGCCGCCTACAGCCGCCGGTTCACCTTCTGGTGTTCCACTCGATCCAGATATTGTCAACCGCTTACAAGCTGCTGGTCTAGATGTAAAACCGACAACGCGAGTCCAGCCAGCTGGTACCAACACAACTCCTGGTACTCTAAATGCCAATGTGGCTCAACAACAATATTTTGCAGATGCCACCACTAAAGTAATTTTACCTAAGTTTCAGGAAGATGGTAAACCATTCGCATTAGTTTACTGGTCAAGAGATCCCGATGGTAGTCAACACAATCAAGGTGATAGTTTAAACACTTTGACACCAGGTATTAATGGTCCTACTTCAAAAGCTGGGGTCAAAAATGCTGATGATAATTTAAAGCAGCTTCTTGACTATCTTAAAAGCACTGGCTTAGACAAGACTACTGATGTCTTTATTACTTCTGACCACGGTTTTTCTACCATCAGCAAACAAGCTATTGATAGCCAAGGAACAAAAACTACAAGTTATGCTGCTACCCAAACATACGCGGGTGTAAATCCGGGATTTCTCCCAGCAGGTTTTGTTGCAATTGATTTAGCTCACGATCTAGGTTTACCCTTATACGATCCTAACCCTACAACCCTTCCCCCAGACCTCAACCAGATCCAGTATGCAACTGTTGATGCCACACAAGGTCAACGTCCTATTTCTGGGAATGGTGTAATTGGTGGTACAGGTCAGGTAATTAATGGCCAACTTGACCCAGGTACAAAGATAGTTGTAGCTGCCAATGGTGGATCTGACCTGATTTATCTGCCCAATGGCAATGCTGACTTCGCTAAACAGGTAGTGAATTTGCTTTCGCAAAAAGACTACATCAGTGGGATTTTTGTAGACGATGCTTATGGAAATATCCCAGGTGCTTTACCACTAAGTGCGATCGGGCTAAAAGGTGATGCTAAAACACCAGTTCCATCTATTGTTATCAACTTCAAAAGCTTTAGCACCGACCCAAGCAACCCAAATAACCCTCAAGCTCAAGTAGAAATTGCTGATACAACTTTACAGCAAGGGCAGGGGATGCATGGCAGCTTTGGTCGAGGTGATACCTTCAATAACATGGAGGCTATTGGCCCCGACTTTAAACAAGGCTATGTGGACTATGCGCCCGTCAGTAATGCTGATGTAACGCCTACACTTGCTCGTATTCTGGGGTTAAACATTCCCAGTAATGGCGATTTGAAAGGTCGTGCCATTACAGAAGCACTGGTGGGAGGCCCGGATGTAGTTCCCTCCACGAAAGAAGTCTTGACTTCGGAAGAAACTGCTAATGGCCAAGCAACAATTCTGGATTTTCAGAGTGTAGGCAATACTCAGTACTTTACAGCCGCAGGGTTTGATGGTCGCACTGTTGGACTAACAACACTAGACCTTCAATTTGGCTCTACTAATAGTGATGATATCACCCTCAAGCCGAATCAAACCTTATTTGCAGGTGACGGCGCAGACTTTGTAGAAGGTACTAAAGGTAACACAATCGTGACTGGGAATGGTGAAGACACGGTGCTAGCCGGCAGTGGCTCTTCAGTGTCCACAGGAGATGGTAACGATCAAGTTTCTATTGGCGTAAATAGCCCTGCTAGTAACACTAGTGCCGATGGTGGCAATGGTAATGACGAAGTTACTGTAGTGGAAGCCAATGGTAGTAATAATTTGTTCGGAGGCGCAGGTGCTGATACTCTCACAGTAGTTGAAGGTTCGCATCAACTGTCCTTCGGTGGCTCAGGTAACGATACCCTCAAGAGTAACGGTAGCAATAACCGCCTCTACGGTGGTTCTGGAGATGACAAACTCTTCTCTAGTGTGAATGATTCGCTGTTTGGTGGCGATGGTGATGATGTGTTATTTGCTGGTAAACAGGGCGGTAATCGCTTAACTGGTGGTACTGGTGCTGACCAATTCTGGATTGCTAACGCCAGTCTCCCAACTAGCAAGAACATTGTGACTGATTTTGCGATCGGTATTGATAAAATTGGGCTGGGCGGGATTGGCGTCACTCAGTTTAGTGCCCTAACCTTATTGCAACAGGGTGCTGACACTATCGTAAAAACCGGAAATACAGAGTTGGCTTCATTACTAGAAATTACTTCAACTAACCTGACAGCAAATGATTTCGTTTTCTCTGCTAGTGTTGTGGCTTAGTTTGTTGGCCTAGTGCAGCACAGCAGAAATAACTATCAGTTGAAACAGCGGTTTTCTATTACGTAGACTACAGCAAATAGTTGGTTATTGTGGGGTGGGCATTGTAATGCTCACCCTATTCTCGTTTCGCTGGAGTGCCACCTACCTCGAAGAGTTTACATTACTTATCAGTTGCTAAAATCGCAGTATTCCTTGTCCTCAAGGTATTAATTCTTCTTGTTATCTCTAAATAAGCCTGCGTATAGTTAATATTCCCATTGCAAACATCTCTAAAGTTTTAATTTTCAATGAAGATGTACTGGAAATAACTGCGATTTGGAGGAAATAGGTCAGAATGAGAGAACTAAATCTTAGAGTCAGTGCCCTTTCACACAAATATTGTAGGATTGCGGCATAATTTTTTGTCAAATTAGTCTTTTAATATAAATTTAAAGCTAAGAATGTAACCATAAATTCTACGTGGAAACACTAATAAAAAATATATAGAATAGAAATGCTTTCACACTTTTTATTTTATCTGTTTCTCTAAATACGGAAAATAAACATCTCATCTTAAATTTAAATACACTCAATTCCTTGTTGCTCATTGATATAAATATTTTTTCTTCAAGTTAAAAATGAAACTAATAACTAATTCATTGTCCCAAAATAAAAATGAATTACTGATGACTAATGGTCAACCTTCATCATCAGAAAATAACTTAGAACGAGATAATTTAACATTAGCTATTTTGAAAGAATCTGAAAATAACCTACTAATAAAGTGGAATCATACTCAAACTGATTATCCTCAACAAGCGTCTATTCATCAGTTGTTTGAAGCACAAGTCGAGAAAACACCTGATGCTGTAGCACTAATTTTTAATAATCAGCATCTTACTTATAGAGATTTGAATAATCGTGCTAATCAACTAGCAAAACATCTACAATCACTAGGGGTAGGAACAGAAATTCTTGTAGGAATCTGTATAGAGCGCTCCTTAGAAATGGTTGTAGCACTCTTAGCTATCCTTAAAGCAGGTGGAGCTTATGTACCATTAGATCCAGGGTATCCACAAGAACGTTTAGCTTTTATGCTGTCAGATACCCAGGTATCTGTACTACTAACTCAAAAAGAACTAGTTACCAAATTACCTACTCACACAGCATTTGTAATTTGCCTAGACACAGATTGGAACACAATTGCCCAAAATAAAAAAGATAACCTAAGCACTAGTGTCACTGCTGATAACTTGGCTTATGTCATGTATACATCAGGTTCTACAGGTACACCCAAAGGTGTTAGCGTTATCCATCGTGGTGTAGTTAGGTTAGTCAAAGAAACTAATTATGCTCAACTCACGCCTGAAGAAGTAATTCTGCAACTTGCTCCTATTTCCTTCGATGCTTCCACTTTTGAAATTTGGGGTTGCTTACTTAATGGTGGGCGATTAGTAATCTATCCTCCTAATACACCATCTTTAGAAGAATTAGGGCAGATTATTCAGCAATACCAAATTACTACTCTTTGGCTGACAGCCGGTTTATTTCACCTGATAGTAGATGAAAAAATTGATGCTTTAAAATCCTTACGTCAACTTTTAGCGGGTGGTGATGTTTTATCTGTTTCCCATGTGCAGAAGTTTCTCCAAACAGTAGAGAACTGTCAACTAATTAATGGTTATGGACCAACTGAGAATACAACTTTTACCTGCTGTCATTCGATAACAGCACCACTACAACCAGATGTTTCGATTCCTATTGGTCGCCCAATTGCTAACACCCAAGTTTATATATTAGATCAAAACCTCCAATCAGTATCAATTGGAGAAGCTGGTGAATTGTACATTGGTGGTGATGGATTAGCTAGAGGCTATTTGAAGCGCCCTGACTTAACTACCGAAAAATTCATTACTCACTCATTTGATAACAATTTAGCAACGCGCCTTTACAAAACGGGAGATTTAGCTCGTTATCTTCCAGATGGAAATATTGAGTTTTTAGGCCGTATTGACAATCAGGTAAAAATTCGTGGTTTCCGAATTGAACTAGGGGAAATTGAGCGAGAAATTGCACAACATCCTAACGTTCGGGAAATTGTCGTTTTAGCTCGTCAGGATGAAGTAGGTGAAAAACAGTTGACAGCTTATATTGTTCCTCACTATAACAGCGGATACACGCACAATAAATTACGTAGTTTCTTACAACAGCGACTACCTAATTACATGGTGCCATCGGCATTTATGATGTTAGAATCACTGCCTTTAACTGCAAATGGCAAAGTAGATAGACATAAATTGCCAGTACCAAGTAGAGAACGTCCACAACTSGAACAAGCGTACATTGCTCCCCAAAGCGATTTAGAACGTCTGCTTGCAGGTATTTTATCCGAACTGCTGAAAATCGATCGCGTTGGGATTGATGATAATTTCTTTGATTTGGGAGCAACTTCAATCTCAATTCTCCAAGTTGCTGCGCGAATAAAACAGGAACTTGGTATTGAGCTACCTGCTGTGAAGCTATTTCAGTATTCAACAATTGGCTCTTTAGCAAACTATTTGCATTCAAACCAGAACAGCCAACCGTCTTCTGACAAGCTGCAAAATCGCGCCCAACGCCAACAAGCAGCTCGTGCCCGTCGCCGTAATTATCAACAAGGTGTTTAAGCAATGGTAAATATGCAAGCATCCGATAACCAAGATCCTAGTGATGGTGTTGCCATTATTGGCATGGTAGGAAGATTTCCTGGCGCTGAAAATGTCGATGAGTTTTGGCGCAATCTGTGCGAGGGATTAGAATCAACGACTTTCTTTGAAGATGAAGAACTAGATCCTAGTATCGATCCGAACCTTTGTAAAGATCCTAGCTATGTAAAAGCTAGAGGGATAATTCCTGGGGGAGAAACCTTTGATGCCGCTTTCTTTGGCATTAATCCACTTGAAGCTGTGGTTATGGACCCACAAGCCAGAGTTTTCCTAGAGTTGGTTTATGAAGCCCTAGAAAATGCTGGTTATGAATCAGAGTCTTTTGAGGGTTTGATTGGTTTGTATGCTGGTTGTGGTCAAAATACTTATTTTGCTAACCATATTGCTGGTCGGATGGAAATTGTCGATCGCATCGGTGAGTTCCAAACGATGTTAGCCAATGAAAAAGACTTTTTAACCACCCGTGCTGCTTACAAACTCAACCTCAAAGGCCCAGCCGTCAGCGTCAATACAGCCTGTTCCACTTCTTTAGTAGCAGTCATTCAGGCTTGCCAAGCCTTAACCAGCTATCAGTGCGATTTGGCTTTGTCTGGTGGTGTATCTATGACTACACCTCAAAACAGCGGTTATATGGCTCAAGAAGGCAGTATGCTCTCTGGAGATGGGCATTGTCGTCCCTTTGATGCCAGCGCTCAGGGCACAATGTTCAACAATGGCGCAGGAGTAGTTGTCCTCAAGCGTTTAGAAGATGCGCTCAATGATGGCGATCGCATCTATGCCGTAATTCGAGGTTCTGGTATCAATAATGACGGCGCTGATAAGGTGAGCTTTACCGCTCCCAGCGTAGACGGACAAGCAGAGGCCATTGCAATGGCGCAAGCTTACGCTAACTTTCACCCAGAAACCATCTCTTATATTGAAGCTCACGGTACAGCTACACCTTTAGGCGACCCAATTGAAATTGAAGCGCTGACGCAAGCATTCCGGGTGCATACAGATGCTAAACAATTTTGTGCGATCGGCTCTCTTAAAAGCAATGTCGGACATTTAGTTGCGGCGGCTGGAGTAGCAGGGTTAATTAAAACCGCTCTCGCTCTACATTATAAAAAGATCCCACCTAGTTTAAATTTTGAGGCTCCCAATCCCAAGATTGACCTTGCCAACAGCCCCTTCTATGTAAACACTAAACTAGCTGAATGGTCGGAAGGTGAAACTCCGCGACGAGCAGGTGTGAGTTCTTTTGGTGTCGGCGGGACTAATGCTCATATTGTGCTAGAAGAAGCGCCACAAATCCAAAGTTCCGGATCTTCTCGCCCACAGCAGCTATTGTTGCTCTCGGCAAAAACTAGTCAAGCTTTAGAGGCTGCAACCGCGAATTTGCAGCAGCATTTACAATACAATGCCGAAATTAACTTAGCTGATGTAGCTTATACCTTACAGCGAGGGCGCAAAGCTTTTAACTACCGACGCAGTATAGTTTGTCACGATATTACAGATGCGATCACAGCCCTCCAATCTTTAGATCCAAATCAAGTAAATACCCGTCACATAGAAATCCGCAATCCAGCCGTTGTCTTCATGTTCCCTGGGCAAGGATCGCAATATGTGAACATGGGACTGAATCTCTACAATCACGAACCTGTATTCCAGGAAGCAGTGGATGAATGTGCTGAAATGCTTAAGCCTTTGCTGGGCAGAGATTTACGAGAAATCATCTATCCAGCACCGAGCGATGCCTACGGCGGGCTACGCCTACGCGAAAATGCGGCTATTTCCCTGCGGCAAACCTGCTTTACCCAGCCAGCATTATTTGTCATTGAATATGCTTTAGCGCAACTGTGGCAAAGTTGGGGAGTCAAGCCCCAAGCCATGATTGGTCATAGTATTGGCGAATTTGTCGCTGCTTGTATTGCGGGTGTATTCACCTTAGAGGATGCGCTGATGTTAGTTGCAACTCGCGGTCGCTTAATGTGGGAGTTACCAGGAGGGGCTATGCTCTCAGTGCGTCTACCAGCCAAAGAGGTAGAGCCGCGATTGAGTGCAGAACTAGCGATCGCCGCAATTAATGGCCCTTCCTTGTGTGTAGTTTCTGGCCCCCCAGAGGCGATCGCGRCTCTGCAAAAACAATTAGAAAGCGAAGAAGTTATCTGTCGCCATTTACACACTTCCCACGCTTTCCACTCCCCAATGATGGATAGCATCATTCACCCCTTTGCAGAGGTAGTTGGGAAAGTTAAATTATCGCCACCCCAAATTCCCTTTGTATCCACAGTTACCGCCGATTGGATTACAGCCCAGCAAGCAACAGATCCGATGTATTGGGCTACACATCTGCGTCAGACTGTGCGATTTGCAGAGGGCGTACAAACCTTATGGCAGCAGCCAGAACGCTTACTGTTAGAGGTGGGGCCACGAATCACAACTACAACCCTAGCTCGCCAACAAGCAAAAGATATTAAACAACAGATAGCGATTCCTTCTCTGGGTGATAACGCCGAAAACGAAGCCGAATGGACGGCATTACTCAAGGCAGTAGGACAACTGTGGCTAGCAGGAGTATCTATTGACTGGAGCAACTTCTATCAAAGGGAAACGCGACAACGAATTCCTCTTCCTACCTATCCCTTTGAACGCCAACGCTTCTGGATTGATCCTCCACCTCATCCCAATCGCGCAGCAACTCCCAAACTTCCAAATCCCCAGTTATTAGAAAAGACCCAAACTATGACAACATCCCCTCAGCAAAAACTTATTCCTCTGCTCAAAGAAATTATCGAAGAAACATCAGGATTGGAAATTGCTAGTGTTGACGACTCGACAACATTTTTAGAAATGGGATTAGATTCCTTATCTCTAACGCAAGTCGGGTTAGCTTTGAAGAAAAAATTTAAAGTTAAGGTAACACTTAGGCAGTTACTAGAAATTTGCCCAAACTTAGTAACGTTGGCTGACTTGATCAATCAAGCCTTGTCTCCCGAAGCTTTATCTGCACTAGGATTAACAGAAACCGTTGCAGACCCCATTCCAGAAGCACCATTGCCAGAACCTGCACCTGCAAACACATCACCCACTTTGCTAGTGCATGAAGTTCATAGAAATGGATCAAATGGATCTACACCTCAGATTTCCCTGCAACCTGCTGCATCTAATAGCGTCTTAGAAGGTGTGATTAATCAGCAGCTACAAATTATGAGCCAGCAATTGGCGCTATTGGGTAATAGCAGTCAATCTGTAACAGTCCCAGTTGTACCTGCGGCGACATCTCAAAATAATGGTGTCAAGCCACAAAACGCTGTATCTATCCCCCCAACCCAAACCAGCAAAGAATCACAAGTATCTGTAGATACCGATTCAAATGGTGCTAAAAAGGCATTCGGTGCGGCTGCTCGAATTGAAAAGACCCAGACTAAAACTCTTACAGCGCAACAACGCACTTATTTAGACAAAATTATCCAAAGATATACAAAACGGACTCAAAAATCCAAAGAATATACTCAAACTCATCGCCCTTACTTAGCAGATCCCAGAACTGTTTCTGGGTTTAACCCGACGATGAAAGAGATGGTTTACCCCATCGTGGTGTCTCGTTCATCTGGTTCTAAACTTTGGGATGTTGATGGCAATGAATATGTCGATTTAAGCAATGGCTTTGGCTTGAATTTGTTTGGTTGGTCGCCACCTTTCATTACCGAAGCAATAGAAGCACAACTCAAACTCGGCATGGAAATTGGGCCGCAAACTCCCTTAGTTGGAGAAGTGGCAAAGCTGATGTGTGAGTTGACTAACTTTGACCGAGCAGCCTTTTGCAACACAGGTTCGGAAGCGGTGCTGGGAGCGATGCGGATGGCACGCACCATCACAGGGCGTAACTTGATTGCCATCTTTTCTGGAGCTTATCACGGTATTTTGGATGAAGTAATTGTTCGGGGTACAAAGAAACTCCGGTCAATTCCTGCTGCTCCTGGTATCCCACCGGAAATGGTAGAGAACATTTTGGTAGTGGACTACGATTCGCCTGAGTCTCTAGAAATCCTCAGAAGTCGGGCTGATGAGTTAGCAGCAGTGATGGTAGAATCTGTGCAAAGCCGTCGCCCTGAATACCAGCCTAAAGAATTCCTCCAGCAATTGCGTGATTTCACGGAAGATGCTGGTATTGCCCTGATTTTTGATGAAATCGTTACCGGATTTAGAATTCATCCAGGTGGCGCTCAAGCGCATTTCGGTATCAAGGCAGACATAGCAACCTACGGCAAGATTGTAGGCGGTGGACTACCAATTGGAGTCATTGCTGGCAAATCACAATATATGGATGCTTTAGATGGAGGGTTTTGGCAGTTTGGCGATGACTCCGTTCCAGAGGTAGGCGTGACTTACTTTGCCGGTACTTTTGTCCGCCATCCTTTAGCACTAGCAGCCGCCAAAGCAGTACTTCAGCATTTAAAACAGAGTGGTCCCAGCTTGCAGCAAAATCTCAATGCCAGAACCGATAAGTTTGTAGCGGAACTTATGGGCTATTTCCAGCAAGTTCAGGCTCCGTTTACAGCTTATAATTTCGGCTCCCTCTTCATGGTGAAGTCTTTACCAGAGTTTCCCTACGGAGATTTACTGTTTTACTTGCTGCGGGATAAGGGAGTGCATACTTGGGATCACCGTCCTTGCTTCTTGACGACAGCCCATTCCGAAGCCGATCTGGCTTTCGTAATGGCAGCCTTTAAAGAAAGTATTGCCGAAATGCAGTCTGCTGGCTTCTTGTCTGCACCGTCCATAGAAGTAACAAACCGCGAAGTTACCAATAACAGTTTACGTAATCGTCCTCCGCAACCTGATGCCAAATTAGGACGAGATCCCCAAGGAAACCCCGCTTGGTATATCCCCGATACCGAGCGTCCTGGGAAATATTTACAAGTCGCAAGTGTTTCTTGAAGTGCTTTCAAAAATCAAGTGCATAGAAAGTGTAGTAAGCGTTAGTAATTTTTGCAAATAGTAAATACTCATCCATTTTTGTATGTCAGTTGATAATCTACTTGAACCGAGTTCTATTAAGTCCGATCCGAAGCTTCCTGAACAAATCATTGAAACCGATTTTTCAAACTTTCGGGAAAACTTCAACTCTTCTCACTTCATGTTTTCGCATAACCTTGCAGGACATCCTTTATTTGAGATCCCCCGCTTAGTTGAGCTTGCAAATACTATGCTAAGTCAGGGTAGAACAAATAAAATCCAGTCTTATATCAGCAAAGTTCCTGTTGAGCAAAAGTGGAATCAGCGACCTGGAATCAAGCACATTAACGAGGCGATCGCACATATTGGGGAATCGGATTCTTGGGTCATGCTTGAAGATGTTCAAGTAGACCCAGAATATGCTGCCTTGATCAACCAGATTATAACTGAACTCGAAACTCTTACAGGTAAACCCCTTCGGAAGCAGATGACGTGGTTAGGTGCTTACATCTTTATTGGTTCCCCAAATTCTATTACACCTTACCATATCGATAGTGAGTTGAATTTCCTGTTTCAAATTCAGGGCGAAAAAGATATGAGCCTCTTCAATCAAAGTGATCGTTCTGTACTGAGCGAAGAGGAGATTGAAAAATTTTATGTAGGCGACCTGAACGTAGCAAATTATAGAGAGGATAATCAGAGTAAAGCAAAGGTTTACCATTTGCAACCAGGCAAGGGACTCCATCATCCGATATTGGCACCCCATTGGGCTAAAAATGGTCATAATGTCTCTGTGGCTTTAAGTATCCTATTTTATCTGCGACCTTACGATCTCAAAGCCAGAATATATCAAGTCAACAGCTACTTACGCAGACTGGGATTAAAACCCACTCCACCAGATAAATCTGCTTTGAAAGATCGGCTCAAAATTTTTGCTCTGGGTCTTCTATCCGATCGCCGACCGAAAAGTAAATTTATGATTCTGCGCTCTGGTGTATTAAGACTCAAATCTCTTGAGGGAAAGTTAAAGCAATTTATCAACAAGATTGTCAAAAAAATCTAATTTTTCTCCAAGGACTAATTATTAATTAGCCTGAATATTGAATCGTGTTCTATAGCAATTCTAAATCATTTGTAAAATCTTTTATTTTAGACACTTCGCGCAGCTTGTTTTTATACAATACCAAGCACTTGTTACATCCTTTATGTAGCCGACATAAATCAATTATGCGTTTAGTTTTAAAAATAATTTTTACAATTTAAATAGGATTGCTATAGATAGAAAATAAAACCAAAAATATCAATGTATAAACATATCAAATCGCTCACTTCTTTACGCGGTATTGCAGCATTAGTTGTTGTTGTACACCATTTTTCTTACTACGGTTTACCGAAAACAGGTTCAACTTTATCAGCCTATAGTAATTTTTTTAAAAATGGATATTTATGGGTTGACTTTTTCTTTATTCTGAGTGGTTTTATCATGACCCACGTTTATGCAGATGCTTTTTATTTAAAAGTAAGGTTAAATAACTATAAATCATATTTATTCTCGCGTTTTTCTAGAATTTATCCTCTACATATATTTATTATTTCTCTATTTATTGGATTAGAAATTATCAAAATACTCTTCCTAAATACTTCTGCTTTCACTGGTAAGTTTAACTTAACTGCTCTTTTTGCCAATATTTTTCTTCTCCAAGCATTCGATCTCAAATGCCCACCTTTATTATGGTGTAGTACCTATTGGAATGAGCCAGCTTGGTCAATCAGTGTAGAGTTTTTTATTTACTGTATTTTTCCATTTTTATTATTATTTTTATTAAAAAACGATAGTAAAGATGATTTGATAATTTATAGCTTTACTCTCTTTAGCATCTTACTACTAATAACCTTTACCCGTGGCAATTTAGATACTATTATTGGCATCCCTTCAATAGCTAGATGCGGGCTAGAATGCATACTTGGTATTATAACTTACAAAATTTACCGCAGAGGTAATTATAAAAAGTATTTAAATCTTAATTTACTGGCAATGATAGCTATAACTTGGATAATTATGATTATGCATTACTACTGGGATCATTTTCGTAACCTTCATGATTGGCTAATTTTACCGGCTTTTTCTTTACTTATTTTAGCTGTATCCATCAAGAACAATAGTGTGATATCAAAATTTTTAAATTCAGGCTTAATGCTATACATCGGGACTATATCTTACTCAATTTATATGGTTCATTGGTTTTTTCAAGAATTGTTAAAAATCTTCTGGCTTTATAAATTTCACGATGTTTTTGGCAAAGAATTCACAGAATATCAATCGTTGACATCTTTAGGAGTATTTCTTATGATTGTCTTATTGGCTGCATCATTGACATATAGATTTGTAGAAGTCCCCGCGCGTAATTATTTAAAGTCTACAATCTTGGCTAAACAATGTATTTAAAGTCAGTAATTTAAAAAAGCTTGAGATTTATCCACATTCAATAAACTGAGAAAATAATAGAGTTTTATGACCTTATCACCTGTAGATTACCAATCGACATTAACTGCGGTTGATTTTGATCCATTTGCAGATGGAGAATTACTTCTAACCGCCCCCGCCACAGAATCACAAAAAGAAATTTGGGCTTCTGTGCAAATGGGCGATGCTGCTAATTGTGCTTATAACGAGTCTCAATCTTTGCGCCTTAGAGGCGAACTTGATGTCAAACTTTTCCAATCTGCGGTGGAAAAGTTAGTACAACGTCATGAAGCATTACGGACAACTTTTAGTACCGATGGCAATACACTCTGCATTGTTGCTTCTCGGCAAATTGAAATTCCTATTATTGAACTGTCTAACCTGGAACCACAGGAACAACAGGAAAAATTAGCTAGGATCTTGCGACAAGAGGTAGAGCAACCTTTTGATTTGGAACATGGGCCTCTATTTCGGGCAAAAATTGTCAAATTGCAGCCGCAGGAGCATCTAGCTATTTTGACAGCCCATCATATTATTTGTGATGGTTGGTCTTGGGCGGTGCTGATGCCAGATTTGGGTAAACTTTATTCTGGCTTGCAACAGGGTATTGTTCCTGAATTAGAAGAACCAGACTACTTAAGTGAATATGCGATTTTGCAGGAAGAAGAGGCGGATAGTCCAGAAGCGATCGCCACAGAACAATACTGGTTACAACAATTCGCTGGCTCTGTACCTGTACTCGATTTCCCTAGCGATCGCCCCCGTCCCCCACTCAGAACCTTTAATGCCGCCCGCGAAGATTGGCATTTAAGTCCCGAATTAGTTGCCAACCTCAAACAACTAGGAACAAAACTCGGTTGTAGCTTTATGACTACGATCCTGGGAGGATTCGAGGTCTGGCTGCACCGTCTGACAGGGCAAAACGACTTGGTGGTTGGTATTCCAGCCGCCGGACAAGCTGCTTTAGGGCAATATAATCTTGTAGGTCACTGTGTAAATTTACTTCCATTGCGTAGCCAGATTCATGGCGAAAAGTCCTTCGGCGACTACTTGCAAACGCGGCGTTCAGCTGTCTTAGATGCTTATGACCATCAACAATTTACCTTTGGTAGCCTGGTCAAAAAATTAGTATTGCCACGGGATTCTAGTCGCATTCCCTTAGTACCAATTATATTTAATGTCGATCAAGCCTTAGACAGCGATCGACTTCCCTTTATCGGGTTAGAGGTAGAATTTTTTTCCAATCCCCGCGCATTCGAGAATTTTGAACTGTTTATCAATGCTACAGAATCGCATGGTGAACTTATTCTGGAATGCCAGTACAACACTAATCTATTTGACGCTGACACTATCCGCCGCCGGATGGCAGAATTTGAGACTTTATTATGGGGCATAGTTGCTAACCCTAATCAAATTATTGCTAAATTGCCAATTTTGCCAGCAGTTGAGCAACAGTTATTAGCAACATGGAACAATACTCAAACAGCTTATCCTCAAGATATCTGCATTCACCAGCTGTTTGAAACTCAAGTGGAGAAGACTCCAGATGCGATCGCTGTAGTTTTTGAAGATCAACAAATTAGCTACCGCGAACTGAATCAGCGAGCCAATCAGCTAGCCCATTATCTCCAAAGCTTAGGAGTCGGGTCAGAAGTTCTAGTTGGTCTGTGTGTCGAGCGCAGCTTGGAAATGGTTGTAGGAGTTTTAGGCATTCTCAAAGCCGGAGGAGCCTACGTACCATTAGATTATGCCTATCCTGAAGAACGTTTAGCTTTCATGCTGCAAGATGCTCAGGTGTCAGTGCTACTAACCCAGGAGAAGCTAAAATCGGGACTACCCAACCATCAAGCAGAGATTGTTTGTCTTGATACCAACTGGCAATCCATAGATTACGGGTTAGATAACCCAACACCTAACGTCACTTCCAATAACTTAGCCTACGTTATCTATACATCTGGCTCGACAGGTCAACCGAAAGGCGTTCAAATTCAACATCAGAGTGCTGTTAATCTTCTAAATGCGATCGCTAAAGAACCCGGTTTAACTGCTGAAGATACTCTCCTCTCTGTTACTAGCCTATCCTTTGATATTGCCGTTTCAGAAATTTTTCTACCCCTGTCTGTAGGTGCGAAGTTGGTGTTGGTGAGTCGTGAAGTTGCGGCTGATGGTACTCAACTTTTAAAAGCCCTAACCACCTCCGGGGCAACCTTTATGCAACCGACACCAGTTACTTGGCGGCTATTACTGGCAGCCGGATGGCAAGGTAGTCCTCAACTCAAGATGATTTCCACAGGTGAAGCCTTACCTAGAGACCTCGCCAATCAATTATTACCGAAGGGAGCTTGTCTGTGGAACCTGTACGGGCCTACAGAAACAACGATTTGGTCAACAGGTTACAAGGTGACAACGGCAAATAAAGCAATAGGCATTGGTTGCCCTCTAGCTAATACGCAAATCTACATTTTAGACTCTCATTTACAACCCGTTCCCATTGGTATATCAGGTGAGTTGTATATTGGTGGCGAAGGACTAGCAAGAGGATATCTAAATCGTCCCGAACTGACTGCTGAAAGATTTATTTCTAATCCCTTCAGCCCAAACCCTGAATCGCGCTTATACAAAACTGGGGATTTAGCTCGCTATTTACCAGATGGACATATTGAATACTTGGGTCGTATCGACTATCAGGTAAAACTGCGTGGTTTCCGCATAGAATTGGGTGAAATTGAAACCGCACTCCTGCAACATCGAGAAGTAAAAGAAGCTGTTGTAATTGTTCGAGAAGACATTCCTAATGAGACTAGTCTAGTAGGTTATATTGTTGCCGAAACTGGTCAAGATAGCTTGCAAGTGATTTCGCAATTGCGTCGATTCTTGAAACAACAACTTCCTGACTTTATGGTGCCAACGATTTTTATGGCACTAGAAGCTATGCCGTTAACCCCCAATGGCAAAGTCGATCGCAAGGCATTGCCACAGCCAGATGCTTCCCGCCCGGAGCTGGAGGCAAATTATGTAGCGCCTCGCACTCCCATTGAACAGCAGATTGCAGATATCTGGGCGCAGGTTCTTAATGTCAAGCAGGTTGGGATTAACGACAACTTTTTTGAATTGGGTGGATATTCTCTACTAGGAATTCAAGTGGTTTCTCGAGTGCGCCAAGCCTTGCAAGCAGAAATTTTGATGTCCAATTTATTTGAATTACCAACGGTAGCGGATTTAGCTGAACGAGTGGAAACTCTGCGGTGGGCAACCCAAGGTGTTCAGGCTGCTGAGAGTGAAACAGCTGATGATTACGAGGAAGGTGAGCTATGAAAACATTAGATGAACTACTATCTGAGCTACGTCAGCGCGATGTCAAACTTTGGCTAGAGGGCGAACGCTTACGCTATCGGGCCGCAAAAGATAGTCTCACACCAGAATTGCTGACCGAGTTAAAAACTCAAAAAGCCGAAATCATCAACTTTCTCCGACAAATTAACACAGCCGCCAGTTCACAGATTCCCCCAATTGTCGCTTGTGAACGGAATGGTAACTTGCCGCTTTCCTTTGGTCAGCAACGGATATGGTTCCTCCATCAGTTTGAACCTGATAGTTCCTCAAATAATATGCCGGTTGTGGTGCGTTTCACGGGGAATCTGAATGTTGCTGTCTTAGAGGAAAGTTTAAGAGAAGTCGTCCGTCGCCATGAAGTTCTGCGGACAACTTTTCCAGCAGTGAATGGCAAGCCCAATCAAGTAATTGCCACCGATGTTTCCTTGACATTGCCAATAATTGACTTGCGGCAAGTACCAGATGAACAACGAGAGGCGGAAGCTCACCTACTGGCAACTAAAGAAGCTCATCAACCCTTTGATTTAGGCAATGGGCCAATTTTGCGGGTGTTACTGCTGCGCTTAAGCGATCGCGAACATCTGCTAATTTGGAATATGCACTGCATAGTTTGTGATGGAGCTTCATCCGATCTGTTCTATCAAGACCTCACTACTATCTATAAAGCATTGTCGGCGGGAAAGGCTTCTCCTTTAACTCCCTTACCAGTGCAGTATGCTGATTTTACCAATTGGCAATATCAATGGCTCCAGGGAGAGGTTTTAGAGTCACAGGTAAACTACTGGAAGCAAAAGCTAGAAGGTAATTTACCCATCATTGAGTTACCTTATGATCGCCCCCGTCCTCAAGGAGTGCAAACCTATCGAGGCGATCGCGCTGCCCTGCTGCTATCAAAGACGCTGAACCATGCCCTAACAGACATGAGTCAAAAATGGGGTGTCACCCTGTTCATGACTCTACTGGCAGCATTCGAGCTATTGCTCTACCGTTATTCTGGACAAGAAGACTTACTAATTAACTTTGCAAGTGCAGGTCGAGGACAAGTTGAAACTGAGGGGCTGATTGGATTTTTTTCTAATACTCTTGTACTGCGGAGTAACTTTGCTCTTAACCCAACTTTCCGAGAATTATTAGACCGAGTGCGTAAGGATTGTTTAGAGGCTTATACCCATCAAGACCTACCCTTTGAAAAGCTAATTGAAGAACTTAAACCAGAACAGCGAAGTCGCAATAGTTCACCCCTGTTTCAAGTAAAATTCTCCCTCAATCCTCCTTGGTCGAATGGTCGTGGCATGGCATCAATGCAACTACCTGATTTGACTATCACTTCTCTATTTGGCTACATCTATCATGGCAAAACCAAATACGATCTAACATTGGTTCTGCGAGAACAGGATAATGGTCTGGGCATGGTATTTGATTACAATGCCGAGATGTTTGATGCCAGTACCATAGAGCGGATGTTGGGACACTTCAAAACTTTACTCGAAGGTATTGTTGTTAACCCCGATCGGCCGATATCTGAATTACCCCTGTTGACAGCACCTGAACAACATCAAGTGTTGTTTGATTGGCATGGCAAACGGGCTGATTATCCTCAAAATACTTGTATCCATCAATGGTTTGAGGCTCAAGCTAAACGAACTCCAGATAATATTGCAGTAAGTTTTGAGAATCAGCAACTAACCTATCAAGAACTCAACCAGCGTGCAAATCAACTAGCCCACTATTTGCAAACTCTAGGCGTAAGATCGGGGGTACTCGTCGGTCTTGATCTAGAGCCTTCCCTAGAGATGATTGTGGGGCTGTTGGGTATTTTGAAAGCCGGGGGCACTTACGTATCGATCGCTCCGACATCTGGGCAAAATGATTTGGCTTTCATTTTAGAAGATACCCAAATATCTTTGGTATTAACCCAAAGCTCATTGGTTGAAAAACTCTCTGAGCATCAGGCACAAGTTATCTGTTTGGATAGTGATTGGCAAGATATCGCTCTACACGCGATCAAAAATCCAATCTGTCACACCACAGAGCAGACTCTTGCCTGTGTGATGTATGTGTCCGGCTCCAAGGGAAAACCCAACGGTATAGCTATTACCCACCGTAATCTTGTCACCCACAGCCTAGCAATTAGCGAAACTTGGGAGTTGACTCAGAGCGATCGCCTATTACTCATACTTAGTATCAGTTGCAATAATTTAATTGAATCACTTTTCCCCTGTTGGATTGCTGGTGCTACCGCAATTCTTCAGTCTCAAGAGCTACAAAACTCGACGACGCAGTTTTTCCCATTCATTGCTCAACAACAGATTAGCGTTGTCAATTTACCTACTGCTTTTTGGTATGAGTTAATTAAAGAGCCATCTCTATCTCCCCAAACTTTGCCAGCCAGCTTGCGCTTAGTCATGGTTGGTGGTGAAAAACTCTCACGTCAAGCTTATCTAACTTGGGTAGAAAAAGTTGGTAAGCGAGTACGTTGGCTGAATGCTTATGGATCGCTAGAAACAACTTTAACCGCCACGGTTTACGATCCAAAGACTGCCACTGAAGCCAATAACACTCGGTCAGAAATTCCCATAGGAAAAGCGATCGCCAATACTCAAATCTACATTCTCGATCGGCGATCGCAACTCCTCCCTATTGGCGTAACTGGTGAAATCTACATCAGCGGTATCGGTGTTACCCAAGGCTACTTTAACCGTCTTGAATTAACATCTGAGAAATTTATCCCCAATCCCTTTAGCAGCGAATCTGGGGCATACCTTTACAGAACTGGTGATTTAGGACGCTACTTAAGTGACGGTAATATTGAGTTTCTGGGCTGCTTAGACAATCAGGTAAAAATTCGCGGCTTTCGCATTGAGTTGGCTGAAATTGAAACAATTTTGGGTCAATATCCAGGCGTACAAAAAACTGTGGTGATTGCCAAAGAAGATGTTCTTGGGGATAAAACTTTAGTTGCTTATGTTGTTCCCAAACAAGGAGAAACTTTTGGGAGTGAGCAACTGCTGAGTTTTCTCCAGCAAAAGTTACCTGAATATTTGTTGCCTTCTGCCTTTTTCATAGTCGATTCTCTGCCATTGAATGCTAATGGTCAAGTTGATCGCCAAGCTTTATCTGCGCTGAATCCAAATAATTCTAAAATCGAAAAAACATTTGCCACAGCAGAAGATCCATTACAATTTCAGTTAACTAAAATCTGGGAAAACCTTTTAGGTATTCATCCTATTGGCATAAAAGACAACTTTTTTGATTTGGGTGGAAACTCATTACTTGCAGTACACCTGTTTTCTCAGATTGAAAAGACATTTGGCTTAAATCTGCCCTTAGCTATTCTCTTGCAATCTTCAACCATTGAGCAATTAACTAATATTATTCGCCAGCAAGGGTTTTCGCCAGAAAGCCATAATCAGGTTGAGATTAGTACTAATACCAACTCAGGAGAATCGATAGCTTGGTCATCACTAGTACCAATGCAGCCCAACGGTTCCAAGCCACCTATATTTTGTATTCATGCAATTGGTTTAAGTGTTCTCTACTACCGAGATTTATCACTTCATTTGGGTGAAAATCAACCATTTTATGCACTACAAGCACGAGGATTAAGTGGGAAAGAAGCTCCCTTTACCAAGCTTGCAGAAATGGCGGCTCATTACATCAAAGAGATACAAACTATTCAACCTGAAGGCCCTTATTTTTTGGGTGGCTCTTCCTTTGGCGGATTAGTAGCTTGGGAAATGGCTCAACAACTCGTAAGGCAAGGTCAAAAAGTAGCTCTGTTAGCTTTATTTGATACCACTGGCCCAAATTATATTAAACAAGCGCCATTAGAAAAGCGAGTTTCTCAGCATTGGGACAACCTGACAAAACTTGGGACTAATTACGTGCTTGAGCAAATCAGGAACAAAAGCTCTTGGCTGAAGTATAAACTTCAAGAAAAGTTCCGAAAATTGATCTTTAAGTTTTCCTTAAGAATCTGGCGGACTGTACCTTATAACTACCGGAAATTAACAATCGAAGAGGCCAATAAACAGGCAGCCAAAGAATACGTTCTAAAAGCTTATCCAGGTCGAGTCACTGTATTCCGAGCAGAAGAGCGCGTTGCATTGGAAAAACGGGAGGTTGACCCTCAAATGGGTTGGAGTGAAATGGTCTTAGGAGGTTTGGATATTCAAAATGTCCCAGGAAACCACGACTCTATTTTTAGAGAACCCCATGTCCGAACTCTATCTGAAAAAATGAGGGCTTGTATAGATCGAGCTATTGTAGACATCTAAAATCGATCTAACTAGTTTGCAGAAATAGTTATAGCTTTCAACCTCATCTCGCTTCCGGGATGGGGTTGTTTTATCGAAACAGAATAAAGGCGTCAGTCGCCAGAATGGGCTAAACCTTAGCTATCCGCTAACAGAATGAATTTTGAACTTCACTAGTGGATGAATCCAGGGGTTTAATACCCCCACTAAATCTGCATATTTAGTGGTGAAACAAAACAGTTGCGGGTCTGAATCCCCCACTGATTCATTCTGACTCCTGAATTCTGACTTCTGAGTTTTTCTTCAATTGCGGTTCATAACTTCAAGTGGCTGCTTGATAGATGTGTAAATGCGATCGCCAATAAAGCCCTGTGCGTGGGCGTGTTGGAGGCATTGACTTGGCGTTGGACAACCAAGGTACTGCAAATTATAC
Source organism: Nostoc punctiforme NIES-2108 (assembly GCA_003326195.1). Lineage (GTDB taxonomy): Bacteria > Cyanobacteriota > Cyanobacteriia > Cyanobacteriales > Nostocaceae > Nostoc > Nostoc punctiforme_A. The sequence goes on from LXQE01000117.1 coordinate 272,991, forward strand.
CGCTGCTTTCGGGCCGAATTCTTTGTTTGCGCCATTTATTATTGTAGATAACCCGATGCAATTCTCAATAGCAATGTTGATAGGAATGTTTACTTTGCATTTTTGGGTGCTAACTCAGATAAAGTAGATCAGATTCGACTGTTGGGAAATAACACTTTTGGTTTTGAATATTTGCTCAATGGTGGTGATAAAGATTACAACAATGTGATTGTACAGGTAAATTTGAGTGTCAATCTTGCCTAGATGAAAGGCGAGTAATTACTTAGCAAAATCATACAACCTCGTCCCGGTTGCGGAATGAGGTTATTTTATGCATAGCGATTACATGGACTCGCTATTAATTAAACTAGTAAATTTACTGAAGGCAGTTATTATCTTTCCTTTATAAATTTATATAGTTGATTCCTCTATGGTGAAAAAAATCTTCACTTTTACTTTTACAGTTAATTTTTATTAAATTAAACTAGCAAAAAAGTGATGGAGAATTATTTCATAATTAGGTATAGGTGATGTTTAACCAGGAAACCTCCTGTTTTTCGCCATTAGTGATATGCTCAATCCCTATATTCAATAATTTGTAAAAAATAATTCAGAAATTTAAAGTTTTTTTTATTACATAAATCTTAACTAGGGTATTTACTTAGGAAAGCATCTGTGATATTTTCATGTTGACAATCATAAAGTAAAATATACGGTGCTAAATTGAACAACCACGTTTATGTGTTTTGGTTTGATGATGAGTATCCATCTTACATAGTTGCAATACTAAATATTGATTTTAATTTTGTATAAATTATGTAGCGTTAACCAAGTGATAACTTGTCCTCGATCTATATACAGTATGCTTTATTTTGAAAAACGCATCACAATCGTAAGCGTGTGATATAAATACAGGTCTGCAATTAGACTAATCTTACCTATGTGCTGGTAGATATTTAAACACCTGAATTCCACAGAAGTATTGTCACCGATAGCATAAAACCAAACACTGCCACTGTTAGTAAAAGAGATACTCCCTAATATTTTCGACTTAATTACTCACTTTAACTCGTTTTATATGACTTATATTAAGAACACTTTTCCCGAATTTCTCACCACCCTAGAGGGGTTTGAGCATTTACCAGATGGAGCGATCGCTAATCTATCAGAACAACTGCAAGCCTGGCGCTATCGCATAGGCCAGAAAATCATTGGTAAAGAAAGTCTCCCGGAACGTATCACCATCATTTATGAGGGACAAGTGCGCCTGTTGGGATACGACCCTCAGACGCAAATGCCAATCACCCTAAAATTACTGCAACCTGGAGAAATTATCGGTGAAATTGGTTTGTTGCGCGATATCGCCTGTGAAACAGCGATCGCTTCCACCGAAGTAGTATGTTTAACCTTGAGTGCAACAGCATATTTTAGCTTTCTAGCTTCATACCCAGCTTTTGCGGAAGCTCGGAAGAACCGCAGTTATTTGGTAGAAGTTTTCGATATTCTCGCTTCTTATTGGCAAAAGCAAGCGATCGCTACCTTAAATCTCAGAGAACTGGCAGAAAAAGCCTTACCACAGGCGAAAATACATTATCTCCCTTCCGGAAAAACTCCCTTCAACCAACTGGATAGTAAAAGCGTTTGGTTTGTGAGTGGCGGTGGTACAATCACGGATTTGTCACCTGGCGATCGCCTAGAATCAGACGATGACAGAGACAAGATCCAGGTTATCGGTCAAAACCCCGCACGGTTGCTTGGTATACATCCGTCAGATTTGATCTTAGAAGATAGTCATGAGATAGAACTTGCGGTAACTGAAACCAGAGTAGATAGAGATAGCGCTGACGAACTAGAGATTATTCCCTACGCATCAGACGAAATAGTTCCACAAACAGCCCCCCAAAATTCAAAGAATTCATCAAAACAAAAATACCCATTTTTTGGCGGTAAAGGAGAACTAAATTCAGCCTTCGCCTGCTTCCAAATGATCGCGAAGTACCTAGAAATGCCGTTTCGTCGAGAGGTGGTTCGCCGCATTTTAACTGAGCAAGTCAAACGTCAGGGGACTATATCGTTTCAAGTTACTGCTTACCTGGCAGAGTTAATCGGATTGAAGGCGCAGTTGATAGAGTTACCAGTCGCTTCAGTGACGCGCATTCCAACACCAGCGCTGATTCGCTACGGTGATAATTTTGCCGTTTTATATGAAGTAGATGCCAATACCGTGGTTGTGGGTGTTCCAGCCAAAGGAATTGTGCGCTGCAAACCCGCTCAATTGGTTGAACAATTAGAAGTCGATCCAACTGACTTTCCGCCCAAAGTTAGGGTATTACTGCTGACTGCTACCAATCAAACACCCCAAGAACGCTTTAGTTTACGGTGGTTTCTGCCCTATTTATCAAAGCACCGTCGAGTCTTGATAGAGGTCTTTGTCGCTTCCTTTTTCGTGCAGTTGGCAGCCTTGGCAAATCCCCTAGTCGTTCAGTTAATTATCGACAAAGTTATCACTCAAAATAGTATTGGCACACTACATATTTTGGGGGTTTTGCTATTAGTAGTCGGGCTATTTGAAGCAGTGCTGACTACCTTGCGAACCTACCTATTTGTCGATACCACTAACCGGATCGATATGGGTTTAGGATCGGAAATCATCGACCACTTACTACGTCTACCACTGCGCTATTTTGAACGCCGACCGGTGGGTGAACTTTCCACTCGTATTAACGAACTAGAAAATATCCGCCAATTCCTCACAGGTACTGCCTTAACAGTGGGATTAGACGCTTTGTTTTCGCTGGTCTATATCGGTGTGATGCTGATTTACAGTTGGCAACTCACGTTAGTCGGCTTAAGCACAATTCCAATATTTGTGATTATCACCTTAGTTGCTTCTCCCACCATTAGTAGACAGTTACGTGCCAAAGCCGAACGCAACGCCGAAACTCAATCTTATTTAGTGGAGGTGATGTCAGGCATTCAAACAGTAAAAGCGCAAAATATCGAATTGCGATCGCGCTTTTCCTGGCAAGAACGTTACGCCCGATTTGTCGCTGCTGGTTTTAAAACAGTTGTGACTTCCACCCTCGCTAACTCTACTAGCAACTTTCTCAACAAACTTAGCAGCTTACTCGTTTTGTGGGTAGGAGCTTATTTAGTACTGCAACAAGAATTAACTTTAGGCGAATTAATTGCTTTTAGGATTATATCGGGTTACGTCACTAGCCCAATATTGCGTTTAGCTCAACTTTGGCAAAGCTTCCAAGAAACTGCTTTATCTTTAGAGCGTTTAAGCGATATTGTCGATACCCCACAAGAAGGAGAAACAGACCGCTACAATATACCCTTACCGACGATTAAGGGAGCAGTGAAATATGAAAATGTTTCCTTTCGTTTTGGCACAAGTGGCCCTCTGCAACTTTCTAATGTCAACCTCGAATTTGAGCCAGGGAAATTTGTCGGCATTGTCGGGCAAAGTGGATCTGGTAAAAGTACGATGATGAAGTTACTGCTGAGACTTTACGAAACTGAGTCCGGCAGAATTTTGATTGATGGTTATGATATTGCCAAAGTGGAACTTTATTCGTTGCGACGACAAATTGGCGTAGTTCCCCAAGAGACATTATTGTTTGACGGTAGCGTTCAGGAAAATATTGCCCTAACCAATCCCGATGCCACAACCGAAGAAATTATCGAAGCGGCTCAGGTTGCGTGCGCCCACGAGTTTATCATGAACTTACCCAACGGTTACAACTCGCGGGTGGGAGAACGAGGTTCTGCACTTTCCGGTGGACAAAGACAAAGAATTGCGATCGCTCGTTCTGTGTTACAACGACCAAAATTATTAGTTTTAGATGAAGCAACTAGCGCATTAGATTATCCCACAGAACGCCAAATATGTCTCAACTTAGCCAAAGCATTCAAGGGCGATACAGTATTTTTTATTACCCACCGACTGAATACCGTCAGTAATGCAGACATGATTGTTGTCATGGATAACAGCAGGGTTATAGAACAAGGTAGCCATCAAGAATTAATGGCTACCAAGGGTCATTATTATTACCTGTATCAGCAACAAGATGTAAACTTGTAATTAGTCATTCTTGAGGGCAAAGGTTTTTGGCATCGGGAAACATTGCCCACTCTACAAAAAAGTCAAAATCCAAAATCCAAAATTGTTATGACTCAACTTAATGGGAATCACCTCAACGGCAATCAGAAAAACGGCAATCACAAAAATGGAGTGAAGCACGATTCACAGGTACTGACAAAACAACAGAAAACTGCTCAAGAGTCTTTTACTAACTTAAATAATCAGGAGTTTGAGCAATCTATTGTTTTGCGCCAATCTCCAATTTGGTCGCGTACAATCATGATTACACTAGTAGGGCTAGCCTGCTTTGGAATTGCTTGGGCTTATTTTGCAAAAATTGAGCAAGTAGTGCCAGCAACCGGGCAATTAAAACCCCAAGGAACAGTCAAAGAAGTTCAGGCTCCTGTGAGTGGAGTGGTGAAAACAGTTAATGTAAAAGATGGACAAGAAGTAAAGGCAGGTGATTTACTGCTAACTTTTGATTCCATCGCCTCTGTTGCCGAATTAAATTCTTTGAATAAAATTCGCCTTGCATTAATGAAAGAAAACCAGATTTATCGCCGATTGATGGGTGTAAGTACTGCCAATGGATCTGAACTGTTATATTTGCGCGGTAACTTGCCACAAGAAACTGCTTTTTTGCTGAAAAGTCGGGCAGCATTAGTAGCAGAAAATGAGCTATTCCGCACTCAATTAAAAAATTCTGGTCAAGATTCTGGAGTAGGAATTGATGAACAACAACTTCTACGAGTTGCTAAACAGGAATTAGACTCTCGGTCTTCCGCAGCACGATTGGAAGTAGAAAAAACCAAAAAACAACTGGTTCAAAATCAAATTAAGCTGGAAGATAGTAAATCAAGTTTAGCTATTCAAGAGGGGATTTTAAATAAGCTGAAGATATTAGCAGAAGAAGGTGGGATTTCTCAGCTTCAGTATCTCAATCAGCAACAAGAAGTTCAAAACCGCACGGCAGAAGTAGCGCAACTAGGTGAGGAACTGAAACGCCTTGAGTTTGATATAGAAAAAGGACAACAAGAGTTAAGCAATACGGTGGCTGTTTCTGATAAAAACATTTTGGATAAGATAGCCCAGAACAAACAGCAGATTGCCACAATCGATAGCCAATTCATGAAAGTTGTGCTGGAAAATGAGCAGCGTTTGGCAGATGTCAATAGTAAAATATCTCAATCACAGTTAAACGTTAAATATCAAGAACTTCGCGCACCTGTAGCTGGAACAGTTTTTGATTTGCAAGCCAAAAATCCTGGGTTTGTCGCAACCCCAACTACAAAACTGTTGCAAATTGTCCCCAATGAAAACTATATCGCTGAAGTTTTCATCACTAACAAAGATATTGGGTTTGTGCGAAAAGGTATGAAAGTAGATGTCAGAATTGACTCTTTTCCTTACAGCGAGTTTGGCGATATCAAGGGAGAAGTGACTGGGATAGGTTCAGACGCATTACCGCCAGATCAAACCCATCAGTTTTACAGATTTCCGGCAAAAGTCTCATTAGATAAGCAATCCTTAGTAATTAAGGGCAAAAAAGTTAACTTGCAATCAGGTATGTCCATCAGTGCCAATATAAAAGTGCGCGAAGAACGGACTGTGCTTAGTTTATTCACTGAGTTGTTTACCAAGCAAGTTGATGCTCTTAAAGAGGTACGATAAAGAGGGTTGAGTTAAAAGACCCGCAGTGACTCCACAAGGAGAGTTGCTACTTCAGTAAGTACATTAGTACTGAGTACTTTTTCCTCTCTCAGCACTCAACACTCTTGATGATGGTTAATTTTCAACGCATCGAACCCGCTCCCGGACAAGAATCAGTTTGGGATTATCCCCGTCCTCCTCTTTTGGAGGATACAACCAAACATATCCAAATAATCTTTAACGGAGTAGTAATTGTAGATACTCACAGCGCCAAACGTGTTTTAGAAACCAGTCATCCTCCTTCTTACTACATTCCCCCAGCGGATATCAAAATGGAATATCTACAGATGACTCCGCAATCTAGCTTTTGTGAATGGAAGGGAAGTGCTGGTTACTACACAATCCGAGTTGGTGAAAAAGAAGTCCATAATGCTGCCTGGTTCTACCCCAAGCCCACACCAGCCTTTGAATCTATGAAGGACTATGTAGCTTTTTACGCTCATTTAATGGATAAATGCTACGTCAATGGCGAAGAGGTGCAACCACAACCAGGTAACTTCTACGGCGGTTGGATAACCAGTGATATTGTAGGGCCATTTAAAGGCGCTCCTGGTACTTGGGGATGGTAAGCCGATTTTGGATTTTGGATTTTAAATTTTGAATTCAAATTCAAGAATGTTGTTTCTAAATCCAGATGAAAGTAGAAGTAGTACCACATAATCCAACATAGCACGGCAAATTCGACGATGAATCAAAGTATGTTGCACTTACACTAGGTGAAAATGTAGTTGCTATTCACCATATTGGCAGCACAGCAATTCCACATATCTGCGCCAAACCCATTATTGATTTGCTGGTTGAAGTTGAAAACATTACCAAAGTAGATGATTGTAGTTTGAGTATGGAAGCATTAGGTTATGAAGTAATGGGCGAGTTTGGCATACCAGTTCGCCGCTACTTTCGTAAAGATAATGAAACAGGTACAAGAACGCATCATGTCCACACCTTTACAGCCAGATAGCCAGAAGTAGAACGACACTTAGCATTTCGGGATTACATGATTGCACATCCCGAAGATGCACAAAAATATAGTGAATTAAAACGTAAGTTAGCAAAACAATATGCTAACGATATCATCGGATATATGGATGGGAAAGATGGGTTCATCAAAGAAATGCAAAAGAAAGCATTGGTATGGTGGACACTGAATAAATCTGAATAACACAATCTCTTTTACCCATCTCCCGTAACATTTAAAACTCCAATTCTGTATTCCAAAGATAGACTAATAAACCAAGTTTTCTGAAATATCAAAAAACCCGGTTTATAGGATTACTGAATTGATGTTATAGCTACCTAGCAGCTTTCGTTTCAAACATCAAATACGTTCCTCCTAGCCCTTCTACAATTGTGCGTGTATTGGCAATCATCATTTTCTGATAAGTGTCGGCGTCGCTTCCTGGTTCACTAAGCCCCTCAGCGTACAGCTTTCTGTCAGAAATGTTCACTTCAGCTTCTTTGGCTACAGATTGAATCAAATTAGGATTAATTTCCACCTCAGCAAAAATTGTTGAGACTTTAGCCCGTTTAATGTTTGTAGCCAAATTTTTCACTCGTTCGTCCGTCAGCTTTTCATTAGTACTAATACTTTGCAATCCTCCTGTCAATGAAATACGGTATGCTTTGGCGTAATAACTCAGTGCATCAGAGGTTGTAATTAACTTACGTTCTTTGGTAGGAATACTGGCAATTCTTGACTTAATCCAACTATCTAGTTGAGTTAGCTCATTGGTAATTTTTTTAGTATTACTACTATAAACCTCTGCATCACTAGATTGTAATTTTCTCAAATTACTATTAATTACCTGCACCATTCTGATAGCATTTTTGGTATTGTGCCAAACATGAGGATCGGTTACATTCTTACCACCTGCCTGAAATTTTTGTGGCTTAGGCACTGCCAGTTGAGCGACGGCTATTTTTGGTGTAGGGTTTTTAGTCGCTTTAATTAACTTGATCAGATTTGGTTCAAAATTGTAACCATTATAAAGAATAAGATTAGCTTGCTCAATGGCTTTACGATCTTCCGGTTTTGGTTTATAAAATTGGGGATCGGCAGTAGAGGGAATTAAGCAGGTGAGGTTAACTGTATTTCCAGCAACCTGCCTGGTTAAGTCACACAGTACGCTTGTAGTCGCTACAACTTGGGGAAGATTCTCATTTACCTGGGTGTTAGTCTGAGTGAATGTAGTTCTTACAACTTGATTTCCACATCCAACAAATCCAATTGTCAAGGCCGCAAGAATAGTGCGGAAGAAATTATTCAATGGTGATTTTTTTGACATCCTCAACTCCTACTGGATGTATAAAAAAAGATAATCATTATTGGTAAAGTGTTAGTAAAATACCAGGGGAAAGTCTTCAGCAGGGAAGAGGTTAAGGGCTGAGGGGGAAGCCTTCGGGAAAGAAAAGGGTAAAGGTTAATGGAAGAGGAATTAATAGACTTTCTCCTTGATCGCTTCGCTTATCTGTTTCTCCAGTCCACACCCAGCAATTTTTGGTTGGTGAACCACTAGTGAGGTTTTTACAGGCAAAATATTAGTTAACTGCACACGACAGGCTGGAAAACTGGTAGAGGTAGGAGCACAATAATAAAGGCAATGCTGGGGAGTATCCAAAGAGGGTAGTGTAGTTCTCTCACCATCTGTTGAAGGGTCTATACCATTGTGCTTACATCCCACAAAGCTCCAAATTGACTAGGATTATCAAGTTAAGAAGTCGGAGGTAGTAATGATGGGGCTTATGGAGCATACGGGTTGATTTCGCAAACCGAGTCGTGAATCTAAGGCAATTGTAGCTGTGGTTTTGCGAGGTGTGGACATATCATTGTTACAAAATTGGCAAATTGGCGATTTTTTAGCCATCAGCCTTTGTTACACTAATTTTCACCTAGTAAAGTCTTTCAATATTGGTTAGAGCATCATCTAACTACTTTTTATTGCCAGAACCCAGATGTACTTTGTGCCATAAATTTTATCCTCTAGTTTCTTCATCATTCAATAAGAGCCAAATCAAGTATATAGAACAATTCCTCAAAGTTAATATTGGTCAAGATAAACAATGGTAATTTTAGTTGTCATAATTAACACCCTGATTTCGCTGACACTACTCTATGTGGCTTGGCGGGTGTGGCAACTTAAGCAGCAGCTAGCATATATAGCAGATAGGTTAACCGCCTATGAAAGTTGTACCAATGCAGCACTGAATAAAGCACCTGAAAATATTTATCTCAGCCAACAGAATATTTATAACTTACGGCAGAGAAATCAAGCGCTACAAATACAAATTCAACAAGTGCGGCAAATTATCAGTCTACTTTTGCTAGGACGGCAAATCTGGCAGCGTTATTTTCTGAAGCTAGAGTTAATATCTGGGAAAAGAACAGTTGCAAAATGAGTTACAGCAGAATTCAGAATTGCGAATGGGCTACGCCCCGCTGCGCTAACAGGAGTAAAACACGCTTTATATCTGGGAAGCAGAATTAGCTTGTGTACCTCACCAACTTCAAATCTGCTCTATGTCAGATTCAGATGAACATTGATGATTAAAGCTGACGGGGGAAAACGCAGAGAAGTCCGTAGTAAGATCCCATAGAGTGCATTGACTTCTAGCGTAGGCATAGCCCGCCGCAGGCATCGCTTCCCCTTTCCATACCCTCAAAGCTTGTTATTAAGAGCGTCTCCATCAGGAGAAGGGAACGGAACTACTCAAGACACAACCCAAAGAGATGCCCACCAGAGGTATCAAAACTTTGGGAGATATGGGGAGTTTTGAATTATAAGCAATTAATGCTTTTAGTATTAATGAATAAAAGCAACATTTCTGGCTGATATTTTGTCACCATAGATTGACTGAATAAAATCAGTTGAGTCTTGCAAGGGGAGAAAACCCACCTAAAATGGGTGTAAGGAGAGAAAAAATAAGATGTCTAATAACCGTTCTGGAGTATTTATTGGCGGTTTGATGCTGGGAGCTACCATCGGTGCTTTGACCGGTTTACTCGTAGCTCCACGCACAGGGCGCGAAACGCGTAAAATTTTGAAAAAATCTGCCAATGCTATCCCAGAATTGGCAGAAGATTTATCAATGAGTGTGCAAATTCAGGCAGATCGTCTCTCTGCTAGCGCACTGCGAAACTGGGATGAGACTTTAGATAGATTACGGGAAGCGATCGCAGCAGGTGTAGATGCCAGCCAGCGAGAAAACCAAGTCTTAAAGCGACAAACATCTGTTGAAGAATCAGATTCGCTTCCCCAGCAATTAGAACGCTCATAAATGATATAACCGTGATTGAACCCCTGTTTTGGTTGGGACTTTCTTTACTTTTAGTCGCCACAAGCTTGACTGCGGTTTTAGTGGCGGCAATACCGGCTTTGCAGGAGTTAGCACGCGCAGCTCGCAGTGCAGAAAAGCTATTTGATACTCTCTCGCGGGAGTTACCACCCACTTTAGAAGCTATCCGCGTAACTGGCTTAGAAATCACTGACTTAACTGATGATGTCAGTGAAGGTGTAAAAAGTGCTAGTCAAGTAGTGAAGCAAGTTGACCAAAGTCTTGATAGCGCAAGAATTCAGGCTCAAAATCTGCAAGTAGGTACGCGCAGCATCTTGATTGGCGCGAAAGCTGCTTGGAAAAACTTCACGCGCCAAAAACCCGTAAGGCGGACGAGCGATCGCTTACCAAGCAATGAAAAGCCACCTCTAACGTTGCGAGAACGAGAAGTGCTGAAGCAAGAAAATCGCCGAATCAAAGCAGAAGTGTACCGTGCTAATGACGGTTACAACGACACTGCTAGCTGGGAAACAAATTTCGATGACGAAGATTGAATTAGGGCATTGGGCATTGGGCATTGGGCATTGGGCATTGGGCATTGGGCATTGGGCATTGGGCATTGGGCATTGGTATTTGAAAACTCTTTCCTAGTCCCTAGAGCGTGTTTTCAAACCCCAAATTAGACTTAATTGTAGGTTGGGTTGAGGGACAAAACCCAACATTTACGTTGTTTTGTTGGGTTGCGCTTCCCTACGGGACGCTACGCGAACGCTTAACCTCAATCTACGTTTCCTGTCTCTTTCCCATGCCCCATGCCCAATACCCCATGCCCAATACTCAAAAACGCTTTGCTTTGATCCCTTAGATTAGAGTAAAGTAAACAAGTGTAAAGAACTATCATTTTTCTAGTACTCTTTTAAAACAACTTGTTCGCTTTTACCGTTAATATTTGTATAAAAACGTCCATGCAATCTTGTTTTTGGCGACGAATTCTAGTATCTATTGCAGTATTTTTCCTGGTTGGGTCAATTTGGGTGATGCATTCTCCCCCAGCACTGGCTTATGACAATCCTGAGTTACTTCCTGACACCTTTACCCCAGTTGTAGATTTAGCTAAATCTCTGCCTGTGCTGCAAGAAGAAAGGCTTGTCAAAGATTTAGAGCAGTTTGAAGCCGACACGGGCTGGAAACTGCGAGTCTTAACCCAATATGACCGCACTCCAGGTCGCGCGGTTATCAAATATTGGGGTTTGGATGACAAAAGCATTCTACTAGTTGCTGATTCTCGTGGCGGTAACATCCTCAGTTTTAGCGTTGGTGATGCTGTTTATGAACTTTTACCCCGGACTTTTTGGATAGAACTGCAAACCCGCTTCGGTAATTTGTATTTTGTCCGCGAACAAGGCGAAGACCAAGCCATTCTACAAGCCTTAGAATCGGTTAAAGGCTGTTTGCTCAAAGGGGGCTGCAATGTTGTCCCCGGACTACCACGAGAGCAGTGGATTCTCACCTTGATTACCTCAGTTATTGGTGGGGTGATTTGTGGATTTGCAGCTCAACCCCGCCAAAAAGGACAAGTTTTTGCTTGGCAATGGGCTTTAATTTTCTCACCTTTGTGGGGAATCTTGTTTATTGCCTTCGGCATTGGGCCAGTTGTAACGCGTACAAGCGACTGGTTGCCTTTAGTTCGCAATATCTCTGGGTTTCTCATTGGCGTCTTGGTTGCCTACCTATCTCCTATTTTCAGTCGGTCTTCTTCTAGTAATGAGTTATGAGTGAGTAGTTAGGAGTGAGTAGTTTAATTAACTTATAACTCCTAACTCCTAACTCTTAACTCTCTGAAGCTGATAAGCTGAAAGCTAATATTTGAGAAGCTCAACAAAAATGGAATGGCACGTAACTGATGCTCAAAGTTTAGCAATCATTGATAGTGAAATTGGCGATCATGTCTTTTCACCCGCAGAGTATGAGATTGTGCGTCGGGTAATCTACGCCACGGCTGACTTTGAGTATAAGTCTTTGATTCGCTTTTCTGAGCGTGCCTTGCAAGCTGGAGCAGCAGCGCTAGCCGCACGTACCACGATTGTGGTAGATGTGCCGATGGTACAAGTAGGTATTGCTTACGACATTCAAAACACCTTTGCAAATCCAGTGTATTGCAGCATGGAAGCTCTAACACGCCCTCAAAAAGAAAAGACTCGCGCAGCATGGGGAATAGAAACCTTAGCAAAGCGTTATCCAGAGGGCATTTTTGTGGTAGGTCAAGCGCAAACGGCACTGACTGCACTGGTGGATTTAATTGAAGTTGAGGAAATTAGACCTGCTTTAATAATTGCAACTCCAGTAGGATTTGTAAATGTTGATGAAGCTAAGGAGCGCTTACAAGAGTCTCTAGTGCCTCACATTATAATTGACAGCCGCAAAGGTAATGCAGTTGTAGCAGCTGCGATCGTTGATGGGTTGGTAGACTTAGCTTGGCAAGCCTATGGACAAGATGGAAATCGGGGGAGCTAGGAAAGTCGGCTCTATTATACTTTATATCCAAAAGAGTATTCATCAATCATTGAATATCCTGATATTTTTGTGAAGTCGTGCCGTTCAAGGAGCCTTTTCTTGTGGTAATTCAAGGTTTCAGTTTAAGCGCATATCTTACAATTCCTGTGATATTAAGTCTTTTGGGTGATGGACAAGGAATAAAAGTATCTTTAGTTAAAAACGTTCGTCAGGTATCTACTAACAAGGAAATTATCCTATCCAAGGGTGAGCTAATCAGCACTAGGGCAACTCCAAAAACATACTATGTTAGTGGTACTGGAGATGACACAAATAGCGGACTCTCTACTTCATCCGCCTTTAGGACAATTCAAAGGGCAGCAAATCTGACTAACCCTGGCGATACAGTATTGATTATGAACGGAGTGTACACAAATTTAAGCAAAGCTGGTAGTGCAGTAAGTATTAAACGTTCTGGAACTGCAAAAGCATGGATTAAGTATAAAGCATATCCTGGTCATGTCCCAAAAATTCAGCACAATACATGGAACGGTATCTCGATTTCAAATAGAGCTTCATATGTCGAGATAAATGGGCTGGAGGTAATAGGAAATAATGCCAATATAACCCTTGATTATGCGATGAGTCAGAAGACTAACAAACGAAACCCGCTAACGAATGGAAACTGTATCAGTGTGGATGGACGAACAAATGGTCATAGTCACCATATACGTATTGTCAACAACAAGGTACATAAGTGTGGAGGAGCAGGCATTTCAGCGATTGAATCGGACTATGTGACAATAGATAATAACGAAGTTTTCGATAATGCCTGGTATAGCGTTTATGGTACCAGTGGGATTTCGATGTTGAATAATTGGAATTCTGACAACAAGCGGGGATACAAGATGTTTGTTACGAACAATAAAACCTACAACAATCGTATGTACATCCCTTGGATTGCAGTCGGAAAAATCACAGATGGTAATGGCATTATTATCGATAGTACAAGAAATGATGAAAACCCAAAATTGGATGCATATAAAGGATATACTTTAGTTAAAAATAATCTGGCATTTAATAATGGTGGATCGGGTATTCATGCATTTTTAAGCGAACATGTTGATATTGTAAATAACACAGCTGTTTTAAATAATCAGAGTCCAGAACTTAATGGTGGGCAAATATTTGCTCATACGTCATCTGATGTCAAAATTCTAAGGAACATTCTCTATGCTTTTCCTGGGAAAAATATTAATAATAAGACTAAAAATAAAAACGTTATTTATGATTATAATATCTACATGAATAGCTCTAAGATAAATGTTAAGGGGCCTCACGATATTGTTGCAGGCTCACAATTTTTAAGCAATTATCCTACTCTAAAAAAAATATCTGGCAATTGGAAATCGCGGTTAGATAAACAAAATCCGCCAACACGGCCTTATGTCGAACCTAAGTCGGCAGGTTTTACCTGTGGGACAGTGACTTATCGTTTGCAAGGAAAACTCATCAAAGTAGGATGCTCTCGTTAGCAAGAAGACAGGAGAGATTTATCTCGAATCTAAATGCTTGAACCTCCTGGGCGACCATCGAGAAGTTTTGCAGTTGAGAGCAAACTGCCGAAATATTTGCGATATACGGCTCGTAATTTCTAAACGACTCACACGATGCGTAAATGCAGGGTGTGAGTTTATTTCTCTTGTACGTTTCTGAAAGAGAAGCCTATACGGATTACCTCTTCAATCCTCTACTCTACGACGCCGCCGACGTGGTTTTTGTTGTTGGTCTTCACGCAAGCGACGACCGACTTCGTTAAAGAAATCCCGCCGCAGATAAGGATAATCGCTAACCCACAGGTCACGATTGGGAAAGTATATATCGCTGAATTCTTCAATACTGCTCAAATCTGGACGATTTGACATCACTACCATTTCTGCAATTTGGCCGCGAGTAATAACTTTGTGGGCAGGACGTAATGGTGCTACAAACTCAATGGTAAATCCCGTGTCATCTCCTACCTCTAAGTTTATCTGTTTTTCTCGGTTTTCTATAATCACCAATTCGCCTTTGTTATTGACTGTTTCGGTTTTACCCATCAACTGGTCTGTAATCCACCAATCTAGGACTCGACCACGGAAAAAGCCGCCGTACTTATAACGGCGGCATTGTAAATTCCGCATACTTGCTTGAAACACTGGATACCACAACCAAAAAAAAGCGCTAATTACCCCTAGCACAAATACTATTGAAGCAAACTCAAGCTTGAAAACAACTGTTGCAAGCAAAATAACAACTACTGCAACTACAGAAATTAACAGCCGTTGCAAAAAATTTGAGAACTTCCCCCAATAGTACTTGTACTGCAAACCAGTGGCAATTAGGGGGACAACTTGTTCAAATTTCTGGCGAGTCAGTGGTACTAACATGAGTGCTAAGTAATGAATGCCCAATTGTGTGTTTAAAGTATCTTTTCTAATCCATATACTAACGACTTTAGCGCTAAAACTTTGCGAATCGCTAGTAGCACTCCTGGCATATAACAAGCGCGATCGCTCGTATCATGTCGTAAAGTATAAATCTGTCCTGCTGCGCCAAAAATCACTTCCTGGTGGGCAATCAATCCTGGCAAGCGCACGCTATGAATTCTAATCCCTTCATCTGCGATACTGCCCCTCGCCCCTGCTAATTTTTCCGTTTCTTCTACAAGAGCAGGGTTAAAAGTTTTACCCAATTCTCCTAATAACTGCGCCGTTTGAATCGCAGTACCACTGGGAGCATCAGCTTTTTGGTTGTGATGCAGTTCGATAATTTCTACATGGTCAAAATATTTTGAGGCGGCGATCGCAGCTTGTTGCAACAGTACCATCCCAATGGAAAAATTAGGAATAATTAAACAACCTGTGCTAGCTTTGTCGGCAAAGTCTGCCAAGTCTTGAATTTGTTCTGGACTTAAGCCAGTGGTGCCGACTACAGGACGAATACCGTAAGCGATCGCACTGCGAATATTGTCATAAACTGAATCGGGATGGGTAAAGTCTACAATCACTCCTGGAGGAGACTGTCTGTCGCCAGCTACATACCCCAACATCGGTTCTAATTGATTGGTAATCGGCACTTCCAAAGGTTCGCTTAAACCCGCTAACTCTCCCGCATCTTTATCTTGATGTTCCAAACTGTGGTCAATTGCACCCACTAGGTTTAAGTCAGGTGCTTGCGCCACCGCCTTAATCACTTCACGGCCCATTTTGCCAGCAGCACCGTTGACAATAACCGGGATAGGAGCTTGATTCGTCATAGGTCGAGAAATACTTTTTGAGTCAACAAGGGAATTGTAAAGACTTTCGCGATCTAGTAGCTAGCTTCTCAAATTTTTGGCTTAATTCTACCTACCTGAATTGTGCAGCTAATCGCTTACTTTTTCTACTCCCCAAAAGATCGGTTCTCGTTTTCATCGCACTATCTTACTCAGTAACCCGTTTTATTTGCCGCTCGTACTGCCTTGATAAGTATTCCTTATAAAATATATCAGCCTTTGTTTGTCAAGTCTAGTTGACCATTTGTAATATTATTGTTATATTTATTTACATAGCTTAGTAAAGCCCCAAAGTAAGCCGCATAGCTAAAATTGCACCTTGTCTATTACCTATCTAGTTTTGGTTACGTTGGGTGTTAACTAAGAAAAACAGACTTCGGTTTTAAAATATCCCATCGACATTTGGACTTCTCCCATCTACCTCGGCTATCAAGTCGGGGTTTTTTATGTTCTTCATTAGCTGCTTATTTCTTTCACTTTTCTAAGGAAACTTCCGCTCTCGCACTTCCACGGCATAGTCTTGCACAGCTTTGGTAATAGTCTCGCGCAAATTTGTGTAAACTTTGGCGAATGGTGGATGCTTTTCTGCCAGCCCGAGGACATCTGAAGTAACTAAAACTTGTCCATCGCAGTGAATTCCCGCACCGATACCAATTGTGGGAATACTCAATTTTTGTGAAATATGCATTGCTAAATCTGCGGGTATATGCTCTAGAACCAAAGAAAATACACCCGCTTGTTCGAGAGCGATCGCTTCTTGTAAAATCCTCTCACTGGCTTCTTGTGTCTTTCCTTGTTGTCGCAAACCCAGTTGATGTATTGATTGTGGTGTCAAACCGACATGACCCATAACTGGAATTCCAGCTTGTACTAAACGAGCCACAGTTTCGGCCATTGCTGGATAGCCACCTTCTAACTTTACCGCTTGAGCGCCCGTTTCCTTTAGTACCCGCCCAGCTGAGTGCATCGCTTGTTGGAGACTTTCTTGATACGTCAAAAATGGTAAATCTACAACTACTAATGCCCGTTTCACCCCACGGCGCACAGATTTGGCGTGATAGATAATTTCATCCAAGGTGATTGGCAGTGTTGTTTCATACCCTAAAACTACCGCCATCGAGTCACCCACAAGGATTAAGTCTACACCAGCTGCATCGAGAAGTTGAGCGATCGCATAATCCCAAGCGGTCAACGCGACAATTGAACGTCCCTGTTGTTTCCATTGAATTAATTGCTGGGTAGTAATTGCCATTTTTTTAGTGTTGAGTGCTGAATTAGAAGTGCTGAATTAGAAGTGCTGAGTTAGGAGTAAATAGTTGAGGATTTAATTTAATTCATAACTTCTAATTCCTAACTCTTAACTCTTAACTCCTAACTTGTTACTTCACGGCGCGGCTGAAAGCAATATGAGGTTTTGCACTGTCCGTTTTGGGCATTAACCAAGCTAGACCTTCACTAGTGCCAATCCATAATTTATTGCCGATGTCAGGTGCAAGGGTAATAACCCGACTAGAAGGAAGTCCAGCAACTTCTCCGTCTAAGACAGCTCCTGTATTTGGATTTAATCGTAACAAACCATTATTAGTCCCGACCCAGAGACTACCATCTTTAGCAAAACGTATCGCTGTCACATCACGCCCACGCAGGCGAGTTACAGACCGCAACACTGCACCAGTCTTTGGGTTAATAACTAGCAAATTATTCGGCATTCCCGCCCAAATTAACCCTTCTGGACTAATAGCTAAAGCTTGTACAGTTGTCCCTGGTAAATCTGCTATTCGCTTCATAATCGCAGCACTAGCAGTATTTACCCGTACCAATCCATCTAGAGTACCAACCCACAATTGACCTTCAGCATCTAAAGTCAAGGCATTAGCGCTGACACCAGGCAGATTTTTTAATGTTGTCATAATCAAGCCTTGGTCGGGACTAATGAGAGCTAAACCGCT
Organism: Nostoc punctiforme NIES-2108; assembly: GCA_003326195.1. GTDB lineage: Bacteria > Cyanobacteriota > Cyanobacteriia > Cyanobacteriales > Nostocaceae > Nostoc > Nostoc punctiforme_A. Next base: position 290,800 of record LXQE01000117.1, read on the forward strand.
ATCAGTTCCAGTCCACAAATAACCCCGTTTGTCAAGTAACAGTGACAATACGCGTTTAGAAGGCAGAAATAAATTTTGTGCGGTGATTTCGTTAGTGCGGGGGTCAACTCGAACTAGTCCCTCATAACTTCCTACCCACAAACGTCCTACCTTGTCTTGGGCTAAAGCACCAATGGCAACATTTGGTAAGCTAACACGAGAAATAATCTTGCCGGTTTTAGGATCAATCCGCGATAGTCCGCGCCAAGAACCTACCCAAAGATTACCCGTAACATCTCCTAGTAAGTTACCAACACGATAATCAGTTTTTGGCGAATTTTCTTCAACTCCCCGCTCATCAGGCAAAGGTTCTACTCGCGGTGGCGGTGCGGAAGATGGGTAAGCGGGGGTAACATCAGATGAATTAATGTCAGGGGTTTTTTGCGCCCATCCCATATTTGACAAAGCTATCAACCCCAGCAAGATAGAAGTAATTAATAAACTAGTACGCTTGTAAAACAATACCACGGTGACATTTCCTTTGGAGACAGTACCCACAGCATTTACCTAAACTGGCTTTGGGTTAATTTCAGTGTTCCCCTAGTTGGGATTTTTTAAACATTGGGGATTAGGAACTGGGGACACTTTTCTACAAGAGGCTGCGCCAAAGACAAGCTACTTCGACTGCGCTCAGTACAAGTCAGTGCATCGCTGGGGACTGGGGATTTCGCCATCTCCCTCATCTTTTAAGTCCTTTACATTTATTAATGACAATTTGTAAAGCTTTTGTAACAAAAAGTTTAAATCTTTATGTAATAACAAAATTAAATAGATAAGTTAAAAACTTTCAAAGAATAACTTATCGAATTCTTGATATATTGTGAAACAAGTTACAAATTACGCGGTGTGCAATTTTTTATCTTTCACTCAACACTCTGCTAAATCTCTCTCAAGTAAATTCTTTTCTGGTATCTTTTCCATCAAAGGGAAAGATATGAGGAGTGTAAAGGCGGGAATGTGTGCCAGCCAGACCAATCCCCTGAATACCCCGGTTTATGGAGTAATTATCTAAATCAAGCCGCAAAAGTCGGAAGTTTTGGTTAAATTGAGAAGGTTTAGTTGGGTGCGAAGAAGAGGTAAAAAAGAATTTTGATTTTTAGCAAGAGGAAACAGTAGAAGCGCTAGGTCGTGTACCCCTAGAAGGGGAAAACACTGGTGAGGAGGGCTACCACCGCTACCAAAGTGTCCGCCGCAAAAAAACTGCTAATCTCTGCCAAAGGCAACTCTTAACAAAATGTTTTCCCGATCTTCCCCTCGCTCAAGGGGGCAGGGGCGGGGTGAGGGGAAGTTGCACGAAACGTGATTTGATAATTAAAAAGAGTGATTTCAGGGAAGGATAAAATATGTCTTACGCTCAAACGAAGACTCAGAGCAAATCTGGGTATAAAGCCGGGGTTCAAGATTACAGACTAACTTATTACACACCGGATTACACACCAAAAGATACCGATCTTCTAGCTGCGTTCCGTATGACACCCCAGCCTGGTGTTCCTCCCGAAGAAGCAGGTGCGGCTGTAGCGGCTGAATCTTCCACAGGTACTTGGACAACTGTGTGGACAGATTTGCTCACCGACCTCGATCGCTACAAAGGTCGTTGCTATGACATCGAACCAGTTCCCGGCGAAGACAACCAGTACATTTGTTACGTTGCCTATCCTCTGGACTTGTTTGAAGAAGGTTCTGTAACCAACGTATTGACCTCAATTGTCGGTAACGTATTTGGTTTCAAAGCTTTGCGGGCACTGCGTCTAGAAGACATCCGTTTCCCAGTAGCTTACATCAAGACCTTCCAAGGGCCTCCTCACGGTATCCAAGTTGAACGCGACAAGTTAAACAAATACGGTCGTCCTTTGCTGGGTTGTACCATTAAGCCCAAATTGGGTCTTTCCGCTAAGAACTACGGACGCGCTGTATACGAGTGCTTACGCGGTGGTTTGGACTTCACCAAAGACGACGAAAACATCAACTCCGCACCATTCCAAAGATGGCGCGATCGCTTCTTGTTCGTAGCTGAAGCTATCAACAAAGCTCAAGCAGAAACCGGTGAAATTAAAGGTCACTACCTAAACGTTACCGCTCCTACCTGTGAAGAAATGCTGAAGCGGGCTGAGTACGCAAAAGAACTCAAAATGCCCATCATCATGCATGACTACCTCACCGCAGGTTTCACCGCCAACACCACATTGGCTCGTTGGTGCCGCGATAACGGTATCTTGCTGCACATTCACCGTGCTATGCACGCTGTAATTGACCGTCAAAAGAACCACGGTATCCACTTCCGTGTATTGGCTAAAGCCCTACGTTTATCTGGTGGCGACCACATCCACACTGGTACAGTAGTTGGTAAGTTGGAAGGTGAGCGCGGCATCACAATGGGCTTTGTTGACCTGTTGCGTGAAAACTACATTGAGCAAGACAAGTCTCGTGGTATCTACTTTACCCAAGACTGGGCTTCTCTACCTGGTGTAATGGCAGTTGCTTCTGGTGGTATCCACGTATGGCACATGCCCGCACTGGTAGAAATCTTTGGTGATGACTCCGTACTACAATTCGGTGGTGGTACTCTTGGACACCCTTGGGGTAACGCTCCTGGTGCAACCGCTAACCGCGTCGCCTTAGAAGCCGTTGTTCAAGCTCGTAATGAAGGCCGTAACTTGGCTCGTGAAGGTAACGATATCATCCGCGAAGCTGCCAAGTGGTCTCCTGAACTGGCTGTTGCTTGCGAACTGTGGAAAGAAATCAAGTTCGAGTTTGAAGCAATGGATACCGTCTGATCTGGGTTAACGGTTAAGAGTTAAGAGTTAAGAGTTAGGATTTGCATTAATTCATAACTCATAACTCATAACTCATAACTCTTCAGGGCTGGGGTCAAGCATGAATCTTAAGCAAATTGCGAAGGACACAGCCAAAACTCTCCAAAGCTATCTGACTTATCAGGCTCTAAGGACAGTATTGGCACAGCTAGGCGAAACTAATCCGCCATTAGAACTTTGGTTGCATAACTTTTCGTCTGGCAAAATTCAAAATGGTGAGTCATTCATTGAGCAACTGTTGCGAGAAAAACCAGATTTGGCTTTGCGAATCATGACTGTCAGAGAACACATTGCGGAAGAAATTGCAGAATTTTTACCGGAAATGGTTCGCACTGGCATTCAACAAGCCAACATGGAGCAGCGTCGCCAGCATTTAGAACGCATCACACGAATAGACACATCTAACCCCAGTCTGCAACCAGAACAGCAAACAACTTCAGATCAGAATTTGGATAACTTATCCAATTAGTTCGGTCAACCTAGTAGTAAAAAATCGCAACCCATTATCAAAAGCTATGCAAACTTTACCAAAAGAGCGTCGTTACGAAACCCTTTCTTATCTGCCACCCCTTACTGACGCTCAAATTGCCAAGCAGATCCAGTACATTTTGAATCAAGGTTACATTCCAGCGATCGAGTTCAACGAAACTTCTGAGCCAACAGAATTATATTGGACAATGTGGAAGCTGCCTTTGTTCGGTGCTAAATCCACTCAAGAAGTATTGAGCGAAGTCCAAGGATGCCGTTCTCAATTCAACACCAGCTATATCCGTGTTGTAGGTTTTGACAACATCAAGCAGTGCCAAATTCTCAGCTTTCTTGTTCACAAACCCAACAAAGCTAACAGATACTAAAGCTAGCTAGCTTTAAGTAATTTAGTTTATCCCCATAGGAGAGGTAGAATTATCTGCCTCTCCTATTTACTAAATTTTTTTTGAAACGCAAAGGGACGCGGAGTTATTCTCTGTGTGCCTCTACGTTTTTTAAGAGAGGAATAATACTACAAGAAGTAATATCAGGTTCGGTTGCAACATTACGATTAGACGTGAACCTAAGTAGTTCAGGAAGTATTTGCCGACATTTGGGGATTGAAGCTTCACGATCTAATGCATTATCCGAAGCGTCCCGCTTGGTGGGACAATAAAGACGAGAAATGATGCAAGCCTAGTGTTGTCTCCAGCCCAAAGGAATCTGTATAAATGTTGAAACGAATTGTATTAATTTTGCTATTGGTGTTAAGCTTCAGTCTGAGTAATTCGGATGTAGCGGCTGCGGCTGGACTCAAAAGCTTTGTAGATACTAGTGATGGCTATCAGTTTTTATATCCTAACGGCTGGCTGCCAGTTAAAGTTGCCGATGGACCAGATGTGGTTTTCCACGATTTGATTGAGGTGTCTGAAAATGTTTCGGTTGTGATTAGCCCAGTTCCAGAAGGCAAAACTTTGTCAGAATTGGGAACCCCAACAGAAGTAGGATACAAATTAGGAAAAGCTGCTCTTGCACCTCCTGACTCTGGTCGTTCGGCGGAATTAGTCAATGCCGCACAGCGAGAAGTAGACGGTAAAATCTACTACCTTTTAGAGTATGAGGTAAAACTCCCCAATCAACAGCAACGACACAACATCGCCAGCGTTGCTGTGAGTCGTGGTAAACTTTTTACCTTCAACGCCTCAATTCCTGAAAAACGCTGGCAGAAAGTTAAACGAATGATTGATGAGGTTGTCAATTCTTTTTCTGTTTATTAATTGGGGAATGGGGAATGGGGAATAGGGATAGAGAATATATTTAATCACCAATGCCCAATGCCCAATGCCCAATTAACAAATTTTTCTAAAATCTCATGAAAATTCCACCTTTTGTACTTGCTTCAGCTTCCCCAGCCCGACGCCGCTTGCTGCAAACTGTTGGTATTGAACCGATAGTTCGACCTAGTGACTTTGATGAGTCGCAAATTGAACTAAGTGAGCCAGCAGAATTGGTCAAAACTCTTGCCCAGTATAAAGCGGAAACTGTAGCCCCACAGTTTGAATCAGCTTTGATTATAGGTTGTGATTCAGTTTTGTCCATCAATGGTGAAATTTATGGGAAACCAGCAGACTTCTCTGAAGCGATCGCACGTTGGCAGATAATGCAAGGTAACTTTGGCGACTTGTACACAGGTCACGCCTTAATTGACCATAACCAAAACCGTACTTTAGTCAAGTCTCAAGTTACAAGAGTTTACTTTGCCCAAATGAGCGAAAAGGCAATTAAAGCTTATGTTGCCACTGGTGAACCACTCAAGTGTGCTGGTGCTTTTGCCATTGAGGGTTTTGGAAGTTTCTTCGTAGAAAAAATTGAAGGCTGTCACAGCAATGTCATTGGACTCAGTTTACCCCTGCTGCGGCAGATGCTAAGTGAATTGGGATACGATGTCACTGATTTCTGGCAGCAATAGTGATTCTTTCGTTAAGCAAACGCAACCCAGGTCATAGATTAATCTCTACGGCTAATCCATAGTCAAAAACTTGACAATTAGCATTGATGTCTCTGACCGTAGATGTGTTTTAAAAGCTGCATACACAGTTAAATTAGAACTTAAAAAACTGAATAAATGGTTGACTTCTGATAATGCTCTTGTATCAAAGCTTTCAAACCTTAAGGGACTTCCATACTTCTTGTGGGGTGAGCGACACGAGCGCCCGTAGCCAAGGGCAGACAAGATGTCATTGGTGTCAACTTAAGCTAAAAGCCTTTTCAAATCTCGTTTCCAGCCCAGAGGCTGGAAATGCAACTCAAAAGCGGCTCTGCCGCCAGCAAGGGAGGTGGAGCCTCTAGGACGGCATTCCCAGTCTCCGACTGGGAACGAGACAATATCTAAAAGCTGGTTCTAGGCTGGCTTTCACGTTAAGTTGACACCAATGACAAGATGTCCACCCCACAAGATTGGATAATTTATTTGTTGTCAGTCCCTAATAGAATCAGACAAGTTCTCAAGCTTCACCTATGAACGCAGAACCAGCACCAAATCCTGAAGATATTAAAGGGCAACTACCTCCTGTAAATAATGATCCGTTACCAGATTTTTCAGTTCCAGCGAATCCTAATGCAGATATTGGTGAACAAGTTGCGGCTGAAAAAGCACTCAAGATAGTAATAGGAAAACGTTTTAACGCAAGTAACTCAAAAGTTATAAAGTCTAGTTTAATGAGCTATAAAGAAGCTTGCCAACTAGGGCCAGAGCCACTAAGAGAAGACGATCCACTCATCAATACACGGGTGCGTGTAGTGGAAATTTCGGGCACTTTTCGGGTAAGGGGTCGCCCCTCTCGGCAAGGAGTACCAACATCCACTCTGACTTACACAAAAGGTTGTGTTGTTTTAAGAGCAGCAGATGGTTTCCTATTAAGTGTCAGCCTTTTAAAGGAGTAAATTAGTTATCGGCATTCACCGATGATCTCGCTAAGTTTAGAAGCTGTCAATTATTTGTTTTGTGTCATTGGTTATTTGTCCAGAATTAATGACTAATAACTAAATTGCCTGATATTGAGTATTGCCTCCCCATGATCTGGAATCCAGACTAGCCACTCATCTACTGAAACCGGACACAATAAAAGTGCTTCGTCAAAACTAAAGGGGTTGGGAAGTTGCAAAAGGTTTACCCAAGTAGAAGCTCTGAACCTCTGTAAGCCTTCCAGATTGTGCCTTCTTGCTTGCACAGCAAAATCCGGTCTATGAGAATCTAGTTTCATAGCTTTCTATTAGCCTTCACAAATGGACTAATCTAAAAATATTTCTGTAACCTAGACTACAAAATAAACAATCCTTGTGAAAAGTATCTGTCTTATAAATTTACGTTGGCTGGGTGTAAGTGTTTGCTTATATTGCAGACTACAACAGGTATGGCACGACAAGTTGTAGACTGGCCATTAGATCGCATTCCCAACTAGAATATGTCATTTACTTCTATGCCCTCGCTGCGTGAACAACAACATCCCCTAATTCGTCAGCTAGCTGATTGTATTGAGGCAGCTTGGCATCAGCACCTAGATTTATCCCCCTACCATTTGCCTAATGAGTTGGGGTATGTGGAAGGTAGACTAGAAGGCGAAAAACTGACGATTGAAAACCGTTGCTATCAAACGCCCCAGTTTCGGAAAATGCACTTGGAACTGGCAAAAATCGGAAATATGCTGGATATCTTGCACTGCGTCATGTTTCCCCGTCCAGAATACAACCTGCCCATGTTTGGTTGCGATTTAGTTGGGGGTAGAGGTCAAATTAGTGCTGCGATCGCAGACCTTTCTCCTATCCAAGTAGAACGCACCTTACCAGAATCTTATACTTCTGCGCTGACACAGCTAACAGTGCTTAACTTTTCCCAACCCCGTGAATTACCAGAATGGGGAAATATTTTTTCAGATTTTTGTATCTTTGTGCGCCCCAGTTCCCCAGAAGAAGAAACAATGTTTCTGTCGCGGGTGCGAGAATTTTTAGATATTCATTGCATCCAAGCGATCACCTCACATCCTGTTTCAGTTGAACAAGTCACCCAAAATCTTGCTGGACAACACAACTACTGCACCAAACAGCAGCAAAACGATAAAACCCGCCGCGTCCTAGAAAAAGCCTTTGGGCCAGCTTGGGCAGAAAATTACATGACCACAGTTTTATTCGACCTGCCAACTTAATCATCCCCTGCATCTCCCTCATCTCCCCCATCTGTAGGCTCTGCTACGTTTTCAGCTAACGGATAAATGTAGAATTCATTCAACGAGAGTTTAATGGAGTTCCAAAACAGCAACAGGGAGAATAGTAAGGTCTTTGAAGCGAATATTACAAAATGGTTTGTTGTCTTGGTAGGTGCAAACAACTAGAGACAGCTAACTCATTGACCAGAAAGTTAAGGAAACTCTGATGTTAGGAATGTTCAATTTGACAGACATTTTTTAGTTAGTTAATCGTTGATTGACTTAAGGAAGACTAACTTTTGTAGCAAGATTGTGTCCAACAAAGGCAACAGTCTATTTTTGATGTTTCTTTTCAATTTTGTGACTAACTATAGCTGTAGTGAATGTAGCAGTAAAGTACCGCATCATACCAATTTAGAATTTTTTCTAGAGATGCGATATATCGCGTCTCTATATCTAGATTCATACTGCTTGTGAATTCTGCTAACTCCCATTGCACTCATGTCTCGATAATACTCAGAGTTATTGAATAGCCAGCTACTATAGCGTTTCTCAGTTTCAATACAGACCTAACCCCGCCCCCTAGTAAGCCTCAAAGCCGTTTGGAGAAAGGTCAAAGTGTATTGCATACATAATGAGCGGCTATAGAAAACACCATTTTGTAAAGCCATAGTGTTGAACGTTCATCACACAATGGATTTTTAAGCCATACCCAGCTTGAAACCACTGTTGTTTGTCCTAACAGCTGGCTGTTGATTAAAAACCTTTTTATTTTTACTTCCATCAGCACAATTCAGGTAAGTGGGCAACATACTATGTCAAGGGTGACTGAAAAGCCGAAGCCAAGTGAACAGACACTAAATCATGAACAACCTAAGATTTGGTGGGGTATCGCTGTAGCTGTGCCAATAGTAATCGCCGCTGGGATATTAGGTACGGCCAAAATCGAGCAGTTAAGAAAACTAGCTACATCCGTACCAGTAATGCCATCTACCAATAGCATTAGTGCTGTAGGGCGTTTGGAACCGCGAGGCGAAGTTGTTAAATTGTCCGCCCCATCATCAGGATTAGCGCCATCGTCACGAATTCAGCAACTTCTGGTGAAAGAGGGTGAACGGGTAAAGCAAGGTCAAATTGTGGCAATTTTGGACAACCGCGATACCCAAATTGCCGGACTACAAGAGGCAAAAGCGAAAGTCCAAGAAGCCAGTGCGAATTTAGCGCAAGTCAGGGCTGGCTCTCCAAGAGATATTCAAGCTCAAAGAGCAGTTATTGCTCGCCTACAAGCGCAGTTAATTGGCGAAAGGAATGCAGGGCAAGCAACGATCGCGCGGGTTGCAGCTCAGTTAAGTGGTGATAAACTTGTCCAACAAGCAACCGTGAATCGCCTAGAAGCTGAACTTAGTGGGCAAAGAGATGCTCTCAGAGCAACGATTATACGTATTCAAGCCGAACAGCGCAATGCTCAAGTCGATGCCGGACGCTATGATTATTTATACAAAGAAGGTGCTATTTCTCAGCAAGAGCGGGACAGAAGACGCTTGAGTGCAATAACTGCTAATCAGCAGGTGGCTGAAAGCCAAGCTACCCTAAAGCAGACATTGGCAACCTTGCGACAGCAAGTTGCTGAGGCTAGAGCCAACCAAATACAAAATTCAGCAACTTTGCAACAGCAGTTAATCGAAGCTAAAGTTAACCGCGATAAAAATGTGGCAACTTTGCAAAGACAAATCGATGAAGAAAAGGCCAAACTAAGCAGAATTTTAGATGTTAGTCCTACCGATGTGCAAGTAGCGCAAGCCCAAGTTAGTAATGCGATCGCAAATGTCAGAAAAGCCGAAGCAGAACTAAGGTTAAGCTACGTTCAAGCACCAATCGCTGGAGAAATTTTAAAGGTTTATACCAAATCGGGTGAAGCGATCGGCGCAAATGGCATTGCTGAAATTGGCCAAACCAACCAAATGTTTGTAATTGCTGAAGTCGCCGAAGACAGCATTGCTAAAGTGCGTCTTGGTCAAAATGCTACTATCACCAGTGATAACGGCGCATTTAACGGTGAATTAAAGGGAATTGTCACTGAAATTGGCAGAAAAATTGGTAAAAAAGATGTGCTGAATACAGATCCAGCCGCAGATGTGGATGCCAGAGTAGTAGAAGTTAAAATTGCTCTGTCTCCAGAAGATAGCCATAAAGTTTCTGGTTTAACTTACGCCAAAGTTCTTGTTGATATTAATAATTAATTAAGTTGTAGGTGAGCAGTAACCCCAATTCATAATTTGATATTTTGGACTAAAAATATTCTTGAATAGTCTGTTTAATCCATTTTAAACATTCTATCAATCCGGTACGGGTGTCACCATAATGGATTGAAAATCTAAAATGCTAAACTTGCTGAGATGCCTATAAAATGAATCAAAAAATACCTCTGTCGTGGCTACAACTGACAAGAGAAAAAACTCGCCTAGCTGTAGCTTTAGCAGGAATTGCTTTTGCCGATATTTTAATGTTTATGCAACTCGGCTTTCGGGATGCTCTGTATTATAGTAACGTTCGATTCCATAACAGCTTGCAAGGCGATATTGTTTTAATTAATAGTCAATCTAACGCTATATTGGCAATGAGAAGCTTTTCTCAACGGCGATTATATAAAGCTTTAGAATTACCCGCAGTTCAATCAGTACATCCGATCTATTTGGACTTTACAATCTGGAAAAATCCTGTAACAGGTCGTCCTCGGAGTATCCTAATTTTTGGAATGAACCCAGAAACTAACCTACTTAATTTACCTGGAGTTCAGGAAAATTTAGATAAACTTAAACTACCTGATGTAGTTCTATTTGACCGTTCTTCTAGAGTAGAGTATGGGCCAATCGCTGCTAATTATGACCAAGGAAAGCCTGTAATGGCAGAAGTACGAAGGCGGCGAATTAAAGTAGGAGGACTCTTTACATTAGGTGCATCATTTGGTGCAGATGGTAATTTAATTACCAGTGATATTAACTTTTTCCGAATATTCAACAATCGTCAAAAAGGATTAATTGATATTGGGCTAATTAGATTAAAGCCGGGAGCAGATGCTAATGTTGTTGCCCAACAATTACGCAAGTATTTACCTAGTGAAGTAAATGTTTTAACTAAACAAGAATTTATTGACTTTGAGCGGAGTTACTGGGCAAATAGTACAGCTATTGGCTTTATTTTCACATTAGGGACTGTCATGGGTTTCATTGTGGGGACTGTGATTGTTTATCAAATTCTTTATACAGAAGTTGCAGACCACTTAGCTGAGTACGCTACTCTCAAGGCGATAGGTTACACACAAAACTATTTATTGACGGTCATTCTTCAAGAAGCTTTGTTGTTAGCAGTTTTAGGCTATTTTCCTGGAATAGTTTTTGCCTTATTTATGTATGATAGTGCCAGAAATGCAACACTATTACCAGTTTTTATGAGTTTCGAGCGAGCGACAATGGTATTGATTTTAACTATGCTGATGTGCATTATTTCTGGTGCGATCGCAGTTAGAAAACTACGCTCTGCCGATCCAGCAGATATCTTTTAGTTAATATTATATTAATTAAAAAATATTAGTAATAACTTTGAATTATGATCGTAATTAAGCAAATTTTATTTCTGAGAGTCACTAAAGTTAAATTTTGGAAATACTAATTTATAACTAACAAAAATATGATGGAAAAAGAACCTGTAATCGCCATTAAAAATCTCAATCACTTCTATGGCAAAGGCTCACTGAGAAAACAGATATTATTTGATATCAACCTAGACATTTATCCAGGTGAGATTGTGATTATGACCGGGCCATCAGGTTCAGGTAAAACAACCTTACTGAGCTTAATTGGCGGTTTGCGGTCTGTACAAGAGGGAAGTTTAAAATTTTTAGGTGAAGAACTTATTGGCGTCAGTCAAAACAAATTAGTGCAGATGCGACGCAACATTGGTTATATTTTCCAAGCTCACAATTTGCTAGGGTTCTTGACAGCCAAGCAAAATGTGCAAATGGCAGTGGAATTGAACGATAATATTTCTCAAGCAGAAGCAATGGCTAAATCAAAAGCCATGCTAGGGTCTGTTGGTCTAGAAGAACGAGTTGACTACTACCCAGACAATCTTTCTGGTGGACAAAAACAAAGAATTGCGATCGCCCGCGCCTTGGTGAACCGTCCCCCCTTGGTACTAGCAGACGAACCAACAGCAGCATTAGACAAACAATCAGGACGCGATGTCGTGGAAATAATGCAGAGTCTTGCCAAAAATCAGGGAACTACTATCTTATTGGTGACACACGACAACCGCATTTTAGACATAGCCGATCGCATCGTCGAAATGGAAGATGGTCTTTTAACCCGTAATTCTCCCAATACAGTTATTCAGTCATGATTTTTAGTCATTAGTCATTTGTCCTTTGTGAACGACTAATGACCAATGACAGCCATAATTTATTGTCTAGCCGAACCTGATTTTTTAATTCCAGATGACTTTGGTGGAGTTGGAGTATTTGGTTGGCGACTAGTACGGAAAGTTACATTCACCCCTTCATTCGATTGTTCCATTACTAGTAGAGGCGTAGGTTTAGCCTTTTGATCCCAATGCATGGTAGCAATCCGACCTTGAATTATTGGTTGCCAACTATCTTCGTCTTCTATCGGGCTTAGGTAAGTTTCTATACAATCAATAATTTGACTAATAGTCGCAGAAGTTGCTTGCGTCGGTAATTTCATTAACCGGATTTGAATCCGAAACAGCACCCGTTTAGCAGCATTTCCTGGACTACCAGTCTCATACTCGACATCAAAAATTTCATCTACTTGCCGTCCAGCACTATTAGCAATTCCAACCGATCCAAGTTGTGCTTGATTTGGACGCAGGGCTTGAGAAATTTTTTCTTTGATCTGAATCTTTATTTGATTAAGAATTGCAAAATGAAACACCTCCTCTGACATCCGCATTCGCAGATAATCCAGGTTAAAGTCCCGTGAGTTCACCAAATCGGGATTAGTTTCCATTTTGCGAATTGTTTCCAGCGCCAGCTTAAACTTTTTCTCTAGTTCTCGGGCGCGGAATTGTTCAAACTTAAGTTTTTTCTCCAGCTTATCTTTCTGGAGTTTAATATACACAATCAAAGCAATCACCACTAAAGCCAGTCCTCCAGAAGTTACCAACAATAATGGTGGTATTTGAGGATTACTTGCTGGCACTTCCTGGGATGCCTTTTTAGTAGTCTTTTTCCCGGAGGATTGGGCAAGAAACATTGAAGTGGACATGGTGGGAAACTGAAAAACTTGACTCCTGATGTTTAGGATGCCCAAATCTTCAAGGTCATCTTGCTGTATGATTAATATTTTTTACAGCCTTTTACAAACCATATATGTCCAGAGATTTGAGCCTCGCTCCCCTATCTGAGGTTTCATCTACAAGCTTGAGCAATATTCGTCTGATAGCCACAGATATGGATGGCACCCTGACTAGACGAGGAAAATTTACTCCCGCACTACTACAAGCTTTAGAGGATTTAGCCGCAGATGACATTAAAGTGCTAATTGTCACCGGACGTTCTGCTGGGTGGGTAAGTGGATTGAGTAGTTTGATGCCAGTAGCAGGTGCGATCGCAGAAAATGGCGGTTTGTACTTTCCACCTGGAAATCAGAAACCAATAGTCTTAACACCCATTCCCGATTTAGCTCAACATCGCCAGCAGTTGGCTACGACTTTTGAGAATTTACAAACTAAATTTCCCCAAATCCAAGAATCTGCTGATAATCGCTTTCGCGTCACCGACTGGACTTTTGATGTAGCTGGTTTGCGTGAAGACGAACTACAAACCCTAGATAATCTCTGTCAAGAAATGGGTTGGGGATTTACCTATAGCAACGTGCAGTGTCACATTAAACCCCAGAGTCAAGATAAAGCTGTGGGATTGTTGCAAGTATTGCGCGAATATTTTCCCCAGTACTCATCAGAACAAATTGTCACTGTTGGCGATAGCCCCAATGATGAAAGTTTATTTCATCGGCGTTATTTTCCTATTTCTGTAGGCGTGGCAAATGTCCTGGAATATGTGAATCAGTTAAAATATCAGCCTGCTTACATTACCACTGCTGCCGAAGGGGAAGGATTTTGTGAGTTATCTAGTTATATTTTGAAAAGCTTGCACATCTCAAGTTAGAGAGAAGTTGAATTGTTCTACAATAATCTCGTAGCACTGATTTTACAACCATGACTGCTACTTTACCTGTTAGTGTCGAATCAGAAATATTTTACCCCAGTGCTGATGGTCAACCAGTGGCAGAAACTTACGAGCACCTTTATGCTTTACTAACTACCTTAGAAGTCCTGAAACAGTATTTGGCAAATCGTCAGGCAACAGTATTGGGAAATCAATTTCTTTACTATGCACAAGGTTTTCCCAAATTGCGGGTAGCCCCAGATGTAATGGTGATTTTTGATGTTGCACCTGGCGGTCGGGACAACTATAAAGTTTGGGAAGAGGGTCAAGTACCCACAGTTATTTTTGAAATGACATCCTTTGGGACAAAGGGACAAGACGAAATCTTCAAAAAGACCCTCTATGAGCAGCTAGGTGTCAAGGAATACTGGCTATTTGACCCGAAAAGCGAGTGGGTGGAACAACAGTTACGTGGCTATCGCCTGCGGGGAGAAATCTACGAACCTATACAGGATGGACGTAGTGAACCGTTACAACTGCGGTTGGTGGTTGAGGAAAGGCTAATTGGGTTTTATCAAGAGGATACAGGGGAAAAATTACTGATCCCTGGTGAACTGGCACAGGCTTTAAGGCAGGAAGTTTTAGCAAGACAGCAGGCAGAAGAACTGGTAGAACAAGAACGCCAACGAGCAGAACAGGCAGAATTGCAGATAGAACAGTTAAAGGCAAGATTGCGATCGCTCAATGTAGACCCCGATACTATTGAGTAACACACACCAGAAGTTGCTATAGCTACGCTCATCGTAGACATGGTAGGTGTTATAAACAAGTAGACAATTTGTTACCTGTGTTTTTGCTACATTTATTACCTGAGACAGAATACAATAGATGAATCTCTAGGGCGTTTCAATCTAGTAAGTCTCAACAATACTAATTTAATTGAGAAGACTGTTTTATACAGTAATTTCCAAGCAAAACTGAATCAAAGGATAAATAAACCGCCAACTCTTTAAGTACCCAGAGACGCTAAGAGATTAACAGATACTTCAAGGATAGGTTAGCGTTTTATTTCCTACTTCTACTAGAAAGTCCAAGATCAATGTCGAGTTAAGAATTTACCTTTAAATAGTGAGGTATAAAATTATGCAAGAAATTGAAAGATTCTTTGGCAACTTGTTCAGTGGCATAATCAACCGCTTTAAGTATTCTGCGATGGACGCTGCCGATCGCAAAATGAGAGAAACTATCGACGATCAGATCGAACAACGGCGACAAAAACCTAAATCCCAAGATCGAGAAGACCGCGAGTAGATGAGATGTTAGAATAGCAACATTTTCATCACTAAAAGCATAGCGTTGCCCGATTGTTGAGTGGGCAGCCCTCTTTTCTCGGCCTCAATCTACATAATCAATCTATAACTCTCCCTATTGGGTTAGCAGTCTGTGTTAACCTAGTATGGTTAACTAATCTCGCACATCTAAGAATTCGGGTGTTTCCCAATGGAAATACACTTGGATGGAGGTTTAACCCGAATCGGAGTTGAAAATTATATGCCAGTAGTTTCATTGGCTCAAATGATGGAGTCAGGGGTTCACTTTGGGCATCAGACCCGGCGTTGGAACCCAAAAATGTCCCCTTACATTTATACTTCCCGCAATGGCGTGCATATTATCGACTTGGTGCAAACTGCCCAGTTGATGGATAATGCTTACAACTACATGCGATCGCACGCAGAACAAGGGAAGAAATTTCTTTTTGTCGGCACCAAGCGCCAAGCAGCTGGAATTATTGCCCAAGAAGCCAGCCGTTGTGGTTCCCACTACATTAACCAACGCTGGTTGGGCGGAATGTTGACCAACTGGGCAACCATCAAAACACGGGTTGACCGTCTGAAAGATTTAGAACGCCGTGAAGAAACTGGCGCACTAGATTTATTGCCGAAAAAAGAAGCATCAATGCTACGTCGGGAAATGACGAAGCTTCAGAAATACTTGGGTGGCATTAAAACAATGCGGAAAGTACCCGATATCGTGGTAATCGTAGACCAACGCCGGGAATATAACGCAGTTCAAGAATGCCAAAAGCTGAATATTCCCATTGTGTCCATGTTGGATACAAACTGTGACCCCGATGTAGTAGATATCCCCATCCCAGCAAACGACGATGCTATCAGATCAATTAAGCTGATAGTGGGAAAATTGGCAGATGCCATTTATGAAGGTCGTCACGGTCAGCTAGATGCTGAAGATGATTACGAAGATTACGACGGTAGTGAGTATGACGATGACTACGAAGAAACCGAATATACTGATGCCGTAATTCCCGAGGAGGAAACAGAAGAATAGTGCTGAGTCAAGAGTGCTAAGTCCTGAGTAAGATAGAAAGACTCAGCAAATTGAATAGTGCTGAGTCTTGATTTTTGAAGTTGTAAGTTGTGATTTGTCAATGAAGAATAAAATTGATAACTGAACACTCAAAACTCAGTACGGGCTAAACGCCCCGCTAACGCTAACAAAACTCAGTACTCAAAACTCAGTACTCAGTACTAAATTAGGTGAGTGATTACAACTCGAGGTCAAGTTAGGAATTGAGGCAAAATGGCGGAAATATCTGCAAAACTCGTCCAAGAGCTACGCCAAAAAACTGGTGCCGGCATGATGGACTGCAAAAAGGCGCTGATAGAGACTGAAGGCAATGTAGAAGAAGCCGCAGACTGGCTACGCAAAAAAGGCATTTCTAAGGCGGGAGCAAAAAGCGATCGCATTGCAGCAGAAGGTCTAGTGGACACTTACATTCAGCCCGAAGGTCGAGTGGGTGTACTCATAGAAGTCAACTGCCAAACCGACTTTGTTGCTCGTAACGAGGCTTTTAAAGCTTTAGTTAAGAATCTAGCAAAGCAAGCAGCGACAGCTGATAGTGTTGAGTCTTTGCTGGCTCAACCCTATATTGAGAATGAAAGTGCGACTGTAGAAGAATCCATCAAGCAAACCATTGCTACTCTTGGTGAAAATATCCAAGTGCGCCGCTTTGTTAATTTTGCAATAGCAGAAGGCACACAAGGCGTAGTAGACAGCTACATTCACACTGGCGGTCGAGTTGGTGTATTGGTAGAACTGGGTTCCCAAACTGAGTCAGCGGCTGCTAATTCAGAGTTCCAAACCTTGGCACGGAATACTGCAATGCAAGTTGCGGCTTGTCCCAATGTCGAGTATGTGAGCGTAGACCAAATACCCACCGAAATTGCCCAAAAGGAAAAAGACATTGAAATGGGCAAGGATGATTTGGCGAACAAGCCTGAAAACATCAAAGAAAAGATTGTTCAGGGACGGATTGAAAAACGCCTGAAAGAATTGACTTTGCTCGATCAGCCTTACATTCGCGATCAGAGTATTTCCGTGGAAGACTTGATCAAGCAAGTGAAGGCACAATTAGGCGAAGAGATTCAAGTGACTCGCTTTGTCCGTTATATACTGGGCGAAGGCATTGAAAAGCAAGAAATGAGCTTTGCTGATGAAGTCGCTGCACAAATGGGCACTAAGTAATATTAGTCATTGGTCATTGGTCATTAATCATTAGTCTTTACCAAGGACAATTGACGAATCACTAATGACTCTTTAAAAAACAGGTCAGGTTATTTGCTTGGCCTGTCTTTTATTTAGTAAAAGATGTGAAATATCGCATTTAATTTAAAATCTAAAATTCTCTGGAAAGTTATCCTAAAATAAATTTGTACATTTGTACTATGTAATGGTTCAGATGGGCAAGAGTGAAAAAACATGGCAAGAGCAATCGAGCGAATTGAGCAGGATATTGCAGCACTCCAAGAAGCGATCCGAGCGATCGCAACCGAATTACAAAGCGCTTATGCTAGTTATCTAAATAGCTTGGGGATAGCTGTACGCAAACAGTTGATTCTCGCGAGTTACCACCTCTGTACCCAAGGGTATCCCGAAAACTTTTTGCATTTGTCATTGAATCAGCGCCAACAACTGCAACAAGCCATCCGCAAGTTGGGTCAACTGGCCGCTGAACAATTGCTCATTTATCTTACAAGTGAAGAATCAGCGGAAGATGAGGGGGATGAGGAAGATGAGATTGATGAGGTGGATGAGGTTGATGAGGAAGTAACACCCTCTTCATCTTCACTATTTCTGAACACTTCTAATTCTCAGTATCTCACTGCTAACACTTCCGATCCTATAGAACTGGCAAAATGGCAACAGAAATTAGAAGAAGTCGCGCACGAGATACTGAAAAAACTTTCGCATGATGCTAATCTTTTATTACAAAAAGCTGGAGTATTACCGAAAAAATTACCAGAACCGATTTTAGCCGCAGCTGCGGCAGCATCAGAAGCATCTGCTGAGGTCATGCCAGGGCCACCCAATTTATTAAACTTAGTAATTGAAATTGAAAATGAGCAACAGTCAGAAAATTCTGGACTGACTCAAATCATGGCTATTAACCTGCGGCTAGGAGAAATTGAATTTGCTGATGTGACACTTTCCTCAGATCGCAAGCGAATCCGCAGTATTTTAGTTCAGCTAAACAAACTAGGAAGAGAGTATAAAAAGAGATATAAAGAAAAGGCGATCGCTGAAGCGGAAGCTGCATGGCGCGCTAGTTGGTTTGAATAAAGTTATGAGTTATGAATTATGAGTTATGAGTTATTTATTCCTAACTCTTAACTCCTCACTCCTCACTCCTAACTCCTCACTCTGCTGACCAATGACTAATGAAAAACCAGATTGGATACGATTGCACAAAGCCTTGGCAATAGAAGCTGAACGTGGCTTTACAGACTTGATGGGCAGAGAATACCGTTTCAGTGAATTTCTGAGCCTAACTTTGGGCAAATTCCCAACAGGCTTACCCCATACTGAACGCCGCCGTTGGCAAGGACTAGCGGTGCAATTTGCTAGTTATCCACATTTAGCGCTGGAAGAAAGGCAGCATTTAGTAGCAGAGACTCGTAGGTATCTTTCCCAATTACAGCAAGAGGAGCAGGGGGAGCAGGGGAAGCAGGGGAGCAGGGGAGCAGGGGAGCAAGGGAAAACTTATCAATCCAAAATCCAAAATCCAAAATCCAAAATCATCTCTGAGGTGAGTCGGAGACTTGCACCAAAAATTGAGCAAAAACTCAGTGATTTACCAGAAATAGGTTTTAAAAAAGCTGATAATTTGGCACGGCTTGGTTTACATACCGTCCGTGACTTGCTTTTCTACTATCCTCGTGACCACATTGATTATGCGCGTCAGGTGAATATCCGCGAGTTACAGGCGGGTGAGACGGTGACAATAGTGGCTACAGTGAAGCGTTGCAACTGCTTTTCTAGCCCTAAAAATCAGAAATTATCAATTTTAGAATTGGTAGTAAAAGATAATAGCGGTCAAATCAAAATTGGCCGTTTTTACGCAGGTACGCGCTTTAGCAGTCGCGCTTGGCAAGAAAGTTTAAAACGCCGTTATGCAGTAGGTAGCATTCTGGCGGCCTGTGGGTTGGTGAAAGAAAGTAAATACGGCTTGACATTGGATAATCCAGAATTAGAGGTTTTGGCAAGCCCAGGAGATACGATTGAATCGCTAAATATTGGGCGGGTAGTACCAATTTATGGACTAACTGAAGGCGTGGTGGCGAATACAGTGCGACAGGCGGTAATTGCTGCTTTGCCTGCTGCGGCTAACCTGAAAGACCCTTTGCCAAGTGGTTTGCGGCAGAAGTATGGTTTGATGGAATTAAAAGATGCGATCGCAAATATTCATTTTCCCAGCGATAGCGCTGCTCTACAAGTTGCCCGTCGTCGCCTAGTTTTTGATGAATTTTTTTACCTACAACTTGGGTTACTGCAACGTCAACAGCAAGCAAGAGCGATTCAAACCAGCGCCATCCTTGTCCCACGCGGTCAACTTGTAGAGAAATTTCACGAAATACTGCCTTTTAAACTTACTGGCGCACAGCAACGAGTTCTCAACGACATTCTCAACGACTTACAAAAACCTGTGCCAATGAATCGTTTAGTGCAAGGTGATGTCGGTTCTGGTAAAACGGTCGTCGCAGTGTTAGCTATCCTCGCAGCAATTCAATCTGGCTACCAAGCGGCCCTGATGGCTCCCACAGAAGTTTTGGCAGAACAACATTATCGCAAGTTAGTTGGTTGGTTTAACCTCTTGCATTTACCAGTGGAATTACTGACAGGTTCCACAAAAACTGCAAAACGGAGACAGATACATTCTCAGTTAGGAACTGGTGAATTACCTCTGTTAGTAGGAACCCATGCCTTAATTCAAGACCCTGTAAATTTTCAGCAATTAGGGTTAGTGGTGATAGATGAACAGCATCGCTTTGGGGTAGAACAACGGGCACGTTTGCAGCAAAAAGGCAATCAACCTCATGTGTTAACTATGACAGCTACCCCAATTCCCCGAACCTTAGCACTGACGATACACGGGGATTTGGATGTGAGCCAAATTGATGAGTTACCGCCAGGACGACAAAAGATTCAGACAACAGTGCTATCGGGTCAGCAACGCAACCATGCTTACGACCTGATCCGCCGAGAAATTGTCCAAGGTAGACAAGTGTATGTAGTTTTGCCATTAGTGGAAGAATCAGAAAAATTGGATCTGCGATCGGCTGTTGACGAGCATCAAAAGCTACAAGAAAGTGTTTTTCCAGACTTTCAAGTGGGGCTGCTGCACGGTCGCATGAGTTCAGCCGAAAAGGACGAATCTATTACCAAATTCCGTGATAACCAAACGCAGGTTTTGGTTTCTACTACCGTTGTCGAGGTTGGTGTAGACGTACCTAACGCTACGGTAATGCTCATCGAAAATGCGGAGCGATTTGGCTTATCACAACTGCACCAACTGCGCGGGCGTGTTGGTCGTGGCGCGGCTCAATCTTACTGTTTGTTGATGAGCAGTTCTAGGAGTCCTGATGCACAACAACGATTAAAAGTGTTGGAGCAATCTCAGGATGGTTTTTTTATTTCCGAGATGGATATGCGTTTTCGTGGACCAGGGCAAGTACTGGGAACTCGTCAATCTGGAGTGCCAGATTTTACCTTAGCGAGTTTGGTTGACGATGAGGAAGTTTTACTTTTAGCACGCCAAGCAGCCGAGAAAATAATAGAAATGGATGCAACTTTAGAGCGGTGGTATTTAATGAAAGAAGAATTAAAGTATCGGTATGAGCGCTTAATGGGTGGAGCGATTTTGACATAACATATCTTAGTTAGTTTAAAAGAGAAACTGACTATGCATTCCTAGCTTTTAAAAGTAATTTATTCCTTGGAAGTCCCCTGGAGGTTCTTACTATAGTCGCCGCAAACGAGCCAGAGCAAGAGTTATGAGAACCAGTGCTGTGCATCTCTATTGCGAAGTATTGGCTAAAACTACGCCGTTGAGTGGGAGTGGATTGAAAAGTTAGTGGTCATGATTTGGAATTAAGCCACTGAAAGTTATAGGTGAAGGTGCGGTTTTGAGTTTTGAGACGATTAATAGAGAAATTATAGTTAAAAAGCCGTTATACCAGTTTAATATGAAGCTGCATAGAATAGAGCTTCCAGGATAAAGTTATAAGAAGAGACAGAAATTACCTGGTCAAATGTAAGTTGGTCGAATATTTCTTGGATGCGCTCGCGTAAAGCTTGTAAAGAAGAGAAAAGTTGATTTTTGAGAGGTTTCTTGAGAGCTTGCCAAAGCCTTTCAATGGGATTGAGTTCAGGGGCTGAAGCTGGTTGAAACAGAGGAATAATATTTTCTGGCCAACGAATTGCAGAACTTGTATGAGCAGGTGCTTGGTCAATCTGTAAAATGGCATAATCTGAACCTAATTGCTGGGATAGCCAGTCTAAAAACTGTTGGAAACACTCACCATTCAATTTCGGATACTCATAAAGGAAGTGGTCTCCAGTCAATGGTTCAATTGCACCATAAATCCAAAAGTTATCTCTTGGCCATATCACCTTAACNGAAAGTTATAGGTGAAGGTGCGGTTTTGAGTTTTGAGACGATTAATAGAGAAATTATAGTTAAAAAGCAGTTATACCAGTTTAATATGAAGCTGCATAGAATAGAGCTTCCAGGATAAAGTTATAAGAAGAGACAGAAATTACCTGGTCAAATGTAAGTTGGTCGAATATTTCTTGGATGCGCTCGCGTAAAGCTTGTAAAGAAGAGAAAAGTTGATTTTTGAGAGGTTTCTTGAGAGCTTGCCAAAGCCTTTCAATGGGATTGAGTTCAGGGGCTGAAGCTGGTTGAAACAGAGGAATAATATTTTCTGGCCAACGAATTGCAGAACTTGTATGAGCAGGTGCTTGGTCAATCTGTAAAATGGCATAATCTGAACCTAATTGCTGGGATAGCCAGTCTAAAAACTGTTGGAAACACTCACCATTCAATTTCGGATACTCATAAAGGAAGTGGTCGCCAGTCAATGGTTCAATTGCACCATAAATCCAAAAGTTATCTCTTGGCCATATCACCTTAACAGTGGGCTTGACTCCGGAAGCTGTAATTACTTTTCCTGTAAGAGTTTTGAGTCCAACCCTCGTTTCATCCTGGCACAGGTAGCGAACACACTTGCCGGGCGCTAGATGTTCTTCTAGACAATTAAGAATGATTCCGAGTTTTTTTTAAATTCAGATACCAATTTCTCGTCTTGCTTATGGCTTTGAGGACGAGGCACTTTTAATTTTGCTCCTAATCGATATCGTACCCATGCATAAACCGTTGCATACTCGATATCTTGCCCATGTTCTTGTTTTAACCAATCAACTATTGCGCCATAGCTACTAAAGCCCTTTCCTGTTTTTAACTCCTCCTCAAGTGCTGCGATCGCAGCATCATCGATTTTCCGTTTTGCACAAGAGTGCTTTTTTGATTTCTAATAAGCCTGATATACCATCAGTTCTGTACTTCTGCAACCATCTCGTGACCGTTGAAGTATCTTTTGCCAAGCGTTTTCCGATTTCTTGCTGCTCCTTAACCTGCCCGCTTTTTATCCACCACAGCATAATAAGCTTTTCTTTCTGGTTTCCTAAATTCACTGTTTGTAGACGTTTTTTAAGTTCTTCTTC
>LXQE01000118.1 GCA_003326195.1 Nostoc punctiforme NIES-2108
AATAAATTAATCTGATTAAAATTCAGCTTTTTTGATTATCAAAAATCAGAATATTTCATTGGATTAAGCAATTTAAAGCTTGATTATAGCAGTTGATCAATTTTATTAATTTTTTCCTGACTGCCGGGCGACATTATTAAGTAATTGATGCTTACTCATGCTCGCATTGACTAATTGATCAATGTTTTTGGGATTTGAATCCATGCCAAAAATTACCATTTCTGATCTGCATACCGATGATTCAGAAGGTTTTCTAATAGACATTAGCAACCTTGATTACATATCTATATATGCTGGTGCAGATGACGATCTTGCTCAAATTCTTAACTATGGCTTGAAAAACCTTAATTTTGCTTTGTTGGCATTTGCTATCCATGCAGTTGCAGAGTTAGCAGAATCATTCAACACTCAATAGTGCATCAATTCAAAAGGTTAAACATTCCTGGAATTTTTAACCTTTTTTTGGTTAATTCATACAGCCGAAAATAATAGGTATTGTATGATAATTCATCTACACATAGTTAGTGGGTATAATAGGTTGTTAATCTATTAAAAATATTAACTATGCAAAAGCTCTTAATTGTTAACATTGATACTTTCGTGAAGCCATGACATCATTTGTATTGAGTTCTAAAAATGCTTTTGATTATCTGATTCTTCAAGGATTATGTACTCAAAATGAAAAGTCTTTAAGCAAAATCGAGCTAGTACCTGCTAAAAACTTTAACTTATTAATCAGCT
>LXQE01000119.1 GCA_003326195.1 Nostoc punctiforme NIES-2108
CATTTCGCCGCAAGAACATCTGCTGATTGTGTCGTTGTCTGACAAGGGATTCGGTTAAGTGTAATTGTTCTTCAAAACTCAAATTATCGTATTCGTTATACATTTTATTCAACTCCGATCAATCCAAAGTATTCTGCCGATAATTCCATCAAGTATCTCAAGGCTAAACAATCGCCGTAGTTTGTGTATATTTGAGCAATAGTCATGAAAAGTTCTAGCAGATTATCAGGCGTTACTTCAGTGAAACGAGAAGCCAAATTAAATGCTGAGTTTTCATCTTCTGGCTCTAGTGGCGGTGCGTCTGTCCAGACTATTAAACCTCGCTTGTCCAGTTCTGCTAAAGAAATATCATTCACAGCATCCACAACGGAATCAGGCGCATACTTCATTAATAGCTTAATCACCAAATAACACCTCCATAAAGTAATTGATATCCCAGCCTCAATCTTGTAATAAATTCGTCAGTATTACGATTGCCGCAAACTGGGTTAGTACGGCTTTTTATCCAATTAAGCTGACGCCGCAAGAACATCTGCTGATTGTGTCGTTGTCTGACAAGGGATTCGGTTAAGTGTAATTGTTCTTCAAAACTCAAATTATCGTATTCGTTATACATTTTATTCAACTCCGATCAATCCAAAGTATTCTGCCGATAATTCCATCAAGTATCTCAAGGCTAAACAATCGCCGTAGTTTGTGTATATTTGAGCAATAGTCATGAAAAGTTCTAGCAGATTATC
>LXQE01000120.1 GCA_003326195.1 Nostoc punctiforme NIES-2108
ATCATCACTCTCGCTATAGTTACGTCCAAGATAGTTAAAACAAGCCTTTAATCCTTGAGCAACTCCCAACTCTTCAACTCCAATGCCTTTTAAGGTCGAATTATCGTAGCTAAAGCTGCCATTGAACGATTTGCCTGCTAAGGAGCCTTTAGTGACATTAATTGTAAAGTCATAGCTAACAGTAGAGTTTTGGGCAAGACTTGTTGCAATTACGCCACTGCTTATAGCAGCAGATGCAATCCCAATTGCAAATTTAGGCAATAGTTTGAGCATGGTAGTATTGATGTTTGAAGTTTAGTGCTTTCGGATAATTTGTGCGTAGACGTGCAACGGCTTGTCGATAGACATCGCCTATTGGAGAGATGGTCATTACCTAACTTATGCTTGGCAATGATAAAAAGCATATCATCTACTTTGATTTTGTCTAAAGGGTAGCGCAGGCAATGTTACGTGAGTCGATTGAAAGATTGGAGTTTTTTATTCCAGATTCCGCATCGGCTTCAGTTGGAGCTACTCTGAAGAAACTTTAGGGCATCACCGCTCATCAGCAGTCCCTCTGTTCTGCGTACTGGCGTGGGTTTCACTTCTGGAAATAAGTTTAGCTGGTTCGGTTCCAAGGGTATTACGGGGAGCCTGCTACTAGCTGATTATCGCCCAGAACTGACAATTAAGAGCATTTGCCTTTGGTGTCGCCAGAATAAGGAAAATGGTAGAGTATATAGCGATCGCTACGCT
>LXQE01000121.1 GCA_003326195.1 Nostoc punctiforme NIES-2108
TAAACCTTTATCCGTTTTCCTTGCTGGGCGAATATTTCTAGCAATAGCTTGATAACTGTAGACTTACCCACCCGCGCATCTCCTACAGTTATAATCATTCTCTTTGACATCTTTATTCCTATTCGGATAAAATCTTCTCTATGCCAAATAAATCTTTTTTTGGCTTTATTTGCCCTTTAAAATTGTTCAACCAGCTTAAGACTCTACCAAATACAGACGGATATTCATCTTGTTCAAGTCCTTGTCTAAATGTCAAATTTTTCACATCTAAATAATCGTAGGATTTTTTCGCTAGTTTTGGCATATTTATACTTGTGAAATCATGCCCTGTTGCTTTTACTTGCTGTTCAATTGCTTTTATTTCTTTTGAATTATCATAAAAAGCAACTTGTTCCGCCTCTCCGTAAAACGAATTTTTTACTATTATATAATCCACTCGATCACCGCAGAAACTATATAGTTCTAGTAGTTGAGTTATACAATCAATTATTGTGCTAATAACTACTACTATCGTCACCCGCATTTTACATTTATTATTTACTACATCTAAAAACCCCATCTCGGTTATTAAAATTTTTAAAGTTGGCAGAAATTGTGATGGTGTTTCTAGTAGTATCAAAGATTTTTCCTCTTGATTTTTCCCAGATTCTTTTGATTTGGGATACACTAATTCTTTTAAATTATCTACAAATTCGTCTAATTTATCTGAGTTAGATATATCTAAACGATG
>LXQE01000122.1 GCA_003326195.1 Nostoc punctiforme NIES-2108
AAGGGAAAGATGACGAAATATCGCCCGATGTTTTAGGGTACATTTTTGAAAAGTATATTAATCAAAAAGTGTTTGGTGCTTATTATACTCGTCCGCAAATCACCGAATATCTTTGTGATAGGACGATTCATAAACTTATTTTAGACCGCGTTAATGATTCTTTATCTAATAAATATAAACCTTTTGAAGATTATAACCAACTGATATTTAAACTAGATGCAAATATCTGCCGTTTATTAATTAATGATATTCTGCCAAAATTATCAATTCTTGACCCTGCTTGCGGTTCGGGTGCTTTTCTTGTTGCTGTAATGAAAACACTTATCCTAGTTTATGGTGCAGTAATTGGGATGATTGACGTAATAGGAGATGCAAGTTTAAAGCAACAACTTCAAGATATACGAAATAAACATCAGTCTATATCTTACTACTTAAAAAAACGGATTGTTACTGATAATCTTTATGGTGTTGACATCATGGAGGAAGCGACAGAAATTGCTAAACTTCGCTTATTTCTAGCTTTGGTATCTTCTGCTCATAATGTAAATCAATTAGAACCATTACCTAATATTGATTTTAATATTATGGCTGGTAATTCGCTAATTGGATTGATAACGGTCGATGCAAATGTATTCGATCAAGTTAAACTCACAGCTAAAGCTAAAGCACGGGGATATAAACAAGAAAATCCCGATTTACAATTAAGTTTATTTCAATCTAGTTCTTATT
>LXQE01000123.1 GCA_003326195.1 Nostoc punctiforme NIES-2108
TAAGAAGGATAGGGAGCAACTTGCTTCTTTGGCGCTGGCGCTCTCCCGACTTGAAAGCCAAATTGAACAGCTGGTGCCTTCCTTAAATCTTCAAGTGGATGGCGAGGTAAATTCAAACAGTGATGGCGATTGGCTTTTTGGAGAAGACTCCGGTGCTGAACTACCGTTAACTTAACCCTCTTGTGTCACTATCGCGGTAGTATAATAATGTACAAAGCCTAGAACCAAGACATAAAGCATGGTAGAGCCTCGTTCACCCATAAAAACCGTCAAGTTTGTGGATGAATATTGCTTATGGTATAAAAACCTGTTTTCAGATGTTAGGAATTTTGAAGCTTTCAAATATCTACATATAGGATGTATTTCCGATTTAAAACGGAAAAGTCTACCTGAAATAGCGAAAATTGTCGGGCTAGATAACTATCAAGGACTACATCATTTCTTAACTACACCATCATGGTCAGTAGAACAGTTAAGAGCTTTGCGATTACAACTAATTTTAGAGGTACTAAAAGGAAGACCAATCATTTTAATTATTGATGAAACAGGAGATAAAAAGAAAGGTAATACCACAGATTATGTGAAACGTCAGTACATAGGCAATTTAGGAAAAGTAGAGAATGGCGTTGTGGCAGTCACAGCTTACGGTATGTTCTGTGGAATGACATTTCCACTGCTGTTTGAAGTATACAAGCCACGAGAAAAATTAAAGCCAGGAGACAAATATC
>LXQE01000124.1 GCA_003326195.1 Nostoc punctiforme NIES-2108
CCCCAATCATTATAAAAGCTGAAACGCTTGTCTGGTAGTACTTACACGCTACTTTGCCCCTGGTGACAGCTTCCGTAACTTTACCCCGTTTAGCACCCCAACTACTTTTAATTGCTGCTACCCACCTTCCTAAACGTGGATGAATCCGTCGTGCAAGAGTTGTCATACCAGTTTCGATATAAGAGAGTCGTGGCGGTTCCCCGTCGCGCAACTCTATGACAATTCCATCGACTTTACCCAGCTTATGCTGATCGCTGTCAACTAATTGGTTATCGAGTACATCTCTAATAATGTTCATTTTTTATCACTTCCAGTTGATTATTGATGTATTTAACGTAAACACGCAGCAGCGATCACCCTCCAAGAATTTCTAGTGGAATAGCAACGATCGCTTTCATCGAAAGTAGGATAAGCGTGTAGCTGTTACCAGAGACGTGCTGGGGTTAGCCACGACTAACTAAGGCATCTGTGACGAGCAGCTTTTGGTAAAACAGCTAGGCGAATCCATCCTAACGGGGTTATTTTTCTAGCTAAATTTGTTTAATTAGACTGAAGGCTTATTCCGCTCTCTACGTTGCAATAGAAGAGGTAAGCTATATCAGCAAACTATAGGACGGCATGAGGACGAATCAAACGAGCAATCGAGAAAGTAAGTTAAATTCACGACAGCGCCTTGTTGGAATCAGGATCTTGCTAGTAGAGGATGAGCCAGATATTGCA
>LXQE01000125.1 GCA_003326195.1 Nostoc punctiforme NIES-2108
TATCAGCGCTGTTAATGATGCACCCACAGATTTGGAGTTGAGTGCCAACACCGTCAACGATGAAGCCGCAGCCAACACCGTCATCGGCACATTCAACAGCACCGACCCAGATCAAAACGATATTTTCGCATACAGCTTAGTTTCTGGAATTGACGATACTGATAATAATGCCTTCACTATTGATGGCAATACCCTCAAAATCAGTAGATCACAAACTTTTCCCAAAAGGGCGATCGCCAACAAAATAATCAGTAAGCTCAAGTGCTATAAGCTACCTAGTATATAGATAAAGCTTATCATTGCTTAAGCCAAGAAGTGAAATAATGAAAGTGTTGTGTATTATTTTGTTAAAATAATTGACTGTTTCATTAGAACAACTGGCTATAACAGAGACAGAAACTCTAAATGAAGTTCTTGAGTGTTTGGCAGAAAACTTCTCAATTAAGACTCAAGGTGCATGTAATCAAAAGACTCTATTTGAGATTTTAGTGAGAGCCGCAAGTAATGGAGATACTATTGAAAATACAGCCAAGACCTTGAAGAAAATTCCATCGGGAAATGATATTAGATATCATCTCAACAAAATTACTGATTTTGAAGACTTAGAGAGAAAAATTAATCAAGCATTAAAAAGTCGAGTTCCGAGAGGAATTAAAAACGGACACCTAAAGTTAGCTATTGATTTAAATTTAATTCCTTATTATGGCAAGCCTAGTAATGAGGAATTACCCTATATATATCGCAGCCAGGCGAAATCTGGTACTTGCTCCTTCTATGCTTATGCAACTTTATATGTTGTCCTGAAAGGAAAACGTGTAACCCTTGCAATCAGAGGCGTTAGATGGCTGGATACAAGTGTTGCTATTATTACTTATCTATTAGCAGAAATTAATGCACTTAATATTCAAATAAAACAACTTTATCTTGATAGAGGATTCTTCAATGTTCCCGTCATTCGGTGGTTACAAGCTTTAGATATCCCTTTACTTATGCCAGCAATAAAAACAGGAAAGCAAGGGGGAATCAAACAGTTTTTAAAAGGCAGAAAAAGTTATAAAACTACATATACTATGACCAGGGCTGGAAATAAAGATGATTCCGTCATTTTTGAATTATGGATTGTCTGTAAATATAAAAAAGGCAAACGACATCAAAAGGGGGTAGAATACTTCGCTTATGTGGTTCATCAGGTAAAAACTAATTTATCTTATATTCATCAAGATTATAGAAAAAGATTTGGAATAGAAAGTAGTTACAGGCTCAAAAATATCTGTCGAATCAGAACAACAAGTAAAAAACCAGTTCTCAGGTTATTATTCGTTGGGATCTCTTTTATTCTAGTCAATATATGGGTCAACCTTTTATGGCTAAAAATTAGCCTGAAGAGGAAGGGCGGAAGATTAATTTATCGCCAATTATTTAGTCTCAGACAGATGTTAGCCTTCCTGCGTCAAGCTGTTGACAAAATACATGAAGTTGTTGAAGGTATTTATCTTCCATCAGGTTAATTGTTAGAAACTCAGTTGCTACCCCTTTATAAGGGATTCTTATCAATGTCCCACCTACTTGCTTAAACAGCAACTGATAAAAAGTATCATTGACTACAAAACTTTCAAGCCATCGCCCTTTGGGAAAAAGTTTGTGATCTACTGAGGGTAGCCATCATGCGGCGGAGAGTACGCATGAGGTTGTTACGCTGATAGTTTTTTGATCGCGTTTTGATTAGCGTGCGTCCAATTCGCATCAATCCAGTATCAGGGAAAGCCCAGACTCCAAACCCCCAGAATTTGGTCATGTGATTGATTTCATCCTGTGCTAATTCCTCTAGAACATCCTGGAGTGCGCNACCTTTTATGGCTAAAAATTAGCCTGAAGAGGAAGGGCGGAAGATTAATTTATCGCCAATTATTTAGTCTCAGACAGATGTTAGCCTTCCTGCGTCAAGCTGTTGACAAAATACATGAAGTTGTTGAAGGTATTTATCTTCCATCAGGTTAATTGTTAGAAACTCAGTTGCTACCCCTTTATAAGGGATTCTTATCAATGTCCCACCTACTTGCTTAAACAGCAACTGATAAAAAGTATCATTGACTACAAAACTTTCAAGCCATCGCCCTTTGGGAAAAAGTTTGTGATCTACTGAATTTGGGTGGATTCTGCCCCCAATAACGGAGCATGGTTTCACTTCACACTGCCAGTTTATCCTTCTTAGGTAATTGGGTATTGACTAATGACCAATGACTAATAACCAATGACAATTAAGAACTTGAGATAAAGCGATCGCGTCCCCCAGCCTTTGCTTGGTAAAGTGCTTTATCTGCCAGCACAATCAACTCTGAAGGCGAAGACTCCCAAGTCGGGACAACAGTTGCCACGCCCATACTGAGAGTGATGTGCTGACTCACCGCAGAACCGTCATGAACAATTTGCAAATCTTTAATTCCCGCTTGGATCACGGCGGCAACATGAAGTGCGCCAGATGCAGGTGTATATGGCATAATCACAGCAAATTCTTCGCCACCATAACGCGCTACTAAATCCTGATGTTTTTGTGCCTTAAGGCTTAAGACAGCACCCACCTTTTGTAAACATACATCTCCTGCCGGATGGCCGTATTTATCATTATAAAATTTAAAAAAGTCGATATCACACAAAATCATTGACAAGGGAAATCCCTCTTGTGCGAGATTAATCCATTGAGTATTGAGATAATCGTCAAAGCGACGACGATTAGCCAACTCAGTTAAGCCATCTACATTGGCAAGGTGATACAAAGCTTCGTTTGCCGCCTCTAACTGTTTGTATACTTGTGCTTGCTGTAGCAGTCGGCGCAACCGCTGGCGCAATACAGGCCAGTGAATTGGTTTAGTCACATAATCAGTAGCCCCGGCGTCAAAAGCACGGTTTACAGATTCCTCATCGTCCAAGGATGTGATCATCAAGATGGGAGTACGCTCCCATATCTTGGAGATGACCGTATTGTTAAGAGTCGAGTCATTATCAAAGTTTGCAAGGGCTGATATTAAATTATTCCTGGCAATCTGGAGCAATTGCTTACAGCAGGTAAAGCCATCCATCACAGGCATTACAGCATCTAGCAAAACTATATCCGGTTTGATAGTCTCGTAAGCATCTAAACATTGCTTACCATCATTGACCTCGACTACTCGATAACCTTCTTGTTCCATCGTTTTACGCAACAATACTCGGATGGTCTTGTCATCATCAGCCACTAAAATCAGTGGTGGTTGCTTAGAAACAGAAAATGGGCTTATGCCTGACATGAGTTGCCTTCCACTTGTGGAACTATCCTGAAAATGGCTGTACAACTCAATCGCATGGGGGCGATCGCTATTTTCATCAATGCCAGGATTTGCGGCAAAGGTGTGTCTAGCTTCACAATCAACTGTTTTTTGACAATGGACTGCCTAATGTTGTTGGGCCAAGCAAGCGGTAGATAAATAAGTTGCATAGACAATCTGTAATTGGAACACGAAGGCAATTGCTACCTTTTTGTTCAACGATGGTTATGGGAGGAAATGTTACTTTTATCTTTCCCTATTGTTAAAGTCAAATTACGATTTTTTTGAGAATTACAAATACACACCCTAATTATTTATTTATGTAGATAGTTTAGAAACCTAGTGAGACAGGGCAAAGCAATTGCCAAAGTACCCTCAGAAGATAGCTAATACTAAATAGTAATATCACCTGACTGAAATTTATTTAGTCTATATGACAAGGCTTGCTGAGGTTTAGTATAATTACATAAGATTGAGATAAAAGTTTACAGCAAAACTTTATTTTCAAGTGACTTCATAACCATTTTAGTCTAGCCATAAACTGCCCAGAACTCAAGTTGACTACACAAACAAGCAAAATTTCCTACAAAAATCATCCAAACCTATTGACATTCGCTAAATCTTTAAAATGCCAGACTCATTAATGTACCAGCAGGATAATTTTGTTGTTCTAGAAACAAATCAACCAGAACAATTTATGACACCATCAGAGCTATTAGAAAAGCTCAAAACAACTCTTCAACAACTCATAACTCAAGATTTACCGCCTGACTTGCAAAAGTTTGATACTGTGGAAACTCAAGCCCAATATTTAATTGACACTAGCTGCGAATTAGATATTGGCCCTGGGAAATATTTACAGTGGTACGCAGTTCGTTTAGAAAAGTAACTTTTTGATCAGTGCTTAAGAGAATCCCAAAGAAATCTTAAGCAAAAATTGCTGACCACCTCCCCAACTTCTTCAATAAGTTGGAGAGTTAAATCGTGGTTAAAGGAATTCCCAAAAGAATAATTACTAATTCATAATTTCTAGTTAAAGACACTGTACACTAGGGCACACACTCATCAAAAAATTTGGTGGTCAACAAGAGAATGGAGAGTACAGGAGCTACTACTAATTGTAATTATGAATTATTAATTATTGTGACTGTTGCAAAAATATGGGTAACAACAAGTCATAAAGGTATGAAGTTTGGGTAACGATAATTTTTGCTCTTGACTACTGACTACTGACTACTGATTGTTTTTGAGTATTGATTAGCGCTAGCTCAATTGTATTTTCAGATGGCTGCGTTATTTGAATTTCCAATCCAGGACCAAAATAATTGGTCATTTTTTCATGCTTTTTTTGCCACACATCAATTGGTATTAGCGGTGAATCAAATTCTAAAATTAGGGCATAGCTCCCATTAACTTCTGTTTCTCGTAACCCTGTGACTGTTGGCCGTTCCTGGTCATTGGGACTCAAACCCAGAAAAGAAAGTGTTGTATCTAGATGAGCATCTTGACCGTAGCAATATCGGGTGATGTCTTTGCGAATTTTATTTTGCGTATCAGTTGCTTGCTGCTGGCGCAGTATCAATGCTGACGGTGACGTAGTTTGACTAAATGGTACTGGCTTAAGTTCATTCGCTTTTAGCGCCAGTCCTCCCAATAGTAGAGGAATCCCGTAAAAAAATCCGACAAGATTGAGTGTGGCATTATTATCAGCATAGGCGACAAAGCCAATGATGGTTAATATACCACCGATAGTTAGACCGAGTGTTCCCAAAGAGATTTGGCGTAGCATGAGCTTAAATTAGTATAAAATCTGAATACCTTAGTTTTATTATCATCGGCTATGAGTAACAAATTAGGAAAGAACATCGTCCCCAAGCCTTAGTATTCAACTAACCCTAAATTGCCATATTATTAAGGCAGTTAGAAACCGGACGCCAGTTGCACACCAAGAATGAACAAGTCAGGCATTGCTGCCCAAAGCACTGGCTTCGTTTAAACGAAACTTTACCCACCTTTGTCTTTGTGGTTATGAAACACTCAATTTTTCCTTAGTCCACATTCGCGCAGTATACCGTAGGCAAGGCAAGTGGGACTAAGTTGACTACTAAAGGCGTATAGTGTTTCAGAATATTGGATTTTGAGTTAACTTTAAATTTAAAGGTAGTTAAAGATAGGAAAAAAATAATGGATCTACAGACTATAAAAGAACGAATTGTCGCAGTTCAAAATAAACGCGATTACCTATTAAGCTTATTAGAGCAACCAAACCTGGGAACTTTGAGAATAGATGTAAATCAGGCTTTGGAAGAACTGGATGAATTAATTGATGAATTTACACGCACCATTCCGGTAGAGTAGAAATTATCAAAACTTACGTCGGTTTAACCTCAAGTTCAGGCTAGACCGACGTTCTTTAGTAGTATCATGTCTTTAAATCCCCAGAATTGAACTAAGCCTGAGTTGGCGAAGCAATTATCACTGCAACATTTATCCTGCCACTGAACCATCTCCTGCACGCTGACCCAGCTGCCTAACTAAGGCAATCAGTTCGCTTGTAGGAACATCTTTCTTGCAAACCTCATCAAAGCTAGACATTGCCTTTGTCCCGTGAAAATTTACGTCTTCCACTGAGGAGTAAGCAAGTATCTGGGTGTTCGGAGATATAGCTTTAATGTGACTGGACGCACTCCACCCATCCATGACTGGCATCTGTAAATCTAGAACAATTACGTCAGGATGGCAACGTTTAACCATTTCTATAGCTTCTTCACCATTACTGGCTAAACCTACTACTTGAATATTTTCCTGGCAAGAAAAAACCAATTGTAAGGTTAAACGAGTCAGTTCGTGGTCATCAACTACTAAAACACGCAAGGTAGAAAGCTCGCAGGATAACATTAACATTGAGGGGAAAGACAAATTTATTCAGAATAACCTCTCCAGTTTATGAGAACAAGTGCTAGCACTGACTCTATCCTATGGTTGAATAACTTGTGTGAACCTATGATAAACAACTTAGACAACTGCTCGAAAAATTCAATTTTTCCAAAAAAACTAAGTTGAGCTAGTTGTCAAGGTATAAGTAACTAGGACTTACGCATTGACAGAAAAGCCTAAATGACAGATATGCCTTTCAAGGCTTTTAGCTAGATTTTTCAATTATCTTTTTGCGATCGCAATTAACAAAGGATGCTTTGTAAAAGCCTGAAACAACCTATTTACGTTAATATACAAGATGATTCATTTGTACAGTGCGTAAATCCTAGTAACTTATTTTTTAATTAATCAGGTTGCGACTACACCGGTTGAGCGTAATACCATGTTCATGAGAATTTTTTGTGAATTAGCTTCTGGAGAATCATCATAAGGACGCCGTTGAATGTAAGTACCATCAGCTTGTAATTCCCAAGCTTGGCGATTATCTGCGAGCATAATTCCCAGAATTTCTTGCAAATCTTTAGCAATATCTGGGTCTTTGACTGGGGTAATTACTTCGACTCGGCGATCTAGGTTGCGACGCATCCAGTCAGCACTGCCGATATATATCTCCTCCTGTGTATTGTTGTGAAAATAATAAATTCGAGAGTGTTCTAAAAAGCGACCGACAATGCTGATGATGCGAATATTTTCACTAATATCTTTGATTCCTGGGCGTAAACAACAAACACCCCTGATAATTAAGTCGATTTGGACTCCAGCGCGGGAAGCTTCATATAAAGTCGCGATAATTTCTGGATCGACTAGGGAATTCATTTTGGCAACAATCCGTCCAGAAAATCCATTTTGAACATTTTCGATTTCGCGGTGAATTAGTGCCAAAAAGCGATCGCGCATATTTACAGGCGCAACCAACAACTCTCGATAAGACTTTTGCAGGGAATATCCTGTTAAGAAATTAAATAAATCTGTAATGTCAGCGCCCAATTCTTCACGGCAACTAAACAATCCCAAATCCGTATACAGTCGTGCTGTTTTAGGGTTATAGTTTCCAGTCCCAATATGCACGTAGCGACGTATCCGGTCTTTTTCGCGCCGTACCACCATAACGGTTTTACTATGGGTTTTTAGCCCGACTAAACCATAGACGACATGAACTCCAACTCTTTCTAGTCGTTTTGCCCAGTAAATATTATTCTCCTCATCAAATCGCGCTTTTAATTCCACCAGCACAGATACCTGCTTGCCATTTTCAGCAGCGGCAATTAAAGCGTTGACGATGGGCGAGTCACCAGAAGTCCGGTAAAGGGTCATCTTGATGGCTAATACATTCGGATCGTAGGCAGCATGGGTAATAAAGCGGACTACTGTAGCCGAAAAGGATTGATAAGGATGGTGTACTAGCAAATCCTTTTCCCGAATTACAGCAAAAAAGTCCTTTCCTTCGTCCGTCTCCAGTGCATCTGGGTCTAAACTCGGTTCTCTCAACCTTTGCAGGCGTAACGGTACAACAGATTGGCGTGGTGGATCTTTGAGTTCCGGCAATGGCAAGGACATAAAGTACATTAAATCCCGCAGTCCCAAAAGACCATCTACTTCGTAAACATCACTTTCTGTTAATTCCAAATCTTGCAATAATCGCGATCGCACTATTTCAGGAGTCTGGGATTGAATTTCTAGGCGGACTGGACTACCACCTAGCCGCCGTTTT
Source organism: Nostoc punctiforme NIES-2108 (assembly GCA_003326195.1). Classification (GTDB taxonomy): domain Bacteria; phylum Cyanobacteriota; class Cyanobacteriia; order Cyanobacteriales; family Nostocaceae; genus Nostoc; species Nostoc punctiforme_A. The sequence continues at coordinate 7,951 of LXQE01000125.1, forward strand.
CGTAATTCCTGTTCGATCGCTAACAATAAATCATCTGCTTCATCTTCTTCTAAGACCAAATCGGCATCACGGGTAATGCGGAACGGATGATATTCTTGAATGTTCATCCCTGGAAATAAAGATTCCAAGTTATGAGCGATCGCTTGTTCTAAAGGTACCCCAGTCCAGTGAGCAAGTTTTTCGCTGTTCTGATCTCCCAATTCAGGCGGTATCGGTAAAAATCGTGGTAAAACACTAGGGACTTTGATTCTGGCAAAGAATTCTTCTTCGGTGTCTGGGTTCTTGACCACAACAGCCAGATTTAGACTGAGATTAGAAATAAAAGGAAAGGGATGACTAGGATCAACAGCCAGAGGAGTCAAAACTGGAAAGACTTGTTCCTCAAAATAGCTGTTGAGATGAGTCCGCTGCTTTTGATTCAAATCTATGTAATTCAGAATATGAATACCATGATTTACTAGTAGAGGACGAAGTACTTCCTCAAAATGTTGGTGCTGTTTCTTGACATGGGGAGTGAGGGTAGACCTAATATCGTCTAGCTGTTGTTGTGGTGTGCGACCATCGGGAGTTAACAGGCTAACTTTTGCCTCTACTTGTTGCTTTAAGCCAGCAACGCGCACCATGAAAAACTCATCTAAATTAGAGTTAAATATTCCCAAAAACTTAAGACGTTCTAGAAGTGGGGTGCGATCGTCACAGGCTTCATGTAATACCCTGGCATTAAATTCTAACCAGCTTAACTCTCGGTTAAGATAATATTGTGGATCGCTGAGATTGATGGGGGTAGCGCTTTTCTTAGATTTTGCCATAATGACCTAACGGCAGGCAGATGTAGCCCATTGAACTGGGGGACAATAAATATAGTAGGTTAAATGGTGCTTGAGGGTAACGCTTAAGCAATTTTTGGCAATGCTGATTTTGCGCTGCAACACAGTGACTTTCTTTGAAAGAAGAGGTCTAAGGGACTTCCAGTTAAAAAAATATCCCATAGTAGGGGCGCAAGTCCTTGCGCCCCTACAAATATACAAATAATTTGGGATAATTTATTTTTTGCAAGTCCCTAAAATTTTTGTAGTTTTGCGTAGGCATAGCCCGTCGTCGATATTCGCTTCTGACACGTGCTTTGCACCATCGCGTAGCGTTTTTTTTCAGAGTCTCACTCTACCCAACCTATAACTATATTTTATAGCTGTTTTAAACTGTGTGGTATATGGTATCAGCGTACAGTTGCGTGCCCTGACAAAATATTGCATCCAGATAAAAACTGTAATAAGTCTGGGGAGTCAAATCATTGTACACAATATATTACCCAATATTCTCCATGAAGATGCACTTAAGATTTAGTCAAGATATGACATAGGCATTTCGGAAAATGTGTGACTAATTATTAAGCAGAGTTTACAGAGAGTTATAGTGTTTGAATTGAGAGTTATGGTGTTTGAATTGGTCTAAAGCCTTACCTCTAATGTTTTTAGTATTGAGTTTTCTATAATTCTAGTTTTGGTAAGTATTACCACAAACTTTGTATAAGTATTAAGTAAATCTAATTCTTCTAAATGATGGTTTTATCGTTGTTCTACTGCTATTTTTGAGATCCTCACCAACAACTTTGTCTATTAGTTTTTGTAATTGATGACCGCTGATATTTTAAAAAATCAAGTACTATTACTGAGAGTTTTTAGAAAATCAATAGTTATATTTAAAACGTGAATAAAAACAACACAGGGAGCTTGTTGATCATGAAAATTTCTGCAATTATCAAAGGCAGCGTTTGTCTATTAGGTTTGGTTGGTGTTGGTAATTTCTTTGCAGCACCTGCAAATGCAGGAGATGCTGCTGCTCGTGGTGCGGTTACAATTGTTAGACCATCAGGTGCTTCTGTCAGCGTCAGTGCTGAGTTAACTGCACCTACTTCTGCATATTTCACCGGACCAGCGTTACTTGTTACACCTCTGTATGACGGTACCATAGGTGCTAATGACGAAAGCGTAGTTAGTTTAGAAATAGATCCAGGTGCAGTTGTAAACCTGGTTTCACCACCCAGTTCTACAATCGAAGCAGCTATTGCAGCCAAGATTGATGCCGGTACTGCTACATCAGTTGAAGACCTAGCAGCCCTTGTCAGAGCAGCTAGTGTTAATAACGGTCTAGAATAGACTGATTGTTAACTGACAGAAAATCACTATAGTGTTAAAAGCTATTGGCTTTTAGTCTATATGCTTTCACTTCTTGAATTGATTTTCAACCTCTGTTTGGGTATTGTTTGAGAAAATTTTGCCATCAGTTGAGACGAAACGTCTACGACTATCCCCATGCTGGGCATTGGCATCAAAATATTTGGTAATACGCGAATCAATTCTTTGACTGACTCTCCTTTACTTATATCCATAGTTTTGACAGGGGATAAAGTAGAGAGTGACTGAGATGTAAAAGATTGAAGAAAAAATACAGCCCCTTGAATGTAGTTGAGGGGCGGTATTTCCAAACTTATATACTATATTACCATATAAACCCGGTTTCTTGAAGAAATCGGGCTTTTGACGTTGTTTAAATAGATACTTTACGAAATCTTTTCAATTAGCCAATAGGTAAAATACAAAAGCCAAAAGACGGAAGATAGAAGGCAATAGGCGCAAGACAATCACACAATAATTACTCTTGTGATTTGCCTATTGGACTTTGCCTTTATTTACTAAGTGTAAATTCTTATACCAAACTTTGGTAGTCTAACAATCAAATTTTCTAAAAAGTTACCGCTATATTGCTCATGCCAATCAAAAAAAGCATGAGGAATAAATTATGTATGGCGTGTTTCGTCAATTGCCTAGAACTATAAAAAGAACCATTTGCTTGCTGGGTTTTATCAGTATAGGCAATTTTATTGCAGTGCCAGTATATGCACAAGAAGCTGTGGCACGTGGGGCTATTTCTATAGTTTCGCCTTCCGGCGCTTATCAAAGTGTTAGTGGTGAACTCTCTTTACCTGTTAGTAATAATTTTTTAAATCCCGGCACAAATACGACTCTCACAATAACGCCTACTTTGACAAATATTGGAGCAACTAATCAAAGAATAACTTCTTTATCTCTGACAGTAGGCACAGCCAATGAAATAATCACAAATAATAACAATTCGTTTTTGAACCAAACTTTAGAAACAGTCAACAATCAAACATTAATTCCCGATACAGCCTCTTTAATTCAGATAATCAACAGTACTAATGGCTTAGGGGCTTTAGAATAGTTGCAAAAAATATATTAAGTTTATTGCTGCATCTACGATATTTGATAATTCTTAGGCAATAGGGAAAGGGCAAAAAGCAATAGGAAAAAGCCACGATATAAAGGGAGAGAAGCCTCCTTGATTGTACTGATTGTTTTTACATACTAAAATAGTACTTCTCTATAATTTTTATATTGTTTAATTAAATAATCCAGAGTAAATATTTCTAATGTCAGCTTGCCTATTTACTTTTGTATTTAAAATCGATAACCACCTTGAATTTGCATATCAAGTCCATTTTCTCCCGTACCAATTTTAGATTCTATAAAAATATTATTATCTGTGAAATTATATCTAAAAATAGCTCCGTAGTTTAGACCAGACAATCGGGTATTTAAACCCACATTCTTGGTAAAATAATTTTTAATATAAGCACCAACAGAGAAATTTCTACCAACTTTTTGTAAACCTTGTAACTCATAAAAAAGGCTTTTGCCTAACTCTAGGTTCGTATTAATATTTAAACCTGTACTAGTGCTAAATTCACCACTAAACAGTGTTAAAAACTCACCATTGCTATTATCTTCAATAAAAGCTATTGCAGGCGCTAAAGAAAAACTTATATTTTTTTCCTGATGATTAAAATAATAGCTGAGTACAGTGGAAAAAGGATTATTGTTATTTGATGCACTATTCCAGTCAATTTTTAATGATGGTATGTGAGTGTTGACAGCTACAGGTTTTTTATTTGAGTTTAACTGGACATGAGTTTTAATATAGTTAGCCAGAATACTGGCATATATACCCACAGATGGTTCTGCTAACCCTAAATTATTATTAGAAACTCCAGGCGCTGAGTTGGCGTTTATATTAAACCAAGTTCCTAAGCTAGCGCTATAGTTTAAATCCCCAGCAGAACCCGCAGCTAATAATTCAACTGAAGGTAAAGAGAGATAACCATCAAAGCTTTTAAAACTCACACCTATGCGATCGACTCTGGTGAGTTCAAAATAATCGAATGCTAAATCAAATGTGCGGACTGGAATTGGTACTATAGTGTTATCTTCCGAATTAAATCGTTGTACAAATTGTCGTCCTTGGGAGTTAGTCAAAATAACTTCAGCACCGCTAGATTCGTTAATAGGATTAATATCAGTATTAGTCAAAGGCATTTGATTTCCTATGAAAGTCAGAGGGCCAAATCTTTCATTAGAAAGTCTGAGGGTTGAAAAGAACGTATTTCCTGGATCTAAAAGTTCAACATCTCTTTGTAAAAATTGGACTGTGCGTTTGTGATTTCCTGTTCTCAGTTCCAAAATATTAGAATTATTGGGAGTGATTTTACTCTGAAGTGTGATACTTCCAGAGACTTGTTCTAGGTCGCTAGTTGCATTAGAATAAGCTAAAGTACGATTTAGTCTGTTGTTAATTTGTCTTCTTTGATTTGGTGTAGACTTTGTATTTAATTCAACAAAACTTTCTCCATTTTTAAAGCTTTGTCGTGCTTCTGCTAAACTTTCATTAATATTATCTATTTTAATGAATTCAAATATTCCACCTAATGCCAATCCTAAAGTAGAGTTAGCTGTTTGGATACTATCAATACTAAAGTCACTTAAATTAGCTGTAATAGACAATCCTGGGCTAGAAAAAATATTAGAATAACTAGCACTGATTTTTTCTTGATCGTATTGAATAATGGTCCGGTTGTGAGGATAGTTAACATATAATCTGTGCCAACTAGAAGTTTTTTGTGTCTCAGATAAAGTTTTAAATATGGGGTCTCTTTTGCCGAAAGATACCCATAATAAAGAATTTAAATAAGACAAGTCTCTCTCAAGTGGCGTCAAGTAAGGATTAACTGCTATATTTAATAAATCAAAATTATCAAATTCGCCTCTCTGGGCAATCTTAACACCTGGTAATGAAGAGACAGGAGCAGTAAAACCAAAACCTTCACCCGTTAAGATATTTCCCCATAAAATACCAGTCGCTTCTAGAACACGATCGGGAATAATTTCGCCTAGCTTGAGTTGAACGCTTCCGCCATTTAGTAAAGGCTTTAAATTCGTAGTAGGAAAGGCTTGTAAGATTTTAGGTGTATTAGTAGCATCTAAGAAATCAAATAAAGATCCGCCACCATCATTACTAAAAGTGGAACCGCTTCCAATAATTGGTGTAGTATTTGCCAAAACTGTGACATTAGGATCGTTAAGATTAATTCCACTATTAATTATTACTTTACCAGCAGGTATTCCTTCAGGATTAATTAGTTCACCTGCTAGAGAAAGTATAGAAAAATCTTGAATTTTAGCTCCGCCGACTAATTCATCAAAATTCACAGGTAAAGTACTAATATTTTGCAATCCCCAAAATCCTTGGGTTGATGTCATATTTTGGGTAATGTAAGTTTCAGAAGCTCTACCTTGGGCAAGAATACCTGCTTGTGTACCTTTAGTCTCAATTACTAATCTATTGTTATCGAGAACCCAGTAAAACTGGTCATCTTTGGGAAATTTAGCATAAGTAAATTTATCAATAAACTGATTCTCTTCAGAAAATCTGATATTTAAATCTGTATCTATATAATTTTCGTCTTCATTGGGTTTAAATAATTGAGGTTTAAAAGTCAGGTTATCTGTTGGATTAACAATCCAAGAATACCGATTTGAACTTGCAGTCAGAGCGTCAATAATTATTTTATTTTGGATTACTTGTTGTTGTTTTTTTGTTCGACGTAGTTTTTCTATTAGTATTTGTTGCTGGGGTGTGTATGGTTTTGATGGATTTGAATTTGATGGTTGAATTGTATTTGGTTGAGGCTTTTCTTCATCTTCTTCAGGTAGCTTGGGAGGTTTGTCTTTGTATTCTTCAATTGGGATAACGTCAGCAATGGTGAATTGGCGTAACCGTTTTGGTTTCTTTAGGTTAGAGTTAGACTTTCTTAAAGCCTGTTTTAACAGTTCGTGGCTTTGGAAGTTATTTATTTTTTGATTGAAATTTATTAATGAACTGTTCTGATTAGCGATTAAGTCAATATTACTTTGCCTGTTTATGACTAGAGCGATCGCAGATAATTTAATAAATATAATTTGGTATACAATTGTTGAAAGTAATAAACAAATCCCAAGAGGTTTTACATTTTTTCCGAATCTCATTAGGGAGATTTTGATGCTTTTTTGATTTGAATTTTTCAATGCTTTCAGAATAAAATTTTTGGCGATTCAAATTATTGAGCATTGGCTAATGTCAAAAATTAACCATTATTTAATACTTGGTATTTGGATTTATTTGATTCGATGGATTTAACAGTGTTTCAGTAAATATAGCTAGTCAAAAAATTTTGATTTCTTATCTTGTTCGTAAAGAATAAAATAGGATTAAGCAGATTTACTGCAACAAGAGTGTAATTCTTGAGCAAAAATTCAACCTCAGCAAAATCACCAAAACTCAAAAATTGAGCCATTATTTAGCCGTATAAATACGTAATGCAAGGATATTCACTGAAAAAACGCAGTAAACAATCTACTTTAGGCTACTCGCTGCCGTCTCTCAATTTGATACACTTCCGTGACTGCCGTATTACTACTGCTGTTTGCTAGTGAAGTTTATTTATACATCCGCAGTACACTGATTGAGCGAATTGAGGATACTCTTAACCATGTAGTGGAAACAGTAGAGCAATATCTCACAATCAGCCGCTGTGCATCTATGCTGATATTTGAGCTAATTAATGCTATGCAGATAAATTTCGCATTAATGTAAAAGACAGTTTTCCTGAGAATACCAAGACGGTAGACGATGATCACATCGACCTAGAATGGTTTATTCGGACTAATAAATTACTTTGGGAAACTCACTAAATATCCTATATTTAATAACTAAATCTAATCATGCACAGTAAATAATATCAGCCCTAAACTTGTCTACACTAGGATTTTAAGAATCGCTTTCAACAGACTTTCCTGAACAGCCAAAGGTGAGGAAATAATTAACAATTATTAAAAAAGGTTAAGCTATTCTTGAGATAATCACGCTGCTGACTGGATATCACATTTATATTTATTAAAAAAAGTTAATGAAACCTAGACATATTGATACAGAAGTAACGAGGTTAGAAGCCCTCCGCCAGTATCAAATTCTTGACACAGAACCCGAAGAAGCATACAACAATCTTGCTCAGTTAGCGGCCTTTATTTGTGGCACTCCCATATCCTTGGTAAATTTTATTGATGAAAACCGTCAATGGTTTAAAGCAAAAATAGGTTTAGATGTATCAGAAATGCCCCGGAGTGTTGGATTCTCTTATCTTTGCCAAGAGCAGCGTAATGTTGTGGTGGTTCCTGATACCCTAGCTGATGATAAGTTGGCAAGTAATCCGGTAGTAACTGGCTATCCATATATACGTTTTTATGCAGGTGTACCCTTAATTACTCCGCAGGGAGATATGTTGGGAACTCTGTGTGCAATTGACCAAGTCCCACGACAACTAAGCCAAAAACAAGTGGAGGCATTTGTGGGTTTGAGTCGCCTGGTAATCGACCAACTCGAACTCAGGCGTCATGTAAGTGAGGTATCTAAAGTTACTGAGAAACTAGTGGCGCACGAGCAAACAGCCCACGCCCAATCTGAAGCCGCCAAAACCCACATCACCAATCTTCTCGAAAGTATTACTGATGGTTTTTTTGCCCTAGATCAAAAGTGGCAATTCACCTATATTAATGGTCAAGCAGAAAGGCTGTTGCAAAAAACTCACAATGAGCTTTTGGGTCAAAATATCTGGGAGGTGTTTCCAGAAATTATCGGTACAAGATTTGATTGTGAATATCGCAGGGCAATCTTAGAACAGGTGAGCGTCGAATTTGAGGAGTTCTATCTGCCACAGCAACAGTGGCTTAAAGTTCACGCCTATCCAGCAAAAGACGGCTTGTCTGTTTATTTTCAAGATGTTACTGAACGACACAAAACATCAGTTGCACTACGAGAAAGTGAAGAACGTTGGCAATTAGCATTACACGGTAATAATGATGGTATTTGGGATTGGAACCTCAAGACTAATGAAGTGTTCTTCTCGACTCGATGGAAGGAAATGCTCGGCTATAAAGACCACGAAGTTTCCAACCGTTGGGATGAATGGACAAAACGAATCCATCCCGATGAGCAAGATTGGGTACTTCAGGCTTTCCAAGACCACTTTGCCAAGAAAACACCATTTTACGTCTGTGAATATCGAGTCCAGTGCCAAGACGGCAGCTATAAATGGATTCTAGATCGAGGACAGGCACTTTGGAACGCATTGGGTGATATAGTGCGGATGGTCGGTTCTTATACTGATATCACAGATCGCAAGCGAGCAGATGAAGAATTAAAGCGGCAAAATCTGCGATCGCAACTATTTGCCGAAATCACTCTAAAAATTCGAAACTCTTTACAAATAGATGAAATTCTTCAAACCACTGTCACAGAGGTACAAAAATTACTGCAAGCTGACCGGGTGTTGATTTTTCGACTGGAAAGTGACGGTTCCGGAACAGTGGTACAAGAGGCAGTCCTGCCTGGTTGGCCAGTAATTCTAGGAGAAAATATTTTTGACCCCTGTTTTAAAGAAGAATATATAGAGAGATATCGCCAGGGAAGAGTAAGTGCCCTTGAAGACATTGAAGCTGCTCATATCCAACCATGCCATCGAGAATTTCTTCAACAGTTTGCTGTCAGGGCTAATCTGGTAGTGCCGATTCTTGTCAGGGACGATATTTGGGGCTTATTGCTAGCTCATCAGTGTGCCGCACCTCGACAGTGGAATCAGTTTGAGACAGATTTGTTACAGCAATTAGCTAACCAAATTGGGATTGCTTTATCTCAGGCGCAACTATTAGAAAAAGAAACCCAGCAAAGTCAGGAACTTACTCGTTCTAATGCGGAATTAGAACAGTTTGCCTACGTGGCTTCTCATGATTTGCAAGAGCCGTTGCGGATGGTAACTAGTTATTTACAACTACTGGAGCGGAGATACAAAAACCAACTGGATGCCAATGCGGATCAGTTTATTACATACGCAGTAGATGGGGCCAGTCGGATGCAGACCCTAATCAACGATTTGTTAAACTATTCCCGCGTCAGCACCCGTGGACAGCCTTTTATGCCAGTTGATTGTAGTGTTGTCTTAGAACTGGTGCTTGCTAATCTTCAAGTTGCGATCGCAAATCGAAAGGCAGTTGTCACTTACGATACTCTACCTCAAGTGATGGCTGATGCTACCCAATTGATACAAGTATTTCAAAACCTGATTGCCAACGCGATCAAATTTTGCGATCGTCAACAGCCATTAATTCACGTTGGGATACGTAAGGGAGATGCAGATATATTAGATGGAAAAAATTTAAATTTTACCCCCTCGGAGGATGAATGGTTGTTCTCAGTGCGTGATAATGGAATTGGTTTGGAATCCCAATATACTGAACGTATTTTTATAATTTTTCAGCGCTTGCACGGTAGAGACAAGTATCCAGGTACTGGAATTGGTCTGGCCATTTGTAAGAAAATTATCGAACGCCACGGCGGCCGGATCTGGGTTGAGTCGAAACCGGGTCAAGGCTCCACTTTCTACTTCACAATTCCAGATAGAGTAGGTAAGCAATGGTAAACACCATAACAGCGATTATGCCTATTGAGGTTTTGTTAGTAGAGGATAATCCTGGCGATGTCCAACTTACACGCATCGCCCTAGAAGATAGTAAAATCTCAATTCACTTAAACGTAGTCGAGGATGGTGTAGAGGCAATGGCATTCTTGCGAAAACAGGGAAAATATGCTAAATTACCTCATCCAGATATTGTACTGCTCGATTTTAACCTTCCGAAAAAAGATGGACGAGAGGTATTAGCAGAAATAAAAGGAGATGAAAACCTTAAACGAATTCCTGTAGTAGTTTTGACGACTTCCCAAGCTGAAGAAGATATTCTCAAAGCCTATAACCTTTTTGCCAACTGTTATATAACCAAGCCAGTAGATTTCGATCAATTCGTGAAAATTGTCCAATCAATAGAAAATTTTTGGTTTGCGATCGTAAAACTGCCACCGGAGTAGTGGAAATGGCAGGTGAAAATATTATTAAAGTCTTGTTAGTAGAAGACAACCCTGGTGATGTCTTATTGTTACAAGAGTTATTTAAGGAAGTTACCACAGTTGTAGTTAAGTTGATGCCCGTTGAACGGCTTTATGAAGCAGTCAACTACCTAACAAACGAAACTTTTGATGTTATTTTATTAGACCTCTCGCTGCCAGATAGCCAGGGATTACAAACCTTTGTCATTGCTCACAATCAGGCAAAAGCAACTCCAATCATTGTGCTGACGGGTACAAATGATGAAACCCTGGCAACTAGCGCAATGCAACAAGGAGCGCAAGATTATTTAGTGAAGGGGCAAGTAACTGGTGACTTACTGGTGCGATCTATGCGTTATGCCATCGAACGCCAACGGGCAGACAACGCACTGCGGCAGAGTGAGGAGCGATTTCGGGTTGCTCTCAAAAACTCTCCAATCTTTGTCTACAACCAGGATAAAGATTTACGGTACACCTGGGTTTATAATCCCCCATTTGGATTGACAATTGAGAAAATATTGGGCAAACAAGACTTAGATATCATCTCAGTAGAAGATGCTCAACATCTGATCGCAATTAAACATGGGGTGCTGACTACAGGCATAGGAACGCGAGAAGAAGTATCAATTACCATCAAAGATACAACGCGATATTACGATTTAACTGTTGAGCCACTACGGAATGAAACCCAAGAAATTGTTGGAGTGACATGCGCCAGTATAGATATTAGCGAACGACAAGCTGCGCTACGCGACCGCAAATTGGCAGAAGAAAAAATCCGCGAACAAGCAGCATTACTAGATGTCACCACAGATGCCATTTGCGTCCGAGATTTAAACAATCAAATTATCTTCTGGAACAAAGGTGCAGAAACACTTTACGGCTGGCAAGCTACAGAGGCTTGGGGTAAAAATGCTAGCGAACTTTTGGATGACGAACCTTCGCCAGAAATTGAAGCGGCTCTATTGCAAGCTATTAGTAAAGGTAAGTGGCAGGGCGAATTAACAAAACTTACTAAAATGAACAAAGAAGTCCTTGTGGCTAGTCGCTGGAGTCTGGTATGCGATGAACAAGGAAAACCCAAATCAATTCTCACCGTTGATACAGATATTACCGAGAAAAAGCACCTAGAAGCCCAATTATTTCGCGCTCAACGCCTCGAAAGTATTGGCACTTTAGCTAGTGGTATTGCTCATGACCTCAACAACATCCTGACACCGATTTTGGCAGGAGCGCAACTGCTACCGCTGAAATTTCCCAATGCAGATGAGCGGACTCGTCATCTACTAGAAATTTTAGAAATTAACGCTAGACGCGGTGCTGATTTAGTCAAACAGGTACTCTCCTTTGCACGGGGTGTAGAAGGGAAGCACATCACTTTGCAACTCAGACATATAATTGTGGAAATTGCCAAGATTCTTAAAGAGACATTTCCCAAATCGATAGAAATCAGCACTAATGTACCGCAAGATTTGTGGATGGTTTCTGGAGATAGTACCCAACTGCATCAAGTGCTGATGAACCTCTGCGTTAATGCCCGCGATGCTATGTCCAATGGCGGTACTTTGAATATCTCTGCCGAAAATATGTTGATTGATGCAAATTATGCCCGCATGAACCTAGAAGCCAAAGAGGGACCTTACATAGTGATTACTGTCTCCGATACTGGAGTTGGCATTCCTAAAGAAATGCTAGATAGAATTTTCGAGCCATTCTTTACTACAAAAGATGTGGGACAGGGTACGGGTTTAGGACTTTCCACAGTATTGGGAATCGTTAAAAGTCACGGAGGTTTTGTGAACGTGTATAGTGAACCGGAAAGTGTCACTAGCTTTAAGGTTTACTTGCCAGCAGTGGGGGGAATAGAAACACGTAGCCCCGAAAATTTGTCACCAAACACAGGACATGGAGAATTGATTTTGGTTGTAGATGATGAAGCCGCCATTCAAGAGATTACGATAACGTCATTAGAAGCTCACAACTACAAAATCTTAGTTGCCAGTGATGGCATTGAGGCGATCGCGCTTTATGCTCAAAATAGAGACAAAATTAGTGCCGTCCTCATGGATATTATGCTGCCCTCACTGGATGGTTTAACTGCTATGCGTACCTTGCAAAAAATCAACCCCGAAGTCAGAATTATTGCCAGCAGTGGACTAATGTCTGAGAATAAGCTCAGTGCAGTAGCAGCTATTGGTGTCAATACATTTTTGTCGAAGCCCTATACTGTCAACGAATTATTGCTTTCTTTACAGAAAGTACTATCGAAAGTCAACTAATTACGTAACTATACTGCTATTGTGAGTGTCAAAAGCTGCTTTTATGGATGTGGGTGCAAATTGCTTGGATTTGATATGATTCATCCGTTAACACACTCCTTTTAACGATACTCACAACTTGGCTAAATCAATATGCCTCGGTTTCTTAGGTTAATCATCAATATAGTAGTCTTAGGTGCATTGTTACTCATATCCCAGCAAGTTTGGGCCCAAGATTGGCGTCGAGTTCACGGTGGCATCCCTTTCGGTATCAGTGGTATAGCTTTGATAGAGCAACAAAGCAATACGCTTGATTTTCTGATTGTCCATGACAACAAACAAAAAAACCAAGGTCGTTTAGCAATTATTAGTATTAAGGATAAAAGGCAACCTGAATATTTCCCCTTGAATTGGCCAAATAATACAGAATTGCCCATCGACTTAGAAGCTTTAACATCTGTTCCAGAGAAAACAAAATCCTCTTTTATTGCTTTAAGCAGTTCTGGAAAAGCTTATTACATCAGGTTAGACTCTGCTAACAAGACCATCTCGGTGCTGAAAGAATTCAGTCTACCAGAAATTATTCAAGGAAATAATTTTGAAGCATTTGGATTACAAAATATAGATGGGAAATTAGTTGCTATTTGGGGGCATCGAGGTAAAGGCGAACAACCAGCAACTATTTTTTGGGGAATATTTGACTTAGCTAAATATCAAATTACTATCGCAGGTTCTGCCAATCTGAAAGTACCGTTTCCATCTTGCAATGTTCGCCATATTTCAGATATTAAAGTAGACCCCGTAGGAATTGTGTACATCACCTCAGCAAGTGATGCTGGGGATGATGGGCCATTTCAGTCAGCTGTATATATCGCTGGTTACTTGGGATTGCGTGGCAACAAAATTGTATGGCGGCAAAATTCTCAATTTGTTCCCCTCTACCGCTCTGATTATCACAAAATTGAAGCTATGGAACTTGTTCCCGGTGCAGAAGGTGGTGTAGTAGTTGGTACAGACGATGAGAATTTGGGTTCTTATCTGTATGTTGTGGGTGGAAGTAGCTACTAGATTTTGAGGATTGCTGGTTTATTTGCGATCGCCTTGCATATCTATATGCACATTATAGAATATTTGTCAATTTATTTGGTGCGATGCCTACGGCGGGCAAAGCCTACGCAACTTCGTGTAGGTTGACCATTATCTCAAAGATAACGGCCACTGATTAATTACCCCTACACATTAAATCGGAACAACATTACATCCCCTTCCTGCACAACATACTCTTTCCCTTCACTACGAACCAACCCTTTCTCCTTCGCCGCATTCATCGAACCAGTTGTTACCAAATCTTTATAAGCAACAGTTTCGGCGCGGATAAATCCCCGCTCAAAATCACTGTGGATTACACCAGCAGCTTGAGGTGCAGACATTCCCGCATTAATTGTCCAAGCGCGGGTTTCTTTGGGACCACAAGTGAAATATGTCCGCAAACCTAAAAGCGTGTAAGTTGCCCGAATCAATGATTTCAAACCGCCTTCTTCCACACCTAAAGATGCAAGGAAATCAGCTTTATCTTCTTCTGGTAATTCCACTAATTCAGCTTCAACTTGAGCCGAAACTATCACAACTTGAGCATTTTCTGTAGCTGCAATTTGCCGCACTGTTTCCACAAAATGATTACCAGTTGCCAACTCATCCTCAGATACATTCGCAGCGTAGATAATCGGTTTATAAGTGAGCAGTTCTAATCCTTTAATAATTTCTGTTTCTTCTTCATTCAAGCTTATCTGACGCACCGATTTACCTTCATTTAAAGCCCCAGCTAATTTTTCCAAAACTGAAACTTCAAACTGTGCATCTTTGCTAGTACGAGCTAGTTTACGAGTGCGGTCAATTCGCCGCTCAATTTGTGCTAAATCTGATAAACCTAGTTCTATATTAATGATTTCAATATCTCGCGCTGGGTCAACAGAACCAGCAACATGGATAATATCGTCATTTTCAAAACAACGTACCACATGGACGATCGCATCAACTTCCCGGATGTGGGACAGGAATTGATTTCCTAGTCCCTCACCCTGACTTGCCCCTTTAACTAAACCGGCAATATCCACAAATTCAACCCGCGCCGGGATGATTTGTGCCGAACTGGCAATTTTAGCAAGAACATTTAACCGTTCATCCGGTACTGCGACAACGCCGACATTCGGTTCAATCGTGCAAAAAGGGAAGTTAGCTGCTTCAGCTTTGGCATTAGCAACTACAGCATTAAATAAAGTAGATTTTCCGACGTTGGGAAGTCCGACAATTCCGGCTCTTAGCATTTTGGATTTTAGATTTGAGATTTTGGATTACATTACCAAGGTAATCTAAACAGGTTCCGGTATGGTTTGGGGAATTGGCCCTGGAACCGTCTGAGGAATGGGAGCAGGTACTGGTTCTGGTACAGGCCCCGGTAACGGTTGAGGAATCGCTGGCCCCGGTACAGGTTCAGGACTCGGTAACGGATTCGGCTCAGGATTTGGACTAGGTAGCGGACTCGGCCCAGGGGTAGGAATTTGTGGTTCAGGTATAGAAATCGCAGTTATATTAAGCATGATAAATCTAAATTAAATGATTCAACCTTCCCACGCTAGATGACAACCTCATCTGTTGACATCTCCCCAAATAGCTATACCCACGAACACATCCTTTAATAATTTCCCCTCTTCTCATTCTCCGCGTCCCTCTGCGCTTCCCTTTGCGCTCCTCTGCGTTTAAACTCCAACCTCAATTCGCCACCATTTGCACAAAACTACTCCTCCTTCACCTTTTCCACCACCTCTGGCACGGGATCGTAACCACCTGGATGAAACGGATGACAGCGCAAAATCCGCCGAGTTGCCATCCAGCTACCACGTAACACTCCAAATCGCTCAATAGCTTCAATAGCATACATCGAACAAGTTGGTTGAAAGCGACAAGTCGGGAGAAACAACGGCGAGATAAACATTCGGTAGCCCCGAATCAGCCAAATAAATAATAATTTCATTGCAGCTACCCAAATCTTATAAATTAGTAACAGGGGTAAAACTTTTCATTTATCGCATCTTTGTTAATTACATTTTCTGACTTCACCTCAATTCCGGTTTTCTGGCTGCAAATTGCGTCGGCTGCAATTTGGGTGTTACTCATCCTTCTGATTGCATGGGTGGTAAACCGCTTCGCCGACAAGCCAGAAATCGTGCGGAAGATAGTTCATATTGGCACTGGTAATGTGATTTTAATCGCTTGGTGGCTAAATATTCCCGCCAGTGTAGGGATTACAGCTTCTATTTTAGCGAGTGCAATCACCTTATTATCCTACCGATTGCCCATTCTTCCGGGTATTAATAGCGTTGGACGGCAAAGCTTAGGGACGTTTTTTTACTCCGTCAGTTTCGGTATTTTAGTTGCCTGGTTCTGGTACTTGCAACAACCCCAGTACGCAGCACTCGGAATTTTGATAATGACTTGGGGAGATGGACTAGCAGCCTTAATTGGGCAACGTTTTGGTAAACACAGGTATAAAGTTTTTGGTACGCAAAAAAGTTGGGAAGGCTCCCTAACTATGATGCTCGTTAGCTATGTCGTCAGTAGTTTGATTTTAGTTGGAACTCAAGGAAACAGTTGGCAAACTTGGGCAGTATCACTGTTAGTAGCAGTTATAGCTACGGCTTTAGAAGCTGTTTCATTTTTGGGTATTGACAATTTGACAGTTCCTTTGGGCAGTGCAGCCCTTGCCTTCTTTTTAAGTCAGTTAGTTTTGAGTTACTAATTGCCTTGAGTACCCTATTGCTAACGCTCTTTTATTACTCTGAAAAAATCAAATATTTGAGGAATAGAGTTATGGAGATGGTTGGTTCCGGGGAAGAGATTACTGGAGAAGAATTGCTCAGACGCTATGCTGCTGGGGAAAGGAATTTTCCCTTGATTCGTATTGAGGACATGGAGTGTGTTTTGGAGGGAGCTGACCTCAGAGGAATTAATCTGATGGGGTCTCACTTGCACCATGCTCCGTGGTCGAGTATTAATTTGAGCGGAGCCTGTCTGCTCGCTGCTGACTTTGCTGGTGCCTGGATGGATGGAACTGACTTGAGTAACGCTGATTTGACTGGTGCTCATTTGCGGGGAACTAACTTGACTAACGCTAATTTGAGTAATTGCATTTTGGAGGGAGCTAACTTGAGAGAAGCTATCTTGTGGAATGCTAATTTGAGAGGTGCTGTTTTCAACAACGCTATTTTGGCTGATGCTAGTTTTACTGGTGCCAAATATTTCACTATTAACCAGTACATGACGGGTATTTTGTTCTGGAATACTACTATGCCCGATGGAACTGTTATCGAAGGCCCCACTTACATTAACTGACTCAGGTGTGAATTTCCGTTTCAGCCATTAAAGGGGCTGAAATAACGTTAAGCCCCTTTAATGGCTGAAACTAATCTTTTTGAATATATTAAATAGCACCCATTATGTGAAAATTGAGCCGAGTTTCTTACCGCGATCGCTCCAAAATCCAATCGAGTAAAATCGGATTGACTAACTCCGGCGCTTCATCCTGCGGACAATGCCCCACTCCCTCTAAAGGAATAAACTTTTCTACTTGGGGAAAGTTAGCTAATTCTCTCCCTAACTTAATTGGTTCCCACGGATCGGCTGTTCCCCACAAGATAATCGCCGGACACTGTAACAATGGCAAAAGGTCTTCTGGTAATGGCCCTGTAGAATAAGAAGTAAAGGCAAGAAACACAGCCCCAGCCCCCGGATCGCTTGCTGGTGAAGTGAGAATATCTACTAACTCATCTGTCACCATCTCCGCATTTGCATAAGCTTGCAGCAGAATTTTTCGCACCGTTTTCGGTTTGGCGAGTTGATTGAAAAAGAAATCACCAACTGGTTTGAT
The DNA here is from genome assembly GCA_003326195.1 of Nostoc punctiforme NIES-2108. Taxonomy (GTDB): domain Bacteria; phylum Cyanobacteriota; class Cyanobacteriia; order Cyanobacteriales; family Nostocaceae; genus Nostoc; species Nostoc punctiforme_A. The sequence continues at coordinate 25,459 of LXQE01000125.1, forward strand.
AGATAACAGGCGTTGCAGTAAAGGCGCTCCGTAACGACGAGATAAAGGTAAAGTTTCCCGTTTGCGATCGTGCAACAGCCGTAAAGAACAGTTGAGTAAAGCAACTCCCAAGGCAATATCTGGATTACTTACTGCTGCTTGCATAGCGACAATACAGCCAATGGAATTTCCCACTAAAAAAGCTGGCTCACCCACTACTTCACGGCAAAAATCTGCTACTTGCTGTCCCCAGGTTTCTAATGTGTAGGTAATTTTTTCACCAGGTTGAGGTTTTGCGGAAGCACCAAAACCAATCAAATCAATAGTATAAACACGGCAATTTTCCGCTAATACAGGAATATTTTTTCGCCAGTGCCACCAAGAAGCACCAAATCCATGCACTAGGACAACAGCTGGTCCTGTAGTTCCTTGGGTTTGATAGCAGATCGGAAAATCTTGCCAAATCCAGGTTTTTGTAGAGTTAAGTGCTATTTTTGAACTTGAGGTTGTCATGGAAAATTTGATGATCACAAGGATATAAAGGTTTTTAACAGCAAGGCACAAGTAAAATTGTTTTTAATTTGCATAAAATTTATCAGATTTTCAAAATAAATCTTTTGCTCTAGTGATAGCCTATACATATACCAGGAAAGCTTCTAAGCTGATAGTCTTATCCAGTATAGAGTTTTCATCTTGTTGATAGAGGTAATTTACTCACAACTGAGATTATGTCAGTAGTTGAAATCATAACTTTTTTAATGTGAGTAATATTTTGGCTATTTTTTAGATGTGAGAGAATTAGCATCAGTGCTAGATTCAGTAGTTTCACAATTTACGATCGCAAATTTGGTCTATAAGATTGGCGAATATGAGGCATCGGCTAAGGGGTGGTTTGGAACTGGAAACTGACGCTGAATTTAACAATATTTTTTTTGTTCCTAGTTCTGCGAGCCAGAAAACATGAATCTACTAGAAACAATTGATACTCCCGTTGGGAGCTACGCACCGGATTTTGAATTGCCAGGAATTGATGGTCAAGTACACCATCTCAGGCGTTATCTTGAGAAGTTCCGAGCAGTCGGCGTTATTTCCATGTGTAACCACTGCCCTTATGTAGAGCGGTATTTAGGCAGGCTAAAAAACATTCAAGCCGAATTTGCCCCAAAAAGCTTCACACTAATTGGACTCAATGGTAGTAATGTTGACTACGACACTAGGTCAAGCTTTGAAAATATGAAAGCTTTTGCCCTGCGTCACCAGTTGAACTTCCCTTACCTGTGGGACTCAACGCAAGATGTGACCGGTAGTTTCGGTGCAACAAAAACACCAACGGCCTTTCTCATAGACACAAATGGTATAGTCCGTTACAAAGGTAAAATTGATAATCATCCCCAAAAGCGATTATCAGTGGGAGAGGATTATTTGAGAACTGCGATCGCCTCTCTATTTAAAGGTGAAGAAATAGCCATACCACAAACAGAACCAGTAGGTACTACATTGATTTGGCGTAACTAGACATAGATAGTCCCTGTAACTGTTATCTTAAATTGGAGGCAATTGCAACTTTTTTGATAAAGCGTAACTTCATGGGAACGAATTACCGACGGGTTTTACTCAAACTGAGCGGTGAAGCCTTAATGGGCAACATGGGCTATGGCATTGATCCCGAAGTGGTCAAAGGAATAGCACAAGAATTAGCAGAGGTGATAGCCACTGGTACTCAAATCGCCATAGTTGTTGGCGGCGGCAATATTTTTCGTGGCGTCAAAGCAGCGTCGGCGGGGATGGACAGGGCAACCGCTGACTATATCGGGATGATTGCCACGGTAATGAATGCCATGACGCTGCAAGATTCGCTAGAACGCATAGGAGTACAGACGCGAGTGCAAACCGCGATCGCTATGCAAGAATTAGCAGAACCATACATCCGTCGTCGTGCCATCCGTCATCTTGAAAAAGGACGGGTGGTAATTTTTGGCGCTGGTTCTGGAAATCCCTTTTTTACTACAGATACGACTGCGGCATTAAGAGCCGCAGAAATTGATGCTGAGGTGATTTTTAAAGCCACCAAAGTAGATGGAGTATATGATGCCGATCCTCATATTTATCCTGACGCCAAGCGTTACAATAGCTTAACCTACGCGCACGTTTTAGCCAAAGATTTGCGGGTGATGGATAGTACTGCGATCGCCTTGTGTAAAGAAAATAATATCCCAATTTTGGTATTTGACCTAACGGTGCGAGGAAATATCCACCGAGCAGTCATGGGAGAATCCATCGGCACCCTTGTGGGAGGTTCTTGTGAAATTAGCTGAAGCTGAAAGTACGATGCAAAAAACCGTTGAGGCAACTCAACGAGCTTTTAATTCAATTCGCACTGGTCGCGCCAATGCGAGTTTATTAGATAAGGTATTGGTGGACTATTACGGTTCGCCTACTTCCTTAAAATCACTGGCAAATATTAGCACACCGGATGCTACGACGATCTTAATTCAACCCTACGAGCGCAACACCCTAAACATCATTGAGAAGGCTATTTCCCTCTCAGATGTGGGTTTAACACCCAGTAACGACGGTTCTGTAATCCGGTTGAATATTCCGCCCTTAACCAGCGAGCGTCGTAAAGAATTCGTCAAAATGGCATCCAAATATGCTGAAGAGGGTCGTGTTGCTATTCGTAACATTCGCCGCGATGCCATAGATGCCATTCGCAAACAGGAGAAAGCCTCTGAAATCTCCAAAGATGAATCAAAAGACCAACAAGACAACTTGCAAAAACTGACAAATGAGTATAATGCCAAAATAGACTCACTGTTGGCAGAAAAAGAAAAAGACATCACGACTGTTTGAAGTCTCAAGTCTTAAGTATAAAGGCTGAAGGATAATGGATAAATTCTTCAGCCTTTATCATTTCTTAGGTATCTAGCAAAAATTGATCAAAAGTATCTCAATAGAAAATAAACTAATTGGGGAGCAAAAATTCAGCCTTATGTATGACTGCATCATCGTCGGCGCTGGGCCAGCTGGTGGAACAGCTGCCTATCATTTAGCCAAACAAGGTCGCTCAGTATTAGTCTTAGAAAAAGAATCTCTGCCAAGATATAAACCTTGTGGCGGTGGTGTATCTCCAGCGATCGCTCAATGGTTTGACTTTGATTTTAGCCCAGCGATTTCTGTGAAAGCCAACTCCCTTCGTTTTACCTGGAAATTGGGCGACCCCGTGGAAGCAAAAATCGCCACCAAAGAACCAGTCTGGATGGTGCGACGAGATATTTTTGACCATTTCCTAGTGCAGCAAGGACAAAAGCAAGGGGCTGAACTGCGAGATAATACGGAAGTAACTGGTATTGAATTTCAAAGTGACTATTGGCAAGTTAACACAGCTAATGGTGCAGTTACAGGTCGCTACTTAATCGCAGCCGATGGTGCTAAAGGATCAATGGCAAAATGGCTAGGTTTCAAAGAACGTAAACGTTTGCTCACAGGGGCTTTAGAGGCAGAAATCCCTGGCATCATGGAAAACAAACCCACAATTCATTTTGAGTTTGGCTTGGTCAAAAACGGCTATCTCTGGAACTTCCCCAAAGCTGATGGTTATTCTATAGGTGTTGGGACGTTTATTGGTCGTCAACCCCAGGATTTCAAAAAGATTTTGGATGAGTACGCCAAATCGTTGAATGTAGACCTCAAAACCGGCAAACAATATGGTCATCCCCTATGTATTTGGGATGGTAATCAAAAGCTACACACGCAAAATGCGGTTTTAGCTGGGGAAGCTGCTTGTGTGGTTGATCCCATGACAGCAGAAGGCATTCGCCCCTCAATTTTTAGTGGTTTACTCGCAGCCGCAACTATTAATGAAGCACTTTCTGGTGACACTAACGCTTTAGAAAAATATAGCGAAGCCATTAATGAAGAGTTGGGTACTGAGATGGCTTGGGCGCAAAAATTAGCTGGAGCATTCTATCGGTTTTCCAACATTGGCTACAAAGTTGGTGTTAAGCATCCCTCGGCTCCCCAAATCATGGGTAAGATTATGTGTGGAGAACTGCGCTATGGCGATGTTGCCGGTCGTGCCCTCAAGCATTTAATTCCTGGTTTTGGAAGTTAATTAACCAGATAAGTTACTTGAGCAACTTGTTAAAGGTAGGCAAACTTCTGCCAGATTGTACTAGATATTTCTCAATATGGCAATTTACTTGACAAAACGGCTGTCTATGTTCGCTAATATTCTTGCTCTTGTCCTCTTCATGCCGGGAATTGCCTTAGCTGTACCCGTTCAAATCAATACGACTTATGGTGTTATTTTCCCCCAAAGTAGCAAAACTGCAAGCTACTCCACCTCGTCGGAGATTAGCCTGACTCCCTTACAACGCCAGGAACTCCAGGCTGTGCGTCAGAGAAGAAATAAGGAAATTGCGGCAGTATTAAACTCATCTCAGCGTGACCAACTTAATCACAATCTCCGGGCTGGTAATAATATCAAGCAAGCGCTAGAAAAACTAAATTTGCAACCAGAACAGCAAGACTTAGTAAAGGCGATCGTGCAATTTACTAACTTGAAAATAAAGGCTATTTCATCTAGACATTTGCTAAAAATAGCAGAGAAGTAAAGGTTTGATTTGTAGAACTGATGGAAAAATTTGACTAATTGGCACTTCGATTTCTGGAAAGGCAATCAAGGATAACGTTGCATCCTACTGCAAAATAAATTCAATAAAGATTTCATTTGGTGCAGGATGACTCAATGTACTTTCGCGCATCAATCTGGACAACAGCGATACCTGGCTCAGGTTCCGAGTATTGGCTCAACTGAATGGGATCTTGCACCCGAACTAAGCCAACTTCTGATAGCAGCCGCTTGAGGTAGTCAGACGCACACAGCGTTGTCGCTGCGTAAGGAGGCTTTTTGGCACTCATCTGGATAACAACAACAACTTGCCCTTCAATCAGTTCAACCCGTTCATTTTCTGTAAGAATACCCGTTTCAAACATCCGGTGATATTCGTTTACAGTCCATAGACGGACTCTAGTTTGTGTCATTGTGTATTTCCTTTAGCCATCCGCACATCATTTTTAGGCGATTATCTCTTACTCTCAACTTTGGCAGCATCTATAATTAATCTTGCCCTATTTAGTTCGTTACCATGTCGGAAGAAGATATCCGAGCCGCCAGGCTGGAGAAAGTAGAACAGCTTAAGCAGCTAGGGACTAATCCTTATGCCTATCGTTGGGAATCCACCCATCACGCAGCGCAGTTGCAAGAAAAATTTGCCGATTTATCCAGTGGTGAAGAAGTTGATTTGGAAGTTGCCATAGCCGGACGCATTATGGCACGTCGCGTTTTCGGTAAATTAGCTTTCTTCACCTTGCAAGATGAAACCGGCACAATTCAGCTTTATCTGGATAAAAATCGCATCCAAGAAGGTATGGCAGATATTGATGCCGATGCCTTCAATCACCTGAAGCAACTTACAGATGCAGGCGACATTCTCGGAGCCAAAGGTACTATTAAACGGACTGAAAAGGGCGAGTTATCTGTCTACGTTAAACAATATACTATCCTCACTAAATCCCTGTTACCTCTACCCGACAAGTGGCATGGATTAACGGATGTTGCCAAGCGCTACCGTCAGCGCTACGTTGACTTGATTGTAAACCCAGAAGTGCGGCAAACTTTCCGCCGTCGCGCCCAAATTACTGCCGGTATTCGCCGCTATTTAGAACAGCGAGATTTTCTGGAAATTGAAACGCCAGTTTTACAAAGTGAGACTGGAGGTGCAGATGCGCGTCCATTTATTACCTACCACAACACTTTAGAAATGGAGTTGTATCTGCGAATTGCTACAGAACTCCATCTCAAGCGGTTGATTGTAGGTGGTTTTGAAAAGGTGTTTGAATTGGGGCGGGTTTTCCGCAATGAGGGAATTTCGACTCGACACAATCCCGAATTTACGACGATTGAAGTTTACCAAGCCTACGCCGACTACAACGATATGATGGCGTTGACTGAAGGGATTATTACCACTGTCGCCCAAGAGGTACTCGGTACATTGGAAATTACCTACCAAGGGGAACCGATAGATTTAACACCACCTTGGCGACGGGTGACAATGCACGATCTAGTGAAAGAATTTACAGGCTTGGATTTTAATTCGTTCCAAAGTTTGGAAGAAGCGAAAACAGCGAGTAAAAATGCTGCTATTCCTGGTATAGATGAAGCACAATCAATTGGTAAGTTACTAAATTTAGCCTTTGAAGAGAAGGTAGAAGCCAATTTAATTCAACCTACCTTTGTAATTGATTACCCTGTAGAAATTTCGCCCTTAGCAAAACCTCACCGTTCTGTGCCTGGTTTGGTAGAACGATTTGAGTTATTTATAGTCGGGCGAGAAACTGGGAATAGTTTCTCAGAACTTACCGATCCCATCGATCAAAGAGAACGTTTAGAAGCTCAAGCGGCGCGGAAAGCTGCTGGCGACTTGGAAGCCCAAGGTGTAGATGAAGACTTTCTGACAGCTTTGGAATACGGTATGCCGCCTACAGGTGGTTTAGGGATTGGGATTGATCGGTTAGTGATGTTATTAACCGATTGTGCCAGTATTCGGGATGCGATCGCCTTCCCCTTACTCAAGCCAGAAAAATCAGAATCATCCCCAGAAGAATCCTAATCTTACACCCCATTCCTTAATCCCCTCCTCGCTTGCGGGGAGGGGAGACAAAGCGTAGCGTTGGCGGGGTGGGGTTCTTCTGTTTGAAGCCCCTACACCACTACCTTTTCTAAGATCAGCTTAGAACGTTTCACTTGCTCAGGAATCGTTACGGGATAATCTCCGGTGAAGCAGGCAGAACAGAAACTATTGGTGTCTTCTCGTGTTGCTTCTAGCATTCCTTCCCAACTCAGATAGGCAAGACTGTCTACTTCCAGTTGCTTGGCAATTTCTGCTACTGACTTGGTAGCAGCAATTAGCTGATCCTGAGAATCGGTATCGATGCCATAGAAGCAGGGATGAGTTACAGGCGGAGACGAAATTCGCATGTGTACCTCTACTGCACCTGCTTCACGTAAGGTTTTGACTAATTTACGGCTGGTAGTACCCCGTACAATCGAGTCGTCTACAATAATTACTCGTTTACCTAGCAGCACATCTTTGAGGGGGTTGAGTTTCATCCGCAGACCCGATTCCCGCATGGTTTGGGTTGGTTGAATGAAGGTTCGCCCAACATAACGATTTTTAATCAGTCCTTCGCCGTAAGCGACACCAGACGCTTGGGAAAATCCAATAGCAGCAGGTATACCAGAATCAGGAACACCAAAGACAATATCGGCATCTACACAAGATTCTTTAGCTAGCTGGTGTCCTAATCGCATTCGATAGCTGTACAAACTCTCGTTGTGCATAACGCTATCAGGGCGGGCAAAGTAAATCATTTCAAAGATACACAATTTCCGCTCAGATTTTTGACTCCAATGATAAGAAGCCAAACCTTCTTCAGTAATCCAAACTAATTCACCTGGTTCTACGTCTCGCAGGTATTCGGCTCCAATGATATCTAAACCACAAGTCTCGGAAGCCAAAACGTAACGGACTGGATTACCAGCCAAAGTGCCAATTACTAAGGGGCGGATTCCATTAGGGTCACGGACACCCATAACGCCGACGGGAGTGCCAATAACTAAACTAAAGGCTCCTTGGCAACGGTGAAATGCCTTAATTGCACCTTCTAGCCAATCAGCGCCCGTATCTATGGCTTCGGCGATCGCAAAAGCGATCATTTCTGAGTCTGTTGTTGTAACTAAGTTACATTTTTTCTCAAGCAACTCTTGACGTAGTTGCACCGTGTTGACTAGATTACCATTATGCGCTAAAGCTATTGAACCTAAGCGAGTTTCTAGTACTGCGGGTTGAGCATTAACTTTGCGGCTAGAACCTGTGGTGGAATAACGAGTGTGACCAACAGCAAGATTACCGGGCAATTGATCCAAGACAGATTCATTGAAAACTTGAGACACCAAACCCATATCTTTGTGGAGATGTACCTTTGTCCCCTCAAAGGTGGCAATACCAGCTGATTCTTGACCCCGATGCTGGAGGGCATACAATCCAAAGTAGGTCAGTTTAGCAACGTTTTCTCCTGGGGCGTAGATCCCAAAAACACCGCAAGCTTCTTCTGGCTTGTCAGACTGATTTTCATGACTATTGATTGGGTTGTTGGTCTGGTCGGGGTATTCATCCGAAGTGAGAGAATGAATAGAAATCATGCTAGCTTTGCTCCTGGTGGGGGGTCAATCAAGTTTGGATTTGAGATTGACGATAGCGGAGCGTCAGCGAGTCCGCGAGCGTCTTTTGGATTGATCGCACCGTAGTAAGGATGCGGCTTGGGATTTAAGAATGGCGATTTTAGATTTTTTGCCCAGTAAGAGCAAGATATGAACTAGAAGCAATGCCCCTAATCCAAAATCTAAAATTCAAAATCTAAAATCGGTAGTCAAGTTACTGGGATTATATAAATGGTTGAGGATTTCTTAACAAATCTTTAACCATCCATTAAAACAGTACCGTAATTTTGCTCAGAGACGTTAATAAAAGAGTTAGGCGTTAGGAGTTATGCTTTTTATTCCTAACTCCTCACTTTCAACTCCTAACTTCTTCGGGGGTAGTGGTATGGATGGCGAGACGTTTGGCGATCGCATGGAAGTAGCGATCGTTCATATCTTCGATACTAACTTTGATTAAGGTTTGGTTATCAGTGGTGAAAACCCCCAAACCCGTCTCAAAATTACCAACTACACCCAGTTTTTGCCACTCTTGACCCAGATGTTCCTGTAAATATGATTCCCAAATTTCTTGTTGTGCTGATGCTACAGAAACTAAAATTCTGGCACCACCTTCGGCAAACAACACCTCGTCAAGGCGAGGCAGTGCGGTCTTGGGGTCTCCCCAAGTGGAGCAACTGCCGTGGTTTAACTGTGTAGGTACTATTTCTAAATTGATTTCAGCACCAAGATTGCCAGCAAGACAACATTCGGCTATAGCGATCGCCACTCCTCCCTCAGCAGAATCGTGGGCTGAACGTACCCAACCATTACGAATTCCTTCACGACAAACTTTCTGCACACGGCGTTCCAAGTCAAAATCTACCMGTGGCGGTTTTCCAGCAACAGTATYGTGAATAGTAGCTAAATATTCAGATGCTCCCAAACTGATTTGGGATGCCAAAGGCAATCCGAGAAGATAAATCACATCGCCGGATGCTTGCCAACCTTGACCACAAATTTTGGTTATATCAGGAATTAAGCCCACCATTCCGACAACAGGAGTGGGATAAATGGGTTGTGGGATGCCTTGAGAATCAAGAGTTTCGTTGTACAAAGAGACATTTCCGCCCGTGACTGGTGTCGCCAATTCTCGGCAACCTTCCGCCAAACCGCGACAAGCTTCTGCCAATTGCCAGTAACCAATGGGTTTTTCTGGAGAGCCAAAATTTAGATTATCCGTCACTGCCAGAGGTTCAGCACCTACACAGCTAAGATTGCGTGCAGCTTCTGCCACCACTGCCTTAGCTCCTTCGTAAGGGTCAAGATAAACATAACGAGGATTGCAATCTACCGTGGCAGCAACACCGCGTTGGACATTGTGAATTCTTCTCTGCTCCTCTGCTCCCCCGCTCCCCCGTTCCCTATCCTCTTCAAGGGGGCGCAAACGGATAACAGCCGCATCTGCGCCACCTGGAAGTATTACTGTATTATTTTGTACTTGATGGTCATACTGACGATATACCCAATTTTTAGAAGCGATCGTTGGTGTATCGAGCAAAGTTAAGAGAATATCATTCCAACTTTGCAGCCCTCCTAGAAGTTCTATTCCAGCAGTTGTAGAAGGAGGTAGGGAATCAGGAGTCCATTCCCAAGCTTGACGCGCATATTCTGGTGCTTCTGCCAATAACTCCCGATTATATAGTGGCGTATTCTCCGCCAAAGCCTCAGCGGGAATTTCTGCTGCTACTTCACCCTGAAAGAGAATCCGCACAATAGGTTCAGCGATGACTGTACCAGCAACAACGGCTTGAAGTCCCCAACGGTGAAAAATGTCGATTAATTCTTGCTCACGCCCTTTATGAGCAACAAACAGCATTCGTTCTTGAGATTCCGAAAGCAGATATTCATAGGGAACCATCCCCGTTTCTCTGACGGGAATCTTATCTAAATCTAGTTCAATTCCCACACCACCTTTTGCCGCCATCTCTGAGGTAGAACAGGTGATTCCCGCTGCTCCCATATCTTGGGCGGCAACAACTGCACCCGTCTTAAACGCCTCCAGACAAGCTTCAATTAACGACTTTTCCAAAAAGGGATCGCCCACTTGCACAGCAGGGCGATCGTCTATGGATTGATCGCTCAATTCTGCACTAGCAAAACTCGCGCCTCCCATACCATCACGCCCAGTGGTGGAACCAACATACAGCACGGGGTTGCCTAAGCCAGATGCTCCAGATTTGACGATTTCTGAGGTTTCCATCAACCCCAATGCCATAACGTTCACCAGAGGATTACCAGAGTAAGCAGAGTCAAAGTAAACTTCGCCGCCAACGGTGGGTACTCCCACACAGTTACCATAATGAGAGATTCCTGCCACCACACCAGTGAATAGCCGTTGGGTTTTGGGATCTTCTAAGAAACCAAAGCGCAGCGAGTTTAATAGGGCAATGGGACGCGCACCCATTGTAAAAATATCTCTGAGAATACCTCCGACTCCCGTTGCAGCTCCTTGAAAGGGTTCGACCGCTGAGGGGTGGTTGTGGGATTCAATCTTAAAAGCTAGTTGGAGTCCATCACCCAAGTCTACAACACCAGCATTTTCACCAGGCCCCACGAGGATGCGGGGGCCCTCGGTGGGAAATTGTTTGAGTAGAGGTCGAGAATTTTTATAACAGCAATGCTCTGACCACATCACGCCAAACATTCCCAGTTCAGCTTTGTTGGGATGACGGCCTAGCCGACGGACAATTTCTGCGTATTCTTCTGGTTTAAGACCTTCAGCAGCAATTTCTTGGGGGGAAAAGGCTGGTTTTGAGGTTGCAGTCATGGAAGTAATGCACTCTGGGGGGACAGAGCATTATTCTATCGATTTACTTGCGCTGTAAGTGCAGTTCCAGAAATGTAGACAATTCTTCTTTGGATATTTCTTTCTGAACTACTTGAATCACCAAGTTGTAAGCTTGCTCTTGGGATAGGTTGAGAGTATAGCCATTTAAGTTCAAAAAAGTAAGCATAACAGCGAAAGCGGTACGCTTGTTGCCATCAATAAACGGATGGTTCATTGCTAAATGGTAAAGGTACGCTACTGCTTGCTCGTGAATTGTTGGATGGAGAAGTTCACCGCCAAAAGTAGCTTGAGCTTGTGCCAGTGCTGAATCTAGCAAACCTTCGTCTCTCACACCTGATGTTCCACGAAATCTTTGAATTTGGCGTTGGTGAATATCTAAGACTTGAGAAATAGTGAGAAATTTAGGAGTTTGCAAGCTTAAGGAATACCTCTTCCCATTTTTTTTCAACTGCTAAGTAAGCCTGCCATACTTCTTCATCTGACGCAATCTGATTTGAGGCAGTATTTTCTAATTTGTCTTCATTTTTTTCAATTTCACGGAAATATTCGGCAAAATCAGGAATATTTAATAATATTTTTTCAGTAGCTTCACTTTCTTCTATTTTTTGTAGATAAGCAATAATTGCAACTGCTACTCGCAACTTCTCAAGAGAAAGTTGACGCAAACGGCTTTCGGCTTCTGATAAATAATTGCTGTGCTTTTGTTCTGTTGCCATCGTTACCCCAAGCTAGGTTTTTTGCCAGTTGTGAATCATTTCTGCTCCTAACTCTAGCTTATCGCGCTATTGTGATTTACTCAATGAAGGCAACTGCAAAAATACGTAATTTTTTAGCCAAAGCTTAAGGTTGATAATTAGTTGAGTAATCTTATTATTCTAATACAGAAAGGCTTATTTGTAAAATTAAGCTTAACTAAATGCAACATTATTGAAGTAGTAAAATGAATTTTCCTATAATCTTTATTCAGGCTTGTCACACTCCTAATCCATTGGAATGGACTATTGTTATTGCTATGATTGGCGTAATTTTAGCTGGTTCGGGTATAGCTGCTACTGGAATTCTTTCTATTTCAAGCACAGTAATAACAATGCTTATAGCAGGAGCTAGTATGGAGACAATATCAGCAGCAGTAGGAGCAATGTTGAATACAATTTATGCAGCTACCGCATCAGTTCAATTAGTAGCTATGTTGGTGAATGGCGTTAAAAGCATTTTGGGATGCTAATTTATGCTGCAAAGCGCCATGCCTACAACGGCAAGCTACTCATTTCTAATTTTGTGTAAATTTAAGCGCGATCGCTCTTCAATTAAACTTTAACTAAATACCTGTATTTTCATCTTGGTAAATATTGGCAGTAGATGCCGTGCAGCCTTTATTACAAGCAAACTTGTTTCTTGGATGGAGGGGTAGTAAAACCCCAGAATGCACTCAACAGGATTTATTCCGACCATGAACTAGACAAGATGAAGATCATTAGCACACCAAATGCTTTAGTCTTTAAAGATAACTTTATTTTTTAATGTTGGTGAAATTTCTAGCTCCTTTACTTACGTGAGTCTAGTCTCACTCAGAGATTATTCGGGTATATGCAGTTTAGATGTAACAATCAAGTGACGAGAATCACACATATCGATGATTAGGATCGTCTCGTTCATCTCGCTAACTAGGCATAATTAATGACAACTGAACTCTAGCCGAGTCATTAATAGGGAACACACTTAATAGCCGACAGCCTTAATCAAGGACTGTCGGTTTTTTGTATCTATATTGTTGTCCTTGTCTTTTGAGCAATGCCCCTCAAGAGTCCTGAGTAATGAGTGCTGAGTGCTGAGTAGGGAAAATTTCAAATCGGAACTCGGAACGGGCTAAACGCCCCGCTACCTCTAACGGAACTGTTTTGCCCCATACCCATAAAATTTCCCCACAACTGGTTGTTAACTTGACAGAGATTTTGCCATAGCCACTACCAAATGTGGGGAAGGTATGATCAAATTGGGGATCTTATGCCTATCGAGTGCTAATATTTTGCACTCACTCTAGTAGACCGGAACTATATTCCTAGAACCAGCACACACTTTGTATTAAGACATCGCTTGAATGATGTAATCAAAGTAAGGTGCTGCTTCGGCAGCGTCTTCCGCACTCAGTAAGCTAAGAGAGGCTGTTTTGAGGGAATTGATCGCTTCTACCATTCCAGGCACGGGAACGCCCAATGAATTATACATTTCCCGGACACCAATCAAACCGATTTTTTCAATTGGCTCTTTGTCACCGGCAAGTACACCATAAGTAATTAGGCGTAAGTACCAGCCAAAATCACGGATACATAGAGAGCGTTGGCGTTCACCGTAAGCATTACCTCCAGGGGAGATAAAGTCAGGACGCTTCTGCCAAAGTTGTTTGGTTGCTTCTTGAACTATCTTCTTTTCGTTTTCAGCTAAGGTAGCCGCAATCCGCGTCCGTTGTACACCGGTTTGCAAAAAGTCTTTGATATTTTTAAGTTCGCCACTGCTGGGATAACGCAGTTCGTCGTCGGCTTTGAGAATAACTTGGCTAATTACAGTCATGATGATTGAAATCACCTGAAATATTATCTGTTAGTTTAGCGAGTTGGAGGTACACAAGTGAAGGGATCGGAGCTACTTATGTATTGAATTTATCTGTTTGGGGAAGTGAGGACTGGGGAGTGGGGATAAAAAAAGTGTTTTCCTAATGCCCCATGCCCAATAACAAATGACAAATGACAAACGACAAATGACTAAAATAATTTGGCAACAGGGTGAATTAATTGAAGTGACGATCGCTAACCTGAGTGATACAGGTGATGGTGTGGGACGCGCTGATGAACGTGTAGTGTTTGTCCCAGATACTGTCCCAGGCGATCGCGCCATTGTCCGCTTAGTACATGTTAAACCTAAATACGCCCACGGTAAGCTTCAACAGCTATTGGAGGCATCCCCCCACCGTATACGACCTAGTTGCATTGTGGCGGATAAGTGCGGTGGTTGCCAGTGGCAGCATATTAATTATGATTACCAGCTAGTAGCCAAGCAAAATCAAGTTATCCAAGCAATAGAGCGCATTGGCGGTTTTATTCAACCACCAGTAGATCCGGTACTTGCTGCCCCTTCCGCTTTCGGCTACCGTAACAAATCTACATATCCTCTCTCGCTATCGGCAACAGGACAAGTACAGGCTGGTTACTATCAAAAAGGTAGTCACCAATTAATTAATTTAAATCAATGTCCAGCTCAAGATGCGCGATTAAATCCCTTACTTGCCGAAGTTAAGCAGGATATTCAACAGCAAGGTTGGCAAATTTACGACGAACAGCGCCACCAAGGAAAAATTCGCCATCTCGGTTTACGCATTGGCCGACACACTGGAGAAATGTTGCTGACTTTGGTGGTGAAGGACTGGAATTTATCAGGAATTGAAACCCAAGCCCAGGAATGGTTAAAGCGCTATCCGCAGTTAGTGGGAGTGTCGCTCAACCGCAATAGCGATCGCACAAATGCTATCTTTGGATCAGAAACCCGTTGCATCGCTGGAGTACCCCACCTGCGTGAAAATTTTGCTGGACTGGAATTTCAAGTACGCCCAGATACATTTTTCCAAGTGTATACCGAAACAGCAGAGGCACTATTACAGGTAATTCAATCAGAACTCAATCTTCAAGGGCATGAGTTCCTAGTTGATGCCTATTGTGGTATAGGGACTTTAACTTTACCCCTCGCCAAAAAAGTACGTATTGCTACAGGATTAGAAGTGCAAGCAGCAGCAGTAGAACAAGCAATTTTGAATGCCCACCGCAACGGAATTGATAATGCGACATTCCAAGTCGGGGCAGTAGAAAAATTGCTTCCCCAAATGGGCACAATACCAGAAGTAGTAATACTCGATCCGCCACGTAAGGGGTGCGATCGCGCAGTCATAGATACTTTACGGCAATTGAAACCATCTCGGATCGTTTACGTCAGCTGTAAAGTAGCTACCCTCGCCCGCGACCTGAAATTGCTTTGTCAAGATGGGCAATATACCATCACACGGGTACAACCTGCTGATTTTTTTCCTCAAACTGCTCATGTTGAAACTGCCGCCTTTCTTGTGCTATCACATTTTGACAAGGGTAGTAATTCCTTCAAAAAAACTGAAATTTGAAAATTTTAGTCTAGTGCATACTAAAGATGCTAAAATTGAATTAAGCCAAAAATAAAAATTCATTTTGTTTAAATAAATTCAAGTTGCATAGGTTCTTAAAAGCATGAAGAGGATTACGTAAATTATAAATCGGCAACTAACTAGAGTATGCCAATACTCTCTAAAATTAACAGCATATTCTTAATTTGCTGACTTCATTATCAAACTTATTCCAGCCGATATATACGTAAACAATCCCAATTCATAGTTATAGAGCCATGCTCCCTAGCATTTTCAAAATTTAGTTTTAAAGACGCAAGTTTGAAGGCAGCATGACCACCTCAAGTTTTATCAGGGTGACTGTAATAGCAAACTGATGTCTAGCTAACTGAAAGCTATGGGGTTTCTCTTGTGATTACTATTTCACTCCGTCCAGTTGGACGTTATTGGGGCACTATTAGTTTTGCCTCAACCCTCTACCTTTGTCCCATCTTAGACTTATTGTTGGCAGAAATTCCAGCAAGATTACAAGCAGAACTGCGGCTAGGACTTCAAGAAGCCCTAGTAAATGCAGCTAAACATGGTAATAATCTCGATCCGAGTAAAACAGTTGTAGTTCGTTTTTCCGTAATAGATAATCAATATTGGTGGATCATTTCAGACCAAGGTAGTGGCTTTACTCCTTCATCTACTAGTAATGAAGAACCAACAGACTATCTTCCACCAGATGAGTCAGAAAATGGTCGTGGTTTATGTCTTCTGCATCAAATTTTTGATCAGGTAGAGTGGAACCGTAAAGGCACAGAATTGAGGCTTTGTAAACAAATGGAAAATCGCCGGGGATTATCTCTGCGGCGATGATGTAGTTAGGAGTTAGGAGTTAAAAGTTAGGAGTTGAATAATAATTCATAACTCCTAACTTTTTCCGTGAGTCGGACAGGGAGGGGCAGAAATAGAGCGATCTAACCAACCAACTGCTTGTTGTAATCTAGCTTGAGCTTCTTCTGGCTGATTCTTTAAAAGATACACAATCGCTGCTGCCACTTGTTCATTAGCGCGGGAATTGCGGTTAGACTTGAGGCGATGCCAATCGTTAGGGGAAATAGTGAGCCTTTCCATAAGGGCTTGAGCTAGTTCCAGAGTACTAAGTTCATTCAGTTGACTGGTTTTAGGCAGCTGAGTAGATTGAGACATAATTATGAGTGCTGAGTGCTGTTAGCGATAGCGGGGCGTTTAGCCTGTATTGAGTGCTGAGTCAAAAACTCATAGTTTTAATTTGGACTATTGGCAGACTCGCCTTTAATCTTAGTTTACTACTTGTACATGAAGCCGCCAAAACAATCACAGTCGTCAGCAGAAAATCCAGAACCAGATTTTGAACAAGAATTAGAGGAAGTAGAGCGATCGCTACTATCCTTAAAAGAACGTTACGATCAAGTGCAACGCGATCGCCAACAACAAGCACAATGGCAACAGCGCCGCGATAAATTAAAGCACAATAAATCTCAGACACCAGAAATCAAAGCAGAGTTACGGCAAATTCAACGGCAGTTGGAAATGCTAGAACTAAACTTAGAAAGCCAGTTATTTTCTTGGCGTAGTCTCAAAAAACCTTTCTGGCAAGTAGTCCGCTTTGGTGGAATGGGCGTTATCATAGGCTGGATATTAAAGTCTTATGCTGGATAAATATGGTAAATCGACGCATTGCAGAAATATTGCGAAGTGGTCAACCTGATGAGTCTCTCCAAGTGCAAGGCTGGGTGAGGACAAAACGTGAGTCAAAAGGATTTGCTTTTATCGAAGTCAATGACGGCTCATCGCTAGCTAATTTGCAAGTCGTCATTAATCAGGATTTGCCAGATTATGAAGCTATATTAAAAAAATTGAATACGGGTGCTGCTGTTGAGGCTACAGGGGTACTAGTGGCTTCTCTCGGTAAAGGACAGAGGATTGAGTTAAAAGCCGAGACAGTGAAAGTTTACGGCGAAGCTGATCCCGATACATATCCCCTGCAAAAGAAACGCCATTCCTTTGAGTTTCTGCGAACAATTGGACATTTGCGATCGCGCACTAATTCTTTTGGGGCAGTTTTTCGCGTCAGAAATGCTTGTTCGACAGCAATTCACCAATTTTTCCAAGAAAGAGGTTTTTTGTGGGTACATACACCGATCATTACTGCTAGCGACTGCGAAGGCGCAGGTGAACTATTTAGCGTTACCAGTTTAGATTTAAAGAATATCCCCCGCACAGAAAACCAAGCGGTAGATTACAGCCAAGATTTTTTTGCTAAACCCACATATTTAACAGTTAGCGGCCAGTTGGAAGCGGAAGTGATGGCGATGGCGTTTAGTAACGTCTACACCTTTGGCCCTACCTTCCGTGCAGAAAATTCCAACACCTCCCGCCACCTAGCAGAGTTTTGGATGGTTGAGCCAGAAATGGCTTTTTGTGATCTAGAAGGCGATATGGATTTAGCTGAGGCGTTTCTCAAACACATTTTTAAATATGTGTTGGAAACTTGCCCAGAAGACATGGAATTTTTCAATGAACGCATTGATAAATCTGTGTTGACAACAGCCGAAAATATTATTAATAATCAGTTTGAACGCTTAACTTATACAGAAGCCATCAAACTTTTAGAAAAAGCTGATGTTAAATTTGAATATCCAGTGAGTTGGGGTTTAGATTTACAATCAGAACACGAACGCTATCTAGCTGAACAATTATTTAAAAAGCCTGCGATCGTTACAGATTATCCAGCGCAAATCAAAGCTTTTTATATGCGCTTGAACGACGATGAAAAAACCGTCCGCGCAATGGATATTCTCGCACCCAAAATTGGCGAAATTGTCGGTGGTTCCCAGCGCGAAGAACGCCTAGAAATTCTAGAACGCCGTGTGTTAGCGCAAGGATTAAAGCCAGAAGATTTGTGGTGGTATCTTGATTTGCGTCGTTATGGTACTGTCCCTCACGCTGGTTTCGGGCTAGGTTTTGAACGACTCGTGCAATTTATAACTGGTATGGGAAATATTCGTGATGTGATTCCCTTCCCGCGTACACCGCAAAGTGCTGAGTTTTAGTTTAAATTTTAGACCTGGCCATTTCTAATCGCCAGGTTTTTGACTTTTGTGGATAAAGAGAAATCCATCTGATCTAACTTCAGTATTAAATCTCATACACAATAAATTAGGGTTATAACAATTGTTGTAACCCTACAGATTAGCTATATTAAATCTGCTCGAAAAGCACTATAGAATAACAATTAACCTCATAACTACCGAATTATGAGCAATTCTTCACATTTACTACATCTAGATTAATGGTTGGCCAAGGTAAATACTTTCTTGCTTGCCTGCGTGGGATAAGTGACGCTAGTGTTAAAAGAAATCGTGCAAAGTAAAACCCTCATTCCAGAAGTCGAGTAGGAAGCTAGAATGGCAATTCCCAATAAACAAGTAAAATCTAATACTGATATTTTAGATAATAGACGCACCCAAACTCGCATCCAGGTTCGTATTCCTAAAGACTTGCATGAGGAACCAGTCATTTCACGACTGGTTTCTCACTACGGTATCACAGTTATTATTGCTGATGCTCAGGTAAGCGCAAACGTGCCACAATATAGCTGCTTCGATCTGGAACTACGGGGCACTGTTTCCCAGATTGAAAGTGCCTTGACTTACCTGGATGAACTGGATTTAGAAGTTTTGCACCAATCCAGCCCTGAAGAAGATGGTTGGTAAATTTTAGTTAGGAGTTAGGAGTTAGAAGTTAAAAAATTCATAATTCGTAACTCCTAACTTTTAACTCTTAACTTTGTTTAAGCCATTTGATTTTCAATCGCCCACCGCGCTAGTTCAGTGCGGTTGTGGAGATTGGTTTTGCCCAACATATTGGACACATGGCTTTCAACCGTGCGCTGACTAACATTGAGTTCTTCAGCAATTTCACGGTTAGCTAAACCCCTAGCAACAAACTGAACTACTTTCAGTTCGGTTGGGGTTAATTGCACATCGAAGGGAACCTGGATACGGGAACCGTTTTCGCCTCCTTTTGCTTGGTGTTCTTTCCAACGGATAGTTTGTTTCAGCGAGGATTCAACTTGCGCTACGAGTTCTTCTGGTTCAAAGGGCTTGACCATATAAACATCAGCACCTTTGTTTAGACCTTTAACTCGGTCTGCACTTTGTCCCTTAGCTGAAAGGAAAAGAACCGGAATCCAGCTGGTGCGTTCGTTTTGCCGGACTTGTTCCACAAAAGTATATCCGTCCATTTCCGGCATCATCACATCGCAGATGATCATGTCTGGAACATCTTGCTCTAAAATTTCCAGAGCTTCACGTCCATTCTCAGCGGTGATGACTTCATATCCCCGGAATTCTAAGTAATCCTTCACCAGCAAGATGAGGTTAGGGTCATCATCAATCAATAGAAGTCGTTTGTGATCTTTCATGCTGGGCTCTTTCATAGCAGTGGCACTTGTCGCGCTTCGGTCCATCAAAGTCTTGAATATTTATCCTCTATGGTGGGTTATTCGAGATGTTGTCCTTTTTCCTACTTAACTTGCCTTTGCTGTCTCGAAGTCTCAAAAATGCCGAGCACTTTCAATAGACTAGTAGCTCGATAGCAAAAGTCCAGCAAGGATACGTATAGCAGTAGTATCTATAATGCGCTATTATATATCGCTTTGAAAGGGGCGGGGTAAAAAACACTGATTAAATAATAATCTTTCGGACTCACAAGTAAGTATTGGCTTAAAGATGACCCTACCTCAAAACCAACCCGCACTTTCTTAAAGCTTACTGCTATACCATATCTTTTGGTTGTTAAGCCTCTATGAGGTGTTCACAAGAAACTAGGGAAGTTTCTGGCAAAAGATGGATTGAAAACGCATATTCTCCTACCACCTTATTGCCTATTCAGTGTTCTCGGATAATCCGCAGGGTAACTTCCAGGTTTGCTTGGCGATACCAGACACCATCAGGGTAAACCACCATTATGGGTCTAGAAGAAGAAACACGCAAGCAATTGGCTTTAGTTTTATAGACGCAAATAGAATGACTTTAGTGCGACTCATCGAGTTTTAAATCTTTAAGTCGCTTTTTTAAGTAATCCCAGAATTCCAGACTAGCTCGTTTTGAGCAGCAATTGTCTGGTCAGCGCAAATAAAAATGTGTCGCTGAATTTTTGCAAGTCCTAAACTTTCTACACAATTACTCAGGATCTTATGTTCCAGGGACTTAGTGGTTTTGGGAATTTGATGGCTGGACTGGATCGCTGTCACTGTATTGTTACTGATCGAGCGGCTCCCTGATTACAGTTCTATAACAATTTGCAAGCTTTGCAAATAAAGTTGACTGGGTTGACTGGGGAGTGGGGAATGGGGAATAGGGAAGAATTTTCATAACTCTTAATTCTCTACTCCCTACTCTCTTCGTAACTTACAGAACAAAACCCGCAAGGTATAAACAATTAAGCATTTATACTTAAGTACATCTATGACCTTCTAGTTCGGGAACCCGTACTCAAGGCATTCTTGCCATTGGACGCCACTTTTCGGTAAATTAGCACTCAGGAGTTGAGAGTGCTAAACTCTGGAGAAAATAATTATGGCTGCTTTATCTCTAAGCGTTTCTACAGTTAAACCTTTAGGCGATCGCGTTTTCGTAAAAGTGAGCGCCTCTGAGGAAAAGACCGCTGGTGGTCTGTATTTGCCCGATACCGCCAAGGAAAAGCCCCAAGTAGGGGAAGTAGTGGCCCTTGGTCCTGGCAAGCGTAATGACGATGGAAACCGTCAGGAATTGGAAATTAAAGTCGGCGATAAGGTGCTGTACTCTAAGTACGCTGGTACTGACATCAAGCTCGGCACTGAAGAATATGTACTGCTTTCTGAAAAAGATATTTTAGCAGTTGTTATCTAGTGGTCATTAGTCATTGGTCATTAGTCATTAGCCAATGACAAAGGACAAATGACAAATGACGAAGAACAAAAGACAAATGACAAAGGACAACTAAGAATAATTATGGCAAAGCGCATTATCTACAACGAAAACGCCCGTCGCGCCTTGGAACGAGGCATTGACATCCTGGCTGAGGCTGTAGCTGTTACCCTTGGTCCCAAAGGTCGTAACGTAGTCCTAGAAAAGAAATTTGGCGCACCGCAAATTGTTAATGACGGTGTAACGATCGCCAAAGAAATCGAATTAGAAGACCACATTGAAAACACTGGCGTAGCTCTGATTCGTCAAGCTGCTTCTAAGACCAATGATGCTGCGGGCGATGGCACAACCACTGCTACCGTTTTAGCTCATGCGATCGTCAAAGAAGGCTTGCGGAACGTTGCAGCTGGTGCTAACGCAATTTCGCTGAAGCGTGGTATTGATAAAGCTACTGCCTTTTTGGTAGACAAAATCAAAGAACACGCCCGTCCAGTGGAAGATTCCAAAGCCATTGCCCAAGTTGGTGCAATCTCAGCTGGTAATGACGAAGAAGTCGGTCAGATGATTGCCCAAGCAATGGACAAGGTGGGTAAGGAAGGCGTAATTTCCCTAGAAGAAGGGAAATCTATGTTCACCGAGTTGGAAATCACTGAAGGGATGCGCTTTGACAAAGGCTATATCTCTCCTTATTTCGCTACCGACCCTGAGCGGATGGAAGCGGTTTTTGATGAGCCTTTCATACTGCTGACCGATAAGAAAATCGCTTTGGTACAAGACCTCGTACCAGTGTTAGAGCAAGTAGCTCGTGCTGGTCGTCCTTTGGTGATTATCGCCGAAGATATTGAAAAAGAAGCTTTGGCAACCTTGGTAGTAAACCGTTTGCGCGGTGTACTGAACGTGGCTGCTGTTAAGGCTCCTGGCTTTGGCGATCGCCGCAAAGCACTACTAGAAGACATCGCTGTTTTAACTGGTGGTCAACTAATTACCGAAGATGCTGGTCTGAAGCTAGATAACACCAAGCTGGATAGCCTGGGTAAAGCTCGCCGGATCACCATCACCAAGGACAGCACCACAATTGTTGCCGAAGGTAACGAAGCTGCTGTTAAGGCTCGTGTCGAACAGATTCGTCGTCAAATCGATGAAACCGAATCTTCTTACGACAAAGAGAAATTACAAGAGCGTCTTGCTAAACTCTCTGGTGGTGTTGCTGTAGTGAAAGTGGGTGCAGCGACCGAAACCGAAATGAAAGACAAGAAGTTGCGCCTAGAAGACGCTATCAACGCCACCAAAGCTGCTGTGGAAGAAGGTATTGTTCCTGGCGGTGGTACAACTCTGGCTCACCTTGCTCCTGAATTGGAAGTTTGGGCAAAGAGCAATCTTAAGGATGAAGAGTTGATTGGTGCTTTGATTGTCGTTCGTGCTTTACCTGCACCTCTGAAGCGGATTGCTGAAAACGCCGGTCAGAATGGTGCTGTGATCGCTGAACGCGTGAAAGAGAAAGAATTCAATGTTGGCTACAACGCTGCGACAAACGAATTCGTCGATTTGTTAGCTGCTGGTATTGTTGACCCTGCTAAAGTGACTCGTTCTGCTCTGCAAAACGCTGCTTCCATCGCTGGTATGGTGTTGACAACCGAATGTATTATAGTTGACAAGCCTGAGCCTAAGGATGGCGCTCCTGCTGGCGCTGGTGCTGGCGGCGGCGGCGACTTCGATTACTAATACTTTGTAGTTACATAATAAAACAGCTGCTTCCCTTGTGGAGGTGGCTGTTTTTTTGTGTCAAAAGAAGAGGAAAAGGGTGAGTTACGACAACGCTTGTAAATATTTAGCTGAACAGTACCCTGCTGATTTTGTGCGTTGGTTACTTGGGGTAGAGGTGCAAGAAATTGAAGTCTTAAAAACGGAACTCACGCTTGAACCAATTCGCGCGGATTCTGTGAC
This sequence comes from Nostoc punctiforme NIES-2108, assembly GCA_003326195.1. Taxonomy (GTDB): domain Bacteria; phylum Cyanobacteriota; class Cyanobacteriia; order Cyanobacteriales; family Nostocaceae; genus Nostoc; species Nostoc punctiforme_A. The sequence continues at coordinate 48,570 of LXQE01000125.1, forward strand.
ATTTTTGCAAGCGGCTAACCAAATTTTGCACATTGAATTTCAAACTTTGGCGAAATCTAATCCGGCGCTTAATTTCCGAATGCTCGATTATTCTGTAAGGTTGAAGCGTCAATATCGTTGTCCTTTAGTGCAAGTGCTAATCTTTTTGCAAGAAACTACTAACGAAATGGCTTTTACTGAAGAATATCGGGACAATACGACGATTCACCAATATCAGGTTGTTCGTCTTTGGGAGCAAGATTCAACACTATTTTTAGTTAATCCCGCGCTGTTACCTTTAGCAAGTTTGACGCGAACTGACTCGCCGCAAACTTTGCTGGCACATGTGGCTGAACAAGTCGCTACAATTCCAGATAGGGAGGAGCGACAAAATATTGCGGGTTGTGTAGAAATTCTGGCGGGTTTGCGGTTTGACAAGGATTTGGTTCGGCAATTTTTGCGGGAAGATATTATGAAAGAGTCTGTAATTTATCAAGATATCGTTCAAAAGGAAGCGTTTAAATTAATAAGTCGTCTACTTAAACGGCGTTTTGGTGATATTGATGGCTCGTTAGGTGAGCAGGTTCGGAATTTATCTACTGAACAGTTAGAAAATTTGGGAGAGGCGTTGTTAGATTTTTCGGAAGTTGCTGATTTAGTAGCTTGGTTAGAGCAGCAAGAGAGGGACTAAAGCTTTTGCTGTAGGATTTTTTAAAAAAGTCTGTAATTCATCAAGATATTTTGCACCAATAAAACTAAGTGAATAAACTATAATTTGATGTCTACTAAATCAGCATTTTGAAAAAAATGACGTGTCATTAATATAACAAGTATAATCATGTACAAAACACTAGGTTATAAAAGATGAGTAGCAATAAAACTAAAGTAATTTCAATTTTTAACAATAAAGGCGGTGTTGGCAAAACTATTATTACATGGAATTTAGGAGATGCGCTTGCACGAAGAGGCAAAAAAGTGCTGTTAATAGATTTTGATCCACAATCAAATCTTTCAATAGCAATGTTAGGTGAGCGATTTACAAATATTTTACCAAGCCCAGAAAATCCTTATGGAACTACTATAAGAGCATATATACAGAGATTTTTACAAAATGAAGGCCCATTACAGTTCTATAAACACAAGGGATACAGAACTAACGAGAAAGTTGATTTAATTGCTAGTGATGCTTGGTTGAATGTCTATTCAGAATCACTAAGTGTTGGGTCGGATCTACTCACTGGTAATGGACTTGAAAAATATTCCATAATAAGCAGGTTAATACAAGAAGCTAATAGTAAAGAAGAGGATCAGTATGATTATGTATTAATTGACTTACCACCCTCATTTAATAATTTGGTTAGAACTGCACTGTATTCTTCTAATTATTTTATTGTTCCTTGTACATCTGATATTTTTTGTTCCTATTGTGTTGGGCTAATAGGAGAAACACTACCACGCTTTATTAAGGAATGGGAAATAGGATGTCAACTACATGACACCAATAATCCTCATAATCAAAAATATATAAATCTTGGTAAACCTGTATTTGCCGGTTGGATTTTCAATGGATACGACACAAGAAAGCCTAAAGATGAGACAAATAAGAAAATAATTGCAGCTGATCATGTAATGGGGTCAAAAATTGCAGAGGGTGTAAAAAAACTTGTAGAAACACTAGAAAAGGGAATAAAACAACATCCTTCTGTTTTGCAAAATCACCCATCGAAAAGTTTTTGGTTAGGTGGAATAGAAGATATGAACATTCTTGTTCAAAATAGTATGTGGCTGAATTGCCCTATTGCAAGACTAGATCAAATAGAACCAGTAAAAAATCTTCAAGATCGGGGACAATGGTCGCCAAACCAATTAGATCAAATCAAGAGACTAAAAGCTAGTTTTTTGTCGATAGCTGACAGGGTAATTAAACACTGTATTTGAAAAAATAAATATAAATCTATTTTGATATATGGTAGCAATGTAAGTTAGGTAAAGGAAAGCACAATCAAATAATCCGCAAGATACTACATTATTTTATATCGATTTTTTATAAAAAGATACGAATAACTTGTTTTAAATTTTCAGAATTTATATCAGTAATCTTGCAATTAAAATTGAGTTTAGTTAGGGTCTTTTTGCAGAAGTATATTATGGCAGAAGGATATTATGAAAGAGTCTGTAATTTATCAAGATATCGTTCAAAAGGAAGCGTTGAAAGTGATTAATCGCCAGCTTAAACGGCGCTTTGGTGATATTGATGCATCATTAGTTGAACAGGTTCGGAATTTATCTGCTGAACAGTTAGAGGAGTTGGGAGAAGATTTGCTTGATTTTTATGAAGTTGCTGATTTGGTAGCTTGGTTAGAATAGCAGAAACAAGCTTAATCATAGTGAATACAAACCTCCTTTATTACTAAGAGCGGCTAAGAAAATCTTCAGGTTCAATACCACCTTGTTTTAAAATTGCACGTAATGTTCCTTCTGGCATATCACCAGAATGATTGGGAATAGTAGTGTAACTGTTACTTTCAGGATTAAACCAGATTTCATGACTCCCTGCGGCTTGACGATGAAACACAAAGCCAAAGGTTTTTAAGATTTTGATAATTTGTCTATAGCTAAAGCCAGCTAGCCGTCCCATGAATTGACTACTGACCTACAACTAAAGGATAGTTAAATTGTTCAGCTATTGGTTGCAAATAATCTAGTTCTTGATCCTGAGATTGTGCTTCTAATAACTTACGTGCTACATCACGGGCAATTTCTAAAGTTTCAGCAACAGTCCGTCCTTGAGCTACTAAACCTTGAAGCTCATCGGATGTTGCTAAATAAACGCCTTCTGGTAATTTCTCAATGTGGATGTTTAGCAATCTTTCCATTATTGTATATAAATGTTACTGTTTAGAGCGGTTTCATTGTTATGATATCGCTTTTTTGAACTACAGCGATGTCTACGACGGGCTACGCCTACGCACTTCCATTTTTACATAAAAACCCATGAGCCAAATTAATCCTGAAACAATCCCCTTACATACCTTAAACCCACTTAATCGGTTTTCTGACAGAGCAGAAGATTATGTAAAATATCGGCCAAGCTATCCCGCAGATGCAATTGATATTATCTTGGAAGGATTAGGTGAAAATTCACAACTCGTAGCAGCAGATATTGGTGCAGGTACAGGAATTGCTTCACGATTGTTAGCTGAACGAGGGGTTAATGTCATCGCCATAGAACCAAACGCAGCGATGCGAGAAGCTGCCCAAGCACATCCTTTGATAGAGTTTCGTGATGGAACAGCAGAATTTACCCAACTACCTGATAAATCAGTTGATTTAGTTACTTGTTTTCAAGCTTTCCACTGGTTCAATCCCGAACCAACTTTATTAGAATTCCACCGCATTTTAAAACCATCAGCACGCTTGGCTGTGGTGTGGAATAATCGAGAGAAAGAAGATGCCTTAACTACAGAATATAGCCAAATAGTCCGCGAAGCATCTAATAATCACCCGGCAGAATCTCGAATGCAGTCGGTAGAACCACTGTTAGTAACTCCCCATTTTATTAACATCCAGGAATATAATTTTACTTATAGGCAACAGTTAGATTTAGCTGCACTTATTGGACGAGCAATGAGTGTTTCTTACCTTCCGCGCGAAGGCTCGGCATACGAACAGCTTATTGATGATTTTGAAGAATTATATCAGCGCTTTCGTGATGAAAGTGGTTTTGTCTATATGGTCTATCGCACTAGCGTACACCTTGGTGAAGTAATTTAAAATAAAAATGGGAATCATAAGAAGTAGAGTGCGTTAATTCACTCTCAATAAATATCAGGATTCACATGGCACAACCAAAATATGAAAGTTATTGCGAATGCATTCCTACCAAATTAGTCCGAGAAAAATTTGGAGATGTCAATGTTTATGCCCAAAATGCTAAATCACTCTTAACAAAAGCTACTGGTTTTATTGGTAATTATGATTTTACTCTAAATCCTTACAGGGGATGTCAATACGGTTGTAGTTATTGCTATGCTGCTGCATTTACCCCTAATGCTCAAATGCGCCAAAATTGGGGAAAATGGGTAATTTTTAAGGAAAATGCTGCTGAGATTTTAGCGAAAGAATTAAAAAAATGGTATGAAAAAAATTCTCAGACTCCTCCTAGTATATATATGAGTAGCGTTACTGATCCTTATCAACCACTTGAGTCTAAACATCAGCTGACTCGTCGGTTGTTGGAGGTAATGCTAGATATGGGGATTGACGGTTATCCAACTCCAACTTTAGTGATTCAAACTCGTAGCCCAATTATTACTAGAGATATTGATTATTTACAACGATTTAAGCGATTGCGAATTAATATGAGCATTCCCACTGGGAGCGAATTAGTGAGAAAAGATTTTGAACCGCGATCGCCCAGTATTAAAGCTAGACTAAATGCTATCACTAAAATAAAACAAAGTATTGACTATTTCAAAGGTTTTCTTCCTAAAATATCTATAACTATTACCCCTTTACTTCCTACTTTACCAACTGATGAAGCTGCTTTTATTGAAAAACTAGCCATCGCCGATAGGATTGTAATTCAAGCTTTTCATGCTAGCCAGAGTCGTTCTCTCATAGCATCAACTCGCCAAGAAGCTGAAGAAATTAAGCAAAAATACTCTTGGTGGTATGAAGATGAGAAATTAAGCTATAGGAAATTTAAAGAAAAGTTAGTTTCTCGGCTTCCAGGTGTAGAAATTATGGAAGGCAAAGAGGGATTTGGTTATGAATAATCCTATTGTAAATTGGTGGCGAAGTCAGCAGTTTCAATTATCTTTAAAACGCGGGGATATCCGACGTGCAGTCCAACTATTGCAAGAGATTCAAAAATCAGGGGCAAGATTCTCATGGTTAGAAAAACTATTTAGGGATAAACTTCAACTTGAACGTTATTCCCAAGAATACAAACGACAAACAGAAACTTTAAGTAAACAGCTAACAGAAGCATCCCAGCAAAAAGATAATCTCATATTAATGCCAAATGAGGAGTTTGTTAAATATATATATAAGGTTTTTAATTTAATACAGCACGATGAATATAAACTGCAATCTACTGGTATTGATGAACGGATATTTGATGATTTTGAATCAAGGCTAGTTGAATATCTCAAAGAAGAATTTAGTAAGATTCCTGATAAACAGTTATTTATTAAGTTAGAAGACGCTCTTGAGGATATTAATAACTTAAAAACTGGACAAGACCCAGACTACCGTTTTAGTCTAACTCCTCATGTCTACTTTATGAAGTATTTTTTAGAAAATGTATATTGTATATATTTAGCTTGGTTTCTCATTTACCAGGATGCTTTACTACCAAGTAAGGTTAATATCCTTGATATTGCAGCAGGACCAGGAACAGTTGCTTATAGTTTAGCTTTATTTCTCCAAAGTAGTAGCGGTTTTTTTCATATCCCACAAATGCATATATCCTACTACTCTTTAGAAAAACAAGATGCCTTCCAGTTTCGTGGACTTCAGTTTTGGCGGCGATATATAGAGTCGCGTCTAACTCCAGTAAATGCTTTCTTCCGCTTTGTTACTACTGATATATTTACTTGGAAAACTCAATCGAATAATCTACCCAAAGACTTTTTCGACTTTATCGTAATTTCCCACTGCTTCTTTGCAGATTCACACAAAAGGGCTGAAGCTAATAATACTTACAAGCAAATATTTACCACTAGCTTAAAAAATTCAGGTTATGTTCTGCTGATTGTGCAAGATAAAAAATTATTTAAAATTTCCGATGTTCACCAACTTGAAAATCAAGAAGAGGAAAAAAATGTAGTGCATAAATTTCTGACAGAATTGGGTTTAGAGTTGGTTTGGTATAAATATCTAACCTCAACAGATTCAAGAATACCTTTGTCTGGTGTTGAATTTGGTAAGTTTGCTCGAGAAAAACTACCAAAACAACTGTATATGAGTCCAATACTCCAACAGTATTTTGGTCAGAAGCATCACTTACACTATACATTAGATGATTATGTAATATTGGCGAAACAATCATGATAAATTGCAGGGAAAGTAGCAGAGAATATATTAAATAAATATAAGGTATGTGAACTTTAATCTTGAATTTATAAATGACCTGCAATCCGCAAATAGCAGAAGGTTGGCATGGCAAACTTAATTTAGTCTATGCCGATCGCCAGGGTAAAACCCAATTAATTTACAATCACCAACAAGCGCCCCTGAAGGTACAACGCCCATTTTATCCAGAAGGGGAAAAAGTTTGTCATAGCGTCATTTTACACACGGCTGGGGGAATGGTGGGAGGCGATCGCTTATCCTCTAACATCCATCTCCAACCCCAAACCCAAGCTTTAATCACTACAGCTGCTGCAAGCAAGATATACCGCAGTAATGGCTTACAAGCTAGACAAACCATTGAGATACAAGTTGATGCTGGCGCTTGTTTAGAGTGGTTGCCGCAAGAGACAATTTTATTTAACGACGCGATTTATCGGCAAGATTTACGGGTAGAATTAGCAACCGGGGGCAGTTGCTTAGGCTGGGAAATTACCCGATTTGGTCGCAGTGCTAGAGGAGAAAAATTCTTGCAAGGAGAATGGCGATCGCACACAGAAATTTGGCAAGAAGGTATTCCTTTGTGGATTGATCGCCAATACTTACCGGGTAGCGAAGACATTTTCCACAGTCCTCACGCCTTGGCTGGAAAACCAATCGTCGGTAGTCTAGTTTGGGTTGGTGGTGCAGTTTCAGCAGAAATTGTCGAAAAAATGCGAAATTTATGGCATGGCAAAGGAGAAGCGGGTGTTAGTCGGTTACAACATGGATTATTGTGTCGATATCGCGGTGCTTCTACATCTGAGGTGAGGAACTGGTTTATTAATGTTTGGCAGTTGCTGCGAGTTTGTTTTTTGAATCGTGGTAATTGTATACCAAGAGTGTGGCAGGTTTAAACGAACCGCAGAGGCGCAGAGAACACAGAGGAGATAAGAATGCAACTTACGGCGCAGGAAAAAGATAAGCTATTAATTTTTACAGCTGCTTTATTAGCAGAAAGACGGAAAGGAAGGGGTTTAAAACTGAATTATCCTGAAGCGATCGCTTATATTTCTGCTGCCATTTTAGAAGGTGCAAGAGATGGGCAAACTGTAGCTGAATTAATGAGTTATGGTACAACTCTATTGACGCGAGAGGATGTCATGGAAGGAATATCCGAAATGGTGCATGAAGTACAAGTAGAAGCGACTTTTCCTGATGGCACAAAATTAGTAACAGTACATAATCCAATTCGTTAAGTTTGGAATGAATTTATTATGATTCCTGGGGAAATTATCACACCAGAAGGTGAAATTGAACTAAATGTTGGTCGTCCAACTATAAAATTACAAGTTTCAAATACAGGCGATCGCCCCATACAAGTCGGTTCCCATTATCATTTTTATGAAGTCAACACCGCCTTAAACTTTGACAGAGAACAAGCGCGAGGAATGCGCCTCGATATCCCCGCAGGAACCGCAGTTCGCTTTGAACCCGGCGACGAAAAACAAATAACTCTAATCCCCCTCGTTGGTACTCGCCAAGTCTACGGCTTCAACGCCAAAATTAACGGAAACCTCTAAAAACCCTCTGTGTACCTCTGCGCTTCCCTCCGCGTCCCTTTGCGTTAAAAAAAAGGATTTTATTTATATGCCTTACAGAATGGATCGCCGCGCCTACGCCGAAACCTATGGCCCCACAGTAGGCGATCGCATCCGACTTGCAGACACAGAATTATTTATTGAAGTTGAACAAGATTTCACCACCTACGGCGATGAAGTGAAATTCGGCGGTGGTAAAGTCATCCGCGATGGGATGGGACAATCCCCGATTTCTAACGCAGATGGTGCAGTAGATTTAGTAATTACTAATGCCTTAATTCTCGATTGGTGGGGTATTGTCAAAGCAGATATTGGCATTAAAGATGGCAAGATTTTCAAAATTGGTAAAGCCGGAAATCCTTATATTCAAAATAATGTAGATATTATTATCGGGCCCGGAACTGAAGCTTTAGCAGGAGAAGGAATGATTCTCACTGCTGGCGGTATTGATGCCCATATTCATTTTATTTGTCCCCAACAAATTGAAGTTGCGATCGCTTCTGGAATTACCACCATGATCGGCGGCGGTACTGGACCAGCTACGGGTACAAATGCCACTACCTGCACCCCCGGCCCTTGGAATATTTACCGAATGTTGCAAGCTGCTGATGCTTTTCCCGTCAACTTAGGATTTTTGGGTAAAGGTAACGCCAGTCAACCCCAAGGACTTGTAGAACAAGTAGCCGCCGGTGCAATGGGATTAAAACTCCATGAAGACTGGGGAACCACACCCGCAGCAATTGATACTTGCCTTAGTGTTGCTGATGAATATGATGTGCAAGTAGCAATTCATACTGATACCCTGAACGAAGCCGGATTTGTCGAAGATACGATCGCTGCTTTCAAGAATCGTACCATTCACACCTACCATACTGAAGGCGCAGGCGGGGGACACGCACCAGATATCATCAAAGTTTGCAGTCAAGCGAATGTTCTGCCATCTTCCACCAATCCCACACGCCCTTACACACTAAATACCTTAGATGAACACCTGGATATGTTGATGGTATGCCATCACCTCGATCCTGCGATCGCCGAAGATGTCGCTTTTGCCGAATCTCGCATCCGCCGAGAAACCATTGCCGCCGAGGATATTTTGCACGACTTAGGCGCATTTAGCATGATTTCTTCCGACTCCCAGGCAATGGGAAGGGTAGGCGAAGTGATAATTCGTACTTGGCAGACATCTCACAAAATGAAGGTGCAACGCGGAACTCTTAACCCACAAGGAACTGAGCAACAAGCAGACAACTTTCGTGCAAAAAGATATGTTGCTAAGTATACAATTAACCCTGCGATCGCTCACGGAATTGCTCAATATGTGGGTTCAGTGGAAGAGGGAAAATTAGCAGATTTATGTTTGTGGCGTCCTGCATTTTTCGGCGTGAAACCAGAAATAGTGATTAAAGGCGGAATGATTGCATGGGCACAAATGGGCGATGCTAACGCCAGTATTCCCACACCGCAACCAGTGTATATACGACCGATGTTTGGTAGTTTTGCTGGGGCGCGTCATGCCACATCATTAACTTTTGTTTCGCAAGCAGCTTTAGAGAAAGAAATTCCCAGCCAGCTAGGTTTACAAAAGGCAGCAGTTGCCATTTCTGGAACACGCCAATTGAGTAAGCGAGACATGAAGCTGAATGATGCACTACCCCACATTGAAGTAGATCCAGAAACATACCAAGTTAGGGCAGATGGTGAGTTGCTGATTTGTGAACCGGCGACAGTTTTACCAATGGCACAGAGGTACTTTTTGTTTTAATTCATGACCGAGCAACTTACTGATTACGATAGTCCTTAGAAAGAAGTCATTGAACTATATTTTCCCCGCTTTCTGGAATTCTTTTTCACCCAAGCTTATGCCGAAATCGACTGGACGCGACCTTATGAATTTCTGGACACAGAACTGCAACAGCTAGAACCGGATGCAGAAATAGGGCGGCGTTTGGTCGATAAAGTCGCAAAAGTTTGGCTACTGGATGGAGAGGAAGCTTGGGTATTGGTTCATGTGGAAGTCCAAGGGCAATATGACAGCCAATTTGCGGAACGGATGTACACATATAATTACCGTTTGTTTGACCGCCATAAAAAGCGAGTCATTACTTTAGCAGTTTTAGCAGATGAACAAGCGAATTGGCGACCTTCCAGCTACAGCTATCAATTGGGCGGATGTCGCGTCAGCTTAGAGTTTCCTGTGGCGAAACTGTTGGACTATGAGCAAGGGTGGGAAACTCTAGAGCAAACAAGCAACCCCTTTGGTGTAATTGTGATGGCGCATCTCAAGACCAAGGCAACACAACGAAACCCACAAAATTGGCTACAGTGGAAACTAAGCCTAGTCAGACGGCTGTATGAACGGGGATATAGCCGGGAAGATATTCGGGAATTATTTCGGTTTATCGACTGGATAATGGTTTTGCCAAAAGAGTTAGCACTTAGTTTTAAAACAGAAGTTAGAAGTTACGAGGAGGCAGATAGAATGCGGTACGTAACTAGTATTGAAAGGCTAGCAAAAGAAGAAGGAATTGTTCAAAATGCGAGAGAAAGCCTGATTGCAGTGTTAGAAACACGATTTGGAGAAGTGCCAAGCTCTATTGTCGAAGTTATCAATAAGATAGAAGAACCATCTGTACTAAAAACACTTCTCAAAAGTGCGATCGCAATTCCTTCCACAGCAGAATTCCAGCAACTTTTAGATAGTCTCACCTCTGAGAAATAAGCGTAGACATCGAGTGGTTGATTACCAGATATATCTCTTAAAGATGAGAGTAAAGTTGCCCTCATTAATTTTTTGGTTTTGGAGTTACGATCAAATAGTTAAACGTTGCATCTGATGTAGAAACTCATGCTACCTTTTAAGAAAAAAATTGTGACTGATGAAGCCATGCGTCCGGTAGCAGTGTTGATTGATTATCAGGACTGGCAGCAAATTGAGAAAATATTAGAAGCTCATCAATCACAAAAAAAACAAGAGTTTAATTTAAACCAGTATGCTGGTGTAATTCAACTAACTCAAGACCCTTTGGAATATCAGCAGCAAATTAGGGATGAGTAGTGTTGACACAACCTTTGATTTTTTTAGATACAAATGTAGTCTTGTATTTTTTGGGTGGGCGTTTGGTGAATCCACTACCATCAGGACAATATTTTATTTCAGTGATTACTGAGATTGAATTACTCTCTTATCCAAGTCTTAGTCTAGAAGAAGAAACACAAATTATTGATTTTTTAAATAAAATTACAGTTGTCGGTGTTGATAATAATATTAATAATTTAACAATCGAATTTCGCAAACAATATAGACTCAGGCTTCCTGACGCAATAATTGTAGCAACTGCAAAATCTCTAAATGCAATATTGTTTACGAATGATGTAAGATTGGCTAATTTAACAGAAATCAATACTCAGTCAGTACAAATTGTGTAATGAGAGCGATGTCTACGACAGGCTTCTCTGCGAGAGGCTACGCCAACGCCTACGCAATTCCTTGCACAGCAGATTTTCAGCAAGTTTTAGATAGTATCGTCTATGGGGAATTAGCATAGTGGCTGGTTGCCAGATATCCGTTGTTTTATGATAAGGAATGGTTTCTTATTTACCTATTGCACACTCCCTTTTATCAGAAAATGTGGAAAAAAGTTTAAAATGCAAAATTAGGAAATCTCTTTGTTATTTTCCGTTTCTAATTTACTTATTGGTAATAGCAAGTTATGCTCAATTTCTTGTCTAATTTTCTCGCTAATATTACAATCGATGTTTAAGCAGTTAACCAGGAGCTTGTTACTATTATAATACTGCTGTAGTAGTTTAGCTTGTTTATAACTGAACTGCCAGTTAATTAAGCGGAACCAGTTGTGAGCGAAAATGGCAATCTGTTCTTCGTCAAAATCTGCTACTTCCACTTCAGTAAACTGTTCAAAAGTGTATTTTTGGGCAGCTATACGACAGGTTATAACAAATTGATTGGTGTGGAACTATTCGGAAATATTCCGAGTTTGCCATAAAATACGCTTTGTATCTTCTTCTCTAACTTCATCGAGACCATCCAGTAAAACCAAAACTTTACCCTGTCTCAACAGCTGCTCAGTTTTCACGCTGCTATTTTGGATACCACAGATAAATAATTGTTGAGTAATGTACTGGAGAATATCTAGCTGTTTAGGGTCTTGTGCGAAGTCTTTAAGGATGATGAATACGGGAACTCGGTTTGTCAAAAACTGCCCTTCGATACAGTGCATCGCTAAATACTTCAAAAATGTAGTCTTTCCTGCGCCCGGTTTACCTAAAACCATTAGTTTATTGTGATGCTGCACTACTTTTAGCCCTGGCACGCGCTTCTCACTGGGTTCATGAAGTCCAAAATGATCAAAGTCTTCCCGATCAAACTTTTGCAGCAGTTGCCCAATTTTCACTCGCCTGCGTTTTGTGGTTTTCTCCAGAATGTTGACGTTAGTATAGATGCCTCGCTCTCCAGTTAACTCAATAGGCTGATCCATATCCAGCACACGCATCGTTCCACATTTCTCTTTGATGCTGCGTTTAATCTTTTCCCGGATTTCTTGAACTAGAGCATCAATATCATCCTCTGCAATGTCAGCAGTTGAGCTACCAGAAGGTTTCTGCTGGGAATATCGCTTTTCAAGATACTCCCGCAAGCGGCTTTCTTTCACAGGCCCACTGCCGCAAATACTGAACTTTTTGTAAACCCCCGTTAGAAAACTGTTGAGATTGCTGTTAGAGATGTTAAGCACTTGTGCAACTTGAACTCGACTCTTGCCATTACCAAAGATTTCCAAAAAGACTGCCTTTTCTCGGTTTGACAATTCGCTGTATTGCTTTAGTTGTGTCAGGAAGTCTTTTGGTAACGACATATACCTATTGTAAAATCGGCTTCAAGTTAAGTTTAGCGTGCCGTGTGTTTCAAGCGAATTACGGCAAGTCATGAGATGTCAAGACAAGTCAATCTAAGTCACTACAAGTCAAATAAATAACTACAAAACAAAATTGCGATGTTGAACTCAGTCAAGCAACTGAGGCGATCGCAATGTTAGAAATATTAATTACTCTGATTCTCAAGAAATCTATTGAAGTTATCCTAGTGCTATTGCTGAAAAAAATCTGGGCATGGCTGCTGAGGGATAAAAGCTTCCAATATCTCAACCACTTTCTGAAAATGCAGATTCTTATACTCTATCTTGATTGGATTTTGCTCAAAACATCTCTAAAGTCTCTGCCTGAGCCAACAAAAGAGAACGATTCACACACATATAGCTAGACAAATTGTTACAAATACAGCTAGCCTTATCAAAAATTTACTTTTACCCCATACCTTGCATCTATATGACCTCACAATCTTTTCGCTCTGACAAAATTCTGGTTGTCGATGACTCTCCTGATAACGTGTTTTTGATCAAAACTATTTTGGAGGAAGAAGGTTACACAGTTAGCACCGCAGAAAATGGTATTTCGGCCTTGGCAGAATTGAAAGCTTCTCCTTGTGACTTGGTTCTGCTGGATCTGATGATGCCAGGTATGGACGGGTACGAAGTCACCAAGCACATTCGTGGAGAGATGAAATTGCCGCAATATATCCCCATATTGCTGATAACTGCCCACGATACGCCCAACGTCGCCCACGGTTTAGACTTGGGTGCTGATGATTTTATCCGCAAACCTGTAACAGTAGATGAATTGCTGGCACGAGTGCGATCGCTCCTGCGTTTGAAACATAGTATGGATGAACGTGATGAAATTGCCCGCCAGCGAGAAGATTTTGTCTCCCGCCTTACCCACGACTTACGCACTCCCCTAGTAGCCGCAGATCGTATGTTAATGCTATTTCAGCAAGGTGCGTTGGGAACATTATCACCGCAAATGCAGGAAGTAATCGCCATCATGGCCCGTAGCAATATCAACCTGCTTTCTATGGTGAATACTTTATTGGAAGTTTATCGTTTTGAAGCGGGTCGCAAAAGTTTGGCATTTCAACCAGTTAATTTGGGGCAATTGCTAGATGAAGTGACTGGAGAATTGTCACCCTTAGCTCAAGATAAAAAACTCTCCCTAAATTTGGACGTTACTGAAGAGTCAGTCACAAATACAGTGATGGGCGATCGCTTAGAATTGCATCGTCTATTTACCAATCTCATAGGCAATGCGATCAAATTTACCAACTCTGGGTCTATTACTATTCGTTTTACTTCTCAACGCCAGTTCGATAAAAGCAATCAATCTCAGTTCTCTGAAACATCCAATTCCGTTGACTACATTAGAATTGAAATAGCGGATACTGGCCCAGGTATTCCCCCTGAAGAACAAGCCACCATATTTGAACGATTTCGCCAAGGCAGCCATAAGACTTCTGGTAGTGGCTTAGGACTGTACCTTGCTCGTCGAATTGTCGAGGCACATCAAGGCATTATTCTGCTTAATTCTGAGTTGGGCAAAGGTAGTGTATTTATTGTGCTTCTACCCACCAAAGCATGAAAAAACTAGTAATTATAAATTATGAATTATAGAGTTTTTTATCCTGGTAATTCATGATTTATAACCTTACTACTATCTCCTGATAATTTCAAGTAAAAAATTCACTTAGAAAATCAAACGCTAAAAATTGAAGAATCAAATAGGCTGAGATAATAGCATTAGGATTAAATAGTTTTTGATAGGACAAAACAATGATTACCACTGAATTATCTAACATTGGCAATATTATCCAGACTCAGCGAGATTTTTTTCAAACGGGCAAAACTAAAGATGTAAACTTTCGCATTGAACAACTGAAAAATCTTAAGCAAGCAATTATCGAGCATGAACAGTCAATAGTCGAGGCATTACAAGCGGATTTACATAAACCAGAGGTAGAAACTTATCTTACAGAAATCAGCGTAATTAAAGATATTGATTACGCCATCAAACATCTTCAAAACTGGAGTAAGCCAAAAAAAGCAGCAGTTTCCTGGGATTTTTTTTCCTACTCAGCGAAAATTTATCCAGAACCATTAGGGGTTGTCTTAATTATTGGGCCTTGGAACTATCCATTTCAGTTAATTATCTCACCGTTAATAGGTGCGATCGCAGCTGGAAATTGTGCAATTATTAAACCTTCAGAAATTGCTTCTCATACGTCTGATATCATAGCTAAGATTATTGCCAAACATTTTGACCCTGCTTATCTTGCAGTAGTAGAAGGAGGCGTGGAAGCAAGTCAAAAACTACTTGCAGAAAAATTTGACCATATCTTTTTTACTGGTGGCACAGCTGTCGGCAAAATCATCATGGCAGCAGCAGCAAAATATCTCACACCAGTGACTTTAGAATTGGGTGGCAAAAGTCCTTGTATTGTAGATACTGACATTAATCTGGAACACACTGTCAGACGAATTACTTGGGGAAAATTTATTAATGCTGGACAAACTTGTATCGCCCCCGACTATCTTTTAGTTAATAAAATAATCCAAAAAGATTTAATAGATGGTCTGGAAAAATCCTTAAAAGAATTTTATGGCGAGAATCCTATAAACAGTCCTGATTATGCCAGGATTATCAGTCAAAAACACTTTGAAAGGTTGGTGAGTTTTCTCAAAGATGGAAAAGTTGTCATCGGTGGAGAAAATAAACCTTCGGAGCGTTATATTGCCCCAACACTTATTGATAATGTCTCACTAGAAGATTCTGTCATGCAGGAAGAAATCTTTGGGCCCATTTTACCCATCATTGAATATACTGACATTACAGAAGCGATCGCTTTGATTAACTCTAGACCCAAACCCTTGGCGTTATACTTATTTTCTCAAGATAAAAACCTACAAAAGCGAGTTTTGCAGGAAACTTCCTCTGGTGGAGTTTGTATTAATGACACAGTGATGCAGGTTGGTGTCTCGTCTTTACCATTTGGTGGAGTGGGAGATAGCGGTATCGGCAACTATCACGGTAAAGCTAGTTTTGACACCTTTTCCCATAAGAAAAGTGTATTGCAAAACTCCTTCTGGCTCGATTTAAAATGGCGATATGCTCCATATCAGGGCAAATTGCCACTAATCAAGAAACTTTTAGGGTAGAAGTTATGAGTTATGAGTTATGAATTTTTAACTCCTAACTCTAAACTTCTAACTTCTAACTATTAAATCCCAAAAGCGTTGCTGTAACGCTCTTCAGCCCAAGGTTCACCCCGGCGATGGTAGCCATTGCGCTCCCAAAAACCAAGTTCTTCCGCAGCTAAAAATTCCAAACCATTAATCCACTTAGCACTTTTCCAAGCGTAGAGGTGGGGTACAACTAGCCGCATCGGCCCACCGTGTTCAGATGGAAGGTCTTCACCAAAGACTTTAAAAGCAAAGAAGTTTTCTTCGCGCAGAAAATCTTCTATAGAAATATTGGTGGTGTAGCCGCCATAGCAGTGTTCCATAACGTGGGCTACTTTCGGGTCTAATTCAATCAGACCCATGAAATCTGTAACTTTAATGCCAGTCCATTTGACATCAAGTTTAGACCAGCGCGTTACACAGTGGAAGTCAGCTGTGAATTCGTGTTGAGGTAGCGCCATAAAGTCTGACCAACTAAAGGTAGCAGATTTTGCTAAACCCCAAACTCGAAACTCCCATTCCTCAGTGCTAACTTGGGGAGTTTCACCGTAAGTTAATACGGGGAAACCTTTAGCTAAGTGTTGGCCAGGAGGAACGCGTTCGCCCTCTTCTTTACCTGGTTTTTGAAAAAATTTTCCTAGCATAGTTAGAGAAAAATCAGTTTTCTCAAGATGTTTACAAGCTTTTTTGCTGAGTTGCCAACAGCACCAAATGTTTTACTCTTTATATGAACTCTTGAATGATAGGTAATGGGTAATGGATATTTCCAATTACTCACTACCAATTTTTTTCGATCTAATGAGCTTATGTAGAGTGTCTATGATTCATAATGCAATCAGGAAAGCTAAGAAAAAGCATTTATCTAGCGATCGGAACTTTGATTGTTGAGTTTGGCAATCAAATCTATCGGTGCTGTTCGTGCTTTTCCTGACTGAGAAATTATGATTCTTCTTCCTCTTCTTCAGCAGCTGGATAAACAAATGTAGAACGTCCAGTCAAAATTGACTTGCCCAGAGATAGGGCTTTCTGAGCTTCAACGACGGCTTTATGCCTCCAGGTAGCTCGACGTTTATCTCGTTTTGATTTGGAAGTTTTCTTCTTAGGAACAGCCATGTCAGCAGATATCGCGATTCTTGACAACCTTCTTATTCTAGGCCATCCACTGACGCCAAAGACAACAGTTGAGTCAGGAATAAGTAAGTTGGGTTAAGACTGGCGTGGTGATGCTTTTACAGAAGGAGTTCTAAAAGTGACTTATTTGCGTCTCCTCTACTCTCAATACGGTTCGGATAAGGTTTTTTGATGACACGCCCTAGATTGCAAAAACGCGATAAATCGCCGTCTTTACAATAATCAGTCCTTTGTAGAGACGGCGATTCATCGCGTCTCTTGCCTTAACCGAACCGTATACCTCTACTCTGACAAACAAGCAAGCAATGGGTAGCGTTTCCTTTAAGAGAAATTCCGAGCCAATGAAATCCTTGGCTCGGACTTTCTCTACGTGTCTAGCTCAACCCGTCATTTTGGCGTTGACACAGCGCTAGCTGCTGGAACTTGATTAGAGTTATTTTCAAAGAAAAGTAAAGATCGCGCAGTTTTGAAGTAAGTGGCCCAATTTTGAGCATCGGGACGCGATCGCCATTGAGGACGACTGACATCTAATGTCAGGACTGGTGCGATCGCTCCATAATTTTGTACGGACACAATGATAGAAACATCTGTCACCAAGATATCTTGGTCGAAGCTCCTTTGAGCAGCTGCTCTAGCGACCGCTTCCGCCCTCCTGAGAACGGTTTCATAGTTTTCTTCCGGCAGGCGGTCAATAGCTAGATCGACTCTAGCGGTGTAAGCTCGCACAACCTGCGGTGTGATCGCTTCCATCAAAAACCACGCAGGGACAGTAGATATAAGCAAAACTACTAAAGGAATTATCCGGATTCTTCTGGCAATTTGGCTAATAACTGAAAAGGGAGCGAGCGATGATGGTAGGTGAGCAGAAATTTTGCTCATGACCTTCTATCTCCTTAGTAATGATCTGTTATTGAAATTAGGTAAAGGTATTTTCCGGCTAATTAACGTAATAAAAATTACATTCTAACTTAAGATTCAATCAGAATCACCTAGAGTATAAGACATAGGTTAGCTTTGTTTTTTTGGCAAAGCCAACCACAATTTTAAGACCAGCAAACAACAATAACTGACAAAGAGCGGGATGGCAAATTACTGGGCGATCGCGATTGGTATCAATCAATATCAGTTATTTCAACCTTTAAGTTGTGCCCAAGCAGATGCTGAGGCACTAGAAGATTTTTTGGTGACAGAGGCAGGTTTTCTCCCCAAGCACTGTCTAGTGATGACAGATACTTCGCCGCCGATTGGGAATAGATCGACTTACCCGACGAAGGAGAATATTTTGCTGCTGCTTGAAGATTTGGCAGCAACGAGTTGGCAACCGGAAGACTATCTGTGGTTATTCTTTAGCGGTTATGGAGTCAATTACAAGGGCAAAGATTACTTAATGCCAGCAGAGGGCAACCCCGAACTCGTGCAAGAGACTGGCATAGAATTGCGATCGCTAATGCAAAGTCTGCAACTTGCTAACCTGAATGTATTGCTACTACTCGATATCAACCGCGCCTTTGGCACTCAAGCGGATGCTCCCGTTGGTGAAGAAACAATAGAACTAGCTCAAGAACTACAATTGGCAACAATTCTTTCTTGCCAACCAGAGCAATTTTCCCATGAGAGTAGCGAACTAGGCCACGGATTCTTTACAGCAGCTTTGTTAGAAGCTTTACGTTCTGGTAATGGCAGCAACTTGGCAGATTTAGAAAGCTACCTAAGCCTGATCGTGCCAAAATTATGTCACCATCACTGGCGTCCTATCCAAAACCCTGCCACTATCATCCCATCAAGGCAGCAAGTAATCTTGCCAAAATTGGCAATGGAGGGTGATTTTCAGCCAGAAGCAGTGATTTATCCGGAAGAATCTTTTGCTATTGCCCGTGCGGCTCCTCCTCTCGACGATTCCTCTAGAACATCAGTAGATATAGGCAGACGGGGAGAAGTTAATCTGAACTCCTCCCAACAGGCGAAGGGTCAAAAAGTTCAGGCGTCAGGTAGTAGATTAGTTGCCCAGCCAATGGCAGAAACTTCCTTGGGAGTGAATACCAAAGGAAGATTTATCCCTAATTCTTCCAAAGGTTACGTCTCTCGATTGCCATCGAACCAGCCAGGTATACCTTTTTGGAAACAGTTTATTTTGTGGGGCGGAGGTAGCTTGCTGGTAGCAGGTTTAATCGCCGTAGTTTTTCTCCGTAATCAAGAAACTTTTAGAATTAAGCAAATATCAAGCACATCACCCAATGCTACTGTTAGCGATCGCCAGGTTGTCGAAAATTTACCAAGCGATCCCACTTCACCAGTTAGACTCAAAAACCAATCTAGCGCTCAAATAACTTCTAGTTCCCACTCAAAAAAGCGGAATCAAGCAGTATTAGACCTGGCAAAAATGTCGCTCAGACAAACTCAGGCGAGCGATTTGAGCATGGCGATCGCTACGGCCCGAAAAATTCAACCTGGCGAACCACTGTACGAACAAGCTCAAGAGAATATTCAGATTTGGAGCCAGATGATTTTAGATTTAGCAGAAGGTCGTGCTAAACAAAGACAGTATGCCAGCGCGATTGCTGCGGCTCGATTAATCACCAAAGACGAAGCCCCCTACGCCAAAGCACAAGCAGCAATTAACCTGTGGCGCTTAGAGGGTAAGCAGTATGTGAGCAACAAAACTCTTTTAGATGCAGCTAATGCCTTAATTAAGCCTGAACAGGCATCTACCTACAATCGGGCGATTGAAGTTGCCAAGAAAGTACCAGCCGATCAACCAGGCTTCGATGCGGCCCAAAAATCGATCAATAAATGGAGTGAGAAAATTTTAGACCTGGCCAAGCGTCGCGCCGCCGAAGGAGAACGTAACGCCGCAATTGCCACCGCAGCTTTAGTGCCAGAGGAAACAGGCGCTTATGAAGATGCTCAAGACGCCATTCAAAAATGGCAAAAGAAATAGTAAAAAAATAATAAAAAATGGTTAGGAGTTAGGAATTAGGAGTTATATTATTGATCCCCGACCTCTTATTCCTGACTCCTAACTTTTCCCTCAGCGCTCATATCTCAGTATTAGCAGTACTGCGATACATCTTCGCCACACTCGTCGGCTAGATAGCACAACGCTCGGAAACGTAAACCAACAACTTCTTCATATAAGGGGTTGAGCTTGCACATAGGTGGGATATGGAACAAGGTCTTCCCAAATAATTTGACATCGCGCTCAAAGGGGCACTGAGATGGAATCAGTTTACACAAACGGTGAGCTAGTTGGCGATCGCTGACTTGAATGTTTTCTACTCGTTGCCGTAAGGGTTGGAGAATATCCCAGTAGGGCTTGGAAGGAGAATGGTTTAGCTGGGTTGCTTTATGGTCAGTAGTTTCTGCTTGATTGATTGATACCCAGCTAGCCAGGAAAATCTTTTTGGTGGTATTGTCGAATACCTTCATGGTTAACCCTCTGTGTTATTGAGGCTATTCACCTTTTTGATGAATATATACAACGTGGCAACGAACTTTCCCGGAAAAATCGCGTTCTGACTGCGATATAATGTAATACCTGATTAGCCACTTAAGTCAGAACCTAATTTATTACTACGTCAAGTTAATCGCAAATTTCTGGGGATCGGTAGTGTAATATTACGATCTTGTTCATAACTTGACACAGTTTAAATTTTAATAAAGACATCCATCGTTGGATAGGTTTTAGTGTAACATTTACACAACTTAATATAAGGTCTTTCTGAAAGTATTTTTGCTAAGTATAAACATCAGTAATATCCTAGAAGGCTTTTTTCCTCTCCGTGTTCCCACTTTCTCACGTAAGTGTGTCTTGTTCACCCCTGGCTGAATACTGTAGAAGTAGTGATTTTTGAGCGGCTAGAATCGATTTCATTCCACAGAACTTAGGTTGGCAGTGGCGATTTGAAAATAATACAGTCTGAAGCGTTAAAATGAGATGAACTTACTTATGGGTGTTTTTGTACTCTACAGCGCAATTCCTCCCGGCAGTACGCTGTACGCACGCCTCCGGTGGCAGTAGCCTAACAAGTTAGATCGCCTCCAAGAACTATAGATAATTTCTATACCCATTACAAAAGAAAACGCAAAGACGTTCAGAAAAATTCTGTGTCTTTGCGCCAATCGAAGTTTGAGCGGTGAAAGCCACTGCTCAAACTTCTCTTTGTATGAGATTTTTACCTTAAATTCTCTATGATGCTACCTGAGCAGCAGTCCGAGTCCGCCGTCTTCTCCCATCAGCAACTTTTACAGGTGGCTCATCAGGGATTTGCATCAACAAAGTCACAGATGGTTGACATTGCAATTCCCGACGGATGGAACGTTGCAATTCTCGTTCTAAAGTTCCTTGCAATCCACCCCAGTCTATATCTGCTGCTTCACCTTCGCTAGGAGCAAATTCTGTCCAGCGCACAGTCAGGATTTCTTCAATGCGTTGTTTTACCCAGGTTTGTAAAAGCGATCGCTCTACACTTGTCACTACGCCCCGGAGGTGAGTTTCTGGTTTTGCTAACAGTTTACCATTCCAATCAATGGCAGCTGCGATCGTGATAATGCCTTCTGAAGCCATGCGTTGCCGTTCTTGCAGCACTTTCGCACTTACCATCCCCGAACTAGTAGTATCCACCAATTCGATACCAGATGGCACTTTACCAGCAACGCGAATGGCATCTTCTGTCAGTTCGACAATATCACCATTCTGAATAATGATCATATTTTCTGCGGGAATGCCCATACTCTGAGCCGTTTCTGCGTGCTTCACTAGCATCCGATGTTCGCCGTGAAATGGCACAAAGAACTTGGGTCGAGTTAAGGCAATCATCAGCTTTTGTTCTTCCTGACAGCCGTGACCGGAGACGTGAATCCCTTTATCCCGACCGTAGATCACTTTCGCACCTTGAATCATCAATTTATCAATGGTGTTGACTACTGCGATCGTATTTCCAGGAATTGGATTAGCAGAGAATACTACCGTATCTCCTTGGCGGATTTTAATGTGAGGATGTTCTTTGTTGGCAATGCGGGTCATTGCTGCCATCGTTTCACCCTGAGAACCTGTAGTTAAGACTAAAACTTTTTCGTCAGGGAGATTACGAACTGCGTGCAATGGTTGCAGCAAATTATCTTCACATTTGATGTAACCTAAATTGCGGGCATGAGCAATCAAGTTCAGCATGGAACGCCCTACAACCGTAACTACACGGTTCTGCTTCTTGGCGATATCCAAAATCATGTTGATGCGATGCACGCTAGAAGCAAAGGTAGTGACAAATAGTCGTCCTGTAGCTTGACTAAATACTCTCTCCAGATTGGGATAAACTGAGCGTTCCGAAGGTGTAAACCCTGGTATCTCAGCGTTAGTAGAATCACTTAGCAGGCAAAGAACGCCTTTTTCCCCATGTTCTGCTAGGCGTTGCAAATCAAACTTTTCACCATCCACTGGCGTATGGTCAATTTTAAAATCCCCTGTGTGAATAACTACACCCAGGGGAGTATGAATGGCAACAGTGAAACTATCAGCGATGGAGTGGGTATTACGGATATATTCAACTAAAAAGTTTTTGCCAATCCGCACTACATCACGTGGTAGAACTGTTCTGATTTCTGTGCGATCGCGGACTCCTGCTTCTTCTAATTTACCCTCTAGCATTGCCATTGCTAGTCTGGGTCCATAAATCACCGGGATATCAAATTGCTTGAGATGAAAAGCAATCCCACCAATATGGTCTTCATGACCATGAGTAACGATCATCCCTTTAATTTTGTGGCGATTTTCCCGCAAATAAGTCGTATCTGGTAATACAATATTGACTCCATGCATCGCCTCTGTGGGAAAAGCCAATCCTGCATCTAACAGGATAATTTCATCGTCATACTCAAAAAGACAGGTATTTTTACCAATTTCATGCAAACCGCCCAAAGGAATAATTTTCAAGGCGGAATTATTAGCTTCGTTTTTAGCCATTTTCTCCTTAGATTGTTACTTGTGGTTAATTAAGTTGATAGTTAACGAACTTGTATTTAAGACAACATCATCTGTCTCTTAAGCCAGTCCCAAAGCAATCAAGTTTTAATTGAAGATTTCAATTTTTTATTCAATAAAATCAACTGTAAGACTCAAGGATTCATAGTATATCTATCAGTCCTAGCACAGGTTTTTAAATTGCAACTTATGAACAATTATGATCGTTGTTTATATGTATCTTTGACAAGGAGGAGACTACCAGCATTTAAATAAGTTGGTGGTTAAATTAAACTAAGTTCTTTCAGAACCGCTTCTAACTTTTGACTGACTTCTAAATCAGCTTCACATAACGGCGGACGAGTTGAACCAACCTCCCAACCTTGAAGTTGCAGTGCTTTTTTCACTGGAATGGGATTTGAAGTGAGAAATAGAGCTTTAAATAACGGAAATAGTTGGAGATGAATGTCGCTTGCTACCTCAACTTTTCCCGCACTAAAAGCTTGAATCATTTGCTGTAGTTGGTTTCCTACCAGATGAGAAGCCACACTGACTACACCCTTTGCCCCGATCGCTAACAAAGGCAAAGTCATGTAATCATCACCAGAATAGATGTGGAATTCTTTTGGTGTCAAGCGACGAATTTCGCTTGCCTGATCTATATTACCAGTGGATTCTTTAATTCCGACAATATTGCTAACCTCAGCTAACCGGGCAACTGTTTCTGGCTGAAGGTTTTGTCCGGTACGACCTGGGACATTATATAACAACAACGGTAAGTCGGGACAGGCTTGTGCTATTGCCTTAAAGTGCGCTTCCAATCCCGCTTGCGGCGGTTTGTTGTAATAAGGAACAACTTGTAAGGAACCATGTACTCCTATTTTAGACGCTTTTTGGGTGGCTGCGATCGCTTCTTTGGTGGAATTTGATCCACAACCTGCGATTACCTTGGCTTTTCCTGCCACGGACTGCAATACCTCGACAAACAACTGGTATTCTTCATCCCAACTTAGCGTCGGGGATTCTCCTGTTGTGCCGCACATCACCAATGTATCTGTACCGTTGTTAGCTAGATGCGCCGCCAGTTCTGCCGCTACATCATAGTTGACACTACCATCTGCTTTAAATGGTGTAATCATAGCGGTTAAAACATTGCCAAAATCTCCCACCCTTTTTTCACTCCTGATTACCCATGTTTTTATATCTTGGTGGTTCTCTATTGTAATAACCTATCTGCAAATTGCTTTCAAGTGTCATTAGTTATTTGTCCTTTGTCCTTTGTCCTTTGTCATTTTACTAATGACCAATGACCAATGACTAATGACTAATAGCTAATGGTTTGAGTAGATTTTTCTCTACTAATAACTCAGCGATTTGTACTGCATTCAATGCTGCGCCTTTGCGAATTTGATCGCCACATAACCATAATTCCAAGCCACAAGGATGAGAAATATCCTGGCGAATTCTTCCCACTAAAACTTCATCTCGACCGGTTGCTTCTATTGGCATCGGAAAATGATTCGTTCCCCAATCTTCTACCAGTTTTACTCCAGGGGAGGAATTTAAAATTTCTCTGGCTTCCTTCGCACTAAAGGCAGTCTCAAATTCTAAATTAATGGCTTCTGAGTGGGCGCGGAGTACGGGAACCCGTATACAGGTTGCAGTGATTCTGATTTGCTGCGTACCAAATATTTTTCGGGTTTCGTTGACCATTTTCATTTCTTCCTCACAATAACCCAAATCGTTTAATGGGGAGTTATGCGGGAATAAATTAAATGCCAATGGGTAAGGCAATATTTCGGCAATCGGTGGCTGTCCTTGTAGTATAGCGCTTGTTTGGGTTTTGACTTCTGCCATTGCTCTAGCACCCGCACCACTAGCAGATTGGTAGGTTGCAGCGACGATGCGTTGCACTGGCTTAACTTTATGCAATGGCCAGACTGCCACAGCCATTAAAATCGTTGTGCAGTTGGGGTTAGCAATGATGCCTTGGTGATGCGCTGCGGCTTGGGGATTCACCTCTGGAACTACTAAGGGAACTTCCGGGTTCATCCGAAAGGCACTGGAGTTGTCAATTACCACTGCGCCCTTTTCCACGGCAACAGCTGCCCAAGTTTTGGATGTGGAACCACCTGCACTAGCTAGTACTATATCGACATTTTCAAAAGCGCGATCGCTCACTGCCTCTATTGGTATATTTTCACCTTTAAAGCGCAGCGATCGCCCAACACTCCGCTCTGATGCCAATAGCTTCAAGTCAGCAACTGGGAAATTACGACTTTCTAATAATTCCAGCAACTCTGTGCCGACTGCACCAGTCGCTCCCAAAATAGCTAAACGATAAGATTTCGACAAACTTGCTTCCTCCTTTAAGAGACCTAATCTGCAATTTCTTGTGAACAATTGATAATTTAGTTATATTTAAATAGCGATCACAGTCTGGAAATATATTTTTAATAGGTTTAGATTTTTCTCTAATTTAGTCTATCTTTATATATTTAATACATTTATTTTTTTGCTTATTTAATTAAGTTAAATGATATTGCATTTTAAAATAACAGTATATTCATTTTTTCCATCGATTTTAATTATAACTATATATTATACAGCAAACTGCCACTTTTCTAATAAATGGAGATATCTGCACTTAGGGGTTTAACAAGCATCCTACCTGCAAAGAAATAAATGTATTGGCTGCACGCTTCCTTGCCAAAATGATGAATATACTAGGATCTAAATCCATAAAGCCAGCACCACGTCAAACTGAGCTATGTGGTTAAGTAACAGATGCACTCTCGTACCACACACAACTTAATAATAGCTAGATAATAGCTAGACTAAATACTATAACTTTAACCTGGGGGTACTAACCACTATTTGAGAACCAGGATATCACGGCATTAGCCCACTGGATAATTAATTCCCAAGTTTTAGAGTGAGTCGGGAGTGAAGAAGAGAATAGGTTACAGGGTACAGTTTACAGATTTATTCCCTATCAATTGTCACCTCCCCTTAATCCAAATGCCCCATTAACTAAATTGTTATGAAGGTAAAATGTCAAGTCCTTGATAATTGGCAGTAAACTGGATGTTTGCCCCAGGACAAACATCCATCCTTGGATGTCACAAGACCTTTTGGCAAACTCCCATTACCCCTAAGAGACATCAAGCCATAAACGCAAACAATTATTTTATTGCGTTTTGTGTGTACTCGGAGTATAAAATACCAGAAAACTAGAGACGAAGCATGAAAGTTACCCAGGAAAAACTTCCCGCCAGCCAAATTGGTCTGGAAATAGAGATTACGCCGGAAATTACCAAGCAAACTTACGAACAGGTCATTAAAAACTTAGCGAGTACTGCCAATATTCCTGGGTTTCGTAAAGGCAAGGTGCCTCGGCCGATATTACTACAACGGCTGGGTACAACTCGAATCAAGGCAGCGGCGCTGGAAGAACTAATTCAAGATGGCATTGAGCAAGCAGTCAAACAAGAAGCCATCCCAGCAATCGGTCAGCCGCAATTGCGCTCCTCTTTTGAGGATTTGATTAATAATTATGAACCTGGAAAACCCCTGACGATTTCCGCTGCTGTCGATGTAGAACCAGAAGTGAATCTAGTGCAGTACACTGATTTGCAAGCCAAGGCCGAAGAAGTTAAGTACGATCCAGAGCGAGTGGACGCTAACCTTGACAAGGAACGTCAAGAATTGGCGACATTAATTCCTGTAGAAGGACGTGCAGCCCAAATCGGCGATATTGCCGTAGTCGATTTTAAAGGTTCATTCGCCAGAGTTGAGGGCGAGGACGAAAAAGCTGAACTAGAACCGATTCCCGGAGCCGAAGCAACTGATTTTCAAGTTGAGTTGCAGGAAGATAAGTTTATTCCAGGCTTTATTTCGGGAATAGTAGGGATGAATCCTGAAGAAACGAAAGAAATTGCGGCACAGTTCCCAGATCCTTATGCTAATGAAGAATTAGCTGGAAAAGCGGCAACTTTCACCGTGACACTCAAAGAATTAAAGGAAAAGGAGCTACCAGAAGTAAATGACGATTTCGCCCAGGAAGTCAGCGATTTTGAAACCTTAGAGGAGTTACGCGCTTCTTTGGTAGAGCAATATCAAAAAGAGGCGGACGACAAAACAAAAACCAATAAGCAGGAAGCTTTGTTAACGGAACTGCTCAAGCACGTAGAAGTTGACTTACCAGCAACTTTGATTGAGCAAGAAGTGGATGCGATGCTAACGCAAACAGCAATGCGACTGTCTCAGCAGGGATTGGATGTGAGAAAGCTGTTTACTCAAGATATTATTCCGCAATTGCGGGAGCGATCGCGTACTGAAGCAATTGAACGCATCAAACGCTCCTTATCCTTGCGGGAAATAGGAAAACGCGAATCTATTGAGGTAACACCAGAAGAAATCGCAGCCAGAGTTACAGAACTTTTGGAACAATACTCGGAGGAACAGGATGTTGATGAAGATAAACTGCGCTCAATCGTGGAAAACGAACTGTTAACCGAAAAAATCATCGATTGGCTCTTAGAACACTCATCAGTTGAACTTGTACCGGAAGGTTCATTAAGTCCTGCGGAGGAAACGGAAGACACAGAAGCAGATGCTGATGCTGATGCACCTCAGACTGAGGAAGAAAACAGCGAAGCTTCTACAGAAGTTACAGAAGGATAATAAAAAATCCCACAACCATGAGTTCACCAGTTCTGAGTTAAAGTACTGGTGAAATGGGTAAGGTAAGGGAGATGAGGAAATAGGGAGAGAAATAACCAATGCCCAATGCCCAATGACTCAGGGATTAAGTCGGAATAATTAAATAATTAATGAATTTTCGGCAAATAGTGACACCTGTTATTGCCTAGGCTTGATACTGTGTTACACGAGAGGAAATTATATGAGGCATAATGGTTAATACGTAGCTTATAAAAATTCCATTCGTTGAAAAGGCAGCATCTGCTGCTGAAACATTTGTCCTAAATAATCGTCAAAGAAAGCTTGTATGCTTGAATCGCAGTCGGGAAATTCCCCAATCAGCAACTTAAGTCGAATAAACATTAACTCCCAGTTAAGCAGCCCTAGCAACATCGTACCGATGGTGATAGAGCAATCTGGCATGGGAGAAAGAGCTTTCGACATCTACTCCCGCCTGCTGCGAGAGCGGATTATCTTTTTAGGAACGCCAATAGACGATGCCGTAGCCAACTCAATTGTGGCTCARTTGTTATTCCTAGAYKCCGAAGACTCAGARAAAGACATYCAAMTGTATGTTAATTCTCCTGGCGGCTCCGTCTACGCAGGKATGGCAATYTATGATACGATACAGCAAATTCGCCCTGATGTTGTTACCATCTGTTTTGGATTAGCCGCGAGCATGGGGGCATTTTTGTTGACAGCAGGAGCTGCCGGTAAGCGAATGTCTCTGCCCGACTCCCGGATTATGATTCACCAACCACTTGGTGGCGCTCAAGGTCAAGCCATTGACATTGAAATTCAAGCCAGAGAGATTCTTTACGTTAAGGCTAAGTTGAACCAGCTAATGGCTCACCATACTGGTCAACCCTTAGAAAGACTTGAAGCAGATACTGAGCGCGACTTTTTTATGTCGGCAGAAGAAGCGAAAAACTACGGTTTGATTGATCAGGTAATTTCCAGGCAAAATCTTCCCGTAGCAGGGGAAAACGTCACCATTCTGAAATAAGAGGCTGGTATGTCTAAGTACGACTCCCATTTAAAATGTTCATTTTGTGGCAAGTCTCAAGAGCAGGTGCGTAAATTAATCGCGGGGCCGGGAGTCTACATCTGCGATGAATGCGTTGACTTGTGTAATGAAATACTAGACGAGGAGTTACTCGATACTAATGGTGCGGCAGCACAACCAGCACCAAGAGCAGAGCCACCTGAAAAACGGCGTACTCACTCTGCTAGTATTTCGTTTAATCAAATACCCAAGCCAAGAGAGATTAAAAAATATCTAGACGAACACGTTATTGGTCAAGACGAAGCGAAGAAAGTGTTGTCAGTCGCTGTTTACAATCACTACAAGCGGCTGGCAGTCATTCAGTCTAAGGCCAGTGGCAAACCTGGGTCAGATGATGCCATAGAACTGCAAAAGTCCAACATCTTGTTAATCGGCCCGACTGGTTGCGGCAAAACTCTCTTAGCGCAAACTCTAGCGAAAATACTGGATGTACCCTTTGCCGTAGCCGATGCGACGACGCTGACGGAAGCAGGGTATGTGGGAGAAGATGTGGAAAATATCTTGCTGCGACTGTTGCAGGTAGCAGATTTGGATATAGAGGAAGCCCAACGGGGAATTATTTACATTGACGAAATTGACAAAATTGCTCGTAAGAGCGAGAACACGTCAATTACCCGCGATGTTTCTGGCGAAGGCGTGCAGCAAGCCTTGCTGAAAATGTTAGAGGGAACGATCGCTAATGTACCACCCCAAGGAGGGCGCAAGCATCCCTATCAAGACTGCATTCAGATTGATACAAGTAATATTTTGTTCGTCTGTGGTGGTGCCTTCGTAGGCTTAGACAAGATTGTAGATCAGAGAGTTGGCAAAAAAGCAATCGGTTTTGTGCAGCCAGGAGAAGGCCAATCGAAAGAGAAACGAGCAGCAGACACGCTTCGCCATCTAGAACCGGATGATTTAGTAAAATTTGGTCTGATTCCAGAATTTATTGGGCGGATGCCAATGGTAGCAGTAGTAGATCCGCTAGATGAAGAAGCACTGATGGCGATTCTTACCCAACCACGCAGCGCCTTAGTGAAGCAGTACCAAAAGCTGCTGAAGATGGATAATGTCCAGCTAGATTTTAAAGCAGATGCTTTACGAGCGATCGCTCAAGAAGCTTACCGCCGTAAAACTGGTGCGAGAGCATTACGTGGTATTGTCGAAGAATTGATGTTGGATGTAATGTATGAGTTACCATCCCGTAAGGATGTGACACGCTGTACAGTTACAAGGGAAATGGTCGAGAAGCGATCGACTGCTGAACTGATAATACATCCGTCTTCACTACCGAAGCCAGAATCAGCTTGATAGTCATTGGTCATTAGTCATTGGTCAAAAAATAAGGAATAATAACCATATACCAGGGACTAATGACAACTGACAAAGGACAAATGACTAATGCCTTATATTAATGTTCGTGGCGTTGAGCATTACTACGAATGGGTGAAAAAACCATCCGGTTCTTTGGTAAAACCAGTGATGGTTTTCATGCATGGTTGGGCTGGTTCGGCTAGATATTGGCAAAATACTGCTGATGTTTTATCAGAGCAATTTGATTGTTTACTTTACGATATGCGGGGATTTGGCCGTTCTAGTGGAAAGCCAACTATCGCCCAAGCAAGTGAAGCTGTTGCTGAATCTGATTCCCCACAGGAAGAATCAGAGGCAATCACAGAGTTAACCTATGAATTAGAGGAATACGCTGATGATTTGGCAGCCTTGTTAGATGGGTTGCATCTTCAGCATGTTTATATCAATGCTCATTCAATGGGCGCTTCTGTTGCCACTTTATTTTTTAACCGCTATCCCGAACGAGTAGAACGAGGAATTTTAACTTGTAGCGGCATTTTCGAGTACGACGAAAAATCTTTTAGTGCCTTTCATAAATTCGGTGGCTATGTAGTGAAATTCCGTCCCAAGTGGTTAAGCAAAATTCCATTTGTTGACCGGATGTTTATGGCCAGATTTTTATATAGTTCCATACCACATTCTGAGCGGCAAGCTTTTTTAGAAGATTTTCTCGAAGCAGATTACGATGCGGCTTTAGGAACAATTTTTACTTCAGTCAGTAAGGCTCAATCTGAAGTGATGCCGCAAGAGTTTGCCAAGCTGACAGTGCCGACTCTGCTTGTGGCAGGGGAGTATGACAAAATTATTCCAGCCGAGATGGGGCGTCAAGCCGCTGCATTGAGTGACAAAGTGAAATTTGTGATGATTCGTAACACAGCGCATTTCCCAATGTTGGAAGATGCGCCAACTTATATGCAACAGGTACAAGAGTTTTTGCAAATTAACACGCCACAATCACAAGTCGGATAACTGATAGCGATTTTTAGACCAATACGCTTGGGTTAAGGCTAAAACCCTTTGTGAAGTTAATTTTTTTAACGAACCACAGAGGCGCAGAGAACACAGAGAGAAGGAAAAAATGCTTAACTGAACTGTATTGATTTTTAGACAGTTAAGTGTACCTGTGTGATACCTTGACGCATTTTATATTGTCGCCTTAACCAAGACTTTTTAATTATTTTACGGAGTAAGGGAGCAAGTTGAATCAATAGCGATCGCAGCAGTGCATTTTTTCGCAGTAGTTCGCCTTGTTTAGCTTCTTCTAACTGGAGTTGCTGGGCGCGGATAATTTCTGGCTGACGTTCTGCCTGGATGTGCGATAGTGCGATGTCAATATCCTGGTGTCCAGCTTCTTTTTGCAACAACGGCACAAGATGATTAGCAGTGATAATCACATCACGGAATGCGAGATTAATTCCTTGGGCACGGACGGGAGACATTGGGTGTGCAGCATCACCTAGAAGCAGTACTCCTGGTGCGTGCCATTGGGGACAATAACCAACCACAACAGAGAGCCGAATGGGAGATTCGATGGTGTCTGCATGATTACGGAAATGCTCTGCTAGCCATGAGGGTGATAAGGAGGCAAAAATTTCTGCCCAGTTGGCTTGTTTGGAGTCAGTGTTTTCGGTTGCGGACATCACCCAAGCCAGATGCAGTTTTCCTGATTCTGCTCCGTGAAAGATGGTAAATACGCGATCGCCATTTACAATTGTACGAAACACATTATCGCCTGCAAACTCAGAAGTAGCAGCAAGTTTAAACCAGAGAATATCAATATTTTTGGGTTGGCGTACCAATTCCAATCCTATACGTTGTCGCACAAGAGAATTTCTCCCATCTGCCCCAATCACTAGGTCAGCAGTTAGTTCTCTCCCATCGCTCAATACTACACCTGCGACACGTTGGTTACTCCACAGTAAATCCTTGACCGGAACACCCTGGATAAATTCAAACCCATCATTGGTTTGAGCTTCTGAAATCAGTGCTTTGAGCAGTGGTGGTTGTGAAACCAGTGTACAGGGTCGAGTTGCCCCCATTGGTTCATCAACTCGAAACAACTGCTTGTCCCCTATAATGAATTCCCACGCGTCGAGTTGCCGATGGGGAATATGTTCCAACAACGCTGATAGGCCCATTTCCTCTAAAGCTTCTAAGCCACTGGGCATTAATCCTTCGCCGCGAAATACACGATGAAAGTCTTTTGCCGCTTCAATTAACGTTACAGCAATACCACGTTTTACAAGGAGCAGGGCAAGGGTTACACCTGTTGGGCCTGCGCCCACAATCACAATCTGCACTATCCCATCCCTCCTGTATTAGTTGCTCTCAAAGATGTTGGTAGAATTATCTTGAGATTAACTTAAACCCAATTCTCGTTTTAGCAAGTTAATCGAGTTAGCGCCGATATAATTCTCAACCTTAATCAGCTTTGGCGGACGAATAATATCTTCATCAGATGCTTGCACGGCGGCTTGCACGGCCGCAAAACTGGCTTGATCGCTTATGATTACCTCAGCCCGCTTAACCATTGCCTGAAGTTTATATGCATCTTTTGGTTGCGAAGTCATCACCAATAGTTCATCACCGCGCAAACCGTGGAGGATGACTTCTGCGGCTCGTGCAATACCGGAACTGAGGCTAACTATCCCAACACAGTTTTCTTTTGGTAGGGTTTTCAAGATGCTGAGTTCTTTGCTGTAGTCGTAGATATCGAGAGGAATTACTCGTGCAGCTTTTGGAGCTGCGATCGCTTCCACATTACTGATAAAATACCGACTTGTGACGACTGTCGCAGAGGTGGTTTTATCTAACACCGCTGTTAATTCTTCCATTGCTACCAACTGGACTGGTATTTTTAGCGATCGCTCTAATTCATATACCATTAACTCACCAGCACCCATATCATAAGATGGCACTGCAACCAGTACCCGCGCACTACAACGCAAGCGCCAGTCAATTTCCGCTAAAAATAGCTCTCTAGCTTGATTCAGCGAACATCCTTGAGAAAGCAGCTCGTCAAGTGCTTGCTGGACAACTTGATATGCATCAGGATTTTGTTTGAGAATTGGTGATTGTAACCTGCTACCGCCCTCATGACCTTGGGCACGAACATAAATACCCGAACCAGCCATACTTTCAACAAATCCGTCTTCCTCCAGTTGACGGTAAACTTTACTAATGGTATTTCGATGTAACCCTGTTTGCATTGCCAACGCCCGTGTGCTTGGTAATTTGTAAGCAGGGGGATATTGCCGAGAAGCGATCGCAAATCGGATTTGATTAAACAGCTGGGTTGATGCGGGAATTTCGCTGTCTGGCTGAATACGGAATTGAATCATCACCAAACCTCCTGAATACTAAGTGCTGAGTGCTGAGTCTTGAGTGCTGAGGTTTGAGTCTTAGGTGTTGCTTTCCTACTCAGCACTTTTAACTCAGCATCCCTGGATAACTAGTTGTATTTATTACACATAAAATCAGTTATTTACATATAAATTTTTTCTAAACTCAATTTCTAATGCGCTCACTATTGGTAATTGATAATTTAATTAGAAAAAAGTTGGGCATACTGGCATAGTTATATCAAATAAACACACAGCTAATCACACAGCACTGGTAAAAATTATTATGACAGAGCAAGCAACAATTACCACAACGGTTAATCTTTTGCAAGATAATATTCAAGTGTCTGCTTATCTAGCAGAGCCAAAAGAATCTGGTTCTTACCCAGGAGTTGTAGTATTACAAGAAATTTTTGGTGTCAATGTTCACATTCGGGAAGTTACAGAACGAATTGCCAAACTTGGGTATGTAGCGATCGCACCTGCACTTTTTCAACGTATTGCCCCTGGTTTTGAAACTGGATACACACCCGAAGATATTGAAACGGGCAGAAGCTACGCCATGCAAACTCAAGCCTCAGAGTTATTGAGCGATATTCAACTAGCAATTGACTACCTCAAAAATCTGCCCCAAGTGAAAAAAGATGGCTTTGGCTGTATTGGCTTCTGCTTTGGCGGTCATGTTGCATATCTTGCAGCCACCTTGCCAGATATGAAAGCTACCGCTTCCTTCTATGGTGCTGGAATTACCACTCGCACACCCGGAGGCGGCGCTCCTACTGTCACCCGCACCAAAGAAATAGCAGGTACTCTCTATGCCTTTTTTGGTGCAGAAGATGCTAGCATTCCAGGCGAACAAGTAGATGAGATTGCAACAGAGTTAGAAAAATATAAAATTCCTCATCGTGTGTTTCGCTACGATGGAGCTGATCACGGATTTTTCTGCGACCACCGTGCCAGTTATAATCCTAAAGCTGCGGCCGATGCTTGGGAGCAAGTAAAACAACTCTTTGGTCAACTAAACTGAAGCATACGCACCCAAGTTCGTCATTGGTCATTAGTCATTGGTGAATAACAAAGGACAAATGACAAATGACAAATGACAATCTAAACTTCAGTTGCACCATATCAAATAACAATTAATCTTCAAAAGTCATGAATTCCGAATCGAAACTTTCTCAAACAGCCAATTCGCCCTTTACAATGGACGATTTTGCCAAAGCACTAGAAAAACACGACTACCAATTTCAAAAGGGACAGCTTGTACATGGCAAAGTGTTCCAACTTGACCATGATGGAGCTTATGTGGATATTGGTGGCAAGTCGTCAGCTTTTCTGCCACGCGATGAGGCTTCTTTGAGAGCAGTTACCGATTTATCGGAAGTGCTGCCATTGCAAGAGGAAATGCAGTTTTTGATTATCCGAGATCAGGATGCAGAAGGGCAAGTTACCCTTTCTCGAAAGCAGTTGGAAATTCAGCACATCTGGGAACGACTGACCGAAATGCAGGAAAATGCTCAGACTGTGCAAGTACGGGTTATGGGTGTGAATAAAGGTGGTGTCACCGTCGATATTCTTTCTTTGCGAGGATTTATTCCGCGATCGCACCTAGCAGAGCGTGATAATTTAGAAGCACTCAAAGGTCAAAATCTGACTGTGGGTTTTTTGGAAATTAATCGTAACACCAACAAACTCATCCTTTCCCAGCGTTTAGCAACCCGTTCTAGCAACTTCAGCTTATTAGAACTAGGTCAACTGGTGGAAGGTAAAGTTACTGGTATTAAACCTTTTGGTGTATTTGTCGATTTAAGTGGGATGAGCGCCTTACTTCATATCAAGCAGGTAAGCCAGAAATTTATTGATTCTTTAGAAAAAGTATTTCAAGTTGGCCAGCCAATTAAAGCTGTGATTATTGACTTGGATGAAGGTAAAGGGCGGGTTGCTCTTTCTACCAGAGTTTTGGAAAACTTCCCTGGCGAAGTGCTAGAAAACTTTGATGAGGTCATGGCTTCAGCTGAGGCGCGTGCTAATAGAGCTAATAACAAAGCGTCTGAATAGTTTTGAGGTGGGCTGCTTGCACAAAGTATAAATAGTGCGTAGGCGTAGCTCTTCGTAGACATCGCACCTGCGGTATGTAGGATTAATCGGTGAATACTGCCCAAAAATTGATCAAAAATCCAAATTGTGGGTTATTTTATTACTCCCCCTACATCTATAAAGATGTGGGGGGATTGAAAATTGGGAAAACTTTAACTAACTTACGTTTTTTTAGTACTTTGTCAAGCTAGTATCGAGGGTTTTTAGTAAGCAGTTTAGTGATTAGAAAATAAAGATTAAAGCTATTATTAAAAAATTTATTACCTACCAAGATAAACTTGACATCCTAACAGCCTCTAGCTAGTAATTTGGGTAAAACAATAATTTTAGTCAGCTTCAGATAACTTTCACTTTGAACGACAGAACGCAGAAATATTTTGTGTTACGATTTAGATACTTACCTACTTGTGAATTTAATTATTCCAGTTGAAGAAGACTACGATTTACTGCAAAACTTTACCCAGTTAAATTATCTAACTGAAAAATTATTTATGAATGTTAGTACAGATCAGACACTTATTCACCAGAAAATATATGCGAAAGAATTACGTTCTCTGATGCCACCTGAAGCATTTATTCCCGATCCAAGTAAGTTAATTATCTTGTTCATTAATCTGGCAATTTTAATACTAGGTTGGATGATAGCATCTCGGTTAGATTCTTGGTCGCCATACCTTTTATGGCTTTATGTACCTTTAAGCATAGTTATGGGCAATAGTGTCGTTGTCTTACTATTTAGCACCCACGATTTGATGCATGGTAGCGTAATTAAAAACCCCCGATTAATCTATATAATTAGCTTTGTAGGACTAACAATGTTGTGGATGCCACCAACATTATGGAAAGCAGTTCATAATCGAGTACATCATAATCACACTAATGATTTAGGCGACCCAGATCGTAATTACTTATATAAACAATCTTCAACCTGGGGAAAATGGATTCAGGACTTATTTGTGCCTTCTACTGAAGTCAATCCTATATGGTTCATAGTGGGAATGACTTCTGCTTGGGGTGTACATACTTTTCGGAATCTGACATCTGTGCTATTTTTCAATCATGAATCCGTCGATTATGTTCCTGCTGCATTTACAGTCAGTGCTAAAGATCGTCAAGCGATCGCAGGGGAATTAGTGATGATGATCGTGATTCATCTGAGTATCCTCATCTATCTCCAATTTGAACCCATAAAGCTCATACTTGGTTACTTTTTACCGATTGCAATTGGTTATGCTGGAGTAATTTTTTATATTTATACAAATCATTTACTTTGTCCGATGACCAACGTTAATGACCCACTAATTAATAGTATGTCTCTCCGGGTTTACAAAATATTTGACTTGTTGCATTTAAATTTTTCTCACCACACTGAACATCATATTTTTCCGGGAATGAACTCGGACTATTATGTTATGGTTAGGGATTTATTAGAAACTCAATATTCTGAAAAATTTAATTTATTGGATGCTGGAGAAGCTTGGTATTTGCTGCTGAAAACTCCCCGGCATTATAAAGATGAAAATACTCTTACAGATTGGTCAGGTAAAAAGTCTGTTCCTTGTCCTACAAGCGACAGTTAAAAAGGTTTATTGCAAATGAATACGCTGCTAAATACTGAGGATTTTGCAAGAAATATCGACCAAAGTCCAAGCCAGAGAATAAGCTGAAAAAGTCACGATGGACAATAACTAGCACCGCAAGGTGGAATTAAAAATTAAAAATGAATATAGCATAAGCATTTCACTGATTTGCAATGGATGGTTTATTTCCGCCGTGTTGTACTAGTTAATTTATCGAAAAAATATATAAAGTCTAATTTAATAAGCAAAATGGCATTTGACTTACTCAAACCCCAGTTTGCTTTCTCATTTTGGTGTTTTCCGCAAGTAAAATGACGTTTGACTTACTCAAACCCCAGTTTGCTTTCTCATTTTGGTGTTTTCCGCAAGTAATCAAGCATATTAAGAAAGCAATATGCTTGATTGCTGACTTATACCAGTAATTCTCACAGTTATGACAACTATTCCTTTAACATTACTTTTCTCTATCTTCATCTAATGCTTCTTGGATTGCACGACGGCAAAACTCTTATGATCTTTGTTTAATTGCTTCTTTATTCATTGTTTTGCCTCCTCTGCATCCCCGACATCCCCCTTTTTCGTGTTGCACCCTCCTATTACTCTATCCCCGACATCTACAAAAATATGGAGGATCATTTTCAGAGTATTAAAATAAATAAGGTGTGACTTATTGGTGTGAGAATATCTTGAGCATGGTGACAAAGTATAAAAATATGCTCATATCTCTATTTAAGTATTGCTCAATGGGTTTTGATCATATATCGAGCATTTTGACAACTATAAACGCTGTAACTATTCAATTTAGGTATTTGTATGTTTCTGGTAACTGGAGCAACAGGAGGAATTGGTCGCAGAGTTGTGCGACTCCTACGACAACGAGAACAATCTGTGCGGGCATTTGTCCGCCTTACCTCGCGCTATAGCGAGTTAGAACACCGGGGTGCAGAAATCTT
Source organism: Nostoc punctiforme NIES-2108 (assembly GCA_003326195.1). GTDB lineage: Bacteria > Cyanobacteriota > Cyanobacteriia > Cyanobacteriales > Nostocaceae > Nostoc > Nostoc punctiforme_A. The sequence continues at coordinate 86,451 of LXQE01000125.1, forward strand.
CATTGGTGACTTGCTAGAGGAAAAAGATATCCAGAAAGCTAGTCAGGGTGTGCGGTATATTATCAGCGCCCACGGTTCTGATAGCGATGCCCTATCTTTAGATTACCGTGCCAATATTGAACTCATCGACCAAGCAAAAGCCAATGGCGTAGAGCATTTTGTCTTCATTTCTGTACTGGGAGCCGATCGCGGTTATGAAGATGCTCCGGTTTTTAAAGCTAAACGAGCAGTAGAGCGATATTTGGCAGCTAGTGGCTTAAATTACACTATTTTACGCCCATCTGGATTAGCATCTAACTTGCTGCCACTGGTAGAAAGATTTCGGGAAACGGGATTGTATCTGCTTGTTGGCGATCGCAAAAACCGTACCTCAATTGTCAGTACTGATGATTTGGCAAAGATAGTTGTGGATTCTGTGACAGTTGAAGGCGCTCGTAACCAGATTTTACCCGTCGGAGGGCCAGAGATTTTATTACGAGAAGATATTCCCCGGATTTTTGGTCGGATTTTCGCCAAAGAACCAGTAATAATTAACTCACCCCTATTTGTCATTGATGGGTTACAGGGTGCATTGGGTTTATTTAATCCCAAAATCCAAAAAGCTTTGGGAACTTATCGCACATTGCTAGCAAATGAATTTTTCTGCACAAAAGATGAAATTGCCAATTTAGAGGCGATTTTTAACTTCCAATTAGAGACATTAGAAAATTTTTTGCGGCGCTATTTAGCAGTTTGAATTAAACATCAGTCATTAGTCATTAGTCATTTGTCATTAGTGAATAACAAAGGACAAATGACTAATGACAAAGGACAAAGGATAAAGGACACAAATGAAATCTTCTCTAGCTGCAAATGCTGCTCAAGCACGTCAGACCAAAGAGCGATTCGCCCAACCGGAGGAACAACTTACTTATGAGTTGGGGAAGGCGGTACAGGAATTGCCGCCCCTGTACACTAGATTATTAGCGGGAACGATGAGCGCCATCGTATTTGGGACGATCGCCTGGGCGTACTTCTCGCAAATCGATGAAGTAGCAACAGCACCAGGGGAATTAATTGCCTCCGCACAGGTAAGACCGGTGACATCCTTGGGTGGAGGGTCAATTGTCGCCGTCAAAGTGCAAGAAGGCGATCGCGTTACTAAAGGTCAAGTTCTGATTCAAAAAGATCCAGACTTGCAAATAACCGATGTTTCCCGCCTAGCCAAATCTACTAGATTGATTCAAGACGATTTACAGCGTTTGGATGCAGAACGTGTTGGAGGCAAAACTACTGGGACGAAAGTGCAAGATGAACTTTTAAGCTCTCGCCTGCAAGACTTCCAAGCTCGTCAAGCAGCGGCGGAAGCAGAAGCAAATCGCCAAATAGCACTCATAGATCAAGCTAAAGTCCGCTTGAGTCGATTGCAAGATAACTTAGTTAATGCTAAAAGCAGCTTTGGGAATGCTCAAACCAACCTTGTCAATGCAGATAGCATCCGAATTAAAATTGAAAGTAATTTAGCCCTGGCTCAAGAAAGGGAAAAAAGCCTACGTACTCTAATTACTCCTGGCGCTGTGCCTCGTGTCGATTATCTGGATGCCCAAGAAAGATTAACTCGTGCAAAGACAGAAATCACCAGAGCGCAAGATGAAGTCATCAACGCCCAGAATAGAATCACAGAGGCTCAAGATAAAGTCACATCATTAGAAAAAGATATTGCTGCTCAAGTCCAAGAAATTCGCCAAGCACAACAAGCTTACAACGCTGCACGCAGTCAGGCCCAGCGTGTAGCATCAGAACGCCAAAGCGAAATTTTGACGCAGTTTAATAAGCGTAAAGAAGAACTAACAACTGTTCAAGGTCAATTAGAGCAGGCGAGGAAGCAACAAGCTTTAGAAACGATTGAAGCTCCCGTAGCCGGTACAATTTATAAAGTCAAAGCCACCAAGGGTCCAGTACAATCAGGTGAAGAATTACTGTCAATTTTGCCGGAAGGCGAAGAAATGCTTCTAGAGGTAAAAGTTCTCAACCGCGATATTGGGTTTATTCGTCAAGGAATGAAGGCAAAAGTGAAAATGGCAACTTTTCCTTTCCAAGAATTTGGCATTGTGGATGGCGAAGTTATGCAAGTCAGTCCAAATGCAATTGCTGATAAAGAATTGGGTTTAGTTTTTCCGACAAGAATTAAGCTAAATAAACACTCAGTAAATGTTCGGGGTCAAGAAGTAGAATTTACACCAGGAATGGCTGCTACAGGTGAAATTGTCACTCGTAAAAAATCAATTTTGACATTCATCACTGAACCTGTGACACGGCGGTTCAATGAGGCATTTTCCGTTAGGTAGGAAAGTCTGTTAGATTAGCGACAAGTAAGGGTTTAGCATTGTTAAACCCCTACATTTATTCACGACAGATCGCAGGTTGGTTGATTTTCTTAACCGAGCAGTATTGAACTAAACTGCAAATCGCTATAATTTTCAAGCCATACCCAAGAATTTTCTATATTGATCTATTTGTTTTTGCATTTCCTCTAGTAGTTTGCCAAAATCAAGATTATTCTCATCCTGATTGCTATTCACATTGATGTTGCCCAGAATCTTCTCATAGTTTGGAAATTGCGACCATAATTCTGGATTTGTTAATATGTTATTACCTTCGGCTGATATCAGATATTTTGTGGTTTCTGTAATTGCTTGACCACTCACAGGGCTAAAATCAGAATCATTCCAACTAGCAATATTTTCTGGTGTTAGATATCTTGTGGTTTCTGTAATTGCCTGACCACTCACAGGGCTAAAATCAGAATTATTAAAACTATTGATATTTTCTGGTGTTAGATATCTTGTGGTTTCTGTAATTGCCTGACCGATTAGAGAACCAAAATTGGAATTATTAAAACTAGAGTTTGTAGTTTGTGTGTTATTTCCTGCGGTTTCTGCAATCACTTGACTCGCTAGAGAACTGACATTAGAAATTTTAAAACTAGAGCTTGTAGTTTGTGTGTTATTTCTTGCGGTTTCTGCAATTACTTGACTCGCTAGAGAACTGACATTAGAAATCTTCAAACTAGAGCTTGTAGTTTGTGTACTATTTGCTGCGGTTTCTGTGACAATCTGACGTACTTGGGCATCAGTCAGGGTGGAGTTAGCACTAAGCATCAGGGCAACGATACCAGCAACGTGGGGAGCAGCCATAGATGTGCCGCTATAAGTCGCATACTGATTATTCGGAACTGATGAATAAACCTTGACTCCTGGAGCTGTGACGTAAGCGATTTGATTCGTTCCAGAGCGGTTAGAGAAGTCGGCCAAATTATTATTCTTATCTACTGCCCCAACGGCAATTCCCGACTTGGATGCATAGCGGGCGGGATAGTCTGGTGATGAGTCACCATCATTACCTGCTGCCATGACTACAATTACTCCTTTACTGCTGGCATAGTTAATGGCTGACTCTAAAGTGCGATTGGAAGATGCGCCTCCTAAACTGAGGTTAATCACATTAGCTCCATTATCCACAGCGTAGCGAATGCCTTTAGCTATGGAACTATAGGAACCAGAGCCGGAGCTATCTAAAGCTTTGACAGGCATAATCTTGGCATCGTAGGCAATACCAGTGACACCGTAGTTATTATTTTCTCCTGCGATCGTGCCGGAAACATGAGTACCATGACCGTTGTCATCTAGGGTGTTGTTGTTTTGATCGGCGAAGTTCCAGCCGTAATTATCATCAATATAGCCATTTCCATCATCATCTATACCATTACCCGCAATTTCCTTGGTATTCGTCCAGATATTATTTGTTAAATCTTCGTGGTTATAGTCAACTCCAGTATCCACAACAGCGACAACAACGCCTTTACCTGTGTATCCATGTGCCCAAACTTCTGGTGCTTTAACCAGGTCTGCTCCCCAATTATTGCCACCAAGATCGGGAACATCAGCAAAGGTATTCTGACCAATAGCTCTAGCCACTGCTGCTGCTCCATTAATCAAGCCATAGCCATTTGTGGAGTTATAATTTTGAGTGCTAAAAGTCTTAGTAGTAGCGTTATTGCTATTTTCAGATTCATCGTTATTTAGCAACTTCACATCAGCATTGGCTGAGTTATAGCTACTACGTCTGTTGAAGTTGAGGCTGTAGTTATCTTTTGTATTAAAGCTATCTAATGAGGATATTGAAGTGGCATTTAGCTGTTTCTTTGACAATATATTGTTATTAACATCATCAATGTGCATAAATTTTTTCTCAAAGATAGCAACCGTTTTTTGACAGCTTGAAGCTTTAAAACCTTTGCAATCAAAAGATTTCAATCTGTGAATAAAACTTCATTCTCAATAATTACTATGGAATCTAATAACAAAATGCTAATTTTATTACCAAAAAACATTATGATAATTACGGTTTTTATTAAGAGTAACTTTATGAAGTAAATATTAAATATTTAAGGTGTATTAATTGAGACTAATACATAAATGATACTAGGACGTTATGACTCCTTTTATTACTCTTAGAACTACTGCGATCGCTAGCTATAAAAATATTTATATTACTTAGACTGGAGCAAGGGTAATTATTGAAATCAGCCAAATTAAAATGGCGAACGGAGTTATACTCCATTCGCCAAAGGCTATCCTTAAGCCCCTTTGCAAACGTCGATTTTTATGTAGCCACAAGCTTTGAATTAGTTAAATCTATTAAATGTTTGCTTGCTGCCGTTGATATAGTGACCAATACAAACCCTTTTGTTGCAACAATTGTGAGTGAGTACCACGTTCGGCAATCACGCCTTGCTCCAAAACCAAAATCAAGTCGGCACGTTTGAGGGGAGCAAAGCGGTGAGCAATCAGGAACACGGTACGGTTGGCGGAAATTTTTTGCAGGTTTTGCAGCACTTGTTGTTCAGTTTCACTATCCAAGGCACTAGTAGCTTCATCCAAAACTAAAATCGGCGCTTGGGAAAGAAATAGCCTTGCCAGAGCAATGCGTTGTCTCTGTCCACCAGATAAAGCTGTACCGCGTTCACCAACATTGGTTTCGTAACCGTAGGGTAATTGACTAATGAAGTCGTGAGCCACGGCTAATCTTGCCGCCTCTACAACTTGCTCTGCGGTAATGTCGGGACTACCGAGAGTGATATTTTCCAAAATAGAACCATTAAATAAAAAGTCTTCTTGGAGAACTACACTAACTTGTTGCCGCAGTGAAGCTAAATCGGCACTTTTTATATCAAAACCATCAATCAGAATGCGTCCTGATTCAATTTGATAGAGGCGTTGCAATAGCTTAGATAGGGTACTTTTCCCAGAACCACTACGTCCGACAATGCCAACAAACTGCCCTGGTTCAGCACTGAAAGAGATTCCCCGCAGAATTGCTTCAAAGTTCGGGCGGTAGCGGAAAAATACTTGCTCGAAGGTGATTTGTCCTTTCAGGGGTGGTAAAACTAAGCCAGTTCCCAGTTCAGCTTCTGGGGAAACGTTGAGAATATCACCAATGCGATCTACAGAAAGTAGCACTTGTTGAAGGTTTTGCCACAACTGTACTAAGCGCAAAAGCGGGCCTGTGACTCTACCAGACAGCATTTGAAATGCAACTAGCTGTCCAATTGTGAGCTTTTGTTCGATGACTAACTTGGCACCAAACCAGAGAATCAGCATGGTGGATAAATTGGTAAGAAAATCACCAATGTTGCTGCTGATATTGGAGGTGGTAGAAGCTTTAAAGCCTGTGCGAATGAAGCGGGCAAATAAGCCTTCCCAGCGATCGCGGGCTACTGGTTCGGCTGCGTGGGCTTTAACGGAGTGAATTCCGGTGATTGTCTCTACTAGAAACGATTGACTATCGGCACTCCGGTTAAAGGTTTCGTTAAGCCAGTTACGCAGAATTGGTGTTGCAACTATCGTTAATGTGGCAAATAGTGGCAGTACTGCTAAGGCTACAAAGGTGAGTGGGACGTTATAGTAAAACATCAATGCCAGGTAGACCACAGCAAAGATGCTATCTAGAATTACAGTTAATGCTGTACCTGTGAGAAACTGACGAATTTGTTCGAGTTCCTGGACTCTTGCTACTGTGTCTCCGACGCGGCGCGACTCAAAATAAGCCAAAGGCAGACGCATCAGATGGCGAAATAGCTGTGCTGATAAACTCAAATCCAGACGACGAGCTGTATGGGTAAAGATGAATAGGCGCAGAATACCCAGTATGGACTCAAATATGGCTACGCATAAAAGTGCGAGCGCCATCACATCGAGAGTCGGCAAACTCCCCTGCACCATCACTTTATCAATGACGACTTGGGTAATTAGCGGTGTTGTTAACCCCAAAAGCTGCAAGGTAAAAGATGCTAACAATACTTCTGTGAGCAATCCTTTATACTTCCAAACTGCTGGGGTAAACCAACTGAGGTTAAATTTTTCTTGCTGGGATATGAGTTCTACTTGCCACAATTGTCCATCCCAAGACACCTCAACTACAGATTGCGGCAAGCTTTCACAAGTCCGTTCGGGATTTAGAGGGTTAGCGATAATTAAGCGATCGCCTTTAACTCCATAAGCCACCACCCAGGATGGACTCTGGGGTGAGTCAGAATTCCACAGCAATAAAGCTGGAAATGACAACTGTCGCAACTCACTCCAACTCACTTGTAACCGCCGCAACACTAACCCTAACTTTTCTGCTGCTTCCACAACCTGTTTTGGGCGTTGTCCTCTGAGTTGACGCTGCACCCATTCCAGTTGCACAGAATTTTCTAATTGTTGCGCCACCATTGTTAAACACGCAGCAGCGGTGTTCCAACTGGCAACAAACGGATAAATTGCAGCGATTAAATTGGCGGCTGGGAGTCCTTTTTGGGGTTGGAGGCTGTGGGGGCTGGAAGTCCCGTCTGAGGCTGAAGTTACTGAAGGAGTACTAGAAAAGGAAAATGTCTCCCTTTGTCCTTCCATCTCTACTGGTAACGCTTGCCAAAATTCCTGAATTTGTGGGTGAGAAAATTCTGCCCACAGCGCAGTTTCCCAACAAACGACTACCACTTCTTTACTAGCAGCTACAGCTTTAACATCCGCAGATAGCTTTTGGAAATCGCCAAACCAATCCCCTGCATCTAGGGCGGCTAAAGGTTTGCCAACGCCCTCTTCTCGCAAGCGGACTTTCCCAGCCACAATTAAAAATTGATAGCCACCGACATCGTTTGACCAGATTTTTTCTCCAAGACGATACTGGCGGGTTTGGCACTCATTTTCCAATCGGGATTGTTGTTCGGGAGTCAGCCAGGATAGCGGTGGCTGATTCCAAGGCAAAGAAGCTAGCACTTTTAATCGTAAAGATTCATTATCCAGAATTTTTAACTCACTTGTAACTTGACTGTCAGTTTTTGAATTTTCTCTGCTAGCCATTTTTCAAACAACTCATTTTGTAGTGCTTGCTGTAGTTGAGTATCTTCTAAAGACGCTGGTAGAAATTGTTCTACTCGAAACAAACCATAAGGCCCTTCTCCTTGGGGAGAGTCTTTGCCAACGATTTCTATTGGACCTATCAATTGTCCAGGACTGGCCACATCAATAGCTGCCCGTAATATATCCGGCATACTACCTCGGCTGACGATTCCCATCATGCCATTCACAATTCGGTCATCTGAAAGGGAATACTCTTTAGCTAGTTGCTCAAAACTACCTCCTTCTTCTATTTGGGTTTGGAGTTCGTCTGCCAATTCTCGATTATCAACAACAATCCGGGAAAGTACTACCCGATCCAAGAAAATCTTGCGCTCAATAAAATATTCTGAGAGTTTTGCTTCTGTCACTACGGCTTTCAGCTTTTCTAACTTGTAACCAAAAGCAACCGATGTGTGAAAAGTAGCGTAATCTGTGTTATTTGTCTTTAACCATTCTTGAAAACTTTGGGGGTCAGTGAGTTGATTTTTCAGCCTAAAGTCAATAATTGACTGTTCAGTTATTGCGGTGCCAATTTCAATATCGTCTCGTGTTCTGATTTCTTCCTCAATTACGTACTGTCGGAGAATATCCCCAATGAACTGTCCCAATTTTCCAGAGGCTTGCAGGTACTTTACTGCTTGCTCTATAGAAATTATTTGGTCATCAATTGTCAAAAATGATAAAGATTCCATGAACTAATTATGTGAAAATGGTTAAACACTTATAGGACTTTTAAATTAAATCATATAGAAATCATCTGGTCATTCATGGATAAAAATGATAAAGATTCAATGAACTAATTACATCTAAATGGTCAAAAAATTATATAGCTAGTAAATAAAATAATTTGCCACGATCACTTTTACAGTCTAGTGGGGACAAAATCAGGATTGAAAATATTAGTGGTGGCGCAGTAGTAAGGCAAATAGTTATTTTTTACCAATGCTTTTCAAGAGTGCTGAGTGGGGAATCTGGAACTGGTAACGGACTAAATGCCCCACTTAAACGAGTAATTGTAATTATTTATTCTCGTCAGTTTAGTTACTGAAAGTTATCCATGTCCAAGCAAGTAGCACAGATGCGATCGCACCGATTAATGTATTAAAAATATTTACTACTTCATTGGTTAGCCAGGTATACTTAGATTGCAGTGTTGCCCCAATCACACTTTCTAGGTTAGTAGCAATAAATGCTGCCAGCACACACCAAGCTACTCCCAATAGATCGATTAAACCAACTCCCCAACCCACAAGTGCGATCGCTACAGAAGCCACAATCCCGGCTAAAGTTCCCTCCAAGCTTACCGCTCCTTCTGTACCGCGAGGCACTGGTTGAAGTGTGGTAATCAAAAAGGTGCTTTTGCCATAAGCCTTACCGACTTCGCTGGCAGTGGTATCAGCTAGCTTGGTACTGAAACTCGCTACATAGGCTAGTAATAGTAGGGACTGGGGATTGGGGATTAGCGACTGGGGATTAGGTACGAGGAATCCCGAATTTATTATTCCTACTCCTAAAGCACACAATGCCCCAGTTAAAGCCGAACCCCAAACATTTTCTGGGCCTCTTGCCCCAGAACGCTTTTCGGCAATTCCCTCTGCCTCCTTCTGCGCCATACCGATGCGGGTAACGCCAGAACCAACCAAAAAATAGAACATTACTACTGCATATCCTTGCCAGCCTAGAGTTACCCAAATTAAGATGGCCAGGAACCAGGCGTGGAATAATCCAGCAGGGGTAAGTAGCTTTTTCGGAGCAATCCAAGCTACACCCAATAAAATTGTGTTTAATACTACTGCTACTAACCAGGGATTTACAGAATAAATTGAGGAAATTGAGGATGACATCAGCAATTAATCATGAGTAATTTTGTCTGAATATCAACAGAATAACGAATTTGTGATGCTTAGTGCTTTATTTTTGAAACCTCTCTAAGTAAAGTAATATGTTTGTATTATTAACTAAATTCCGTAGGCATTGCTCTGAAAGCTGAGTGGCAAACCATCAATGATGTCTTAGATAAAGACTGAAATATTGACTAAAGAACATGGATTAAACAAAATGCAAAACTTCTTTTGAGTTAGGTAGACTCTTTTCCGTCACCGCAGATTATAGTGGCTGAAGTATTACTCAATCCCCAATCTTAGTCATAAGGATAAAGAATATAAGTTAATGTCAGTAAAAACTGTGTTCAAGTTAACCACAATCAAAACTTAATAGCATAAATTGTAGATAGCATCAACTACTAGTATTTGCACACAAGCTATGAGCCAAACTTTATTCCATCTAGCTTTCCCTGTAACTGACATTGCCCAAACAAAAGCATATTATGTAGATGGCTTGGGCTGTATTCCTGGTCGTGAAAACCACCATGCCCTGATTCTCAATCTCTACGGTCATCAATTAGTGGCTCATGTCACCAAAGAACCTTTGACACCGCAACAAACTATCTATCCCAGACACTTTGGGCTAATTTTTACTCAAGAACGTGACTGGCAAGACTTACTACAAAGGGCACAACAACAACAGCTACTTTTTCGTGAAGAAACCAAAAATCGCTTTGTCGGTTCTCCTCTTGAGCATCGCACTTTCTTTTTAGAAGATCCCTTTTATAATCTCATGGAGTTCAAGTATTATCGTCACCCAGAGGCGATTTTTGAGAGTTACGAATATACGCAAATTGGTGATAGGAATTAAAAAATTAAAAATTAAAAATCAAGTAATGCAAGCCTAACAAGCATCCTGGTTACTTACTGAATTTTTTATTAGCTTAATAGGCTTTGCTAAAGCTGCTGTGACTATCGCTAAACTCCTGGGATCTGTCAGCATCCAAGGGTGTAGAGTAACTGGTACTATTACTTGGCTTCCTACGGGCATTTGTGAACTATTTGCTGGGACAATCATTAAATCATAAGGTGTCCAGATAGACGTAAAATCTAGCTGCCCCAACATTACAGCATCAGAATTTAAATCCTTGAGAAAAATGCTATCGGGGCGCATTTGTAGGCAACCAGGACGCTGGGAACCATAAGCAACCACAGTTCCATAATGGGGCGAAGAGATGGTAATAAACCGCTGCACGCGGTTAATTCCTCCTAATCGCTGAACATAGTAACGGCTGACAATTCCTCCCATACTGAAGCCTACTAAATCTAGGCGTTGTTCTGGTGCAAAGGTTGCTGTAACATAATCGGCTACCTGTTTTGCCAATTCATCAAGACCCACTACACCATTATTAGGAATCAGATTCAGGCTATATACAGACCAACCCCGTTGTATGAAGTATGCCCTCATTTTATGGAAAACTGCCTCTGTATCGTCAATGCCGTGTATTAACAAAACGGGATTGCGTTGTTGAATTTCAATGTTCATTTACAAAATCTAACTGAATTAAGGGGTGTATTTCACTTTTATAGGTGCATACTGCTCTACAAACTGAAGTTATTGCTTTTCAGATTCTTTCTTTATAAAAATATTGTGGCAAACAAAACTGAAATGCTTTGAAATATACTTTGTATGAAAATTTGTATAAAATTTAACTAATTTGTCTTGCCATCTGCGATTTGGCTATGACACTCTTCCCACTGGTTGAGAGTAAACTGCTTGTTTAACTTCAATTGGGCATTTACCAAACAAAGAAATGTTAATTCTTGTAAAGCTTGCTTTCAGAATCTTGCTCTTAGCTACAGTAAAATTTAATAATTAGTTCTCGGTGTATGCAGGTTGCAAATGCTTGCAATAGAACATTTTGCCCTGTGGTTTTACTACAATGTTAATTAAGCACAAGCCTATAAGGGTTGTCACCAGGATGGGGTGACGCCAAGTAGATAATGTAACATTTTGTCGTAATTTTTAACAATTACGGTTGAGTTCAAAATATAAAAGGTAAAAGGCAGGAGTAATTGTAATGGATTTTATCAAAAAGTTAATTTCGGGTATTCAGGGTTTTCTTGGCGGTATTCTGGGCGTTATTACTGGATTGTTACCGGGGAAGAAGAAAAGCAACGGCTACTTCTTAGAATTGGACGAAGCCAAAGATGCTGCCAAAGATGCTGCTAAAGAGGTAGCATCGAGCGCGAAGAAAGTAGCAGATACAGTTACATCGACAGTTGCATCGAATGCTAAGAAAGTAGCAGAGACAATTACATCAGAAGCACCAACTTCATCCAAGCCAGATTCGTTAAATGGAACAAAAACCGCCGCTACTAAGACTAAGGCTAAAGAAAAATCAGCTAAAAATCCCAAACCAGCTGACGTTCAATTAGTCCAGACTGCTGAGGGTCTTAAAATTGAACCAGGCAAAAAAGCAAAAGCGGCGGCAGCCAAAGTACTCAAAGAAGAGCCAACTGAAACGACCTTTGCACCAAAATATCTTGCTCCTTCGACTACTAGCTCTAATGGTCGTCGTCGTCCAGGGGCGAATATGAGTGCTTATCTAGATATGGCACGTCAGATTAAAACACCTAAATAATTCATAGAGACCGTAAATTTACGGTCTCTATAGATTAAGCGTGAAGATGCAAGGTTAAGATAACTTTGCCAGTTGTAGATGGGGGAACTCTCCAAAGTAAGAGCGATCGCTTAATTTTCTCCACTACAACTGGATCTTTTAGGGTAGAGGTTTCTTCATCCAAAACTACCCGTTCTACCCGACCTTTCTTGACGGTGAACTCAAAGACGATTTCACCACTCAAGCCGGAAGGAAAATTTAGTTGCTGAAGGTGTTGGGTTAAGTCAGCAATTTCTGTATTATCCAAGCCAGTAATGCTGATGACCTCTAACTGATGGTTGATGGCTACGTCTAAGATTTCATCTTGTTCTATCTCCTCTAAATCAAAGCTCAAAGACATCTCAACTTCTTTGGCTGCTGGGGATTGTGGCGATCGCTTTTGCCGGAGAAAATCGGGAGCTTCTGCTGAAGCTGGCGCTGATAGCATTGAGAGTGATATTTTGCTGGCAACCGAAGCTTTGCCAAACCTAACTGCTTCAGGCATTGCCACTGGCACCTGCATAGACAGATATTCGCTTCCTGGTTCAACTCGCACGTCATCGCTGACAGCTACAAAAGCGGTGTATTGAGAAAGCAGTTGATAATTTAAGGCTGTTTTTGTAACTGCCTCTACACCAGCTTTGGTTTCAAAACTCACCATTTGATTCATCAAGTATTTGATGCGAGCGCGTCCCCACAACTGCGCTACAGCAACATTTCCTGTTTCTTCAAATACGAGGTGAAATGTTTTTTCATAGTGCTTACCGCCCGCAGCAATGCCGGAAATTTGCAGATTTCCGCTAGTCCTATCTTGTTTGCGACCAAACAAAACTAATGGTTGTTCGCAAAATAAATCAGGGGCTACCTTTGGGTAAATCACAGGCGATTCTGTGTCACCCTGCCAAGAGATTTGAATATTCGTGAGTACAGGATTGTTAATTTGCCTGTAAAACTTTTCGGCAACTTCCTCGGTGGGTTCATCATGACGAATAATTCTGGATATTCCCCGGCCAATTTCGGCGATGCGATTTAGTAAAAAACGGTTAACTGAACTACCAGCACCGAAACTATAAAGGCGATTTGCTGGTTGGAGGTGCTGTTGTACTTCTGCTAAAATCTCATTTTCGTTGCCGATATAGCCATCAGTTAAGAGTACAACGCTGCGTAATCTTCCGACTGGTGTAGGGAAATTTATGGCTGTACGAATGCCACTGAGCATTTCTGTACTGCCATCAGCTTGTAAATTGTTAATGTAAGCGATCGCTTGGGCACGATTTTCTGGTGTATTCGGCAGAGGTGTTGGCGATAACTGTCTGACTCTATCGGAAAAATCGATAATTGTGAAAGTATCGTTGGGATTCAACCCATTGATAAATCGCCGCATCAATTCCTGACACTTTTGCAACGGATCGCCAGATTGGGAACCGGAAGTATCCACCAAAAATACGACATCTTTGGGGACAATCTCATCAGTAGAATATTCCAAAGCTGGAATCAGATATATTGCAAAATGTCCGCCGCGATCGTCGGCTTGGCTTAATACTGTAGATTGAGTTTCTTTACCAGAAACTTGATAGCGGAGAATTAAATCTTTGTTGGGAATTGTATCTTCTCCAGCTAATTGAATCCGCACAATTTGACCTGAGTGTTCAATTTTTAATTGATGGGAAGGAGAACGCACTTCGGAAATTGGCAAACCTGCATCAATTTCGACTGTGACATTAATATTGTGACGCGAACGCGTTCCTTCTGGGACTACAGGCGGTGTAATGCGGGAAGCATCAGGAACTTGATCCGTATCACCGCTACCATCTATAGGCGTTCCCGGAATATATCTTGGCCCCACGACCATTGGAAAAACAAATTCGTAGTTTCCCGCCTCAAATTTTAAACTTTCGGTGTAACGAATTGTGACATCAATTTGTTCGCCAGGTTTGATGTTAGCCAGAGATTGGGTGAAAATGTTGTCTCGTTCCTGTTCAAGAAGTCCGGCGGTGCGTCCTTCTTGTTTTGCCTTTTCATAGATGGCTACAGCTTCTTCGCGTTTTTTAATATTACCTTTGATGATGCGGCTACCTATTTTTATTTCCATATCATCCACCGCAGCCTCATCAGGTAACGGAAAGATATACACAGCTTCTAAAGACTGCGTGAAGGGATTTTCAAAACTTTGGATAACCTCAACTCGTGATAAATTACCCGCAATTTTTGCTATAACTTCCGTATGCTTGAGTGGAAAAACTAGTTGTTCTCCTTGAGGTGATTGAACGTACAAACCGCCTAAATGTTGGTTTTTAGCACTTACTGTATTCATAGAAAACTCCTATTCGATTTGTGAACTTACTTCTTAAAGTAGGTAATAAGTAACTTAATTACGAATTACGAATTACGAATTATTTAACAAACACCAGTCCACTATACAAATGAAAAGCTGAATCCCAATTAGTCTGTTCCCTACGAAACAGATCGATGTGAGACTTGATATGACTCAACATTTCTGTTTGATCTAATGTTGTATCTGCAAAAGACGTGAAATCTGACCAGATTTTTACTTGAGGTAGTTGCTGGTCAATCCAACTTGATAAACTATTCCAATTAATTCTGATTGTATTTTGGCTAGCTTGAGGAATGATTTCTAAACCTTGCTGAAATTCATAGCCGTTATCATAAAGTCGGAGAATGGAACGTCTACCAGGTATGTGTAAATCACAAAACTGAGCATAGTCTTGTGTTTGAGTTTTCCATTCCAGTTTACGGCGGGCATCAACATCTACAACTTGTTCAAAAATGGGCAAAAGTCCTACTACTCTTGCTGTGACTTCTGACCAGTCAAAGGTAAGAGAACCGAGTTGATTTACCTCGTTTCGGCAAACAACAGTAGCTTGCGGGGTAAATGCTTGGAAATGTTTGACTTGATAAACTTGAATTTGCTGAATTTGCGCTATTGTTGCCCAAAAGCAAGGAATACCAGCCTGCTGTAGCTGTTTACCATAAAATTTTAGTTCTCCTACTTGGCCAGTGCGGTACAATCTCCAGCCACGACTTGGCAGTACCAGCCTTGCAGTGTAGGGGTCTAGCTGCATAATCTGAGCGAATTTTCGAGATGCTTCTGTTTTCATCTCGGTACTGAGTGGCTCTAAAACTAGTACGCCAAGTTCGGTGTTATTTGGTTCAGATTTTGCTTGGGAAATAGCTCTTTGTCTTTCTTCTAGTTCAATTTCTTGTAGCCGTCGCAAACCTTGGCGTGCGAGCGTTACTATTTTGGCGTTCCTTGTATCTCGTAGCAGTTGCCGATAAATTTTTTCTGCATCTTGGCGCTTTTCAGATACTTCATGTAGTCGACCGAGATAATATTGTACCCAAGGATTTTCGGGTGATTCTTTTTGCAGCTGTTTGAGTAATTTAGCTGCTGTTTTATAGTCTTTATGCTCAAAGGCGATCGCAACTTGCTCAATCATCACTTACTTTAAATACACGTTGGAGTGATGTCTCGCGCAAAAGTAATTTTGCGTGAGCTATAAATCATTTATACTTCACAACTTGCGGTAATCAAGGATAATGCTACTACTGGGGCTGTAACTGCTCTCAGGATGCGGCGACCAAGGGAAACAGGCTGAAATCCAACTGCGATCGCATTCTCAATTTCTTCTGTTGTCCATCCCCCTTCTGGCCCAGTAGCAATGACAATCTCCTCAGAAATGCTACTCAGCACCTTGCTTAAATGGGGATATTCTCCACGAGCCTCACAAATGTAACGGTGACTTGTCTGATTCGCGGTGACGGCAGTATTAAAAGCAACAGGTTCAAAAATTGTCGGCACGAATGAGCGCTCTGACTGTTCAGCGGCTTCCGCAGCGATGCGCCGCCAGCGTTCAAGCTTTTGAGGACTAGGATGAAGCAAAGTGCGAACGCTCAATACTGGTGCAATACAAGCTACTCCCAACTCTGTACAACACCGCACCACTTCATCAAATCCATTACCTTTGGGTAACGCCACCATCAGCGTAATTGATACAGGTAATTCTGTTTCTACTAACAGCGGTTCTAAAACCTGTGCTTGTTCCCCTGCTAGCTGCGCTAACCACCATTTTCCCTTACCATCCATTGCAATAAAGTGATCGCCTTCGCGCAAGCGCAACACACGCCCTAAATAATGCTGTTGTTCTTTGGTGAGTAAAATTTCCCCTTGTTGCAGTTGGGAGGGTGCGATCGAAATTCTTTGCAGTTGAGACATGGGATTTGGGAATTTCAAGAATATCAAATCAAAGATGGACACAGATAAATCCATCTGTGTCCATCATGGTTTAATTATTTATTCGGCTTACGAAAGATTCTGGAAGTAAGCCTCTAGCGCTTCACTCACTAACTGAGTCATTGGCTTACCTTGACTTTCTGCTACTTCCTTCAACTTGCTATAAACCTCTTCTTTCAAATTCACCCGATGGCGCGATTTGTTTGCACCATTAGCTGTTTGCGGTTCGTAGCTAGCAGCAAATTCACGGATGGCATCAAAACCAACGCGATCGCAAAAATCACCAAAGCTTTCTTTTGATTTTCGAGATTTCTTAAAGTAAACAAAAATCGGCTCTAAGAAGCTTTCCAAGTCATTATGGTGCAGCTTTTCTATGTAAGGTTGTGCCAGTCGAGTCTGATTTGGCGAACCCCCTAACCATAGCTGGTAAGATTCTGGAGCGCTACCGACAAAAGCCAATTCTGCCAAGTAAGGACGAGCGCAGCCATTGGGGCATCCTGTCATCCTTACCACAAAATGTTCTTTTTGTAAACCTAGTTTATTCAACAGAGCGCGAATCCGCTCCAAAATACCCGGTATTGCGCGTTCTGATTCCGTGATTGCCAAGCCACAAGTGGGTAAAGCCGGACAAGCCATTGCATACCGCACTAAAGGTTCGATTTTACTAGGGTCGTCTCCGACACCGTGACGGCTGAGAATGTCTTGAATAGCTTCTTTGCTATCTGGTTCGATATCGTAAAAAATCAGGTTGTGGTTGGCTGTCAGACGGATGTGTAAGTTGAACTGTTCAACAATTTCCCGCAAAGCGGTTTTCAGTTGAAACGAACCTTCATCCTTGACTCGACCATTGTCAATAGAAATTCCTAAGAATAGCTTGCCATCACCTTGTTCATTCCAGCCGAGGAAGTCGTAATATTTAAACTCTGGCAGTGGTTTGAAGGCTTCGATTGATTTACCGAAATATTCTTCAACTTGAGTGCGGAATTTATCTAAACCCCAATCGTTGATTAGATATTTTAATCTGGCATGACGACGATCGGTGCGATCGCCATAATCTCTCTGAGTAGCAACAATCGCTTTTACAATGTCGTAGACATCATCCTTAGCCACATAACCGATGGGGTCTGCTAACCTAGCGAAAGTTTCTTCTTTACCGTGGGTTCTGCCTAAGCCACCGCCAGCAAAAATATTAAATCCTTCTAATTGCTTCTTTTTATTGGTAATTACTACCAAAGTCAGGTCTTGGGAATACAAATCCACCGAATTATCCCCTGGCACTGTCACGCAAATTTTGAACTTGCGGGGCATGTAATGTGTGCCATAAATAGGTTCTTCGTTGTCATGGATAATTGTGCCATTCCCGTTGCGTTGTCGCGCCGCCTTCACCTCTGGGTCTTCTTCAGCACTAATTGCCTTTTCCCCATCTAGCCAAATTTCGTAATAAGCACCCGTTTGTGCTGACAACAAATCAGCAATATTTTGGGCATACTCCCAAGCATACTGATACTCTGGGCGATTCTTAAAAGGGGCTGGTGGTGCCATCACGTTGCGGTTGATGTCACCGCAAGCTCCCAAAGTCGAACCCAGATTGTTGACAATTGTAGCGATCGCTGGTTTCAAATTCTTCTTTAAAATACCGTGCAGTTGGAAACCTTGACGGGTAGTTGCTCGTAACGTGTGGTTGCCATACTCATCAGCTATTTTATCTAAAGCCAGATACAGTTGTGGCGGTACTAAGCCACCCGGATTTTTTGTCCGCAGCATAAACTGGTAATCTTTTTCCTGTCCCTTGGTGCGGTTATCGCGGTTATCCTGTTGGTAAGAACCATGAAATTTCAAAAGCTGCACCGCATTTTCAGTAAAATGGGTAGTGTCTTGAAGGATCTCAGTTGCTACAGGTTCACGCAAAAAATTACTATTTTCCTTGATTCCTTCTACTTTGGAAGGCTTACGGCTAGCGATTGGGGAAGGAGCAGATTTAACCATTAGACTTGTATAGTATTCTCAATAAAGCATTACGTAGACGCCGAATCAGCACCCTTCGGCTACTTGATCCCCGGTAATCCGGCCGGAATAATGAGGAATGTTTTAATTTTACCACGGCAAAAGCTGGCTTTGTCAGTGATGTAATACTTAGCAAAACCAGCTTTTGGGAGTAGTGAGTTTTTAGTGCTGAGTCCTGAGTACTAAGTAAAGTATAAACTGACTGAGGACTCAATAATCTTTTATTTGAAGCGATAACCAATACCACCATTGATGCTAACAGCAGAAGCATCACTATTTTGGTAAGCACCAAGTCCTACTTTGGCATTAGTGTAGACGAGGAAATTGTTAGCAACTTCCGATTCAACGCCAGCACCTACCACTACCGAATCTCTGTTACCTATAGGAGTTGGTGAGCCATCTTTCTCTACAAAAGAATAACCACCAGTTAAATAGGCGTTAGTTCTATTAGCGATAGGCAAATCTACAGAAAGTTCTGGGATGATGGCACTTGTTTTATCACTCCAAAGAACATTACCGCGTGCAGAAAACGGCGTAGTTCCTAATTTCACACGCCCTGTGACATTACCACCAAACGTGGCATCATCATTAATGCCTTGTCCGCCACTGGTAACGCCAGCTGCAACACCAGCACCAACATAACTAGCATCAGTACCCTTTTTGGTTTCAGCAGAAGCTTGACTAGCTGATAGAACAAAAGGAGCAACTATTAAGGAAGACAATGCAGAAATTGTCACGAAAAACTTGAGTAAGCGTTTCATAATTGTGACCAAATTTTGTATTTTTTACTTGTATATTCCAGGTCGAAAATAAAGTGATAATGTTCCAAATGATTCCCAAATTTTATTCAATATCTGTTGTTATTAATGCATGACGCTTACAGGACAATTACCCATTGAAGCTGTTATAATTACATTTCAATGTCTATTCCCTTCTGGCTCTTTGTTCCCCTGATAGACGCTTTTAAAACTGTCACAATAATTGGAACTAAAACTTAATCGGGATATGGTAAATAAAATACCCAATTAATAATTTTTGCCGAGCTTTTCACAACTCATGAAAAAGTAGGCTGTAGCATCTGTTGCAACAAGCTATAGAGGGAATCTATAAAGTTAATTTTGAGCAATTATTGTGGAGATTGAATAATGCTAACCGCTGCAAAAACGTTGTCTGGTTTGATGGGTTTATGTGTCGGTGATGCGTTGGGTGTGCCAGTAGAGTTTACTAGCCGCGCTGAACGAGTAAAATCTCCAGTGACAACGATGTTGGGTTATGGCACATGGAATCAACCACCAGGAACTTGGTCAGATGATAGTTCCTTAAGCTTTTGCTTGGCAGAATGCCTTTGTAGAGGATATTCGTTGGAGGCTATAGCTAATTCCTTCTGGCGCTGGTACAAGGAGGCTTACTGGACTCCTCGTGGTGATGTCTTTGATATTGGTCAAACTACCCACACAGCAATTATGCGCCTGAAACAGGGAGTTGTTCCCCATCAGGCGGGTGGTAAGGTTGAAAATAGTAATGGCAATGGTTCTTTGATGAGAATCTTGCCGATGGCTTATTGTCACAGAAACTTAACTTTAGGCGAATTGCTGGCGCGGGTGCATGATGTTTCGGCGATTACTCATGCTCATGCGCGATCGCAAATGGCCTGTGGCATTTATATTAGTATTGCAGTGGCTCTCTTAGAAGGGGCTGACCCGCAAACAGCTTATTTACAAGGATTGCAAGATATTCAAACAATTTATTCTGTGCGGGAATTTTTGTTAGAAAAGCCGCATTTTGGCAGAGTTTTCAGTGGTGAGATTGCCAAGATACCAGTAGAAGAGATTAATTCTGGTGGCTATGTGATTGATACCTTAGAATCATCCTTATGGTGTTTATTAAATAGCTCGTCTTATTCTGAAGCGGTACTGAAAGCTGTCAACTTAGGCGGAGATACCGATACTACTGCCGCCGTCACCGGTGGGTTAGCGGGAATTTACTACGGCGTGGAAAATATTCCTAAACAATGGATGAACCAAATTGCTCGTAGACAAGACATTATTTACTTGGCAGAGCGTTTTGCAAGGGCTGTTTACAGTTAGTAGTCTGTCAATTCAACTTTGACGAGTAGATAAATTCTTCAATTTCTCTTCTTTCTTCCTTCGCGTTCTTTGCGTCCTTGGCGGTTCGTTCTCTTATCTCTCAAATTTAATGAGACAAACCACTAGTTTGTAATTTTAAATTATACAAAGAGTGAGGAGTTATGAAAATCCTAACTCCTCACTCTTTACTTTTAACTTGCTGAGAAACCCACTGCAAGTAGGCTTGAGAACTGGCAACAATTGGTAAAGCAATAATTTCTGGAACTTCATAGGAGTGCAGTTCCTTGATTTTGGCCTCCATTGCAGGAAATTGCGCCAAATCAGTTTTAATCACTAATTGCCATTCTTGCTCTTTATGCAGTTCTCCTTGCCAGGTGTAAATTGAGTGGATTGGTAACAGACTCACACAAGCAGCGAGTTTAGCTTCCACAAGGGCATTTGCAATTGCTTCTGCCTCCTGTATGTTGCCAGCTGTCACCAATACCACACCATAGCCAGCGGCTGTCTCCATGACCTCTAAACCGTCGCAGACAAGGAATATACCTGACCATCAATCAGTAGTCGTGTGATGCCCTTAGCTTGCAAATGAGTCCGAGCCTTATGGAGCATTTTACTATCAGGAACTTTAATCACGCGATCGCGCTTGGTAGAAAAGCGCTTGGCTACACGATGATTATCAAACACCGGCAGAGTTCTTTGCTGAGTTTCCAGGCTGGGAATTTGTCCCAAATCACCAAAGTCCTTCAAAGGTCGCGTAATTAATTCTGAGGAACGGTCAATTACCAAATAGCAAGTTTTGGGCAAATTGGCTATCGACAGTGGTAAAACTTCAACTGATGCTTCACCTGGTTTTCTTTTTGTAACTAAAGGTCTTTCCTCATCCAGGTCATCATCATCAAAGTCTTCCTCCTCAAAGTCATCATCTTCTAAATCATCATCTTCTAAATCATCCAAATCCTCTGATTCGTCGAGCAAATCTTCGCCCAACATGTGCGCGATGACAGCCGCTCCTGGATGTTCGTTCTTTAGCGGTGGGATGGGAATGCTGACTATTTCTGGCGGCTTTGGCTCTGGAGTTTCTAATTTCTCAGTGACTCGGAGTTTGGGTTTCTCCGTCGCCGAGGGGCGTCGCCGCACTCGTCTACTAGCAGCGATTGACTCAGCCGTTTCCTCTGAGTAAAGTTCCTGCTCTACACGAATTATCTTACGTGGTAGTGGCTCAACTTTCGGCACTTCCAAGGGTTGGCTTTCGATGGGTGGAGCTTCTATCTCTGGCTCCGGTTGAGTCAGCAGTGGTAACTGCTCGTAGCTTACCTGCGCCCTGCCTTCAGGAGTTCTCGCAGCCCGCTTTAGAGAGACTAAGTATTCATACTCATCTTCTGGCAAAGTGCTTTTGAGCAAGCGACTAATTGTCGAGTTACTCACACCATAGCGTTCTGCCAAAGTTGAGGTTGTTTCGGCAGTCTCTCGATATAACTTCAGAATTTCTTGCTTGTCAGAGTCTGTTAATTTTCTCACGGTAGATACCAAAAATCTTTACTAAGCTCGTTTCCGTCCGCTGGTACGCCGTGTTCGTCTTAGTGATGCGTCATATTCTAAGACAGCGCCCATGCCAAATAACACTCCACTAAACACCCAAAACACTTCTAATATTTCTCCACTTTGATAATTGGGGCCTTGGGCGTATTTAAACCACATATCTGCAATGTAGAGCGAAAAGGCCGCGGCTGCAATCATTCGCCAAGACTGGGAAACTCTTCCCCCCCAAAAGGCTAGTAGCAGAGTGGTAGCAATAATTAACAAAACCACATCGCTAACTACGTAAAACCAATTCAAAATAGCGACTAGCAGTTCTGAGGGTGTTTCCTGCTGCATAGAAATCCACCATGCCAACAAACTACCGAACACTGCAATTGCTAACACAATTAGCCACTGCCATTTTTCCAGATTGATTCGCCTGGAAGCCACAGCTAAAATCATGCCTGCGCCAAGTAATAGATAAGTCAGTACAAAAAATATATCGCCTACAGACACATCTGGTTCATCTTTTAACACTATTTCGGTATATCCGAAAATTATCCCCCCAACGAAATAGGAAAGCATACCTAACCCAATTAAGAGCCAAACATTTCGCCCACTGACGATTTGTGGACTCAGCCAGTTCCTCAAGCATAAGATACTGGCACCCAAATAAGCTAAAGCTTCAAAAATATTTGTGCCAATCACATACCACTCGGCTCGGCTTTCTATGCCATCGGCTCCGGGAACTTTGGCACTAAACAACAAAAAGTATAGCAGTGCCAGTACGGCCCAGCCAATATTAGCTAAGACAATGTTCTGAGTAGTGAAAATTGATTTAGAAAGGAACGAATTCTCGTAAGAGTTATTCATAGAGCTTGACTATGTAGATGCACTCTGGCAGTATTTTGAGTTAAAGGACTGTATATCTAGCAGTATGTCTACCAGGTAATACACAATCTGACACCAAAAGCAAGTGCCAGTGGCTGGAATTTGGTGAAAACATTTCCATGCTACTGCCATAGTTTACCCAGTGGCGATTGATTTAGCCAAGCGATAAACAGCGATCGCTCGGCTTCTGGCATATCTTCTAGCTTATAAATCACTTGTTTGGTAAAATTAGCGTTGCCAAAATAAGCTTTTCCTAATCGATGCAGTTCTTGTAACAGGATAACTACATGATTTTCTTGCCAATCAGGTATTTTAGCTGTCGGCAAAGGATTAGTAGATACCAAGTATTTAACCGCTTCTAGGGAAGATGCTTGAGGAAATTGCTTCTGCTTTAATACTTCCGCAATATCTTTTTCAAATAATGCAGCTTGTTTAGCACCTAAAAACTCTTCAATGTCGATAGAAACACCCTGTAACAGCAAAATACTGGCTTGGACTAAAATCGCCGTTTTGCCATGACCACCTGTATCACTATCCAGCTGCTCTAAACGGATTTTACCCCAGACGCTAAAGCGTTCCGGTTCCTCCAGCAAAACACAGGCTTTACCCCGGTTATCCGTTAATTCTCTCCATAAGGCTCTAGCTTCTTCTTCTTGACTAGCTTTGAAGACACTAATCAAGCGAAAAGTCTGCCCTTGATAACTGAGGATCGGCACTTGCTGATCCTTTTTTGGGTGCTGAATGCTTGATATTTCAACATCCTGCCGTTTGAGAATAAACATGGCACTAGCAAATAACTCCTCACAGGGGCACTCTTAATATGGAATATATAATGGCATTTTGCAGCATCGCCAAGGCTGAAATTACCTAGCATACTGTGGAAATGAGCCTAGCGATCGCCAGATACTTCCCGAAGGTAGCCACCCAGAGGGCGTTAGCGTTAACAGGCAAATAACCCCTTGACAACACAATATATCTAAACCAATACTCCATCTGTTTCGTTTTTAGTGTAAATTGACTAGCTAGCGACTAGCATCTTAGCCTTGCTAGTGGTAAATCTGCAATTTTTGATTGCTTCTTGGTAGGTGAAGACGATATAATAGTGTAGGTGACTCCTTCGGGAGCCATTATTTTGTTTTGGGCGCGTAGCTCAGTGGATAGAGCAATTGCCTTCTAAGCAATCGGTCGCAGGTTCGAACCCTGCCGCGCTCGTTTTAACTCAATATGAACCCTCAAGTATCGTGAAGTGATATGATGATTAAGCTGTTGCGCGTATAGTTTGCACTTTTTATGGCTTGGAACCCTTGTTTTAACAGGAACACTCTGGAAAATTAAAGACACTACAGCTTACCTCGGTTGAGGGTTCGTTATTGCTGCATCATACTAAAAATAACGTGAGTTCGACGGCTCTAAAAAACGGCAGGAGGCAGTGCAGGCAAATCTTTTGGGTAAATGTCAATTGAGGGTTTTTTGGGCAGATAGGTGTAAGCAGCCAAACCAGCCATCAAGTTGACCAAAAAGTTAAATACACTACGATGCCCTTGGGTGTTCTATTTGACACATATTTTTCAGATGATCATTGACGACTCGGCGGACTGCTCGCTTGCGTAAAAGAATTTTATCAATCAGTTTTACCAAGCGATTTTTCATTCTCTTCTTAGATTTGGTAAGTAACTGTAATCCCCGTTCATATAATTCTTCAAATAATTTTTGACCAGATTATCCTCAGTCGCCAAATAGTTGAGCCAGTGCGTTGAGCGGCTCTGCCGACTTGAAGCAACTGGCGTTACCAATTAGATCCTTAGTCATATCTGGGACTGGCACTCTATCATCAACATTTGCCGGAGTCAGCTTGAATGCAAGCAATTCTCCACAGTCGTTAATAATCAGACTCATATAGTTGTGGTTTTGGTAATTGCCATGAGTTTTTGGTCATCGGACTCTGTTGTATCGGTGTTCAAAAATCTGATTCATGGCTTTGCCAGTTTACCCATAGTTTCAGAGTAAAAAACGATGTCATAGAAATAATGGTACTCCTCGACAACTACTATCCTTTCAAATTTTTAGGAAAGCAAGTTGAATACATCCATTTGGGCGATACAGTAAATTGTTCATCCTCAATTTATAGTTCAACAGGTTAAAAATATTCTCCGCAATTGACAATTAAATTTTTCGAGAGTACCTTCAGGTACAAGCAACCTTGTATATTAATGTAAGCCGAAGATAGTTTATAGGACTTACGCATTGACAGAAAAGCCTAAATGACAGATATGCCTTTCAAGGCTTTTAGCTAGATTTTTCAATTATCTTTTTGCGATCGCAATTAACAAAGGATGCTTTGTAAAAGCCTGAAACAACCTATTTACGTTAATATACAAGATGATTCATTTGTACAGTGCGTAAATCCTAGTTTAGAAGATTAAATAAAGATTACTCCTATGAAAAACTTAGTTGCTGCTACTTTCGTTGAATATTTGGCTGAAGTTGGTTTACTAATGACAGGCGTATTAACAACAAAACCATTATATCCGGTCGATTTGTTGCAACAGCAACCATTTAAGATAGGAAATGGAGTAGACCATTCAATACAAAGTCAGTTATCTCCAAATAGTCAAGCTATACCACTTGAGTTCTTGCATACAGATCGAAGTGTCCAAACTGATCTATCAATGCTACTACGAAAAAAGGAAAATCTACTTCAGAAATTCAGACGAAAGAAACATTCTTTAGATTATTCTGGTTTAGTCCAGTCCAACAAGTATGCCCCATCCTTAAAAAAAGATCGTGCAAATAAGGAAACTTTACTTCAGAAATTCAGACGAAAAAACCATTCTTTAGATTATTCTGGCTTAGTCCAGTCCAACAAGTATGCCCAGTCTTTAAGCAAAGACTGTGCAAAAGCTTTAGGAGGATCAGAAAAATTTAATAGTAAATCTCTACCAACTCTCGAATTTAGTAGTTCTGGTATTGCCGTTACAGTATTGCAACGGTTGTTAGTCTCTAATGGCTATCCTATTGGAGTTGATGGAGATTTTGGGCCATTGACAGAAACTGCTGTTATGGCTTTTCAAAATCAGCAAAATTTAAGAGTGGATGGAATGGTTGGTCAACGAACCTGGCGTGCATTGACCTTATAGTAAAGAGAAGCTACTGGGGTCGTTTGGAGTTCTGTATTGCATATTTGCTTTTATCACAAATTTGCTTCTGGGCTTTGGATACTAAGTAATTGGTTACATACAATTAAATATTAAGATACAGCATTTACGGCTGTTATGAGGTACAGTAGCAGCAACTAGCAAACCAGTTTCTTAAATGTTGAGGATTTATTAAGTCAAGTGCAACTGAGATTAGTTTATCAACCATTTCTGTTGTAGTTGGAGCAAAGTAATTTTCATTCTTCTTTATCATGTAGTCCATTTTCCTGACTAACAGATTGCTTTCTTATTTGATTTTCATCTAAGAAATTTTTACCGGAATCAAGAATCCTAGTACGAATTTGGCGCAAACGTTCTTCCAAGGAAATTTTATTTGCAGAATTTTTTGAGTAAAGGAACTCGACAAAATCTAACACTTCTTCCTGTTTATCTGCTGGAAGAAAACGCCACTTTGCTAGCATTTTTTCTTCTAGATTCATAAGATAACTTGTATGATTTTTGACTCACTTCAAATTTTAAAAATCTAGATTTTTGGAGGAGTTTTTGTGGAACTTTCTACTTTAGCTTTATGGCATAGTAATAGGCGTCTACGGCAGTAGCCATTAGATTTAGATATGCTTGCAGCTTTTGTGAGATTTACTCTAGATATAATTAATCTTGAATCTTCTACAATAGGATGACAGTTCAGTGTAGCGTCGTTTTGATTTGTTGGGGTATAATACTCCTTTTTTACCTTTTTCTTTAGATGTATAGACTTGGGTTGAAGTTCAATTACAACTGGCGTTTTTGATGATGGTTGTTGGGATAACAACCATTTCTCAGTTAAATACGTCACTGCACTTAAAATCATCCCTCCACTCATACCAATCATAGTGTTTCTCCCAACATATTGAACTCCAAAATATCCAATACTTACTGCGGCAACCATTGCACCAATGCTTGCAAGGCTATTTTTCAATGGGGATTTGTTCATGGACTTTGGTACAATCTCTAACTGTGCAGGAAAAGCCAAAAAGCTCTTTTCCAATGCTTGTTGAGATACTTTCATCGGTTTGTGGCACAGTAAATCTTCTTGCTGCAATTAGAAAGAACCTTTTTCATTACTATCTCCAGTGAGCTTTAAACTATTTGTTATAAAGGCAAACTAGTTTAGCCCACAAACTCTAATCATGGCAACCGTTTTTTTACGGTATTTATCAATAGAGTACAGGAGACTAACAATACAATTACGGAGGTATCTTTAAGAGGTGATTTATAAAGTAAATCTTAAGAAGCAAGTCGATAGTCGGCTTTGGCTAAGTGTATAAGGGGTTCAGGCGGCGGGATACGTGCAAAATGGGGCACGTTGTAAAGTTATATTAAGCAAATTCCTGTATTCTTTACTCTGACTACTTTACAAGCCCCTCAAGCCAGAGCAAAAACCCCGACCTTATCTAACATTATTGGCACAGTCTCCATATCCATCTGTGATATTTTAAGATAAAGTGCTTTTTGTCAATAAGTTAAAATATTCAAAATTACCTTGATAAGAATGATACTTGTAATCATATTACTCTGATGCTACCGGCTTAGTGGTGCAGAAAACTTTTTTGAGCTTTAATTAGAGAAAACAGTGACTTTAGAGAACTCAACTCTGGTCTGTAATTGCTCCCGTTTTTTAAGTGAGGCACAGCCCGGTATAGGACTCCTTCGAGGTAAAGGGGCAAAGGTGGGAATCGGCAGACATTGATAACACTGTCGTTTAATCTCACGTAAACCCAATTGTAAAAAGCTCAAACCTCTGTGGAAATGCCAATCAAGCATCTTAGTGCGACCAACATCTATGACAACGACGGTAATGGAAATGGCAATTCTTAAATCCTACTTATATCTACGTTTCAAGGCTTTTCTGCACCACTAAGTGCTACCGAATTGGGTATCACTGCCTCTAGTGTTCTTTCGATATTGGATTCATCTCTAACCTTAAAGTAGTAATAGAGATTTGTAACCGCTAGGTCAGAGACTTTTTGTAAGTTGTTTGAAGCTAATGTTTTGTACCCTGCAACACTAGCTTGTTGCTTAATATAAACTTCGTAGTCACAACGCAAATAAGGCTTGAACATAAACATCAACTGGTCACGCAGGGAGTAAAAATGAGCTTTTTCAGTTAAATATTCGTACGCTAGTTGTTCCGGAGGAACTGTTAACAATTCGGTAGCTAAGTTGACATCTAGGGTATGGGCAGATTCTAAAGTGTTAAAATCGCTGCTAACTAAAAGTTTGATTTCAGCTTTTGAAAGTGAGCGCATCCAATCAACCCGTGCCTGCCATATTTCCAGAATAGCGAAGTCATGGTTGCGAATACGGCTAATTTCAGGAAAGAGAAAATCCAGATCGTCGTATGACTCGCAATGTCCAATTACAATACAGGAGTGTTCGCTGATTTTATCGCGGAGATGCCAAAGGCATTCGCTGACAGCAGACATCTCATTCTGCACTTGATATGTAATAACAATTGCTTGTTCAATTGCCCAAGCGCATTCAAATCTGCGGATCTGTCCCAATGCAGATATCTCTTCCAGTAGGTGAGGATTGGTGTAATCTGCTAATGCCTTCAACAGCATTTTTCGTACATCAACGATTTCATCATTTCTCGAAGTAAAATCTTTTAATTGTATTACCGACTGTAAGCGGTTAATAGCTTGGACAAACAGTGTATACGCTCGTACTAAAACTAGGCGATGCTGTTCAAAATTAACATCTTGGACTATTTGCTCTACAATTTGCCGGATTTCAGCTTCTTGATCTTTGACAGCTTGACTCAAATTAATAAAGCCATTTTTAACTTCAAGTCGCATTTGCTGGACTTCTCTTCTAAATTTGAGTACCTGGTGCAGGTTTACAGCTTTTAGCGCGACAGTTGCTACCGTTCCTACCCCAATTAAAGCTGTGGTTGCTTGTAGCACTCCCAGGTTTGTTTGAAGTGATTGCAAACCAGTTCGTATAAAATCATTCTGCTGATAGTTTTTTTGGAAATCTATATCTATATAGGTTTGCACCATGTTTGCTCCTTTCATTAGGAACTGAACGGGTGTAATAAGCGGTGATACAAGATTATTATTGACTAGCGCACTAACTGCATAACCAACAAACTGTCCTGTTGCACTATCGCATACTATGCCGATGGAGATTCCATTACTAAATACTTCTACATACTTGCCAGATTTGATACCAGCTTCAACATTAGATGTAAATTCAAATAACATATTTTACTTTGTAACATTTAGTTTTTTCAGCCTAGCTGTTGCTTAAATTTTAACTTAAAGTTAAAGGGCTTGGCAGGACTGTGCCAAAACGGGAAAATTGTACGCTAAGGAATTAATGCAAACGCTAAAACCGTTATGAAGCTTAGATTCTAGACATTGCTGAAAATCATTTTTTATTTTCTGGCACTGCTCCCTTAGTTGACAGTTCAAGAGAAATACTAATTCTCTGAAAAAGGAAAATTAATATTGCTATTAATAGTAGAACAGTATTACTTTTAGCCAAAACTGATATTTACTTACTGCCCATAATTTGGGATTTTCTCAAAGACTCGTTGTGCTATTTCTTCCGCACGCCGAGAAGTCACTTTTGAAAATCGCAAAGTCATTTGAATCGTCTCATATCCCATCAACGCCCGTAGTTCGTCGATACCCATCAAACCGACTCTTTTCGTGCCAAAGGTATGTCTCAAATCGTGGAAACGAATTCCTTCTAATTCGCTTACACCCTTAATGAACCAATCATATCGCTCAAATTTAAATTCTGCCCTTATTGTGGAGAATCCTATAAGCAGTCGGAAAAATTACATGTTTAACAGCAAAATATTTCAATACTTCATTGGCTCGATTTCGGGCATCTACTTTAATTAAATTAGACGGTCAAAAACTTGCCTACCCGCGAATTATTATCTAGCGAAGCTGTCACCAGGGCCAAGATAGTCTGGAAACTATTGCTATGTCTACGCTATAGCATTTTTGACATCGAACTAGAATTTCTGCATGAAGGTTAAATGCACATGGCTGGTACGTTGAAAAAATAGCTACCCATTTTAACTGGACTCCGCAAACAGTGAGAGAAGTTTTGCATAAATGGGAAAAGCTTGGTATACAAGGGCTTTGGGGAAAACTTTCTTCCAAAGGGAAAACTGAAGTGCGAGGAGGAAGACAAGTTTCTTAAACACTTACCGTAATAATACTGGTATTTATATATATTGAAATTGAAAAGTACCGTAATAGCACGGTTACAATGGCTAGAGTTTTTTATTAAAACTATTTCATTCAAACTATTGGGTATCCTAATCAGAATAGCCACATTATGTCAACAAAAAAAAATATTGTCAATAAGGTCAAAAAAGTCGCATTAATAACTGCTTATTGACACAGATTGTAGCCGTAGACTTATTGTTGATTGTTTCAACTCAAAAATATTTTCAATTAAGTCAATAAACTATAATTTAATGGTTAAATAATTATTTAGCTCATTATTGAAATAATAGCAAAATGCTTAAATATAAATAAAAAACAAAGTTACTGTTATAAATTAGTTATTAGCTTTTGACTTAATATTCAAACAAATCAGTCTATTAAATTCATAGATTACTGATTAGAGAAATGGCATTTTTAAAATTTGATAATATTATTAATCCCAAACTCAATCAATATCATAAATCAGTTTAATTACTCAATACATAAATAAGTTTTGGTTAACTAAGTTCGGAAAAACTAATAATTCAATAATCATGATGAACACATTACTAATCGGGAATCAAGTAGTTGACTTATTGTCACGTATTACGGGGCAAAAACTCACTCAACGGGATGCCACGCGGCCAGTGATATTCTTAGCTAATTTGGTTACAGTATTGCTGGGAGTAATGTTTGTTGATGGCATAGTTACAGACGAAAAAAAACAAAGGCTGCTAGCAATATTATATCGCTTTAGTACACCAGGAAGTGATGTACGGCGACTGACACATTTAATGATTAAGGGAATTAAAGAAGATCAGCTTTATCTGAAAGTTAATGAGCTACTAACTTTAATAAATCCACTTACACAATCAGAACGACTCTTATTGATTGGCTTTGGTTACGAAATGTCGGCAGCTAATAGCGAGGGAAACTCCCGTAAGCAACAGTATTTGAGACTTTTAGCCAAGTATTTAGATGTTAAACCGCAACATTCGCTAGTTTTAGCAGCTGCATTTAAACCTGAAAAGCATTTTGATAAAGCAGTTTTAAATGAGGTATATATGCTACTAGAACCGGAACGTTTTCAAGGAGAAGGTACTGTATTTATTAAGGGATCTGGCGATAAACTGCGGATTATGCCTGTTAAAACTATAATAACTGAACCACATGTGCCTGTATCCTATGAAGGGTTAAAAAAGTTTCATGAGCTTAACAAGCAGTTAGATAATTATTGCCAGCAGATTTTCCAAATAGTTCAAGCCTGTTCTGAAGGTAATTTTGTACCTAAAGATTTAATTGACGAAGTTAGTATGGTTTTAAAAAATCTGCAATCACAGCGGTTTCGATTAGCGGTTGTAGGCGAGTTTAGCCAAGGGAAATCTACTTTAATCAATGCTTTACTTGGTGAAGAAATTCAACCTACACGAGAAATTCCCTGTAGTGGTACAGTAACAGTTTTAAAGTATGGGATGCAAAAACGGATAGTCTGTCGTTATAAAGATGGAAGCGAAGAAGAAATTGAATTTGACGAATACCAACAAAAAGCAAGTATTTCTGAAGATACAGCAATTGGTTGTCCAAGTGATAAACTACTACAATCTGAGATTGAGGAAATCATTTTTGAACACCCGGATTTGGAACTATGTAGTAGCGGTGTAGAAATCATTGATTCACCCGGATTAAACGAACATCCCGAACTGACTGCTGTTACTCAAAAGTTACTCCGAGATATTGATGCTGCTATTTTTCTTACTAATGCCTCACGTTCACTAACGCAAGGCGAACGCAACTTGTTACATGAATTGAAAATCAAACTGAACCATGGTAAAGATGACAAACCTGCAAATAACTTATTTATTGTGGGAAACTTTATGGATTTAGTACGTACAGAAAAAGGTCGCGAACAAGTAAAACAGAGAATTTACAACTTTGTTGAAGGTGATAACCCGATAATTACAGGTAAAAACCGTGTTCATTTTATTTCGGTGCAAGCTGCGCTTGATGCAATTTTAAACGGATACGAGGATGAGTATCGAAAAAATTTTAATAGTTTTACCAAATCAATAGAAAAGTTTTTAATGATTGAACGTGGAGCATTAAAACTTGAGCGTTCAGTCGATGAAATTAATAAATTAATTCAAAAAGTTATCAGTAGACTGAAGAAAACTGACGATACCCTAAAAGATAATATGCAGACTTATCAAACGGAAAAACAGAAAATTTTAGAACAAATTGGAGAAGCTAGTGGACGTGATGTCAAAATATGTGTATTAGCGGTTAGAATTATAGAGCAAGCACTTGAAAAAGCAAATACTTCTTGGGAGGAGTGGTATCAGGGTTTAAGTGAACGTATGATATTAAGAAGCGATCATTGGTATTCTAAACATGGATCATTTTGGAGCAAAGACAAATTAATTCGAGAATATATTCCATGCTTTATGGAAGACTTAATAGATGAGATTAATGAGTGGAATAAAAATCAGATGAATGATATAATATTGCGAGACAGTTTACAAATATTAAATGAAAGTATTCAATATGAATTAAGCACAATTCAAGCTGACTTTCAGCAATTATATATAAAATCAGACACTTCTTTTAATAATCGATTGGATTTTTTTAGTGGTAATATTAATAGTGAATTTATGGGATTTAGTAGTGTTAGTATTAGTAACGCTTTAGGAGTTGAAATAGGACTATCTCCAGGAGGAATTAGTTTTATAGCAGCCTTTATAGCAGCCATTATAGCTAAAGTTACTATGATTATTAATACCTTTGAATTAGAGGAGGCGGATGATGATGAATTGTATAATCCAATCAAAATCAAAGTTTTAGAAATAGGCCTTGAAAAATTTGATCAATGCATTGATAAAGTTTATGAAAAATTATATGAAAATTTTGACACAGCTTTCGATAGTCAAGTTGAATCAGCAAATCGATTTATCGAGCAATCTATCTCACTTTACGAAAACCTTTTAGAACAGCAGGAAAAAGCGGAACAAGAAAGTATCAAAAAATATAATATATCTAAAGCGTTTATTTTGCAGCAGTGCCAACAACTTGAGCAAGTCCAAAATGGAATCAATACAGATATTGGGCTCTGGTACTCAGAGATAATTAATAAAATAAATTATTAAGAGGCAATATGATTAACTCCGAAAGCCTTAGCATTAAAACAGTTAAAAAACCGTTCGTTTTTTTGACTTTTATAGTTGCATTTAATCCTGGCTCAAAGCGATGATTGCAGGTTGGTTGCAAATACAGCATTTGCGTCTGTTATGATGTACAATAAATTAAAATATAAATACCTTTAAATTAAGTCATACTCTGTCGATCTTCGAGAAAAAATAGTTGCAGCACATCTTCAAAAAAACATTTCAATCAGGAAAGTAGCTAACATATTTTCCGTCTCAAAAAGTTTAGTCTAAAAGCTTGTAAAACAACAAAAACTTGAAGGAAATTTAACGTGAGTTCGACGGCTCTAAAAAACGGCAGGAGGCAGTGCAGCAAATCTTTTGGGTAAATGTCAATTGAGGGTTTTTTGGGCAAATAGGTGTAAGCAGCCAAACCAGCCATCAAGTTGACCAAAAAGTATACAGTAATAATTTTTGGGCTAGGTTTGTAGAGCAACGTATATCGTATATCAAATATAACTATTTTAAAAAGAAGCTATAGCAGCGCACTATACGCAGATATTGCAAATTAAATTGGATTACTGTTTGAGGTAGAAAATGGGAGTAGATTTATCGCTTCTCACGGATTACATGACGATTCGGATGAATTTTCAGTCATTCAGGAATCACAGATTGATAATGAAATTCGTAATCAGATCTAAGAACTTAGAGGAGAGAGTGAAAAAAGAGCGTTGCTGAATAGTAGGATAAATGTCTCTGTGGCTTATACTGAGCCTACAAAATCATAGCCAAATCATAGCCAAAAAAACAAGCTGGATATCCCAAATTCTGATCTGATAGTCAAAATAGTCACAAATACAAGTAAGAGAACTAGCTTTTCAACATCTGAATTCCTTCAAAAGCCTAAAGCCCTTGCTTTTACGTTGATTATTTCATCAATCTAAAAAGCCCGTGACGAGGATTGAACTCGTGACCTCACCCTTACCAAGGGTGTAGCCCAGAAGCCCAGAAGCCTTACCTATAAGCACCCTAGCGAGTCCTAGCACAACCTTTAAGACGGGTTTAGGACAGTGAGGGAAATCAAGCCAGTTAATAATAACGGTTCTATTCAACTAAAGTTCTCCGTAGGGGGTAAACGGTACTCATTTAACCCAATACCTAGCGGTCAGTTTACTAACCACAGGGACTTCAAAACGACCCAGGCGATCGCTAGCCAAATACAAAATGACATCCTAGCCAAAAACTTTGACCAAACACTAGACCGCTATCGGCTAACTCCGAAGCAACCTGTACAATCCAGTACCCAAGCCTCAAAACCTCAAACGCTTCTAGAACTGTGGGATTACTGGGTAGACAGCCTCAACCTTTCAGTAGCTACCAGGCAACATCATTACAAAGCGATTAGGCAGCAGATTATTAAAGCTACCCCTGATTTGATGGATACCCTGTGGTTGACCCAATCCAACTTAGGAGCCTCAACTTTTAATCAACGCCTGGGGTATTTGAAAAGATGCTATCGCTGGGCTGTATCAAAAACCCTGGTAACTAGTAACCCTTATGACGAACTAAAAAACCACAGGGTTTACGCTAAGTCAATCAAACCCTTTTCTTCCAGAGAGATTAAAGTGATTATCCGGGGTTTTGAAGAGTTAGCCATACACTACGCGCCTTTTGTTAAGTTTTTACTGGCTACAGGTGTTAGGACATCTGAAGCTATTGGGTTACGTTGGTGTCATGTGGACTTTGACCAAGGGTTTATAACCATCCAAGAAAGTCTTTCTAGAGACTGGGCCGGTAATGGGTATCAGAGGATCAGAAAGGAGACTAAAACAGGTAGCAGCAGATATTTGGGAATGACTGATGAGCTACGGTTACTTTTATGGTCAATCAAACCTCCTAAACCTGACCAAGATTCCTTAGTATTTACTACGGTTCAAGGGAAAACCATAGATGATGGTAACTTCCGAGAGAGGTACTGGGTTAAGGTACTAACTAAAGTCGGCATAGATTACCGAAGACCTTACACAACTCGGCACACAACTGCTAGTCATGCCATAGACCAAGGCACGCCTATTACCGGGGTAGCATACTTACTCGGACATAAAGACACCCGAATGGTTATGCAAACTTATGCCCACATGGTTAACCGCCCCGATTTACCTAAAATGCCTCTTTAACCCATCTGGTTATCTTAAATAGCTGAACACCCTGTAGAAATACTAGAGGTTTTATCAGCCGTATATAAATAAGCTTTTTTGTAGTTATTGTTATGTGTATTCTAAGTAGTTAATCAATGACAGGTTAACCCATAGTGTTGACCCAATAAGCATTTTAATGGATATAAACTATTACATTTTTGATGTATATAGGATATTCTGAGTTGCGTATAATACTTTAGACTTCCTCAATGAACTCTAGTGAGCATACCGTTAATATTTTAGGACTGGCTGAGGCGATCGCTACCCAGATTGAGAAGGACATTCAGGCGGGGCATTTTGACCCCATACTAAAAAGTTATTGCTTAGTCCCTAAAACTGACCCAAGTAAACCTAAAACTTTACTAGAGCTTTGGGATCTCTGGGTAGCTAGCTTAAGCGTATCAGAGCGCACTTTGGCAGGTCATTACCGATATACCCGCTCTATGATTACCAAGGCTAACCCTAAGCTATTAGATATTACATGGGTGTCTAGATGGGCTTTAGCACCTAGGACTTTCCGCGATCGCTTAAGTATTATAAGATCCTGTTGTACCTGGGGAGTTACCAAAGGTTATTTAGATACCAATCTATATGAGGATATTAAACCACCCAAGGGTGACAAGACCGAGGTAAAACCCTTTAACGCCGAGGAAGTCCTTAAGATCCTAGCTGGGTTCAAAGACCGTTATCCTCATTATTTACCCTTTGTTTACTTCATGTTTGCTACTGGCTGTAGAACATCAGAAGCCATAGGCTTGACCTGGAAATCCGTTGACTTCATGAAGAATGAAATAATCATCAGAGATAGCCTACCTAAAGACCCGTGTGGTAATGGTTATACCAGGGTACGTAAGGAAACTAAAACGGGTAACGTTAGGTATCTGAACATGACAGTAGAGCTTAGAGAGCTTTTGTTAGCTATGAGAACTACGGGGTACATTTACAACGGATTAGTATTCAAAGCACCGCAGGGCGGCACAATAGACGCTGATAACTTCCGAGAGCGATACTGGATTCCGGTTTTAGATGCTCAGGGTGTACCCTATCGTAAGCCATATACTACAAGGCATACAATGGCATCAACAGCGATTGAGCAAGGTACACCAGTTACTGGTGTTGCTTATTTGCTGGGGCATACTGACACTACTATGGTCATGAAGACTTACGGGCACATGATTAATCGTCCTAACCTACCAGATATACCTATCAGCTAAAATACAATCATCGAATATTGGCATTGGAGATTGGGTATCAGCTAATGGGTTATCTATGGCAGCTATACCAGAGCGTTAGCTTTGAACTCATTCCAATCATTGTTTATGGTATTTCGGATCAGAGCTACCAACCCCTCGGCATCAGTACCGGCCTGGGGAGCTATGGTAAATGATGGGTTATAGGAGATTTGTTTAGCCCCGGCATTCCCCTTGATTTCCGGTAATGGACTGGTAGAACCCATAGGTTGATTCAGTCCTTCTGAGTCTGTCTTAGCGGGGTTTAGGATTCCATAGATATCCATACCTGTTTTGAGAGCGCCCCCGATGCCTGGGATGGTTCCTACTGCCTGTTTGATACCGAAGTCAGCTACTTTGTTTACTACTTTTTCTCCCTGACTACCTGATTGAATACCGAGAGCGCTTTTAACCTTATTGACCGGGTTAATGGAGTCCATAAAACCCATGATGCTATCTGTAATGAACTTAAACGCCCCTCTAACGCTTTCTACGACCTCATAGGCTAGATTAGATATTCCCCCGGCGATAATACTCACAGGTACGGTTATAGCGGCTTTGAACAATACTCTGGCTACCGTGCCCCAGTCTATCTGCCATATACCGCGCCAAATAGCAAAACCAAGTCTGGATAAACCTGTACCAACCTTCATCCAGTCCATACTGTCTATGATTTTCTCAAGACCTTGAAAGGTTCCATTGAATGCGTTTTTAATACCGTCAACAAAACCATTGAAAACCCCA
Source organism: Nostoc punctiforme NIES-2108 (assembly GCA_003326195.1). Lineage (GTDB taxonomy): Bacteria > Cyanobacteriota > Cyanobacteriia > Cyanobacteriales > Nostocaceae > Nostoc > Nostoc punctiforme_A. The sequence continues at coordinate 123,781 of LXQE01000125.1, forward strand.
TCCATACTTAGGATATTTTCGCCTTGAAGTAGTCCATTAAATCCATTAGTCAGGTCTGTAAACCAGTCAGTAATACCGATGAACCCAGCCATAAAAGTATCGCTATTAAAGCCCAATGAGTTAACAAAGGGCATAACAGTTTGACCTAAACTACCAAGGGTTAACATGAGGCCCTGAACACCATCTAGCCCGGTTCTGTTACCCATAGATGGAATGGCTTTAAGGAACCCAAATAAACCAGTATCCTGATTAAAGATGTTGGTTTTCATGATCTGAACCATTGAGTCTACTGTCCCATCAAAGCTGGCTAGGGTTTCCTGGGTAATCGCTTTTTTCCTAGCAGCATCTAATATCTCAAATCTGGTCTGAGTTGACAGTTCCTTAAACTCTTTACCGCCAGCTAAGAGTTTATGTTGCTTTAGGATTTCCTCTCTTAAGGCAGGGTTTCTAGCGAATATTTCAACATTAAAAGCCTCAGCAAGGGTACTACCGCCTGATAACAACTTGTTAAGGGTATTACCGCCCATTGTTGAGTCAGCGCCTCTAATAGACCCTAGAACGCCATAGCCTTCCGTCATGCCTAAGAGCATGTCTTTGTACTTTTTAGTATCGCCTTTGGCTAATCCGGCAACAGTAGAGGATAGAGAAGATCCAATGTTGGTAAAGTCTTCAGTCTCCCCAGGCAACGCCGCTGCCATTTTAACAATCTCCATTCGGGTATCGCGTACAAGGTCTTTAGCTTTGGCAAAACTAACACCCAGTTTACCTGCCAAGTCCCCAGCTTCGGCTAGTCCCAATGTTTGGGTCTTAGCTGCTTGACCTATTGACCCTATAGCGTTTTGAATACCTGACGATACCATATTAAGCGCAGCCATAACGCCATTAGAGCCTAAGTTCCCTAACAGGCTACCCATTAACCCATTTTGCATTCCTGGGACGCTCCCAATACCTGCAATATTGTTTTTTAGGTTAGCTATCTGAGGACTGATTAAATCAGTTGCAGTCAGCCGTACATTGACCTCATTACCTCTAGACATTATCTTGACCTCCCATTACTTCCATAGCTACCGGGGCTAACTGTATTCTGATGAACTCGGATACTGTCAGACCAAAGCGATCGGCGTGCCATCTCAACGCTTCGGACTCTGCCTCAGTCATCCTGAAAGTTGTCTTAACCTCCCTCTGTTCCCCAGAGGGCAACTTTTGTCTACCCATGATTAACCTTATATTTGTCCGACATAAATATAGTTAGTCAATCTAGGGTTACTTAAGTAGTACGATCAGCAAAAGACACCTAAAAATCTTTAAGATTACTGGTGTAGTCATAGACTAAATAGGCTACTATGAATGTATTGAGTTCAGAAAGGGTAAATGAAGCACATAACTGTTAGGCTGACAGAGGAAGAATATCAGAGGTTATTAGAAGCCCAGTTGGCATACAGTAACGCCCAAGGTCAGACGATCTCACTCAACGCATATATCAAAGCAAAGATCCTTCCAACTGCTAACCCATCCGAACAGTAAGTTTTGCCCTCCAAAACAAATGCCAGAGGCAGTTAATGGCTACCCCTGGCAATCAAACAAATATTCAAATCTTAGGAACTATCTTATCATGTCTAACTTAACAGTACAAGCACAAATCGACGCTTCTTCGGTCAACCTGTCTGAGTCAGGGGTCATTGAGAAAATCGACTCATCTAACAGATATTTCATCCCCGTAGTTTGGAAGCAAGTAGAGAGAATCTTGGCTATTATGGAGCAAGTGGGCGTAGAGTGGAACGGAACCGTCAATATGCTTGATAGCTTCTTCGACACCTACAAGAAGGATTATGATGATTTAATCTCGGCTTGGTGGGCTTTAACCCCTAAGAAGATTACTAATCGGAATCGCGATAGTTTATCTTATATTCCCTATGTTGACTAAGACTAACGTAGCCTTAAGTTAATGAAACTGATTGTATACGATGTAGCAGACAGACTTAAGTAGGTTTTTACTGGCTTGGCTGTCTGCTACTACGCTTATGGAGCCTCTGATCGTCTCAGAGTGCCAGCCTGGGACTTTCATGGTATCTTTAGTACCCTTAACTGGATGTGACAGAACATTACCACCATTACAGAAAGATGTGTAGGCTTTTACCTCTCTGTAGCCCCTGGCATCCTCTACGGCATAAATGAATGATGTCCACCCCTCCATACCATCATCCTCAGAGTTAGGAGGGTAGTTAGTTAACGCATACAGTTTAGCCCCCTCGTTAGTTACCCCTACTAGGATGCTTCGGGCTACCACAGGGGGACTAGCTAAGACTAACGATAGTCCTAACAATCCTGAAAATATCTTGGTTAGCATAACATTTTAAGTATTTGCAGTCACTATCATAACACTAGTACTTAATATGGCTATATTGGCTACTAGTTATTACATTGTGTGGCTAAGGTGGTCAGCGTAGTTGGTAACAGCCCAAGGGTTATCACAGAACGTTATGCCAGGGTCAGTTGGCGACACCAAAAGGTTTTATTTGGGCATAAGGGTAACTGGCTTGCGCTGGGGCGATGTGGTTATTAGCTGTCTGTCTTAGTATCTTTAGAACTTTCCTTAAAAGAGACAAGAGTTACTAAGACAAGCCAATATGCCCCGGTGCGCTTATGCTCCCCTGCGATCGCTGGAAACCCTTAGAGTCCTTTAGGCACTCGGCTGGCGCTAGCGATGATGCTTTATGGTTTCCTATTAGAGTCTTAGTATTCTCATTAGTCTGACAGAAGAGATTTCAGATTTCCAAGGGTAGTATAAGCCAGCCTAAAATACCAAATCACCTCAAAATGGGTTAACCCTATGTGCCAGTTTCTACTAAATATGTGCCAGTTAGATACTGACATTGATACTACTCTAGGTTACAATAGGAGTATACCAGGAAATAAAAATAACAATGGCTGACCAGAGAACCACCCGCAAAGTTAAGTTACAAGTCTGGTTAACTGAACAAGAGCATGAACTACTACAGCAAGCTGCTACCACAACGGGGCAGGGAATGTCTAGTTATGTCCGGTCTACTGTACTCAAGGCAATCAAGGCAGATTTAGGGGTAACAGTAAAACCAGAAGTATAAATACTTATTCCTAAAGACATAGATTCAGATATCTTTAGGATTCCTTAAGGTTTACAGGATTACCCAGAGGCTAGAACCCTGATTCTACTGTTAACTATTTCATCTTGACACTCTACAAGTAAGCAACACAAAGGGGATACCAAGATGAAAAGACAAGACAGCCAACAAACACTCAGGTTATCAAGCGATTTAAGAAATCAAGTATTGCAAGTATGTGATAAAAACCAGATGACTGCTGCTGAGGTTATTAGAGCCGCATTGGTTATGTATCTAAAAGAACAGCTACCCCAAGACACCAAATAGGGCAACCAGTTAGCAGCTAGTTACCCTAAAGTTCAATATTTAGTTCAAACAAACAGGGCTAATGCCCAAGGATTCAAATAAATGTCTTATACAGATGATAACACACTTTCAGATACTCAGTCAAGTGATTTGGATCTGGAGGGCTTATTAAGCCAACTTAGGGGGGTTGATATCTTTGCTACTAATGTCAGTGGATCAGCCCACTTTGATAATAGAGAATACCGAGATCAAACCAAGGTAATATATGAGGCAAAGTTAGCTATTAACAAAGCTGGTAATAATGCCGGGTATGTCTGGTTTGAAATATTCAAAGCGGTCTATGCTGGCAGAGTTAAAAGCAATAGCTGGACTGGTGAGTTATTACTTGATGACAAACTCGCAACAGAAGAAGTATTGATAGACAAACTTGAACAGTCCCTCAAGATGCTCATGAAGCTGACCCGCGAACAGTTCGATCGCAAGTTTAAAGTATGGATAGAAGGCTGTTCATTTAACCCGGTTCGGGTAGAGTTGGAGTCCATAGTTAAAACTCAAACAAACAAGTGGATATTTCCCGGTACTGACCCATCAACATTAGACAAAACCGCGCAGTATACAGACAGAAGAAATAGACCTGTTTTTAACAATACTGAGAGTTTAGAAAAGCTTTGTTCAACTGGCGGGTATCTAGTCACAGAACTTAAGCCGATGCCAGAGTGGGATCAACTAGCTAGCATATTATTTGGGACTAATGATGCGCTTAGTCAAAAGTTTATAGAGAAATGGTTAGTCTCTGCTGTTGTAAGAGCTATGCAACCAGGATGCCAAGTGGATTATACTTTAGTCCTGAAGGGCAAACAAGGTGCGGGGAAGTCTACCTTCTTCAGAATATTAGGCGGTGAGTACTTTGTAGACTTGGAAAGCTCTACTGCTAGCCTAGAAGTTCAAAGACTGATGGACAGATCCTGGGTGGTAGAAATGGGTGAGATTGAAGGCATCACTCGCAAGAAAGAAGTCGAAGAAATAAAAGCTTTCTTAACCAAGACCAATGATACCTTCCGGGGACTCTATGAAAAGAAGGCATCAGTTCACAAGCGCCATGTAGTTTTTGGCGGTACTTGTAACTCTGATGAAATCCTGAAAGATAACACAGGTAGCAGAAGGTTCTGGATTATCGACTTAGGTAACAATAATGTTAACCGGGACTTCTTAGTTGAGAACCGCGATGCCATACTAGCAACAGCTTATCTTAAATGGCAACAGGGATTTACTTGGTATCCCGATGCTGATATGTCTGAACAGTCTGAAGATCGGAACAAAGGCTATCAAGAGGCTAATGAGTGGGATGAAAAGGTTAAGCATTCTCTGGCCCAACTCCAAAGCTATGCTGATCGCAAGAATGACTCTGGTAAGGCCAGAGATGGTCATGTATTTATTGATGGTCTAGCCCTTAACTTATCTGCCTTCATGGAGACAAGCCTTTCCCTTCCTGTTGCCACACACAGAAGCTGCAACAAGAAAGTAGCTCAATCCCTTGCTGAGTTAGGTTATGCCAAGAAGCGCCTCAACGCAGCCGATGGTAGCAGACCCTGGCTCTATGTAAAAGAAGGGGTTAAAAATCCTCTCACAGTTGACTCGGCACAACTAGCACAACTAGCCGATTGCTGGAAGAAATAGAAGAAGGTCAGGGGTTAACTTAGCTCCCCTTGATTTCTCATAGGACAGCCCTTGTAGCCTCCAGTGTTACAGGGGTTTTCGATTAGCCCCAATGGCAACCCTTTTGTCCTATCAAATCATCCTTTGTCCTATCAAATGTCTCCTGTCCTATGTCTGTCCTATCAAATAAAAATATCATAGGACAGCTAGAAAGTTTACAGGGAGCTACTTATAGCCTTTCTGTCCTATGTGTCCTATGTTTTTTATATAAAATAGTATATAAATAGCCAGCATAAGTATGTTATGTATAAATATATACATAGTACTTACTCTAGGATAAAGTAGGGTATTTATCATAGGACATAGGACAGGAATGCTAGAACTCTTACTGGCTAACCGATTCGGCTGTCCTATGAGTTAAAACTGATCGAAAAGACATAGGACAGAACTAGAACTGATAGGACAGAAGCGGGTCAGCCTAAGACAACCTAAACGCACAAGACACACTAGATTCACTCCAACTACCCAGCGATCGCCTCTGCGCCAGCCAGGTGTCTAAGGTTATAAAAGAGTCCCACAGAATATATCTGAGATTCTAAGACAATGAATAGTCCACCTAGAAAACTCAAATATCCTCTGTCAGTCTATTGAGAATCCTAAGACTTTAATAGGAATCACCCAGCGCTAGCCAGTAACCCATTAGCCCCCCTCTGGTATCCCTTAGATAACCACCGGGGGCTTAAGTTATCCCCTAAATCACTTAGCGATCCCTTAATCAACATCACAGGCATTTAATAACCCTGCATTATGGCTTTCCTGTACTGCTTTTGCAAAAGCAGAGGTTCCAATAGCAGCAAACCTAAAGTGATTTAGTGATGAGGCTAGCTCTTTTAAGCCTTCTGGGGGTAATACCTTCGCTAGTTCTATATAGTTATAACCTCTGAAGCCAGAACTAGGCCACCAAAGGATACCAAAGGGGGTTTTATCAAATGTATCGACAACCTCTTGATTATCTGTAAATAAAATGTAGTTTAGCTTCCCATCTGTACCCTTATACTGAAATACCCAAGCGCCTAAAGCTAACCCCAAGTTATATACCTTACATTGGGTTCTATCAAAGGGTTCATCAGCCCCATCATCATCGGATGGATCATTGACCTGGGCTTGCTCCTCTATCCTGGGTCGATCTGTTCTATGTGTACTTGTTTGAAGCAACAGATATAAAAGACATAATCCGATGAGAACTAACCGCTTAGGGTGCTTCTCAAAAAGTTCTCTGTATTTATCTAACACTAAACTTAATGGTATCTAATATTACTTGTCTCAGTCTATTCTGGTAAATAACTGAGGTCAAGGATACCAATCATCTAGGCTAACCACTAGAGTCATTCATGGAATACCCGGACAATAAAGCTACACTAGTATTAACAATAACTCATTAGCCCTACGGGGCTTTTTTATTACCCTATGAAAGACAAGCTGTTAACTGCTGTCTTATTCGCCTTTGCAATCACGGGGGCTTCCTGGACACTCCTAGAGCCACTTAGGCAGCCTAAGCTAGTATCGGTATCCGCAGCAGTTCAAGGGCAGCCTAGCTTTAAATATAAGCAGTATGGTTACATCTGGACAGCGATCGCCGATTGTAATAACCCTGGCTGGACTATCAGAACTGGTGAGAATGATTACCAATACCAAGGGGCTAATGATGCGGCTAGGGTAGCCATAGTCAATCAGGTGTGTACTAATGAGGATGATGATTAACGTATCGCAACAATCACCCCATAAGAAAAACCCGGTAAGTATAAAATACTCATCGAGGCTAAACTATGTCCCTAATATGCTGCTACCCTAATATTTAGCTGTGTTATGTCCCTGGGCCTTTAGAAAGGTTATCCGGGTTTCTAATAGCTTAAATGCAGCAGCGCACAAGGCATCAACTGTCATCCCTTGTTTGGTAGCTTCGGCATTCAAGAGAGCTAATGTTTGAGTATTTACGCTGATAGTCAAATATTCCATGATAATATCCTCATTTTGTTAATAGAATAAACAGTCATAGAGTCATCCCTATGACTTACTGAACGCTTTAGAAACCGCCTGTTATGCCTTCGATGATAAACAGGTCATCAGAAGTCAGACTGTCCATATTTGGGATTTCAATGGCATTTTTAGACTGTTCAACCAATCTTTTAATCAGGTTAACTTCAGTCTGCCAAGTATCTCGGAATGGGGCTGCTGCTAGCTTAGAATCATCCTCATACAAGTCTTGCAACAGGTATTCCAGCCAGACAATATTGTTATCAAAAGGGTCAAAGTCAGCTAGTAAAGAAACCAGAGCTTCATGGAGTTCTCTACAGTTCTTATAGGTCTGACCACGCCAGATTAACCCGCCGTTCCCGCAGCGCGCTGTTGTACTTTCTACTCCGGTCTGAGGATGGGTAATCAGTTGAATAGCCAAACTTAAGTATTCAGCAACTAAAGCATTATCGCCATATTCCTTTCTGTAGTTGGTCAGATAGATATTGACTTGGGAGGATGTTAGATTACCAAACCTTAAAGCTGTTGATATGAACTGTCTTAAGAACTTCATAGTTGCTTGTCTGGAAATAACTTTAGCCCTTGCCTCATCATCTACCTTCTTTTTCTCAGCTAATATTTCCCCAGTAATCCGCGCTGTATCAGCATTCAACCGAGCCAGGTTAGCTTCACGCTCTTGAGTTGCATTTTGATAATATCCAGCCATTTTTTAATCCTTGGTTTATTTGTCCATCTACTAATAAACTGTCAAGCAAAATAGTTGGTTTGACCCTTTTGAAACTTTGAAACCTATAAAACTGCTTGACAAAGTAGGGTTAAATACAGTTAAAAACCATGAAAGTTAAACAGTTGGCAATAAGGTTAGACCAGGGTACTTATGACTGGTTAGCTGATCAAGCTATAAAATCCCAGAAAACAATGTCTGATGTAGCCCGCGGTATCTTTGAAGCTAATCAGATGACAGAGGGTACTAGACGCGCCTATGGGGAATGTTTAGAGTATTTGGCATCAGTAGACTCCAATGATTTCTTAGTAGGTCTAGACGCGCTTGTAGAGGCTATTAAGGAGGTCAAGACCAATGGTTAGACAAACTACCTGCCCTATTTGTGCGCTTAATGCTGAGGCTAGACAAAGCTTTGCGGCTAAGGTCAGCCTGGGGCTACCAGCAACCGCGCTAGTTGATTACCTGATAACTCTAGGTACTCATGTAACACCACAGCAGATTTATAGCCATAAAAAGCATAGTTTACCCCAGAATCCCCAAGCAACCTACCGGACTACCCCGGTAGCCCCAAGGTTAACTACTAATGCCTCAGCCGATGGTTTGACCACTGATGCCAGACAAGAAAGGCTCCTAGCGATCGCCCTGGAAGCTGTTGACTCCCTAGCCGCCCAGTTTAATGCTGATAACAACCTGCGGGTGGCCAGGATGCTTAAGGAGATGGGGGAATGGGCCAGCCAGTTAGTTAAGGATCGGATGGCTAGAGAGGTAATCCCTGACCCTGTTGTAAGTGTCAGTATCAACCTCAAATCGCTAGAGGCTGAGTTGGGAATACCTGAGACTTATTACCCCAGTCTAAATAACAGATACCAAACAGAGGAACCTAATCATGATTAACCGCAACCAAGTATTTATTAAGTTTGATTTGAATGCTGACCAAAGGAACATATTTGATCGGTTGACCCCGGTACAGCAACGGCGCTTAATAAAAGTCCTTGAGACTAAACAAAGGACAGATAAGCGCCGGGCTATCAAAGCATCATCCAACCCCAGACGCGCCAAGGTTCTACAGGATGACTCCCAAGACATTGTTAACCAGTACCAAGACCGCCTGATTTAACCTTTGTCGAAATGTTTCGATAGTCTGGGAAATATTTCGATTTACCCGCGCCAGCCAGGTAGTCTAAGGACACATAGAAGATTTTACAGGTCTGCATCTAAGTTAAAGATTTGATATATCTCTGGCAACCCCTCATCAGACTGTCCTATGCTTAAGACACGTTTAGGACAATCTAGGATGTTTTAGGACTGCTAAGTATCTCTGGAGAAAGCCTAAAGCCCTTGCTTTTACGTTGATTATTTCATCAATCTAAAAAGCCCGTGACGAGGATTGAACTCGTGACCTCACCCTTACCAAGGGTGTGCTCTACCACTGAGCCACACGGGCGAAATTTGGTTTCGATTTTTCAGCTAAAAGTTAAAATGCTGGGAGTTTTGATGCTTACCCAGTCATTATAACTTATAACTTCGTAAGTGGTGGGCCGGGCTGGATTTGAACCAGCGTAGGCGCAAGCCAACGGATTTACAGTCCGTCTCCATTAACCACTCGGACACCGACCCGATTTGTCTCACGATTTAAAATCTTAGCACCACCTTTTATAATTAGCAAGTGGCTAGAAAAAATAACTTTGTAGGTAGAGATCGCAACAAAACTGCGTCTCTACCTTATGGATAAAAAATACTGGTTACACGCTCATCTCCAGCATTCTTTGCATTGGTCGCAGTGCAGCCAGCCGAATATCCTCTGACATAGTAATTTCGGGAGTGCGATTTTTCATTGCCCAGTAAAGCTTTTCTAGGGTGTTTAACCGCATAAACGGACATTCGTTACAAGCGCAGTTATTCATCGGCGGGGCAGGAATAAAATGCTTGTCAGGAGCTAGTTTTTGCATTTGGTGAATGATTCCCGGCTCTGTAGCAACGATAAATTCTTTCGTGGGGCTGCTTTGACAATACTTGAGTAAAGCGGCTGTAGAGCCAATAAAGCTGGCGTGGCGCAATACACTACTTTCACATTCTGGGTGTGCGATCGCCTCTGCTTCGGGATGGGCAATTTTTAACTGGACAATTTTCTTTTCTGAGAAGGTTTCATGGACAACACAGCTACCTTGCCATAGCACCAAATCTCGTCCAGTCTGTTCCATCACATACCGCCCCAAGTTCCGATCTGGGGCAAAAATAATCGGCTGTTCTTTCGGTATCTGCTGGACAATCTTGACAGCGTTGGAACTGGTGCAAATAATATCGCTCATCGCCTTGATATCAGCAGAGCAGTTGATATAAGACACCACCAAATGATCTGGATGCGCTGCTTTAAAAGCTGCAAATTTGTCTGGTGGACAACTGTCGGCTAAAGAACAACCAGCATTCAAATCTGGTAAAAGTACTAATTTATCGGGATTAAGTATCTTTGCTGTTTCTGCCATGAAGTGAACACCAGCAAAGACAATGACATCCGCATTGGTTTTTTCGGCGGCTCTTGCCAGTTGTAATGAATCCCCAATAAAGTCGGCAATATCCTGAATATCTGGCTCTTGATAATAATGTGCCAGGATAACTGCGTTGAGTTCTTTTTTGAGACTCTCAATGGCGGCAAACAAATCTAGTGGTAGTTCACCCGGTTGGGTTTTTTCTCGTTGAGCTAATGCAGTAGTAAACACAGTTTAGGGGTGCTTTATGTTGCAAATGTATGTCCTGTGGATTCAATTATAGTAGTTTTTACCAAAAATAGTGGACGGTTGATATTTTGGGGTTGTGTCCAAATCGGGCTGAGTTTCATATCCTGGAGATAGACGGCAAGGAAAGTGGCATGACCAGTCAGAAAACTCAATCGATAAACCTCAAAATTGCTGTAGTTGGAGATATTCACGACCAGTGGGAAGTGGAAGATGGCGTTGCACTCAAGCATTTGGGTGTTGACTTAGTGCTGTTTGTCGGGGATTTTGGTAACGAGTCGGTGGAAGTGGTCAGAGCGATCGCCTCTCTCGATATTCCCAAAGCAGCCGTGATGGGCAACCACGATGCCTGGTACACCGCCACCGAATGGGGACGCAAAAAGGCTCCTTATGACCGCTCTAAGGAAGACTGGGTACAGGAACAACTCGATTTATTAGGTTCGTCCCATGTCGGTTACGGTAAGTTGGATTTTCCCGCTTGGAATTTAACTGTAGTGGGGGGTCGTCCCTTTACTTGGGGTGGCCCAGAGTGGAAATTCGCGGAAATCTGTCAAGAACGTTACGGTGTGACGAGTTTGGAAGAATCTGTCGATCGCATCGTGAAAGCGATCAAAAGCGCCGCTTACGAGACAATTATATTTTTAGGTCACAATGGGCCTAGTGGGTTAGGCGATCGCCCCGAAGACCCCTGCGGCAAAGACTGGCACCCAATTGGCGGCGACTTTGGCGATCCAGATTTTGGCGAGGCAATTTCTCATGCCTTGACTGCTGGTAAAACTATTCCTCTGGTAACGTTTGGTCACATGCACCGAGATTTACGCCATACCAAGAAGGTGCAGCGCAAACCCATCTTTAGAAGTCCAGAGGGGACAATTTACTTAAATGCGGCTAGTGTCCCCAGGATTGTGGAAAATGACAGCGAGAAATTGCGTAATTTTTCCATTGTCACCCTAGAAGCGGGTGTGGTTTCGCAAGTTTCCCTAGTTTGGGTGGGGAATGACTTTCAGGTGGCTAAGGGGGAAATTTTGTATGAGCGATCGCGTATTGTGTCGTAGACATTCGCATCCAGTAGTGCAATCTGCGTAGATAATAGGGTATAGTATTATCTGTCAAGTTTAGTGCTAACCAACAAAAGCGCCTGAATAGCGTCTGAAACTAGGATAAGCACAAGTTTGACAGATTTACTGGAGAGGTGGCAGAGTGGTCGATTGCGTCCGACTTGAAATCGGATGAGGCTAAAACCTCCGGGAGTTCGAATCTCCCCCTCTCCGTTGAATAAAATTTACGTTTAGCAATGGTTAATAAATGAGTTAAGCCATTACCCAGATGCTCTGAAAATGGCTTAACTATATTTGGTGCTTGAATGTCTTTCTTGTTATGGAGTAATAATAGAACGTGCTATCTGAAAAACTATAGTTTATCGAGATGCTTCGATAGATTTATTAGCTTCCTCATAGAGTGCATTTAAGTAATCACGCTGACGTACACCTTGAATATTAGTGCGCTGTTCTAACAATCGATAAAACACTAACCGAGCATCATTTTCACGCAATAGTACATCATTTCCAGCTTGCAATTTTTGATCTCGTACAGATTTTATTGCTTCTCTTTTGGCAGATTCTAGGTAGAATTGGAATAATTTTACAGCTTCTTCATCATTTCTTATGGGAGAAAGGGGAACTTCATTAGCAAGACGACCTCTAATGGCTGGAAGCATCTCACGGTAACGATTAAGAGCATCTGTAGTTAGAGCAACCATTAAGAAAAGATACTTAGGTAGTGCATCAATTAAAGCTCGCAGAGCCGATAAATATCTTAAAACTATAGTTTTTGATAAGCTGAAATCTTGCTTTTCTAATTCATCTAGAAGAATAAAAATACCTTCTAGAGTTTTCATTTCTGAACCTAAATATACAATATCTCTCAATGCTCTTGTTTTTGCTTCTACAGTATCTAGACGAAAATTTACTCCGAGTTCAGTATGATGAGTTTTTCTTACAGGTAATCCTAAAAGCCATTGATATGCTAGAGATATACGCTCGTTTCGTTTTTCTTCTGACTTAACCTCTAATAAAGCCTTAAGCATTGTTTTAATTTCACTCATTCGCACAAATTCTAATAATTTTTCAATATCCCCTATCTTTTCTTTTTCCTTAGCAAGTGCATCAATTGAACGACGTAAGTATTCTTCTCCTAAATTTTCAAATATAGATCTAATCAGTGGATCAAAAAATGGTTCTGGATCTGGAACGTATCTAATAACGAAAAAACCATGTGGAGAAAGTTTTTCACGCAAAGCATTTTCATACGCATTCAGAAGGTTAGTCTTACCAATTCCTTGGCTAGCAGTTATTGAAATTACATGAGACTTGCGATCTGAGTAAAATGTTTTTACCGCAGCATCAACTTGTTTATCTGCTTCTGTTGACATATGCGGATGACCACTGGTTTGTCCAGCACTGGGAAAAGGGTTACTCAATACACCAAACTTTCTGTAGAGCAATTTGGGTTGATCTTCTGGTGCGTTAGCAGTCGCCTCATCTGTAAATAGATTTTCAAGAGGCATTTTTAACTCCTTCTAGCTTGATACGTACAGCAGATGTACCAGGTATAATAAAATCTCCATGATACAGATAAACTTTTTCTAACTGGGGAAGTCTGTCACTTGTCTTAATTATCCACAAATCGTGCTGTTCAAAACGAGTATCTGGAGTAGACCCTTCAGCATAGACATTCACTAAGTTTTGTTCTTGCGCTTCTTTCACCAATTTTCTAGCCAATATGGGATGAACAGCATATTTAATAGCTAGTTCTTCTAACCAGCGACCAGTAAGTATCCATTCTGTGTCTTCCTGTGAACGAATTAATTTATAAATCTCTACTGCTAAATTAGCAAAATCTAGTAAATTAGGTATGTTATCAGTGGCAACAATTTTTTGATTTTGTATATTCAACCAAGAACAGGCTGCCTCACCAAGCTTGATGTAGGTTGGTTTCGCTTTATTTGAAATTGGTAATGTGCTATATTCAACACTTCTGTTTTGATTTACATAGTTACATATTGCGTCAAATGATGGTATTTTCTTCAAATAATATAAAATTTTTATATAATCTTCGTTCAAGATACTTTCCCATAGAAGCTTTAGTAATTCTGTACATATAATTTTATTATCATTAAGCTCAACAAATTTTCCACTATGCAGAAAATTCTTATACAAACTATAGCGAGATTGATGTGTTAAACCCAATTTTTCTTGAGCCTCTTGATTAGTTAGCTCTCCTTTGTCTACTAACAATTTCATTAGTAAGAACATCTGATCTGGACTAAATGCATATGTTTTAGCTATTGCTTCTATATTTTGGCTAGAAACTGCATCAGTCTGATCTTGGCTTTCTATGTCAGTTGATAACGCAATAGAGGTATTATCTGTTGTTGCAGAGGATGTTCCAGAGTTAAAATTTCCCCAAAGAAGATCATCTTTAACGTGAAGTGGTTGCCAAGTATATTCCCCACTAGGTATGCCCCATAGCTCTAATGAATCGTTAGTGTTGTAATTTTGCAAGCGCAGGCAACCAAAAGATACAGCTAATTCCCAAAGGACATCTGTCAGTGGTACTGTATATATTTCTTGACTGAAAGGATGAAAAAGAGAGCCAGTCAGTTTTCTACTATCAAACTTAGGAACAGAACGAGATTCAAAAAAGAATACATCCATTCCTTCAGCCAGCGTCATTCTAGCTAGACCTTGATCACTAGTAAGAAGGGCAAGCGGATGATCCGGTCGAACTAAAGTTTGAAAGCGTCGTGCAGTTTCTAAAATTAGACGATCAGCAAAACTTCTAGTTACATTTTGTAAACCTAGAGCTTTATCTTCAGAATCGCTACTAGGTGTCACAATACCTCGTAGGGGATCGGCACCTAAATCACCACGTTCTATTTCTGCATCTGAATGTAATTCCAGACGAAGTAAAGTTCTTTGCCCTCCTTGACTAAGAAGATGTTGACGAAGTGTTGCAGGGTTATTCTTAGTTTTGTTCTTATTTTCATTATTCCAGCGAATTTTAGAAAGATAATTATCTACTTGTGTAAGTATTTCCATATGAACTATTGCTGGTACTTTAATTCTTACCCAAGGCGTAAGAAAGCGACATAAAAAATCAAGTCCTCCTTGATGAACGGCTGATGTATCTGTAACAACTGTGATCGGTTTGTGTAAAGGTATTTTGGAAATAGTTTCAACATCAAAAATCGGTAAAAGTAGGAGAGTCCTCCGCAGTACATCCTGTAATCCTTCCCTAAAAGCTTTTTGAACTTGAATACTATCTTTAGTATGTAGATTATCAAGGGCTTTAGTAATATTACCATTTAGCTTTTCTGAGGATAGTAGTTGCCATTCAAAACCACCAAATCTAGCAGCACAATACTCATCATATATAGTCTCATTTTCAGGATATTTACTTCCCGGTTGTAATGTAATAGTCCCAACACTCACCCATTTGTCACGCCCAAAACAAATATCTTCACCAAGAGATATTTCAAATGGCTCTCCATTTTTACCTATTTGGGCGATAAATTTTAGTGCATCTTCTTTACTGAGCAATTTTAATTCCATATGCTTATTATTTTAATGAAGGGACACATTGACATCTGGAACACTAACAAACGTATCACACACCCACTGAATATGCTGGCGTAAGGCTAGAAGTTGATGTTGACGAAGGTTGACAGTATCACTGTTAGATAAGCGTCTAGATAAGAGTCCAAGTTCTTCTGAGTCACTCCAAGATGATTCGTCGTTAGACAATATCTCGTCTATTACTTGGATAACTTGCTGAAGCTGTTCAATTCCCCGTTTCTCTGGTTTTATTCCCAGTGTAAAATTTTCAACTAATTCTTCTCTTAGTCGCTGAGTTTGCTCACTGCTGGTCACTGAACCAAAGGGATCTCCAAACGGTTCCCAAGAATAAATTGGTTGTTGATAAAATGTCGGATCAACTAAAGCATTTGTGCTGATATCTAAGTATTTTTTTTCCCAACGACAAGGTTGCCAAACAATAAGCTTTAATGGGCTTGAACTATTGGTTTTCACAATAATTAATTCTCCAAAATAATTATTTATGCATATCTAGATTAAATATAACTGTCAAATTAATTTTCATTTATGAATCATAGATTTTGAGGGTCAAGTCTAAACTTGACTGAAGTTTTTGGCTATTATAATCATAATTGCAACTTGGCTACACTTTCTCAAAAGAGAGATGCGAGCGCACCCACCTTCTGCTTGCATTATGCTATCATTTTGATAAATTCTACTTTGAGGTAAAGCGATGGCTACCCTTTATGTAAGAAATTTACCCGATGATTTGTATGCAAAACTGCAAGAGTTAGCGGCATCTGAACACCGTTCCATTAACGCCCAAGTTATAACTCTGTTAGAACAAGCTTTAAAAACTGAAGCACAGCAAACAGAAGAAGAAAGACGAAACAATGTCCCAAAGCTGCTAGAGGAAATTCGCCTTCGCCGTGAGAGTCGCCAGACTGATGTGGAATGGCCTGATAGTACTGCATTAATCCGAGAAGACCGAGACAGATGACTATCCCTCTCAGGTGTGTTGTAGACGCAAGTGTAGCTATTAAGCAATTTATACCAGATGATCCACTAACTCCGAAAGTTAATCAACTGTTTGCTCATCTTGCCAATCCTCAAACTGCGATCTTTGTCCCAGACCTGTTTTACATTGAGTGTGGCAACATCATTTGGAAGTATGTCCGCGCCAGACTTTATGCTGTTGCTGATGTACCAGCAGATTTAGCAACTCTCAAAAACTTTCCGTTGCGTGTTGTCTCCACAGCTGATTTGATGGCGGATGCAGTTGCGATCGCATTAAATTATGGAATCTCCGCCTACGATGGCTCTTATGTCGCACTTTCACAGCAGGTAGGTGCTACTTTGCTGACTCTCGACGGTAAGCTGGTGAAGGCTTTAGCCGCTTCGTCTTACAATGTTTCCTCGTTTAATGACTTCGAGGTTCCAGCGTTGGAGTCAATGTAGAAGCGATCGCCTTTCCTCACTCTATATTTAACCCCAAGGCATTGGATGAGGCAAAACAAATCGATACAAACTCAGAATTGGGGAAATTAAATTTTTATCACCGACTTACTTAGTTGCAATAAAATTAGTTTGTAAAGCAGAGCATAAACCTGCTGTTTTTAATATTCAATTGTCAAAAATGCCTTTTACTTATAACCGCACTGTTCGCTTTCAAGATACTGATGCTGCTGGAGTAGTTTATTTTGCTAATGTTTTGGGTATTTGCCATGAAGCTTATGAAGAATCTTTAGAAGCATCAAGTATTAATCTCAAAGATTTTTTTACTAATCCTTCTGTAGCTTTTCCCATTGTTCATACTAGTGTTGATTTTTTGCGCCCTATGTTTGTAGGGGACAAGTTGCTAATTAGTTTAATTCCCCAAAAAATAGGTGTTGATAAATTTGAAATTACTTATGAAATTACTGTGACTGAAGTGGTAGTTGCTAAGGCTATTACTAGGCACGTTTGTATTGATGCGAGTAGTAGAAGTAAGCAGGAATTACCTGATGAGATAGTTCAGTGGTTGGAGACGAACCGCAGAGACGCAGAGGACGTAGAGAGAAGAAGGTCGAGAGAGATTATGTGATGGGATTTTGGAGGAATTCTGTGGCTATTTGTTGTAACTTTTGGCGGTTAATCTTACCTTGGGAGTTGCGGGGTAAGTGTTGCTGGGGAATCCAATATTTAGGGATTTTAAATTTGCTGAGTTTGTCTTTGAGTAGAGTTTGGATTTTTAAGGCAGAGATATCTGATTTTTTGGGAATGTAAATCGCTGTTAAAGCTTGTCCCCAGTGTTTATCTGAAATGCCAATAACACAGATATCAGTAACCATTTGAGTGGCTTGTATAGCTGATTCAATCTCTGCTGGGTAAATATTTTCGCCACCTGTAATAATTTTGTCGCTGTTACGCCCGACGATATTTAAATGTCCTTGTTCGTCTAAAAAGCCTAAATCATCTACTTGGAAATCAGTTTGATTTTCTCTATTTTTAGAATAGTAACCAAGGGCTAAAGATTGAGCATAAATGGTAATATTTCCGATTTGATTGGAATTTAAAATCTCGCCTTGCTGATTGCGAATAGTTACTTTTGCATGGGGAAGAATTTGACCACTGCTAATTTTACCGCCGAGAAAATCATCTGGTTTCAGGGTAGCAATTTGAGAGGCGGTTTCTGTCATGCCATAGGTAGGTGCTAACCGGATGCGATGAAATCTGGCTTTTTCTAGTAGTTCGTTCCATGCTGGCGCACCTCCCAAAAGTACAGTATTAAATTGTGATAGCCATTCAGTTAATTCTGGATTTTGCAGGAGACGTTGCAACTGTGTTGGTACTAAAGATATGAAAAATTCTGATTGTTTAATGTTTAATATTTGACCGGATTCTACGGCTTTAAATGGTTGAATAGCTAGTTTCCCTTCGGTGGTGAAAGAACGCATAAATTGCATTAAACCACTAACGTGATATGGCGGCAATACACAAAACGAATTGACTTGGATTAGTTGAAAGTATTCTGTAAATCCTTGTACCGATGAAATGAGAGTTTCCCAGGTGTGGATGGCAAATTTAATTTGTCCCGATGAACCACCCGTAGGAATCATAATTGTTGGGCATTGGGCATGGGGCATTGGGCATTGGTAATTATTTCTATTCCCTATTCCCCATTCCCTATTCCCCATTCGCAAAATAATGTCTGGTTTTACTAAATCAAAGACTTGTTGCCATTCTTGTGTTCCCCAATCGGGGTTACAAAGAAAAACAGGACAATTCGCGGCACAAGCGGCAATAAAACTTGCTAAAAATCGTAATGGTTCGCGTTCAGCTAAGATGATTTTTGGTGGCGTTCCGCACGCTGATAATTGTGTTAGTTCTAAATATAATTGTTGAGCTATTTGATTAAATTGATGGCTATTGTAACCGATAAGCCAATCATTTTGAGCCAGGCTATTAAGATAGTCTAAAGGTCGTTCCATAAGCTTTGAAACCACGTTTCTTCTTGTTCAAAAAAATGGTCGATGCCAAAACCAATTGCTCTGTTGTTTCGGGATAATTCGGCTGCTAGTTGGAGTGCTGCAAGTCTAGCGATCGCAGTTTCAAATACTGATGAAAATACAGTATCAATTTGATACTGGTGGCAAAACTTCCTCAAACGAGATGGCGATCCCACTATCCCAGGCTTGATGACGAAAATCCCTCGCCAACCTTGTTGATGACAGGTGGCGAGTTGCCCAAGTGTGGCGACAGATTCATCTAAAGCGATCGCAGTTTCATAACTCGTACTCAATTCCAACATCTGCTGAAATTGCTCAACGGGTAGCGGTTGTTCGATAAATTCAATTTCTAGGGTTACTTCTGGATTTGCTTTGAGATTGTCGCAAGTCCGCAGCCATAAGTTAGCTTTTTCATAGGTGAGTCCACCGTTGGCATCTAATCGCAGTTTGGTAGAGGCTGGTAAGATGCGCGTGAGTGACTCAAAAATTTTTAGTTCATCAGCGATCGCATTCACACCAATTTTCCACTTAAACGTGCGATATCCATGCTGCCACAACGTTTCCCATTGATTTAAAGCCGCTTCACCAGATGGTAATAAGGCACTGAAAGATTGGGCATTGGGCATGGGGCATGGGGCATTGGGCATTGAGAAGAATTCATTTCCCCACTTCCCACTCCCCCACTCCCACGCTGACTCAAAGCCAAACTGACAAGCAGGTAATTCATCTGGGATCGAGAAAATTATCTCGTCTGTGATTTCTTCTGGGAGTTGGCGACAAAAATCTAAGGCTTGTTCTAGGGTTTCGGAACCAAACCAGCTAATGGGGGCAATTTCTCCCCAGCCGACTTTACCTGATTCATCGGTGAGACGGAGGATAATACCTTCACGAATATCCCACTTACCATGATTGGTGGTAAGCGATCGCAAAAATCTTCGCTGATATGGACGAAATTCAAATCTGTAGTCATTAGTCATTAGTCATTAGTTATTTTCCCTCTGTTTCAATGCCCAATGCCCCATGCCCAACTAAAGAATAAATCCTAAGCCGAACAGCAAGCAAGCCCAGAAATGCACGGCTACGGCGATGAATTTACAGTTACTAACTTTGTCGGGCTGGTTGTGATTTTGTTGGACGTGGCGACATAATTTGACAGCGAAGGGTAAACTTACCCAACTCAGTAACGTCCAAACTGGAGAAATTCCCAATAGCACAAATAGCAAGGTGAGGGGATAAATGCTCGCAGTGAACCAAACTAGGACTTGGGCCCCTCTTTGGGTTCCGAGACGGACGATCGGCGATCGCTTTCCTGCGGCTATGTCATCCTTAACTTGGTGAAAGTGTGAGCAAAATAAAATTAAGGTTGTGGCAATCCCGACAATCACTGAGGCTGCTAAACTCGTTATTGACCAAGTTTGGGTTTGGCTATAATATGCTGCCTCCACTGCTAAGGGGCCAAAGGCAAAAAAGCAAATAATCTCGCCTAAACCCTGATATCCTAAGCGAAAGGGAGGCCCTTGGTACGTGTAGCCTAAACCGCAGCACAGCAGTATTATACCGATAACAGTTAGGTCATGTTGCCAAAACGCGATCGCTAGTATGCCCAGCAATCCCAAACCTAAACACAAATTTCCTATCCAAAATATTAATGGCTTATTGCCTGTTAAGTTCACCAGAGAATGGTGCTTATTTTTATCGATACCTGTTTCAGAATCAAACACATCATTACTGATATTTTCCCAGGCAAGAATTAAGATTGCCGCAGCGACAAAAGTAGAAAATACTACACCATTGAAAATTTTATTTTCGGCAAATGCTACTGCTGTTCCTACCCAAATGGGCATAATGGCAACGCTATACATTGGCGGTTTAATCGCTGCCATCCATAACTTGGTGTTGGGATAAAAAATTTGCTTGGTAGTCATCAGTTGTGATTAATTAAATTACCGGAATATTACTCACACTTTAGATTTTATGATTTAAAGAGACGTTAGAGATGGGTGATATATAAATAACTGTCACTTTTACTATGGCTTCTTAACCTTGTGTTGTTAACACTCACCCTCACGTTGCAGTCTCAGGCTGAAACTGTCTTATCATAGTCTGAGAACACCATAAATAAGGCAAACCCTACGCTGGTGAAATAGCAACTTAATATGTTAACTGTAAAAATACGACCACGATTAATTACACTTTAGGAAGTTAACTTAAAAAAAATTTACTATCGTTAAATCCATGACAGTTTCACCATGTCGTAGCAACTTCTTTGTAAAGCACAAAGATTTATATCAATTTCTGGTAGCAGTGCAAGAAAAGTGCGTCAAAAATAATTGCAGACAAATTGTCAGTGTCTCCCAAGAAATTGATTTAGTTGACCCTTTACTTGTATTAGATGAACTTACACAAGCAAATGAAATAAATTTTTACTTTGAGGACAGAGGTAAAGGAGAAGCGATCGCAGCAATTGATGCTGTAGCAAAATTACAGATTGATGGTGCAGATCGTTTTACTCAAGCAGAGTATTTTATCAAATCTTGTCTAAAAAATATAATTAATTTTGGTAACGCAAACCAACCTTTTTCTGGGCCTCACTTTTTTTGTTATTTCAGCTTTTTTGATAAAAACGCCCAAGTAGATTATCCATTTCCATCTGCTACCATTTTTCTTCCACGTTGGCAAGTAGCCGTCAAAAATCAGCGTTGCATATTAGTAACAAATATAATTATCAATGCAAATGTAAATATAGAAAGATTGTTGGAAAATGTGCAAAATAAAATTGAATTTATCCAATCTTTAGACTATTACTCTGCTAATAGTGATTGTTTTCCACCAACCTTATATAAAAAATCTGTCACGAATGCTACTCAATTTAAACTTTCAGTAGTATCTGCTTTAGAAAAAATTCGGTCTAGTCATTTAAGCAAAATTGTATTAGCAGATATATTAGATGTAAAGTCAAGCAACCACTTTAGCCTAGTTAAATCATTAAATAATCTTAGACAAAATCATCCTAATTGTTATATCTTTTCTACCAGTAATGGCAAAGGACAAAATTTTATTGGTGCAAGTCCAGAAAGATTAATTAGTATTAATAATCAACAGTTAATCACTGATGCTTTAGCTGGTTCTGCACCACGAGGTAAAACCCCTGCTGAAGATGCAGCTAATGCCAATCGCTTACTAAATAGTGAAAAAGAAAAGCATGAACATTCGCTAGTACTTAATTTTATAACTCAACGTCTATCCCAGCTAGGTTTATCACCTCAAATATTAGCACCACGGCTGCGACAATTATCGAATATCCAGCATTTATGGACACCTATAAGTGCGATAGTTCCTACTAACATCCATCCATTAAAGATTGTCGGACAATTGCATCCTACGCCAGCCGTTGCAGGTGCATCACAAGATGTAGCTTGTGCCGAAATTCGTCGTTATGAAAGCTTTGAGAGAGGTTTGTATGCTGCACCTTTAGGTTGGATAGATTCTCAGGGGAACTGCGAGTTTATTGTGGGAATTCGTTCAGCATTAATTGATGGCGATCGCGCGAGATTGTATGCTGGTGCTGGTATAGTTGCGGGATCTGATCCTGACAAGGAGTTTGCAGAGGTGCAACTTAAACTTCAAGCTTTACTGAAAGCATTAGTTTAAAGTTAATTACTAATCTTGTATGCCAGCTAAAGATATTTACCACAATTCTGTTAGAAACGCCCTTGAAAAAGAGAGTTGGCATATTACCAACGATCCATTTATCTTAAGATGGGGTGCAAGAGATTTATATATTGATTTAGGTGCGCAAAAGCTAATAGCAGCAGAGAAAAGCGGGCATAAAATAGCAGTAGAAGTTAAAAGCTTTATCGGTGCTTCTCCAGTAACCGATTTAGAAAAGGCTCTGGGACAATATATTTTATACTACGATATTCTTAGTCGCTTAGAACCAGACCGCCGCTTGTATCTTGCTATTCGTCAACAAACATACTCAGAATTGTTCCAAGAACCAATTGGTAAGATATTGATAGAAAATCAGCGTCTTTGTTTACTCGTCTTCGATTCAGAACTAGAGGTGATTCTAGAATGGATACCTTAGATAATTATCGCAAAATAATTGAAAAAATATTAGCCGAATATGCCCGACTTCCCTATGCTCATGGAGAACTAGAAAGACAGCTAATTATTGATGAAAATGCAAACCATTACCTACTACTCACACTTGGCTGGGAAAACAAACAACGGGTACATGGGTGCCTTGTCCACGTTGATATTATCAACGATAAAATTTGGATTCAAAGAGATGGTACCGAAGATGGTATTGCTAACGAATTCGTCAATGTCGGCATTCCTAAAGATCGTATTGTTCTAGCCTTTCAACCTACCGAAATAAGAAAGTATACTGATTTTGCTGTTACATAAATTTTAAATCTAGCGATCGCGCAAGATTGTATGCTGGTGCTGGTATCGTGGCTGGCTCCGATCCTGACAAGGAGTTTGCTGAGGTGCAGCTGAAACTTCAAGCTTTACTGAAAGCGTTAGTTTAACATTCAAAAAAGGACGTTTTTAAACAGACTATTTGAGTTGATTTTAATTATCCAAAGAATTGTAGGCTTCATTCAGTTTGGTGGCTGACTCTTCTAATAAGCGTTGTTCATGAGGATTTCTTGGTAACACCAGTTGGCGCTCAATACCTTGGGAACTAATGATACATGGAAGTCCAAGAACAACTTCACTACCAACTCCATAGTTAGAATTTGCTCTCACCGATACTGGAAATATCTGCTTTTCATCCCGCAGGATGGTATCAACTAACTGACAAACTACTATTGATATGCCATAGCTAGTATTTCCCTTACGTTCAGAAATGTTATAACCTCGCTTACGGGTTAACTCTGCGTACTCTTGCTGAATTTGTTCCAGCGTTGCTCCTTGTGGTATGGGAAATTCAGCTAACAAAATTCCCCCAATAAATGCACTAGACCAAACGACAAATTCACTGTCTCCATGCTCTCCAATCACATAAACATGAACGTCTTGTTTACTAACGTTCAGTCGCTTACCAAGTTGATATCTCAGTCTAGCAGTATCAAGAACGGTTCCTGAACCGAAAATTAAGTTTTCTGCTCTAGTGGAATTGGCGATCGCAATCCGTGTTAGTACATCCACTGGATTGCTAACGATAAGTACGATTGAATTCGGTGCAACTCGATCCAATTCTTTTATTGTTGAACGCATGATTTCTGCATTATCGCTCAATATATCTAATCGGCTTTGTCCTTCTTTTTGCTGCACCCCAACAGTCACGACAATAATATCAGAATCCGCTAAATCTTCATACTGATTTGATGGTATAATCTCCATGTCTTTAAGTAGGGGAATGGTGTCTTCAATATCCCATGCTTGCCCCTCAGCTTTTGATAAAGTTCGGTCAAAAAGGACGACTGTTACACATTTACCAAGTAGCACTAAATCATTTGCTACATTTGCACCCACATTACCTGCACCAATAATACCGACCTTGGATATTTTGCTACTCATGCGAAATCTACTTTTTTGTAACTGGCCTGACTATAGGACTCCGATTTGATTTTTGAAAACATATTGAGATTGAAAAGCCAGTTTTATCTGGGTTTCATTTTAAATTTTGTTCAGAAATCAGACATGAGTCCTATATGTGAGAATACTTTACACTAAATCCTGATGAGTAAAAGCTTTAGCATTCGCCCCAGTGTAAGTAGCTACAATATGTCCATCGCCAGTCATTTGATATTTGTATGTGACTAATCCTTCTAAACCAACGGGGCCGCGGGGAGGCATTTGTTGTGTACTAATTCCTACTTCTGCACCAAAACCATAGCGGAAGCCATCAGCAAATCTGGTAGAACAATTGTGGAATATATTAGCTGAATTTACTAGTCCAAAGAAAGTTTCAACAGATGCTGAATCTTCAGAGATAATCGCGTCAGTATGGCGAGAACCATATTCGTTAATATGAGCGATCGCATCTTCTATAGAGTCTACAATCTTTATCGACAAAATAAAATCGCTATATTCTGTTTCCCAGTCTATTTCTGTTGCAGCTACAATGTTAGGTAAAATTTTCAAGGTGCGTTTATCGCCTCTTAATTCCACATGGCGTTCTTGCAAAGCCTCAGCAACTTTTGGTAAAAATTCTGTAGCAATTGATTGGTGAACTAGCAAAGTTTCAATCGCATTACAAACAGCAGGATATTGCGCTTTAGCATCGACAGTAATCGGAACTGCTTTAGAAATATCGGCGGCTTTATCTATATAAAGATGACAAATACCGTCAGCGTGACCTAGTACCGGAATGCGCGTATTTTCCTGCACAAATCTGACAAAGGAATTAGAACCTCTAGGGATAATTAAATCTACATATTTATCTAACTTCAAAAGTTCTAGAGTTTCTTCTCTAGTTGTGAGCAACTGTACCGCATCTGGGTTAACAGCAGTATGAGATAATCCCTGCTTAATTGCCTTAACGATTGCTTCGCAAGAACGCACCGCTTCCTTTCCACATTTGAGGATTACACCATTTCCCGATTTGATTGCTAAGGAAGCAATTTGAATCGCCGCCTCTGGACGGGCTTCAAAAATAATTCCCAAAACACCTAAAGGACAAGTAATTCGTTTGAGAATTAAGCCAGTGTCAAGTTCGCGGTGAATTTGGATTTTACCAATAGGATCGTCTAGCTTACCTACATCTCGTACCCCAACGATCGCATCTCTTAATTTATGTTCATCCAACTGCAAGCGCTTATAAAGTGGTTGGGGAATCCCTTCGGCAGTAGCAGCTTTACAATCAGCAATATTTGCTTGTAAAATTTCATCTCTAGCTGATTCTAAAGCTTGAGCGATCGCTTCAATTGCCTGATTTTTTGCCTCAGTGGAGAGAATCGCTAGCTTACTTGCAGCTTGGCGGGTTTGTCCAGCGATCGCAATTAGGGGAGAAGCTATATCAAAAATAGTCATAGTAGAAATCTTTACCTTTTCCTCATCTTATCAATCTCAGGTTATGTTCATCATTCGTCTTCCTCCAATCGGGTGAACCATTTGGGTAATCAATAATTACTCTAATCGGGTGAAGCAACACTGGGTTAAAAACATTTATTCTCTAAATATCAAACCCGGACAAAGAGGTAGTAAGTTTACCGTAGCAAAAATATTATAAGTATTATTACCGTTTTTATTTGAAAATCTTAAACATGATTTATGCGTTCCCCAGGCTAGAGAGACATAGTAATATATGTTTCTCTAGTCTTTTACTTAAGTAGATATTTTATACTCTCATTATTTAAATTTTTACGAAATTGCAGTGACGATCGCTGGATCTATTGAGTATTGATAGATCAAATACCACTCCTTCAGTAGGGAGATCCTATGTCATTGCAATCTGCATTAGATGCTTTAAACCAAAAACGTTATCAAGAAGCGGTTGAATTACTCGAACAATTCTGCCGTGATTGCCCTGAACACAATTCTTCAGATTATCTTTCAGCACAGATGTGGCTGATGAAAGCTTATCAAGCCACAGGCGAAACCGAAAAAGCCAAGGCCTTGTGTCAAAAGTTAATCATTAGTGAAAATCCACAGGCTCGCAGTTGGGCAGAACAAGCTAGTCAATCCTTCCGTCAAACGCCACCTAAAGCTAGCCAAAAAGCTGGTCGTGCCGTTACCACTGGGATGAAATTAGCAATGGGGGGAGTGGGTGGTAGTTTGGCGTTAGCTTCTGGTGTCACCATGACCTTGCTGTTTGGTATGGTGTTGGCTTTAGGTTTGAGCTTAGTATTTATTTTGGGTAACGATAATCCACTCCAAGGATTAGCGATCGCTATTGGTATTACCCTAGTTTTTAATATCGCCGCCTTTTTCATATCTCCATTCATCATGGACTTAACCCAAGGCTGGCTTTACCAAACTCGCTGGGTAGAGTTGGCAGAAGTTGAAACCCTCAGTCCAGAGACAGCTAAAGTTATTCGCCAAGTCTGTGAACAGAAAAAGCTGAAAACGCCGCGTTTGGGAATCATTAACGACCAAAACCCCACAGCTTTTACTTATGGTTCATTACCGAACAGCGCCCGTTTAGTCGTCAGTCAGGGACTTTTCACATACCTCGATGACGATGAAATTGCTACCGTTTACGCTCACGAACTGGGGCACATCGTCCACTGGGACTTTGCAGTGATGACAGTAGCTTCTACCTTAGTGCAAATTTGTTACTTGATTTACAGCACAGCCAGAAGATTTGGGCGTGGCGGTGGCGATAGCAAAATTAAAGATGCGATGCAAACTGCTGCCCTAGTTGCCTACGTATTTTATATCATCGGTACTTATCTAGTGCTGTATCTCTCCCGCACACGGGAATATTTTGCCGACCACTTTGCAGCCGAAAGTACGGGTAATCCCAATGGATTATCCCGCGCTCTAGTGAAGATTGCCTACGGGATATTAGAAGAAGGTTCGCGCACACAAGAACCCAGCCGTTTAATTGAAGGGACTCGCGCCTTGGGTATCTATGACCATAAAGCCGCCGCTTCCACAGGAACCGCTTACCGCATTGCATCCGATACTCAAAAAGTTGGTCGCGTCTTTCTGTGGGATATGTTTAACCCTTGGGGTAGGTGGATGGAGTTAAATTCCACTCATCCCTTGACAGGTAAACGAGTTCGCGCATTGAGCAACTATGCCGAACAATTGGGTTTACCGACTGAGTTTGATATGGGGCGAGTTATTGGAGAAGGAAAAACTCTTAATAAAAGTAGGCTTTACGGCAACTTCTTTTTAGATGTTGTACTGTACGGCGCTGAAACAATTGGTTTCTTAGTTGGCTTGGTAATAGGTGTAATTTTGTTGTCAAGTTCGCCAAACACAGGTTTGGTAATGGGTGTGCCACTTATAGGCTTAGGGATAGGAATTCTCGTCAAAGCTTTGGTAATGTTCCCCGACTACAAGCAAGCACCGGAAACCGATATTCTTACCCTGATGTCAGACCCTTATGCCAGTCCGTTGCGCGGACAACCAGCAAAACTTGAAGGTCAACTAATTGGTCGTGGCGACGCTGGTTATAAGTTTGGTTCCGATTTAAAAATTCAAGATCGTAGCGGAATGCTTTATTTACATTACGCCTCACGCTTTGGCCCCATCGGCAATTTTTTGTTTGGGATGAAGCGAGTCCAAAGCTTGATTGGCGAACAAGTTGGGGCTGTGGGTTGGTTCCGTAGAGGTGTTGCGCCTTGGATGGATTTAATTCAACTCCAGAGTGAAAATGGCACTATTGTCAACAGTTACCATCGCTTCTGGTCATTCATCCTTGGCGGTGGATCGATTATCCTGGGAGTGGTCTTGATTATGTTTTTGAGCCGCAGCTAGCAAAATTTCTAGGCTGCTGTGAAAGCATTTCTCAGCCCATCCAAGCTTTAATTTGTCAGGAGGTAGTTAGTAACTGCCTCCTTTTTTAATGCAATTAAGTTAAAACGCTTGTGGGATAGGCGTTTTACCCCACCCCTTGGTAAGGCTACAGTCGGTGTACACACAAGTCAAATTACCCCCCTCAATCCCCCCGATGCATTGGGGGGAAGCCGGAAATCTAGTTCCCTCCCCTTTCCAAGGGGAGGGTTAGGGTGGGGTAACGCGGATCGTGATGGTAACTCAGTGAACTCAATATCACATCTTTGATAAGGGTTTTACATTAAGTTGACACCAATGAGCAATGCCATGTCCTTACTGGAGTTAGGTCATTTGTTATTTCGGGGTTCGCAATTGCTATTTCGGGGTACGCATTTGCTATTTCGGGGTACGCAATTGCTATTTCGGGGTACGCAATTGCTATTTCGGGGTACGCATTTGCTATTTCGGGGTTCGCAATTGCTATTTCGGGGTACGCAATTGCTATTTCGGGGTACGCATTTGTTATTTTGGGGTACGCATTTGCTATTTTGGGGTACGCATTTGCTATTTCGGAGTACGCAATTGCTATTTCGGAGTACGCAATTGTTGATTCGGGGTTCGCATTTGCTACCAAAAGCTTAATTGTGCATTAAACTTATTTACTACGTTTGGTAAGGTTCGCTACCACTGTCACCAACTCTTCTGGCTCAATTGGCTTGGATACATGAACTTGGAATCCAGCTTGCAGAGCTAGCCTGTGTTCTTCTTCTCTAGCAAATGCCGTTAGTGCTACAGCTAGAATCTTCTCCCCTTGCTCTGCTTCCTGCGCCCGCACTTTCCGAATCAGGGAATAACCATCCTCATCAGGCATTCCGATATCACTGACTAGAACATCTGGTTTTAATTTTTCTAGTGCTTCCAGAGCTTCACATACTGAGCTAACTGCCCTCACTTGCCCTCCAGACTCTTCAAGAATGAAGACGATTAACTCCCGCGTATCGGCATTGTCATCTACAACAAGTATTTGCAAGCCGTTGAGTATTGAGAGGTTATCGACTTTTTTTTTACTCTCTTTAATTAACTGCTCTGGTTGCGGCTCTAATAAAGGTAACGACACTGTAAATTTTGCTCCCCTTCCTTCCCCTTCGCTAAATGCGGAGACTGTGCCTGAGTGCATTTCTACTAAATGGTGTACAATTGTTAGCCCCAGCCCTAAACCATTGTCTACTCTAGTAGTTGTGCTATCAGCTTGACGGAAGCGCTCAAAAATATAAGGTAGAAAGTCAGCGCTAATTCCCTTACCTGTGTCAGAGACAGTTATCTGGACATTTGAGTTTACCTGTTCCAGATGTACTTCAACTCGCCCTCCGTTAGGTGTGAACTTGACGGCATTAGAGAGTAAATTCCAGACAACTTGTTGCAGACGTTCGGCATCACCCATAACTTGACCAACTGAACAGTCAAGATTAAATTCAACTTGAATATCCTTAATTTCAGATGTGGGATATACAACTTCAATTGCCGCTTGAATTATCGGCACAAGGTCAACTTTACTGATATTTAGGCGAATTAATCCTTGTACAATGCGTGAGACATCCAGGATATCTTCAATCAGTTTTCTTTGAAGTTTGGCATTCCGCTCGATTGTCTCTAATGCCTTCGAGGTAGTTGCTTCGTCCCATTTGCGAGTACGTATTACTTGAACCCAACCCAGCATAGAATTGAGAGGTGTACGCAACTCGTGGGAAACGATCGCTAAAAATTCTTCCTTGATGCGGTTAGCTTCTTGGGCTTGCCGATAAAGACGGGCATTGTCAATGGCGAATGCTGCTCGTTGAGCAAGTTCTTCAGCCATTTCTAGGTCTACAGTCGTGTAATGGCGTCCTGGTTGTGCAGAGGCAAATAGAATTGTCCCCAGCTTGCGTTCGCGTACTAACAATGGTACTACCATCTGAGACTTAACTTGGAGTTGGCGCAGCAGACTAAAGTGTTCCTCGTTTGAGGACTTTTTCTGTAATGAAGACTCAAGAATGTTTGTCACCAGTTCCGGCTTACCAGTCCGTAAAACCTGCGGTGGCCCATAATCAGCATCAAGAGGAATTGGATAGCATTGTTGGAGTTCTCGTATCAGTTCTTCCTTCGCTGGTTCAGATGCAGCGATAACTGGGTTAGTGAAGACTGGCAAATTATTTTCCACGACATCCACAATACACCAATCAGCAAGGGTAGGCACTGCTAATTGCGCGAGGCTAGTTAGGGTAGTGCGATAATCTAAGGAAGATACCAAAACACGACTTGCTTCAGCCAAAAAATTAGAGCGCTTTTCTGTGGCTTGGGCTGCGATTCGGGCGGCTTGCTCATTGGCAAATAACTGCTCGCGCTGCAATTCTAAAAGCCTACGCTGGCTAATGTCACGCATTAGCCAGCGCAGAGCAACTGCCTTACCTTTTTCGTCACGGACGGTAACTACTGTCAATGCAACATAAAAACAGATTTTTTCTCGTGGTTGTAAACACACTTCCCATTCCCCGCCTCGGTCGAGCTGCTGCAACTGAGTTAGGTAATTAAAAAAAGCTTGATGATCTGACTGGGCGATGAAAGTAAGAAGCGGTTTGCCAATCAAAAATCGCTGTGAAACATTGAGGTGTATAATAGCAGCATGGTTAGCTTCCAGGATAATGCCGAATGTATCAGTTACCAAGTAACCATCAGGCGCAAAATGAAATAATTCATGGTAGCGCTGACGCTCCTTCTCTATTACGATTCGTGTTGCTTGTAGTTCCTCGGAGGCGATTTTTAGTTCTTCTAAAGTAATTTGAAGTTCCTCAAAAGCTTCTGCTGTTAGCTCATGCTGTAAATACGGCTCACTTGTAGTCCTTTGCACTAATCCCGTGACCCGTGAGCGCAATATCTCTACTTGTTGACTAAAATCGTCTACATTCATATTGCTCACTTTGCTAAGACTAAGAAGCGCACGCCAGAATAAACATCATCAGGCTAAATATAAACTCAAATGTACGCTCAAAGCTGATCTCAAAACTATTGCTCAAAAGATAGAGGTTTGTCTTGACAAGGCAAGTTCTACAAAGTGAATTTAGACACAATACAGTTCTTAACCTCTAACTACCATCATAAAATAAAAAATTCATCAAGAAATCTACCTAGAGTGTTGTACAGCAAGAAACATAATAGGTAGATTTCAGCAAATATTTTTATAGCTTAAGGGGTCCTGGTGCCAGGGGAAAGGCATCTAATTTGTTTTGACAAAATGTAACTAACTTACTATGTAGCGAGAAAAAGGTAAGTATTGTAAGGTTGATATCAATGCAATATAAGTCTTAGATTTTTTGTCTAAAAGTCTCAACATTAGTATATAGAAACTAACAATATAGATTCATTAGAGAAAACAAATAATTACTATAGATTTATTCAACTTTTAGGTTTGGGTTAAAGGTTTTTTCTTTCCCCTTTACCATTCCCTTTTAACCGACAAGTATTGGGCCTGATGCTTACAGCAACATTACCACCTACTTCAGGCGAGGTTTATCTATACTTCCCAATCCCCAGTCCCGCTAAATCTGAAAAAAATTGGTATTAGGGGAATGATGAACGTGATATTTGGTATGGGGTGGGCATGATAAATAGATTATGCACACAACCCTGAGAGAATTCTGATGATAAATGCGATCGCTAGGAGATTTCGCCAACTTATGGCTGGGAAAAACACCCCAATTGGCAGATATGACTATAAAAACAAAACCAAGCATTCCTTAGCACTGTATACCTGCATAGGATTAATAGGTGGAATTCTGGCATTGTTGTTAATGTCGTCCCCAGGAATGGCCCAAAAACCACAACTCCAACAACCGTTATTAGTAGCTACACGAGTTATACCGCCTTTTGTGCTATCAAACAAAAGTGAGTTATCAGGGTTCAGTATCGACCTCTGGCGCAACATCACTAACCAAATAGGTGTAGAGTCTAAATTTATTGAATATTCCAGTGTGCCGCAACTGCTTTCGGCTATTAAAGAAAGCAAAGCCAACTTGGGGATTTCAGCCATCTCAATTACAGCCGAACGCGAGCAGAATTTTGATTTCTCCTTACCGATTTTTTCTGGGGGGCTGCAAATTATGGTGAGAAACCCAGAGAGCAACAGCAGTGCCTTCCCAAATATTTTGCAATTGTTTTTCTCTACTAGCCTCTTGCAGGTAATAGGCGTTGCCCTAGTACTAATTGTGGTAGCAGCCCACATTATTTGGTTATCTGAGCGTCATCACCAAGATGGGATGATTCCTAAATCATACTTTCCTGGCATTTTCAAAGCCTGTTGGTGGGCAGCTGCCACATTAGCAACCCAAGCTGACGAAATGCCCAAAGGAGTAATGGGACGGTTAGTAGGTATTGTTTGGATGTTCATCGGAGTACTTTTTGCCGCCTACTTTACAGCCAGCGCGACTACCTCATTGACAGTGCAACAACTTCAGGGCGATATCAGGAGTATAGACGATTTACCCGGCAAGGTAGTAGCCACAACTGCGGGTAGTACAGCTGCCACATACCTGCGAGAACATAAGATTTCAGTTTTAGAAGTTACCAAGATTGAGCAAGCTTACAATGCTCTGCAAACAAAAAAAGCTGATGCCGTAGTGTTTGATGCGCCTGTACTCCTCTTCTATGCTGCCAATGAAGGCAAAGGGAAAGTACAGATTGTTGGCAGTATCTTGCGTGAAGAAAGCTACGGTATCATTCTGCCCAACAATAGTCCCTACCGCAAACCAATTAATCAGGCTCTGCTAAGTCTTAAAGAAAATGGCACTTATCAATCGCTATATGATAAGTGGTTTGATGCTGAAAAATCTTGAAGAAACGAGCAGAGAGGCAGAGGGGCAGAGGAGACAAGGAGACAAGGGGGAATTATTGAACCCCCCTCTTCCTTGTCTACCTTGTCTCTTCTCCATGCCCAATGCCCAATGCCCCATGCCCCATGCCCCATGCCCAATTCCCCATTCCCTATTCCCTATTCCCTATTCCCTTCTTTCGCAAGTTGAGCTTTTGCCTGTTGCCACAAGTTTTCTAATTCATTCAAACTGTAATCAGAAAGGGGACGGTCAACAACCGCCTCCATTTTTTCTAATCGCTGGACAAAGCGCTGATTTGTGCCTTGCAAAGCGGTGCTGGGGTCAAGATTATGCCAACGCGCTAACTGAATAACTGCAAATAGTAAATCGCCTAATTCTGCTTCTTGCCGTTCGGGTGTTTCCTCAGCTAAAGCTTGCTGGAACTCTCCCAACTCCTCATGAAACTTATCCCAAACACCCTGAATATTTTCCCATTCAAACCCGATCGCCGCAGCCTTTTCAGAAATTTT
Organism: Nostoc punctiforme NIES-2108; assembly: GCA_003326195.1. Lineage (GTDB taxonomy): Bacteria > Cyanobacteriota > Cyanobacteriia > Cyanobacteriales > Nostocaceae > Nostoc > Nostoc punctiforme_A. The sequence goes on from LXQE01000125.1 coordinate 157,166, forward strand.
CATCGCCGCCGTCAGTGGGGGAAGAGTACGTCCATAACGAGCGAGTTTAGCACTAAATTTTGGCGCGTCTGGAGATGCTTCGCCCTTTTCCGCAGCTTTGATTTGTTCCCAATTTTGCCGCACCTCATCCACACTGGCCACCGACACATCACCAAACACATGAGGATGACGGCGAATCAACTTTTGGGAAATCCCCTGAGTGATTTCCTTGAGAGAAAATTGCCCCGATTCACTAGCGATTTGGGCTTGTAATACCACCTGTAATAATAAATCGCCTAACTCCTCTGCGATCGCACCCTTATCCCCACTTTTAATCGCATCCACCACCTCATAAGCTTCCTCAATCACAAATGGAGTCAGCGTTTCGGCAGTTTGAGCCAAATCCCAAGGACAACCACCATCAGGCTCACGCAACTTCGCCACCACCTCAATCAACTCCTGCAACGCCGCCAAAGTCTCTTCTTGCTTTTCCATACCTCTGCGCTTCCCTTAGCTACCTAAAGCGTTTAAAAAAATTATTTCTTCACTCTCGGCCGACGACTACCAACCCTCACTTTCCGCCTCTTAATTTTGCCACTAGGAAGCAACCCCCGAACCCCCTGCTTTCGCACGCGCTTATAAGCCGAACCGCCCCAATCGCTGAGAGAATGACTCATCGCACCGAGTTCCAGCCCCAAAAATAGGGCGATATATTCAGTATCGTATTGCACGAGCGATCGCCCCACAGTTTGTCCCAAATCCTGCCAACTAAAACTCAGATTCCAAAACCTTTGGGCGATCGCCAAAACGAAAATTGCCAAAATAGTAAGCAAACACCCCAGATAAAGTATCCGCAAAATCGTGCCAATAATCGGCCCGTGGGATAAAAAAGAACGATGCCGCAGACTTTTTTGATAAGGTAGCCAAATCCAGCGCAAGAAACCCCAGCGTTGGAATTGCACAGAGTAAATATCCAAATCCGGGCCAAACATCAGCCCGCCAAATATAAACCCGCCTGCAACCAACAAAGTCGCATTGCTACTGCGAGTTTGCCAAAAAGTAACGCCCGCCACAAATGGCAGAGCATACATAGTAATGCGATCGTGCGTTCGACCAGAGGGCATCCTAAATCCTGTTAGCGATAGCGGGGCGTTGAGCCAGTGCTGAATAACTGAATACTGAGTCAGTATAAGAGAAAAAAAGATTTTCTTGAAACTAGTAGCGCAATGCGAAATGTTTTGCTATATTAGTTAAGGATTAGTCAAACGGGCGGTTAGCTCAGTTGGTAGAGCGCCTGCCTTACAAGCAGGATGTCATCAGTTCGAGTCTGGTACTGCCCATTCAGTAAATAAAGGCTAGAGACAGCTTAGATGTGGCTTTACCCATAACTTTGCCGCAACGGCAAGCTTATGCTTCCAATAAAGGGTGGCAAGGTTATGGTTCCAGTTATATAAGCTGTTCTAGTTTTACATATAACAGCTTACAAACCAAACTCACGTCGTGCATCATTAAAAGCAGCGCGGACTTGTTTATATCTAAAACACCCCGGATTTGGCATTAATTCACAAACACGACCTTCTGTGGGATACACACCCTGAGCATTAAGGCTAAGGACAATCTCTCTAACTTCGCTGCAAAGTTTTTCTATGCTTTTGAGACGGCAAGCTTTATTATAATTACGACATTTAGCAGAAATAGCACTACACAAATCTGGAAAGTGTCTAGAAATAGTTCTGTTGTGATGACCTAAACGCTTTCCAACTTCTTCCATTGTTGGTGGTGGTTCTTCATTACCTGCAAGTATTGCTAATAAAGCATCTTTTACTTGATATTGGTCGAAAGATTTTGGAGATACCCTTGGTGTACGAGAAAGTTGGAGGTGCTTCTGCGAGACTTTTGTAAAAGATTTAGTAATTATATTTTTTGGAGTAAGAAATTCTACCAACGATATCTCTAATTCATAACAAATTTTTAGAAGTGTATTTAGCTCTGGCAAGGTTTTAGTAGACTGCCACATCCACAAACTATTTTTTGGTACTCCAATAAGACGAGAAAATGCAGCTGCATTATTTTCCGCAACTTTATCAATAACTATATTTAATGATTTTGTAATATTTTCTTTTGATGGGGCAGATTCAAAGCATTGAGCAGCTAAAATTAGCTCTCCTACAACATTGGCAGTCCAATACTGCCACTCCAACTGTAATTTTATTGATCCTTCACCATCTGTAAAGGTCTTAAGGCATTGATTTGCGCCTAACCACTCTCCACACTTTGAACAGTAACCAGGTCTTGAGCGCCAGTTTAACAAAGGTGATTCATGATTACAGTGAGGGCAAAAATCAAGCAAGGGTTTTTGATGCTGCGGGCAAATTGTAATTAGGTTAATTGTCCAAAGCAATTGCTCATAGACTACCAGCCCATTTTGATGCCGCTCTTGATAACAAATTGGACACCAAGCTTTTCTGGTACGAAATAAATTGCGTGGAGTCAAAATGTTAGACCAAAACAGCATGGTTAAAAAACGCAAGTCATCTCTAAGCGTCAATTTTTGTAACACTTGAACTAAATCTGCTGCCATCTCTCCCATGCCATTTAACGCTTGACTACGATTGAAGATTTCACGAAAACCGCGATTAGCCCCATTTTGGAAATATAATTTATTGACCATCGGGGCAATTTCTCTAGTCATCAAGACTCCTGGAAGAACTCCATGCAACTCTGCTATCCGTGCAATATAACCTGTTAAACTCTCTATGTAAGGAGTCCCAAGACCTACAGGTTGAGGTTGATAGAGGCGACTACGTTGTGGAATTAATGGCTTTTTTAAATTCCAAGATTCGTATGTTTCTAATACACTAGCTAACATCTTGCTGCACTCCGATGGGATCTCTTTTAGGTTTGCGTTTGGCAACCTTTTTTGGCGGACGAGTAGTTTTTGGGGTTTCTTCGGGTAGCACAATTGGTTTTGCGCCAAGTCCTAATGCAGAGCGTAAGTCTTGTACATGTGCTTCTGTTTCAGATAATTGTAGTTCACCCTCTTGAATGTCCTTGAATATTTTCTGACACTGAGCAACCGACAAAGCACGTTTTTGTAAGTCTTTGAGAGTGATTGTTGTTGCTTCTCGATCCAAAGCATCTTTAAGAGCGCGCATCAGCCAATCTTTCACTATACCAACACATCCTAAAGTACGTTCGTAAAAATATTCCCAATGATCGACTAAATTTGGAGTCTCTGCTAGTGGCATGTGCTGTTGAAAAGTTAACAACACACTCTTAAAAGCCTGTACATCTTCTGGACTATCAGCACAATAACGGCGAAAATGAATATCAACGCTACGACGTGAGAGTTGACCACTTAAATTACGAAATGTCAGTAGTTCGTATGTTCCCAATAGACAGTGCAAGATGCCTGTCATATTTGCTAGAGATTTGAGACAGTCTAATTGATCTTGTAGCTTGTATCCGCTTGCCACCTTACCAAAATGTTGTGCTTCATCTACAAAAAATACGTCTGGATGACGATGGATGAGGGCATTTTCTAAAGCTCTGCGTAGAGCAGGTGCAACTACTTTCGACTCAACATTAATTTTTCCAAAATTATTGCGAGAGATACCACGCACACCGTAATCAAACTTGTGATCGATTAATGGTTCTTCCAAGGCAATTAAGGCGCGTGTGTAGTATTCTTTCCAGTTGAAGTATCTCGATTCTGGGGCTATAGCTTCAATACCAATAACAGGAACATGAGCGCGATCGCTTTCCAGTTTAGGTAATGCTAGTTCTGTTAATTTCTCTTCAGCGCGGAGTCGCAAAGTTGTTTTACCGATACCGCTAGGGCCATAAACAAAGATAAATGAGGCTCCTGCGGGTTCGGCAATTGTTCGCATAAGAATTTCATTGACTTCTTGAAGCCGAGGATGCGCTACGGTTTTATTCTCAAAGTAAGCAAGCCTTTCTGTAGCAGGTTGCGTGAGGAGTTCAAGAGGAAATGCATCAAGTGTTGTCATAATTAAAAGTCCTCATATACTACAAGTATTTCTGGGATGAGTGCTTCATCTTCATCTACTTGAGAATCGGTATTGCCAAAAGGAACTTGAATAAGTTTTGGTTGTTCGTTACGGCTTGTTGCCGCTTTTCCACCCTCAATTACCCTAAAGACTTCCCTAGCTTCTGTATCATAGGAACGCTGTTCTAATAGAGCTTCTTGAGCTTCTACCGATGCTAAAAATTCTGCTAAATTCTTAGCCGAAACTTTAGATTGTTGTGCATGATTTGAAGAGCGTTTGCGTAATTCGATACTAGCTAACTTCAATTCTTTTTCTGAACGACCTTGGAGTTCTGCATAATATTGAGAGATACACTGTACCCACTGTCCTCGAACAAAGGCGTAAGCGATACCAATATTAAACGGATCGTATCTTATCTGCACAGAGGTATTTTCAATTTGGGGGTCGCGGAAACTATTAGACCAGTAGTAGATTGAGTTAATTTTTACACCACGTCCAACTTGAACTTTTGCTTTTCCCTCTGAGGTTGTAGGTAGGGTAAGAATCTGAAAGTTTTCATCGTAAGGAATCATGCGGTGAACCCGACTGCCACCAATCGCTATACCCGCAGCAAACGCATCCCTCGGACTCTGGAAAAGTGCCGGATGTTCGTCTGTATCATAAACTTCGTAAGCCCAAGCACAAAGATATTCATAAAGTAAACCAAGTGTCCATACAGCTAGATTTTTAGGGTTAACTGACTTGGTGACTTGGCGGACGTTACGAGTTATTTGTGTATTACCAAGTAAGTTATGGACAAATTGAGTATTGGAAGTTCCAAATAGGCGTTCGCAAACCGAACCAAAACGAGCTTTAGCTGGGGGTCTTTGCTTTTTTGTACATTCAAAAGTAGCTAGTAGTGTTTCAAAATAAACGCTGTGAAACTCTGCACCGTTATCTACCACTACAATTTGGGGAAGCCTGCCGTGACGCTTGACACAAATTCTTAGCACCATTAAGCAAGAACGATATGAGGGTGAGTCAAACGTTACGTAAACTGCTAACAACCGTCGCGAGTAAGCATCTACGAGAAATGTTGCCCAAGGTCTGCCAAGATTTCGACCTGTATCAGAGCAAACTAGCTCTACATCTAACTCAGTATGATCTATATGCCCAATTTCAAAAGGGCGATCGCCGTGTCTTGGGGTAGTTGTAGTAAGCTCCCAATAGAAGGATTCATACTGATAAGCGGCACGATGACCTTGGCGTTTTTTAGTCTGTTCGTAACCAGTACGGCGTTTTACTTCTTTGGTAAATGCTTTGTAACTTGGAGCAATTACACCAGATTGTTCGCAAACTCGAACTAAAGCTGCATAAACCTCCCAGATTCTTTTTTGTTTAGTAGTTTCATAATCTTCTGAAATAAACCTCTCCATACTTGCTAAGGTGTCTTCGGGCAGCTTGCGCTGACGATTACCTTTGGCACTGCGATGGGACAAAAGCCCAATGTAGCCGCAACCGTATTTTTGAATTGCAGTTAGATATTTAGCTTTCCAGTGACGAATGGTACGGGCTGGTATTGTTTCGTTTTCTGGGGGATGGCCATTTAAGTAAGGTTCGATAATTTTGTAGCGTTCAAGGGCTTCTGCTTGGTCTTCAGGACTAGCTTGACGAAATCGCTGCCAAGATTCTGTGCTAATAGCTGTTTTTTCTGGTGTTTGGAGACTGGTGATTTTTCCTTGGCGAACTAGATTCTCAAATACAGCTTTTTTGAGTTCAATTAACTGATTATTTTCTGCGCCAAGTATAACCTCTGTTTCTCCAACATGAATGATATTTAAACCTTTGCCGTCCCAACTAACAAGCGTTCCAGTAACAATATTGACTACAGGAGAGATAGCCTGAAGATTTACACTTGGCTGCTCAACCATTAATCTGTAAGCACTAGCAGTTTGTTCGTCACGGAAGATTAGACATCTTTCTGGTTCAGCAAGTGGTGTAGCATTTAAATCAATATAGATTTGCTCTTGAATAATTAAGGTGTAGATATCGTCAGATTTAGCTCCTGTTGACTGATTGAGTAATTCTGCTAAAGTGATTCCTGGTTGAGATGACACAACTGCAAGTAATGATTGAGTGATCGCTTCTTCTACTACTAGAGATTCTGAGCGATAATAATCTTCTAAAAATTGCAGATTACGTTGCAGAACCCAATTGATTTCCCGATCTGAGCGAATGCGGTAATAAAGCCCAAACTGGTTAGCATAGTCTTCTCCTGGCGGACAATTCCATTGATTATCTTCTTCAGAGTAAAAGTAACGATTGGGGCTTTTCTCTGCTAGTTTTTTCAAATCCTGCTCAGTTTTACACTCTTCCCAACCAGCCGAATTGGTTCGCATAACAAAGAAATCTGGGGTGTGTAAAACGCCTAATCTACGTCCGTTGCTTGCTTGATAGTCAAGTTTAATTTGTGGTGGTTGATCGTAGAATTCTAGAACATCTTTATCATGTTCAAACTGGTAGATAATTGGCAGTTCAACCCGATGAGACTCAAATTGAATTGTGACTCCCATTTTGCGACTAGGGTAGCGTCCCGAAACATTCTTACTACCGCCACCAACGCGACGGGATGGCTCAGATGAGCGAACTTTATCAATAATTTTTTGCCCTGCCTCGGATATTTGAAGGCGAGCAACCCATTGTTCAAATTGCTCTTTCATATACTCCTTAGTAAGCGCTTTGCACTTGATTTTATGAACCTATCAAAATCAGACCATAAAGTGAGGAACTTGTTTACCTGATGCCATACTACTTAACTTTATAACACTTATATTGTGCAAAAATTCACTTATAGTAGGTGGATTTAACAGTGATACTGGTTCAGTATGGTTTTGTGACGCAGAAACACCCCAGTATTGAGTACCTCTTTGGCAAAGCGATTAGGCGACGAAGGCGAGAGCTAGATTTATCCCAAGAAGAACTGGCTGAAAAGTCAGGACTTCATCGCAACTACATCTCAGGAATCGAAACCGGAGAGCGTAACCCTTCGTTAAAAAATATTGTTAAGTTAGCCGGAGCTTTGGAGATATCTGTCTCCGATCTCTTTGTTAATTACGGTATCGAGGTTAAGAGTGAATCGGAAACTAATCCCTAAAATTTAGCTGTTAAAACTAAAGTACCAGCGTTTAGGTTAATCCAAGAGGGATGACTATTTACTCAGAACATTGGAGCCTAAAACCTCTAGAAATCCCGCAACGGAGTCGGTTATTCTCTCTTGAACCTATGGCGGTGGGAACTCCCTACGCAGAAAGTCTTAGTAGCTATCTCCATCGTTTGGCACAGGCGCATTGTTTAACCTCTCAGAAGATCGTTATGGGAGAAATTGCGCCACTTATTCTCAAAGATGAGGATAAATCTGAGCTATTGTCAAAAAATCTGAGTCACCTATTGGGAAATAGCGACGCTAAACCGGCTATTAACGGAATGCGAGAAATGACAGAAAAGTTAGTCACTGTCTTAGAAGAGTTAACAATGCGTCAGGATTTACGCTTTTTGACTCTTTTAAGCTGGAAAGGCATGATTTATGACAAAGGGTTATTTCGGAACTATCGTGCTTGGTGTCCTTGTTGTTGGGAAGAGTGGAGGCAGGAAAACAAAACTATCTATGAACCATTATCATGGTCATTTAAGGATGTAGAACTTTGTTTGATTCACAAACAGCGATTAATAGAAGAATGTTCTCATTGTGGTTCGCGTTTACCTGTGATGGCTAGGTTTTCACCTGCGGGATTTTGTTCTCGCTGTTACGGGTGGTTAGGACAGGAAATTAAAGGCGAAGAGGATATAGAGAAATATCGAGTTAATATTCAAGGAATTAGTGAATTAATTGCACTGACTCCCCAATTAGGTTATAAAACCATCCCGATCGAGTTAACCCGAAAATTACAATTGATTTTGTTAGTGTTTGAACAAGCAATTGGAAAGGATTTGAAGTTATTGGGAGATTTAGGAGGAATCATGGAATCGTTGAGGATAGCCTCAAGAACAAATCAAAGTCAACCTTATCATTTGGTAAAGTTGATTATTCCTGTGTGCGAGAAGGCAAAGATTAGTGTATTTCAGTTGTTTGGGTTAGATTTTAAGGAATTGGGCAAGATATTGTTCGGGAATTTTAGTCTGGAATTAAAGTTGTAGAAGTTTAGTATAAATAAAGATTGATATCAATTCCGGTTACATCGGTATTATTCCCTTTTTCACCTAACGTTTCAGGAGTATTTTGCTGCTAGGGAAATTTCTTTGTGTTTGGCTTCAGGGAGTGCGATCGCTTTCCATTACTGAAAATATGGGATAGAATCATCCGACTGATACTAGAAAAAAGTACGTATCTTAAGAGCGTGCTTTTTATTGTCAGGCGATCGCTGCCAAGATTAACCACGAAAAAGCATTGATTTTAGTAATTTTGAGCAACATGAAACAGCATAACGCGCAACTCAACAGCCATATCATAGAGTATTTAGATTATTACTGTAATTTGCCTGATGCACCTGGATTCGCTGTTTTGCTTAAAGGTAAATGGGGATCTGGTAAAACATGGTTTATCAAAAGGTATTGCGAGAGCTTAAGGGAGAAAAAGCGAAAATGCTTGTATGTCAGCCTTAATGGTGTAACTAGCTTCTCAGAGATAGAGAATGCATTTTTCCAACAACTATTTCCTGCCTTGTCGTCGAAACCAATAGCACTGGCAGGCAATATCCTTGCACAAATTATAAAAGGCACGCTAAAAGTCGATTTTAATCATGATGGTAGAGACGATGGCACAATTAGCGTTGCATCTCCTAACGTCAATCTCACTGAGTATTTTACAAACCTTGAGCAAAGTATTGTGATATTTGATGATTTAGAACGATGCAGTATGAATATCGTCAATATACTGGGGTATATCAACAGTTTTGTTGAACAAAAAGAATTAAAAGTAATTATCGTTACTGATGAAACGAAGCTAGAAAAAAATTCCGAGTACACAACCATCAAAGAAAAGCTAGTTGGTAAAACTTTTGCAATTTACCTAGAATTTGACCAGGCACTCGAAAATTTTCTGAAAGGGGTAAGTAATCGGGATGCGAGTGAGTTCTTGTCTAACAGCACCTCATTAATCCAAGACTTATACAATCAAGCCCAATGCGAGAATTTGAGAATTTTAAAACAGGTTGTTTTGGATTTTGAAAGAATTTTTGACGTTTTGCCAGAAAAAGCAAAGAATAAACCAGAGCTTCTTCAGGAGGTTTTAAAGTTCCTTACACCTTTTTCAATTGAAATTAGGAGAGGGAAAATGTTTCCTACAGATATTGGCAGGTTGCTAGAAGCATCCGCAAACATGAGCTTGAAAAGTATACGGGACAGTAGTAGGGATGAGTTTGCGAATTCAAATGAAGGAAAAAATGGTGACGAAGGGAAAACACTTAAAGAAGTAATTAGTAAGTATCCTTCGTTAAAGTTGTACGATCCATTTCCTAGTGCGGTATGGTGGCAAACTTTTTTTGATAAAGGCAGCTTGGATTTACAAGAACTCGATCAATCACTTGCTAGCAGTATATATTTTCAAGACGAAAATACACCCAAATGGATGAAATTATGGCATTTTCATCATCTTAGTGATGACGAATTTATTATTTTGCTCAATGAAGTTGAAACACAATACTTAAACAGAGACACGGAATTTTCCGATCTCGGAATCCTAAAACATGTAACAGGGCTTCTACTCTATTTTTCTGACATCGGGTTATATTCAAAAACAAAAGAAGAAATTTTGACTAGTTCAAAGCTCTTTATTGATTGGCTGAAAAATAATAATCAATCAAAACTAGTATCTTATTCAGTTTATACGGCTGACAGTATATTTGGGGCATACAAGGGGCTTGCGTTTCAAGGTGCAAAACTTCAAGAATTTCAAGATTTTTGTACATACCTTGAAAAAGCTCAAGAGTTAGCAAGGGTTGAGATTTTGCCTAATCTTGGGAGAGAGCTATTTGCTATCATGCAAAGCGATCAATGGAAATTCTACGACATAATTTCCTTAAATAACTCGCATGACTGGGGCGTGCCAGGACTGAGATATGCTGAAATACCTATATTGAAAGACATAAAAACAACTGAATTTGTAGAAGGCTTACTACAACTCAAATTTGAACATCAGATGACTATTGGTTATGCAATAAAAGAACGATATAAGTTCGATGGCAACAATGAAAAATTATTTGAGGAATTAGATTGGCTTAAATCTGTTCGGGATTCATTACTGGATGAGGCTGCTCGGAGAAAGGGCAAGCCGAGTGGACACTGTATACAAGTACTAATCGAGCTTGATCTGAATGAAGCGATTCAAAAGCTTGAAGCGACAGCGCATCGATTACAGCAATCGCAAAACAACACAACGATAGACAACTAATTGTCAAAAGCAGGTGGTTTGTGAGGGGCGATTGGCGATCGCTTTACTTAGGATTGAGAACAGGAGGGAGATCGCTTTATTTGTTGCTTGCTACGCACTGGGGCGCGATCGCTTTGAGAACTGTTTTATTCTTCCTCCCCAAGCTCCCCAAGAGCGTCATCAAATTTGTTGATGATGTCGAGTAATTTTGATACGACTCGCGCAAAGATTTTTTTACGCTCTAATAATTTCGGTTTTTCGTTGCAAGCACTCAACACAGTTTCCCTTAATGGTTCTTTCCCAGAAAATTTGTAGTCGGCAATCATTTGATTAACGGCTTCGATCTTGAGGTTCTCCTCTAGGCAGAGTTGCTGAATTGCTTCAATACGTTCTTGAGTCCAGAAGTCTTGGAAGACGGTTTCGACTTTTTCTTGGGGTTCGAGGGTGGGTAGCCGCTCTTCGATAAATTTCTCCAGCAGATCCCGCTTGCTGCGTAGTTGGACTTCTTTCCCGATTAGCTCAAGGATAGACGCTTTCTGATTTTGGTAATCTTCCTGGGTAGCATCATCCTTGATGTCTCGCTGGAGGTTAGCCAGCAGCTTGAGAATATAGGAGACGTTAATTTCGTCTCGCTGGATCAGTTCCAGTTCAAAATCGACTTCCTCAACCAAAGATTCTTTCTCGTCATCGGGTTTGGATCGCGTTCTATCATAGATGTCCAGATATTTGCTTTTATAATCTTCAAAGGTTTGTTCATCTAGATTTAAGTCGGAAAAACTAAATTCAGTAAATGATTTACTTACATTCTGTAAACGGATAAGATTACGAAAGGCTTTAACGAACTCAACTTGGTCGTCTTCACTAATCAGTTTATTGACATCGTTAGGAATAGTGGCGATCGCTCTCAGTTCTTGCACCCCGTCATTGAATTTTTCAATGTAGTATTCGTAAGGTTCAATGAAAATTTCTTCGCTTGCGTTGGTGTCGGAAAAGAGGGCAACGGCTTGATCAGTGTTATCTTTGAGATTACGGAAAGAGACGATATTCCCTTGGGATTTAAGTTCGCCCAAAATGCGATTAGTGCGGGAGTATGCTTGAATTAATCCGTGATACTTCAGATTTTTGTCAACGTAAAGTGTATTGAGCTTTTTGACATCAAACCCCGTGAGAAACATATTGACGACTAACAGAATATCGGCGCGTTCCTGATCCTGAAAGTTTTCTCGATCGCGGTCTTTCATCCGCTTGGCGATGTCTTTATAGTAGGCATAGAAAGCCTGACTATCTTTGGCGGAATGTTGGGTTTGGTACATTTGGTTATAGTCCGCGATAAATTGATTCAGTTTGTCGCGGCTATGGCTACGGTTGCTTGTATCTGCGCTGATATTAAAATCGGGTTCTCCAATTAAGCCGTTTGCGTCTTGGTCTTCTTCGTTATCGCCAGGGGTAAAAATTGTGATCACTCGTAGGTCATGTAATCCCTGTTTTTGTTTGTTTTTGAACGTGTCGTAATAGGTTATTAGGGTGTCTACGCTGCTGGCGCAGAGCATAGCCGAGAATTTTCTACCGTGGGTTTTACGGTTATGGTTGGCAATAATCCAATCGACAATTAGAGAAATTCGGTCGGGATTTTCAAAGAATTCTCGGTCTAATTTTGGCTCTGTGATCAGCGTGCCGTCTTTTCGTTTGATTTTGCCCCAATACTCGACGGAAAATTTAAGCACGTTTTCATCAGCGATCGCATTAGTGATCACATATTTATGCAGACATTCCTGGAATAGGTCTTTGGTGGTGCGTTTACCGTGTTCGTTGCTAGCAGCGTTATCGGCAAAGATGGGAGTCCCGGTAAAGCCGAACATTTGGGCTTGGGTAAAGAATTTGACGATATTTTTGTGGGTTTCGCCAAATTGGGAACGATGGCATTCGTCAAAGATAAACACAATGCGCTTATCTTTCAAATGCTCCATTGCCGCTTCATGCTTTTGAGATTTGATCGCTCGGTTGAGTTTTTGAATAGTGGTGACAATGAGGCGATTATCCCCAGCCATTTGTTCTACCAGTTGGCGGGTGTTGTCAGTGGTGTCTACGCAGTCGGGGCTGAAATAATTAAATTCTCTGCTGGTCTGATAATCGAGGTCGGCGCGATCGACGACGAACAGCACTTTATGCACTTTGGGTATTTGGGTGAGAATTTGGGCAGCTTTGAAGCTGGTGAGGGTTTTGCCTGATCCGGTGGTGTGCCAGATATAGCCGTTTTTATCGGTATCCTTCACTCGCTTGATGATGGCTTCTACTGCATAGTATTGATAGGGGCGTAGCACCATCAGCACTTTGTCGGATTCGTGCTGGACAATGTATTCACAGATCATTTTGGAGACGTGGCATTTCTCCAAAAAGCTATCGGCAAAGTCTTCGAGTTGGGTAATCAGGGTGTTGTCTTGGTTTGCCCAGAAGAAGGTTTGTTTATATTCTTGTTTGCGGTTGTTGGCGTAGTAGCGGGTATCGACACCATTTGAGATAACGAATATTTGGACGTACTGGAATAACCCATTGTCTGCACCGTAGGAGTGACGCTGGTAGCGGTTGATTTGGTTGAAGGCTTCTTTAAGTCCCAACCCTCGGCGTTTTAGTTCAATTTGGACAAGGGGCAAACCATTAATCAGCAGGGTTACGTCGTAGCGGTTTTTGTACTTGCCTTGCTGGCTGATCTGGTTCGTGACTTGATATTGGTTTTGACACCAATGTTTAGTGTTGAGGAATTCTAGGTAAAAGGTGGTGTTATCGTCGCGGCTGAGAGCCATTTTGTTTTCCCTCAGGCGTTTGGCGCGGTCAAATACGTTACCTTTATCGAGGTAGTTGAGGATACTTTTAAACTCTGTGTCGCTGAGTTTGATGTGGTTATGCTTTTCCAGTTGGGCTTTGAGGTTAGCGTTTAGTTCTGTGGCACTGCTGATGGTGACGGGTTTGTAGCCTAGCCCCGTCAGACGTTTGATCAGGTTTTGTTCGAGTTCTGCTTCGGTTTGGGGCATAGGGGAATGGGGAATGGGGAATGGGATAAAAGTATTACTAACTAACTATTTCCTAATGATGTCTATTGGGATTTCTGGGGTGAGGGTTAAACCGCGATAGACTTGTTCAATAGGGAAATTAAGGTTAATGCTTTTGAGTTCGATCGCGTCGCCTGCTTTGTAGTTGATAATCAACCAGTCGCCTGCGTCGTTTTTGTGATATAGATCGATTTCGATGCTAGTGGAACTTACTAGTAGGTAATCGATTAAGGCTGGGTTTTGGCGGTACATTCGGAATTTGCCGCCTCTGTCGTAGGCTTCGGTGCTGGCGGAGAGGACTTCGACGATTAAGCAGGGGTAGGTAATATATTGGGTTGTGGTTTTGTCGCGATCGTCGCAGGTAACGCTGGCATCTGGGTAGGTATAGTTATTACTGCCAAAGATATTGACTTTGACATCAGAATTTACGGTGATGCAACCTGTATTTTCTAAGTGGCTGTCGAACATGGCGGTGAAGCGGATGGCGATACGACTGTGATTAACGCTGCCGCCGCTCATGGCGTAAACTTTGCCGTCGATGTATTCGTGTTTTTCCAGTTGGGTTGCTTCCCAGGCAAAGTACTCATCTGGGGTGAGGCGGGGGGCGTTGTCTTTGGCTGCGATCATTGTGGGGAAACTCCTGGATTGGATGACTCGCACACTTTCATATAGAAAAATCTCTGCTGCACTTTGATTTTACACAAATAGATTTATCCGTAATGCCCTACTCTTCGTCTAACAATGCTTGTTCATCAAGGAAGGTTTGTAGCCGGATCTCATAATCTTCATAGTACAGTTCATATAATCCTTGGCTGTAAAGTAGTTTGCCGTCCAAGGGATACTCTTCGTCTAGCAAATCATTGAATTCTGGATGATCTTCATATCCAATTCTGTTTTCTTTAATTTCAAAATCTTCTTTTGATTTCTTTTCCAATGCAAAACTGAAAAACGAAGATATGAGATAACGGGATAGGCTTTCTGTTATTTCTCTCAGCAGCCGTGATAAATCTTGATCGTTTAGCAGTTCTTTGGGTATATGTTTTCCGTGAGATAAATCACCTCTCGCATTTCTTAATTCATTAATATGTTTTCCTATCTGTGAGAGTTTACTAATAAAATCCCTCTCGTATATATCATCATTTTTTTGAAGTAACTTGGCTGCCTCAGAGATAAGATTATTAGTTTCGCTTTTCGCTCCTTTATTTAAAGTTTTTCCTTCTACTCTCGGATCAATTTGAGTAATGATTGTTTTACAGATGCTTTGTAGTAGAGAATTACAACAGTCTAAACTCACTCCGGTGTGTAAGTCCTCATGATAGTTTTCGATTGCGCTAATAAATTCTGCAAATGCACCATAGTATTGGAAATTAGGAAATTCTTTGAGATGTCTTTTTACTAGGGTTTCTAAACTATCCATAACACCTCATTACACAAACATTTTTTGGAGTAAGCCTTTTTTCAATTGTTCGGTTTGGTCGATTTGGCTGGATATAGCTTCGATTTTGCGATCAATGGCGGTTAGGAAGTTGGCTATTTTTTCTTGTTCTTCAAGATATGGGAAAAATAAACTTATCTTTTTTAATCCAACAATTGTTAATGCTTTTTGTGTTGAGCCTATAGAAGTTTTAAGTAATTGATTTTGGCTGTTTTCGAGAAGAATTTCTAAAAAATCTACATTAATATTTTTGTTGGCTTTTCTCAGCCATATTAAATTACCATCTTTGAAATAAAATTTTTCATTATTTCTAATTTTTAAGACGTTTCCTAGTGTTCCAACAGCAGTAATTAATATATCTCCAATTATTGGTACACCATATTTATTTTTAAATTCTTGATATCTATCTTCAGTAATATATAAAATATCAACTGGCTTTATATTTTTCTTGATTTCTGTAATCTCTTTTCCTCTATAAAAAGGTATTCCCTCTTTTACATAGTCATGTAAATAGACTCTCTTACTGGATGTAATATCACATACTTCCTCTAAAGTTTTTTCCTCCCAATCGGGGAAGGGGGAGCCGTCGGGTTGGGTGAAGCGGATTTGTTGGGAGAAGAGTTTTTGTATTACGCCACGTTTGTAGGTTTGCAAGAGTTCCTGCTTGCGGCGGAGTTGGGTTAAACGGCGATCGACAGCCCCCAAAAAACTAGCAATCTTTTCTTGTTCGTTAATATGGGTTACTGGAACTTTATATTGCTTGATTAGTCCTGCCGTTAAATTTTTTTGAGAGCCATCATTTGCCAATCCTCTCAAATTCTCGTATTCTTTAAAAAGGAAATAGTAAACAAATTGCAAATTAAAACCACTTTTTAGTGCAATTGCTGCACAAGCTTGATTTGTTGCTGCTTCAATCTTTAAAATAGAAACTTGCCCGCGAGTTTTTCCTTGTCCATACATTGCAAGTAAAATAGTATCCTTCTTGAAGATTTTCGCAGAAGAATTTTGTAGTCCTTTTTCTGTTATCTTTTCAACGCTGCCATGTATTTCAGCTTGACCGATCTCACTTGTAGTAACCCAGGGAATATTACCATTCCAAAAGCTAGGCTCTGATCTGTTGGGAGTTCCACCTGATGTTACTGAAGCAATGTCTTCAATCTTCAAATATTCCCAATCACCCTTAAACTCAGGAAATCTCAACTTAGGAACATTTTTATTTAACTTCTTACTCATAACGGCGCTTCAATCCCCAACTCATCACAAAACCCCTTAATCGCCTCATCGATCGCCACCATATCCTGATCGCACTGCCTCAACTTTACCGCTACAGCCGCCAGATCAATCTCCTCCTCCTCCTCAAACGTATCCACATAACGAGGAATATTTAAATTAAAATCATTCTCGGCAATCTCCGCTAACGGTGCGCGATAGCTATACTTCTCCTCCTCTATCCTTTGGCGATAAGTGGAAATAATTTTTTCAACATCCTCATCCCGCAAATAGTTCTGATTCTTCGCCTTCTCAAAATAGGCACTGGCATCAATAAACAAAACATCTTCAGGAGATTCCCGGCACTTTTTCAACACCAGAATGCAAGTAGGGATACTCGTCCCATAAAAAATATTCGCAGGCAACCCAATCACCGCATCCAACCAATTCCGCTCCTTGATTAGATACTGGCGAATATGCCCCTCCGCACCTCCTCGAAACAAAACCCCGTGGGGCAACACCACCGCCATAATGCCGTTCTCATCTAGGTGATGCAGCATGTGCTGTACAAAGGCAAAATCAGCCTTAGAAGCCGGGGCTAACTTCCCATACTGACTAAAGCGATCGTCCGACTCAAACAGCTTATTCGCACTCCACTGCGCCGAAAACGGGGGATTCGCCACCACCGCCTCAAACCGCATACCCTCATGCTGGGGGTTCTCTAGCGTATCCTCTTGCCTAAGATCAAAATTCCGATAATGCACCCCATGCAAAATCATGTTCATCCGCGCTAGGTTATAAGTCGTGCGGTTCATTTCTTGCCCGTAAAAATCCCCGACTGATTCCACCTCCCGCGCCACCCGTAGCAGCAAAGATCCCGAACCACAAGTTGGGTCATAAACCGACTTCAGCCGCTCTTTCCCCGTTGTCACAATCTTCGCCAATACCTTAGAAACCTGCTGCGGCGTATAAAACTCCCCTGCCTTTTTCCCCGCACCACTGGCAAACTGCCCAATTAAATACTCGTATGCATCCCCCAGAACATCGCTCTCGGTGTCTCCCAACCGAAAATCAATCTTATCCAGATGCACTAAAATCTTGGCAATTAAAGCATTTTTCGCCTTCGGAGTCCGCCCCAACTTCGTCGAATTCAGATCCAGATCCTCAAACAAATGATCAAAATCTTCCTCACTTTCCTTGCCCATAGTCGAGCGTTCAATGTTGTTTAAAACATCCGTCAAATCCCCCAAAATAAAAATTGAACTCTTTTCTAACTCCTCATCACTAATCTCATCCTTATCGGCCTGATTGCCTAATGCCCGTTTAGCTAGAGAACTAAACAACTCAGATGGCTTCAAAAAATAACCTAACTCGGCAATAGATTCCTCTTTAATTGCCTCTAAATATTCCTGCCCCTCTTCCGACGACTCATCAAGCTCTAGAAAATCAATCTTATCCTCAGCTAAAATCTCATTAGCGTAAAGATGCTGACGCTCGGATAGGTACTTGTAGAAAATAAACCCTAAGCAATAATCCCGAAACTCATCAGCGTTCATCTTGCCCCGTAGCGAATCGGCAATATTCCAAAGCTGAGTTTCTAATTTTTTCTTTTGTCCGTTTTGTCCGTTTTGTCCGTTCGTCATTTATCTCTCATACTGGGCAATCGCTAGCACCGCCAAGAAGTGGTGTCTAAGCAACGTATAGACTAACACACAAGATGATTCGTTTGTACAGTGCGTAAGTCCTAGAATTATTAATGCTCTCGAAAAATCCTTCTATGGCACTAGCGGCAAGGCTGGCGAAGATGAGAATGGCTATAGCTATTTCGATCTAATACGCGATCGCGCCATCAATTTTTGTGAAAGCTGAATTAAAAAATCCTGGGTGCGTTATTGAGTGAGAAATATTGCAGGAGTATGCTAGCTAAAATGTTAGCCAGTACTTTCACTTGGAACAAAACTCAGGGCTTGCTCAATTGATTTCAGTGCTGATTGAATATCTGTACTCAGTGCATCTGCTTCAGCTTTAATCACAGTCACACCCTTACCAATTTCCGTCAGGGATTTTTTGATAGTTCTGATTCGTCCTAAAGCTGTGCGGATCTGCTGAATTTGTTGTTCAACAGCAGTCACATCCAATTCTGATTCAAAGCTACGCAATTTATTTAACCTTTGCTGGATCACCAAAAAGCGGATAGCAATGATTAAAAATGGATGGGTTGTGGCAATCCAATAACCCGACTCAGAAACTCCCTCTGCCCAATCACCGATTTCCTGCGCTAATCCCTCACGCGAATAACTTAAAAAAATTGCCGAATTTGCTGAACGCCGCACCATTGCTGACTGTAAATGTTGAGTGATTGCTTGGCGACCAAAAGGCTTTGAGGGTCGTTTCCTAGCTTCAATCACTATTGACAGTTCAATTACAGCTAACGATTTACTGGTGAACTTTAGGAGAATATCGCCAGTATCCCCATCACGACCAATATGCTCCACCTCTACGCCACTCAACTTTGACCAATTTCGCAGTTCGACAACCACTAACTCTTCATAGTTGATGCCTTTTGCAGTTGTCTGCTCAAGTACTTGTTGTGTCACCTGTTGATCTCGAATTTCCCTAGTCAGCTTTTCCACTTGTTCGGTTAATGGTTTCACAGACTCAGAAACTACATTTTTAACTGCCGCAGCCAGAGTACCATTTTCCTTAGTGGCATTTATTAATGCTGCTTTAAATGCGCCTTGAATGGAATCAGAGCGTTTGGCATCTAAGAGTTGACGTAATGAAGAGAGAAAGCGGCCAACAACAGAAGTTTCTCTGGCTGGGTCAATTTCGAGTGTAAGTAAAGTGCTGACGCTATTGAGTTTTTCAGTGAGGATAGCTGAAGTGAGATTAATCTGATTTTGGAGTGGAGCTAATAATTGGCCATTCTCTGTCCCTACTTGATTAATTAATTCCTGCTGGAAAGACTCTGCAATTACCTTGACTGCCTGCTGAAACTCCACCAACAAGGATTCCATCTGCTGCTTGATTAATTCGTTGCCATGACGAGTTTGAGCAGTTTGCAAGCAAAGAAATCCTAACTCAAAAGCATCCCGGCAAATATCCTCATATTCTGACTGGGGAAATTGTTGTAAATAGCTGATTGCATTTTTGAGAGGGATTGCCATGCGATGAATCAGGACATGGCTTTGGGTCAATTCAATACTGGAGGGCAGGTAATAGGAATCATTGGTCGAGCGGTTCATGGAACAGTGGGTAAGCTGGTGACGATAAATTGCACCCTACTACCTATTTTTTGTGTCAGTCAAGGTGATGGAGAAAAGTTTTGTCAATTTGCAAAAACTGAAGAATTAATTTGGTGGTGGAGAATTATGCCACTGTTCTAAGAGAGGATTAATTATTTCGGCGTTGGCGAGAAGAAAATCAGCCACAGCCATAATTCTCTGGTAAGGTAATCCAGCTTCTCGGCGGCTGGCTTGTCCACCCAACCAGTGATAAGCCGTAGATTTAGAGATGGCACAGATTTTTGCTAATTCTTCGTAACCCAATCCCCAACGATAGCTAAAATCTTGGGGGGACATGAACATTTGGTTGTGCAGTTCTAGCAACTGCTGATGTTGTTGAGCTTCAGACATGATTGCCCCGAAGCCCTTCCAATGATGACTTTTCTAGGGATTCGATATCATCCTCGAAAGCAAAGTCACAGATGCAAATTTCACGAGAGGGACTGCGCTCATCTAAAAGAACCAAGTAATGTAAGCCAGTGGCAATGCAACTGGCTTGTTGCGTGTAGATGACTCCGATGACGCGGCCAAAGTCACCGTTGGGTACTTGAAACCATCGCACCCATTCACCGAGATGAAATCTCTGCTGAGGGAATTCGCTGGGAATTACTTTTGGCATCGCTACTGGCGGAATCTGAGGAAATGTATTCGTCATATTTATTGCGGATAGCGTTGCACCAATATTTTTAAATTAACATATAGTGTGCAAAACTAAACTTATTGTGTATAGATTAATTATCTACACTCCCTCACGATGGTTCTGTGAGGCAAAAAAACCAAGATCCAGATATTGAATATCGCTTTGGCAAAGCTATTAGACGGCGACGACGAGAATTAGACCTTTCTCAAGAAGAGTTAGCTGAAAGGGCTGGTCTTCATCGCAATTACATTTCCAGTATCGAAACAGGGACTCGTAATCCTTCACTAAAAAATATAGAAAAGCTTGCACAGGCGCTGAACATATCTATTTCTGCTTTTTTTGCAGATTACGGTATTGAAGCAGAGAGTGAGTAAAACTGGGATTTTTGAGCGTTCTAGCACACCATCGCCTTTATCGGCGGCTTCTGTGAAACATTTTCAACAGCGCAAACGAACAAAGGAAGGTAAGAGCGATGCCCAACGACCGGCTTAGGGTAAGACCTACGGCGGTAAACTACGCTTGCGTTAAGTTTGCTCTCAGAAGGATGAAATTTGGTAACGGGTTTTGATAACCTAGCACCGTTGGAACATAAGACGATCGCAGTAGTCCAGTTTATCCATGCAATCTCATAATCAGACTCAAGAAATTACCCCAGAATTCTTTATAAATGCAGGAGTGAACTTAGATACAGGAGGAAATCAAGAAGATTTGCTAACTATGGTAAATCTGAGCAAGCAACAACTCAGGGATAGATGGTTTACTCCAGCAGGGCAAAATATTCTTATACGCTGGAAAACAAATGGTTTCAAGCGAGACGTGTTAGATCGAATGGTTGGCAAGTACTACGAACACACGGATATTCGAGGAATACCCTTGATTAAGGAGGATTTGACTAGGGCAAATTTGAGTAAGGTTGATTTCTATGGCGCAAATCTAGAAAACAGTAATTTTAAAAATGCGGATCTAACAGATTCCTGGCTATCTGAAACCAATATCAAAGGTGCTTGCTTTGACTATGCCAAGATGAAGGATGTGCTGATTGATCATGTAGAGTTTAGTAATAAAACTAGTTTTACTGGGGTTAGCCTTAGAAGTATAGACTTTAATTTATCTGCCCTATTACAAGAGTATGCAACCAATCAGCAAAGAATCGAAAGCCTAAAAAGTAAGCATCCTATACTGGCAAAAATTCTGTATGTAACTTGCGATTACGGGCGCTCGTTCAGCAGGTTTATTTTTTGCTGTTTATTAGTGGTTGTTTCGTTTAGTCTGATATATTGGCTTTCTCCTGGTTCTTTGAGTAAGCTTGGTTTTTGGAATAGTCTCTACTTCTCGATTATGGCATTCACCTCGTTTGGTAGTGAAATTCATGCATTGTCTACTGCTGGTAAATTTTTTACAACCCTTGAGGTTATAACTGGTTATTTAATGGCTCCCTTGCTAGTAGCGATTTTAGTCAGGAAGACCATAGGCGATTAGCTGATGTCTTGTCTGCAAAACTAAACAGAACTCACTTCCTAAAGCAACTAAAGCCCTCCAGAAAAGTTTCTCAGAAGGGCTTATGCGATCGCAGTCAGTAATTTGACCTCGATATTTGAGCAACGCCTAACGGCATAAAGCCACGAATCACTTCACCACTCAACCGAAATGAAACAGACCGAGTATTTTGAGCAACGCCTAACGGCATAAAGCCACGAATCACAGCAAATTTGAAAACCCTTAACTGAGCAAGGTTCATTTACAATCTTACAAGTACTTTCCAGATCGAGAAACCAAAAGCATACAACTTACCAAAGTTTCCCTTACTTTCAGCCCCTCAAACCCAGTGCCGATAAGCTTTCCCAAAAATTGCAAGCACCTTTTTTCTTGTCTCAATTACCATATCCCTTACCGTGTAAACCTTCCCGCCATTCTTTGATCCTAAACTCCCTTTCCCATAAGAGATACTTGTCAAATTGGAGATTGAATCATCGTCCACGCCAAATCAGGAGGTGGTGAGCTTGGCATTTCCTCAATCCGATACCTCAAAAATCGGGTATTTCTTGACCCCACATGGTCAACCCAATAGGGTAAGGTTAACCTGCCTCGATTATCCCTAATCGCCCACTGTCTCGCCCCCTCTAGATAATCTTCCGAAACAAGTTTGATCGTTTTAATTAACTGGTCACTTTCTCCCAAAAATAAACAACCAAACCGTCTTACTAGCTCAGGATGGTCAAACGCTAACTGTATCCTCTCCCTTAAACTTGGTTGTATCTTTTCCTCGTCAGAACGAACCCAAATCAAGCACTTCAGATTAGACAAAATTTCTTGATAACAGGGAATAAGATTCTCTGGATGGCTAAAATCAGGATTTTTAAACCGTCTCATTTGACGCAAGATTTGTGACTTTTTGGGGCTAGATAACATTGCGATCGCCAATTCTACCCCACAGTGGCGATAGACATTCGTTTCCCCTACCAAAGACAACAACATCCCATACACTGTCGCTGGAGGAGGAACAGGATAAGTTTTTCCCATTTCCCTTGCATAGGACTCCCGAAAAGTAGTAAATGGAACATCCAAATAGAGAATTAATGGTGCAATCATTTTGATTCTTCCAAGCCCAAATCTCTTTTAATGACTGTTTTCAAAGCTTCAATCATTTCATTTCGATTACGATAAATATGCGCTTTCTTCAAAGGGGAACTTTCAAAATTATCCAATTGCTGTAACTCCTTAACAATTGTTCCCCCAATCCACAATTTACTAGGGTCAATCTGTCCGCATTCCACTTCATCTATAAACTCTTGTGAAAGTTTTGCTTCCTTACTCTTAGGATCGCAATATTCAAAGCAATAGGAAATATATGAAGCAAAATGATTTGTCCATTGAAATACCAAACTATCGGGACAGAAAGGATAATTAAAAATATTACTACTCCCTCCTACCTTGGGCAGATTCATAATCCCATCTATCAGAGGTAAAATCCGCGAAAAATCTCTGAGATGAGTGGCATCAATTCCAAAATAATATTGATATCGAGTTGCATGATATTCTGTAAAATGAAGCGATGTACTATCCTTTTCTCTGCCACTTTTTGCCCCTAACTTGACTGCACCATCATAAGGCGTTAGCGAAACAGCCATATTCATCCCTAAAGCACCCATTCGTTGATTAGGAGTTCTGGTTTTTGTTTGTTTGTTTTTTCTCTTTGTTGTTGAAGTGTCCTCCTCTGTTTCAGCAGACTCTAATAAAGCAAACCCAAAAATGTCATCATCATAAAATTTTTCTGGATCGAAATCTTCACTTGTTAACCGATTAATATGTTCATCCTCATCCCAAACTCGATTAACTAAATAACCTTGCTTTTGAAGATAAAAGCGTAACGCCCAACGAATTGCACTTGAACCTACAAAAGAATAAATCTTACCATTATTCCAATAACCTTTTTGCAGAATAGTCTTATTTCCTCGTCTAATGTCATGATTTAAGGACGCTAAACCATAACGAGTGAGGACTGTTCCGTAAAGATAATAATTTGGGATATTATTGTCATTCTTTTTCTGACTCATCATTCACTTCTTCTAAGTTTTGATTGTTTGGGAATGAATTATCATCACTATTGGTGGGTTTATTTTTGGGTTTATAACTGGCGATCGCTAACAATGACCAAATTCTTAGTTCTTGCCAGGGTGATTTTTTAATTAGTAGTACAATCTCTTCTTGATGCTCATTAAAATACTTATTTAATCCTCCTCTTACTAAAAAGTCAGACAAATATTCCTTAAACGACAATTCATCATAACAATAGTTTAGCTCTGCCCTTAATCGTTCAACTTTCTTTTTAATTGGAGGATCTTTTCCTTCCTCTGCTTTGGCATACATTTTAGCAAAGTTGCCCTTCATAGCTTGCTGAAATACCTTAATAAAAATAAGATACTGCTTGTCTTCTTCACTATTCTCTGCCATTATGATGAATCCTTCTCGATTGGAAAATAACTGGTTAAATAAATATTCTTTTGAATCCTCTATCACCAATTTTTCCCAAAAATTAGACCACCAATGGATTCCTTTTACTAAATTATCAGCAATCAGAGAGCGAATCGGATTCACCTTAATAAAAATTTGCTTAGGTTTAATCTTTTGATGGTAGTGCCATAGAAGTAGTGTTCCAAGTCTGTGTAACCCAATTTGTATAAGGAGAGCTACCCCAAAAGTCACTACTTGTTTACCACTACCACCACTAACCTTCTGATAATTGGGTTGAAAGTGTTTTTGAACCTGTTGATAAGTGATTAAAGTATTCTTATCAATTTCAATTTCCTCTATACTCATCAATGTTCTTTGAAGAGAAGCTCGATTTATTTTTTCATATAACCAAACTTGACAAGCTTGATAGTAGTCGCTTTCAGGCTGAATATCGTCTAAGCTGTAATAAAGTAATCCCGCTTCACCAAGGGTACTAACATGAAGCTGTTTTGTTTCTAATTGCTGTAGTTGCCATCTCCTTTGAGAAGCGTCTTCAAAATCCTTTATTTCTGGAATCACCACCAAGTAGCGATGGGGTTTCCTTTGTTTTAAGTCTTCTGATGGTATATGAAGTAAGCAATAATGACAAACTACTGGTACAAATAATAATGCTAAGGCGTATTCAGATTTCTCTTCTAGTTTTGTAGTATTCTGCGTCCGAGCATGGCGAACAATTCCCCCTAAATACAACCAACTAGTTATTTGAATATAATCATGTCTGAGTTGTTGGGTATCTGCCTGGCATAACTTCTCTGCAAAAGTTTGATGTGCGTACCAAGTTAGGGATTTGTATTGATACTCGACTTTGTTTTCTTCAACCTTTAGTTCAGTGTTAACTAGCTCTCCCGCTTGATAAAACTGATTATGACGCAGAAAAACAGCACATATTCCCTCATGAATGTGGACTTTCTGGCTTAAATCTATTGCATCATTGTCTAACCCTACTAAATGAATTAAACCTGTATCATCTAATTGAAAAGACTCATTAATTAACCAAGATAGGGCGATGAAATCACTTCCTTGCCAGAATAATTCAATAGTATCAGCAGTCAAAATCCATGATATATGTCCTCCCCGTTCATGAGATAAGCGATATTGCTTTTCCAATCGCTTTAAAGTCATATAAAGTCCGGTCATTCCGACGCGGTGCATTATTGTCGTATCCGCAGCATGGAGAGATAGGGAAATGTTGGGTTGGGTAGTAACCATGATCAGATTTCCTCTTCTTCCTTGCTACGAGTCGCTGGGACAAATATTCCACACATCATCTTTCGTTTCCCACCAATGCCCTGTTCTTGCAAGGTTAAGGAATCTTCAGGATTGAGTTCACTGATTTTTACGCCAAATCCTCTAACTTTAAACTGTTTCCCTTCTTTATTGATGGTTAATTGTCTTCGTTGAGGTGTTCCATCTTGTCGGGTAAGAAGTTCAATTTTTCCTTGTATTCCTAGATTATCCAGTTGCCGTTGAACAGCTTCAATAAAGCTAGTAGAGTCTTGAAACCCTTTAATTACCACTAATCTGGAATAGACACTTTCTGAAGAAATTAAAGGTTGGTAGTCGGGAATATCTAGTTGATAAAAATTTTGACCTATATGAAAAGCTTGACCCGCTAAATAAGGATAAATTAAAGGAATTTGTTGATGATAAATCCGAATTTTTAGACGAGATTGAGCAGTGAGTTCAAGCAAATTGTTTCTGGTCGGTATTCCAGCAATCGGATGAATCCCAATATTGTTTAGTTCATGTAGTGGGGGACAAATACGGGATAAGGCACCGTAGGTAAGATGACCTCTCTTATATCTATGGGGCTTCATTTATTATGAGCGATACCTACGGCGGGCTGCGCCAACGCACCAGTAAGATAGTCCACTTGGGCAAAAGATTTTTGATTGCTCAAACAATTAATCACTAGTTAATATTGAGGCAAGAAGGTCAGGATGAGACAGATGTGGGCAATGTCCAGAAACTAGCTCAATGGCATCGACTCCTAAACGCTTGCTTGCAGCGTACCGTGACCATGTAGGAGATATTATTCGATCGTTGGTACAAACAATATATTTACGCTCAACATTTGGCAAAGCTTTTAGAGGATTGGTTTCAAATATATATGCCATAGATTGTTGCGAACGACTTTTCGAGATTGCCCACTGTGTTACATCTGGTTGACAATCATGAAAGAAAAACTCCCTTAATACTGCTTCGTCTGAATAATCTTTGCCTACGGAAGCTGGTTCATACATATCAGGCTCATCGTAGAACTGTTGGAGTTTACTTGGGTCTTTTGGCTGGTAGTTGAATGATTTGAGCGTATCAGAATCGAGACGATGAGAAAATTGGTCGAGTGTACTAACTCCAGGATATGGAAGTAGCGCCGCCACAAACACTAGTTGACGCACTTTTACCGCTTCTGCAACCAAGGGAATTATAGTACCAGCCATTGAGTGACCGACTAGGACAATATCATCAGTTTTTGGCAGTGCTTGAATTACTACATCTGCAAGTTGGGACAAAGTAGCAGATGCATTTTCAATTGGTAAATCCATTGCTACAGTTTTGTTACCCTGTGTTTCTAAGTAGGGAATTAGCAAATCCCAACACCAGGTGGCTTGGAAAGCACCGTGAACTAGACAAAATAGACTCATATAAATTGAATAGTGGTAATGGTGGACGAGTTTTTTAACTTCTCTTATTTTTTAGCAAATTTTTAACCTTGCCCAGGTAAGTTATATCAGTACCTGCTGTATATTCAAACAGCAGTTAAAACAGGTTGAAAAGGTTGCAATAAAATACCCAAAATTTTATCAACTTCTTTAATATAGTACTCAGTCAAATCTATATAAACAGTTGTCCCTTCTAAAAATAAAAACTTCCAGTTAGTTCCACTAGTAACCGAGCCATAAATCCGCCCAACTTCATTACCTTGATTTTGATTGAACAATTGCGCTGCAATCATTGCCGCTACACATTGACCCAGACCGCCGATAATATCTTCCTTTTTCGCTTCAAAAATAAACATTACCGGAGCAGAAATAAATAATTGCTCTTGGGAGTTGCTGATAATGTAATCGCAAAAGCCTTGCAAGCCTTGAGTTGCATCAACATTAAATTCATTTCCAGAGAACAGGGAGATTTTATTATTTAATAATCGTCTGACCTCTGCGAGGATTGGTGCAATTAAAAACTCTGATCTAGCTTTTTCTGTTGAAATTGCAGTTGCTAAAGGAATGTAATCTATTAAAATCGTTCTGAGAGTTTCTGATGGTGTAACAGGTTTTGTATCAACAAATAAATTCTGAGTTTCATCGAGTCTTAAATCAAAACTCTTTTTCACCTTGGCGAGACTGAAATCGCTGTATGCCATTCTTCTACCTTGTGATTATCTATCATTATGGTAATGTCCCCTTGTCACCCTTAGCTTGATTCGCCAACTCTTTCGCTCTCGCCTGGGAATCAAACTTTAATTTATTATCCCACTGCTGCGCTTTGCCAAACTTTTCAATAGCGCCATTAATATCATCATTTCGCGCTAACTTCTCACCTTGGATAACTAATACTGTAGCGGCTTGAACCAACCGCGATCGCGTTTGGCATGATTCCAACTCTTCTAACACTTCTGGATGGGCAATGAGATAATTATTCAGCAAACTGCAACCACTAAGTAATAAATTATCGAAATCTAAATCCCATAAAATTATTGTTTTGTCAGCACTAGCAGAAGCTAACTGTTGTCCATTGGGGCTAAAGGCGACGCTATTGACCCTATCAGTATGACCAGTCAGGGATTTGAGTAGTTGACCACTGTTGACATCCCAGATTTTGATGGTCTTATCCCGACTAGCAGAAGCTAACTGTTGTCCATCAAGGTTGTAGGCGACGCTTCTGACCGCATCAGTATGACCAGTAAAAGTTTTAAGGAGTTGACCACTGCTGACATCCCAAATTTTGATGGTGTTGTCAGCGCTAGCAGAAGCTAACTGTTGTCCATTGGGGCTGTAGGCGACGCTAATGACTGTACCGTTATGACCAGTAAGGGTTTTGAGGATTTTTTGACTGCTGATATCCCAAATTTTGATAGTGTTGTCAGCACTAGCRGAAGCTAACTGTTGTCCATTGGGGCTGTAGGCGACGCTAATGACCCAATGGCTATGACCAGACAGAGTTTTGAGGAGTTGACCACTGCTGACATCCCARATTTTGAYGGTTTTGTCMCAACTAGCAGAAGCTAACTGTTGTCCATTGGGGCTGTAGGCGACACTAATGACTGTACCGTTATGACCAATAAGGGTTTTGAGGATTTTTTGACTGCTGATATCCCAGATTTTGATGGTCTTGTCAGCACTAGCAGAAGCTAACTGTTGTCCATCGGGACTGTAGGTGGCACTAATGACCCAATTGCTATGACCAGTAAAGGTTTTAAAGAGTTGACCACTACTGACATCCCAGATTTTGATAGTCTTGTCATCACTAGCAGAAACTAACTGTTGTCCATTGGGGCTGTAGGCGATGCTATTGACCTCTTTGCTATGATCGGTTAGGGATTTGAAGAGTTGACCACTACTGACATCCCAGATTTTGATGGTTTTGTCCCAACTAGCAGAAGCTAACTGTTGTCCATTGGGGCTGTAGGCGATGCTATAGACTCTAGCACTATGACCAGTAAGGGTTTTGAGGAGTTTTTGACTGCTGACATCCCAGATTTTGATGGTGTTGTCATCACTAGTAGAAGCTAGCTGTTGTCCATCACGGCTGTAGGCAACGCTAAAGACGACACTGCTATGACCAATCGGAGATTTGAGGAGTTTGCCACTGCTGACATCCCAGATTTTGACAGTCTTGTCATAACTAGCGGAAGCTAACTGTTGTCCACTGGGGCTGTAGGCGACGCTCATAACCACATCGTTATGACCAGTAAGGGTTTTGAGGATTTTTTGACTGCTGATATCCCAGATTTTGATGGTGTTGTCAGCACTAGCGGAAGCTAACTGTTGTCCATTAGGGCTGTAGGCGATGCTATTGACTTCTTTGCTATGACCAGTCAGGGATTTGAGAAGTTTGCTGCTGCTGACATCCCAAATTTTGATCGTCTTGTCACGACTAGAAGAAGCTAATTGTTGTCCATTAAGACTGTAGGCGACGCTTTTGACCTCATCGCTATGACCAGTAAGGGTTTTGAGGAGTTTACCACTGCTGRCATCCCAGATTTTGATGGTGTTGTCACGACTAGCAGAAGCTAACTGCTGTCCATTGGGGCTGTAGGCGACACTAATGACTTCTTTGCTATGACCAGTCAGAGATTTGAGAAGTTTACCACTGCTGACATCCCAGATTTTGATCGTGTTGTCATCACTAGCAGAAGCTAACTGCTGTCCATTGGGGCTGTAGGCGACGCTTCTGACCGCGCTGCTATGCCTTTCTAAAGTATTCACCTCGATCGCACGATTTTCTTTCGGCTCATTTGGCTTTAAGTAAACTGCTTGCTGTAAAGTTGCTACAGTTTGCATTCGGGTATCGCTTCTGTGCTGTGCCCAAATTGTATGCTTGAGTTTGTTACTTGCCTTTAAGGCTGTTATTAAAGCATCTGGATGTTGTCCAGAGGCAAAAAAGGCTTCAGAAGAATTATTAATGGCATTAATTAGATGAACATTTGCCTCTACTGTCCACTGGAATGTTACCACTGCCAACCCAGCAAATCCTAAACCTGCGGCGATGGAACTAAAAAGGGCGCGTTTGAGAAAGTTATTTAGTTTCGCCTCACTCAGTTTTCTTTGTTCTCGTTCTTTTTCCAGTTCCGCCATTACCTGCTTTAACTTCGGTTCCTGTTGCTGGCGGATAAAGGCGGCGATGTAGTCATGTACCAGTTGATAACGGTCAGCCGGGTTTTCTGGTAGCAAAACCACTAAGCCGGATTGGACAAAAATCTCTAACACTAAATCTAATTTACTGATTTCAGAAGCTTGTTTCTCCCTAGCTTTTGATCCTCCCTGAAGTTCTGAGCGACGAAAGCCGCGGCTCAGACTTACTTTTGCCTGCTGCGATCGCCTTAAAAAGGATGTAAAAAGAATAAAGCCCCCTTTTTTAAGAGGGATTGGGGGAATCTCCGAGAAGTACGGCATCAAATCGCGTTCCAACTCAGCGCGAGTCTTGAGAGGGCGAGTTCCTTTTTCATCGGTCAGCAAATAAAGTAATATGTCTGCTGCTTGCTGATTTTCTTCACCGCAATCATTAACAACTTCATGCAAATAACGCTTAACCAATTCGTCCTTAGTACCGCGTTGCCGATATTCTGCCAGAGTTGTAATATTCTCCGTTTGCAGTTGCGCCCCCACAACCTGCAACTCAATGGGACGAACTTCACCCAATTCTCCGGCTAAATCTTGTACCAGTTGTTCAACTAAAGCAGGTTCTAAGTGAAAACTAGTATTTTCAGTTAAACGCTGAATAATTGACTTCGCATCAGCAGGTGAGAAGTTCCCTAACTTGTAAAGCACATTATTACTGAGAATGTCATTGCCAATAATCTTGAGACTGGACAAATCATTGCACTCCAGCAAGTAATGGATGTAATCCACCCGCAGCGATAAGATAACTTTCACCGATAGAACATTCAAGCACTCTCCCAGAAACTCAAAGAATTGCTTTCTTTGGGCTGGTTCGGTGTAAACAAAGAAAAATTCCTCAAATTGATCAAAGATTAACACTGTGCGGATGTTGCATTGTTCATTTTTTTTAAGTCTGAATATTAAATATTGTGGAGTTCCGAGTTCAAAGGTCGAACGTTGAGGTTCTGAGGCTGAAGTTCCGAGTTCAAAGGTCGAACGTTGAGGTTCTGAGGTCGAAGTTCCGAGTTCAGAGGTCGAACGTTGAGGTTCAGAGGTCGAAGTTCCGAGTTCAAAGGTCGAACGTTGAGGTTCAGAGGTCGAAGTTCCGAGTTCAGAGGTCGAAGTTCCGAGTTCAGAGGTCGAAGTTCCGAGTTCAGAGGTCGAAGTTCCAAGTTCAGAGGTCGAAGTTCCGAGTTCAAAGGCTGAACGTTGACGTTCTAACCCTCCCCACTCCCCATTCCCTCCCAAAAGCCTCCCCAACTCTTCCACCCAGTTGGTATAAACGCGCATTACCACCGGCAAATAATCTTGAGTGCCGATTGCTTTATTCTTTAAAGCTGGTATTAGTCCTGCATTTACTAAGGAACTTTTGCCGACACCCGATTGCCCATGAATTACTATCAACTTATAATCGGGGCGACCCATGCGTTCAATTAAACGTTCTACATCCAAGAGGCGACCAGATGCAGCAATTTCTGGGGCAATATTTCCTTGGGGAGAGTTTGAGCGCAATGTCTCTACAAATGCCTGTTTTGTAGCTTCTAACTTACCCGCACCAATAAAAGCCCGCAAGCCAAATTGCTGTTCAATGGAACGCCGTTGCTGTTTGATTTTGTATGCTTTGAGATATTCTTTCTGCTCAAAGTAAAGCTGCTGTAAAAACCTGAGAATATCCAAGAAAAGCCTGATATCTTCTAGGGGATTACCCACATCCCTAGCAGTTTCTAAACTGAGAGTTGCCTCTTTAATTTGACCTAAATAGTATTGAGAACGACCTAAAATAAATCGATATAAGCTCAAGTCTTTTGATTTTATAACCTTTTCGGGAATATCAGATAAAATCCCTGATAGATTAGCTGATTCCAAATTTGGAATCGCAGCAAAAACTTCTAATGCTTGCTTAACTAACTGATTTGCTTTAACCCAGTTTTTTTGAGCCAAAGCCACCTCAGCTAAAAAACCGTAATCTTTGGCTAATCCCCTTGGTTGTTTGTTATTTTGATGGATTACTAAAGCTTGTTCCGAAAGACTATGCAATATTTCCCACTTTTGCAAGTCTCGCAAGATATCACCGAACTTAACTACTGCATTAGCAATTAAGTCTGGACTTTGAAACTGGTTAATAAAATTTATATACTCTTGAAGATAATGCCAAGTTGTCTGCCAATCTTGACAATTGATATCTTGATGTTTCAAAGCTTTGAGATAACAGCAAAAGCTAATTTCACCGATGACTTTTGCCTGTTTTTCTAAATTATGACTTTGTTGCCAGAGCTGATAAGCTTTGTGATAATGCTCTAACGCCGAATATTTTTGATTATTTATCTGTTTAAGAAAACCTAATAAAGATTCTAAGTTAGCTTGAATTTCTAAATTATAAATATCGGGCTTTTTAATTAAATCTCTTTGCGCTGCTTCTAACTCATTTTCCAGTTTCAGATATACATTGACGCTAAATTTCAAATTATTACTAAACCATTGATGGGCAGTTTGGATGATAAAATCTACTAATTCCTGTGTTGATATGGCAAAATTCCTTGTAGTTGCCCAACTTTCCAAATCTGGTGCAAGCTGTATTAGGTGCTTGTAGATTTCATCGTCAATCCACAACACTAAGGGAAAAGCAAAATTCTTGCGAAACTCTTCCCGCACCTGATTTGCAGAAGTTAACATCACAGGCAAATTCTGCACTGATTCCAAACCCACAACCATCACACAGGCTGGTGTTTCTGCGCCGAATTCTTCCTGAATGGCAGTATAAAGAGTCCTGTTCGATTGCTGTACCGTCAAGATACGAATTTCGACTTGACAAATTTCTTGCAGTCTGGAGATTAAGCGATCGCGCAAGCTAGCATAATTACACCGTGCCAAAATCAGCTTAAACTGTCCCACGGAGGATTCAATCGCCCAAGCTAATTGTTTCAGGGAGCGCTCGCTGTTTACATGGTCATCTTCTAATGGTTGCTGTGGACTCATAAACTTAGGGGCTTCCAAGAAAAAATTATCCAAATAAACGAACCACAGAGACACAGAGAACACAGAGAGAGGAGAAATAGAGAGGGTTTTTGCGTTACTTTGGGGACATTTTTTTATTTGGAAGTCCCTTATGTGTTGAGTTCGTAGTAAGTACTTTAGTGCTTTCAAAGATATGGAATAATAAGCACTAAAGTGCTTACTACAAACCTAATTCCCTGGCTTCCGCTAAAACCGGATTAACATCAAACCAAGACTCACCACCATCCCGATATTCAAACACAAACCGACTGCGGATCAGTTTTTGATATCCGTGGTCATCACTCACCTTTTTCTTTTCCTTGACATGGCGTAACAATTGCCACTCATCCTCAGAAATCGGCAACATGATTTCATTCCGCCGAGAACGAATAACTTGCTCTAAGGTTTCACGGGTTAAGGGAAGACTCATCTCTTCCATAATCCAAGTATTCAGCAGCCTCAACACATCCCGCACATGACCACCGCTCATTTGACATAAACGCTCTAGGCTAGCAGCACTATCAAAAATCTCGGTAACTTTATTTAAACGCTCCTCTGGTGTCATGTCAGGAAAAGCTCTTGCTAGTACCATCTGCTGCATGAGTGACATTCCCTGTGTATGAACACTGCCATCAGACCATTGTATAGGAACCATTGGTAACACCTTGGGGTCTTCTGGGAAACGCTGAGTCAGCATTCCGTAATCATTGGAAAACTTCAACGACAAAGGCATGGTGTAGATGAGATGACAATTCAGCTTCGTCAAAAACTCGCCCTGATCGACAAATAAATATTCCTGCTGCGGACGACCCCAAGGTTTGGCACGATTATCTATGCGGTCAAGATTATCGACAATTACCACTAGACCATTTTTACCCTGCTGTTTGAGTTTAGCGATCGCAGGTTCCAATAATTCTTGATTAATCGCTTCCAGCAGTTTAGTTTTTTGCGGTGCTAAATACTGATTGAGTTTTTCTCGCAGCGCTGGGTCATTTTTCATCTTCGCGGTGATCTCACCAATACCCACAGACAGAGAAAACTTTTCTTTATCTGCGGATAAACCGACATCACCAAGCACCGGAAGCTTAACTTTTCCCGCCGTCACCTCGGAGTTTAAGACCTTCCAAGCACCTTGCAGCAACTCATTAAATTTGTTGGGTGACTCCAGAGTAATTTTATCAAGACTTTGACTCACCCGACGAGCGATCGCTAGCAACACATCAGCAATATCAACATCAGTCATTTCCAAGTCATCACTCGACTCAAAATAGACAACGTGGAAGCCTAACTTTTCCAGTTCAGCCTGTAACCGTAATAGTTCTGTCGATTTACCACAACCAATATGCCCTGTAAATAAAGTGCAAGTGGGTTCATTCGGCTTAAAAAAAGTAATTTTCTGCTTCAGCTTGCCAAGAATATCACCACCTCGTACCGAGGAAAAATCTATATAATACTTGCCATCAGAGCTATTGTTGACAAACAGAGTTCTGCTGGGATCGCTAGCCTGATAAAATTCCCGTAAATCTATGGACATAACCTGGTAGTGCAATAATCTGGTATTGTCTTAACATATCCTTGTGGAAAAGGATAAAATTATTTACATCTTTGCATCTCAATATTTCGGAGAATTTTCGCTTTTACCTCTGTGCCCTCTGCGTCTCTGCGGTTCGTTAAAGAAGAATAAAACCACAGAGGCGCAGAGAAGCCAGTGCGTTGCGGGGGTTCCCCCCTTTGTAGCAACTGGCGCGACACAGAGAAATAAGAGGGCAAAGGTGTAAGTAATATTAAGCGAACTGCAAAAATCGAGACTTTTTTTTGATACTATTTAAGACCGGACTCTTTAAATATTGATTGACGTATGAGCAAAGGTACCCTGTTTGATAAAGTTTGGGACTTACACACCGTTGGTACACTTCCTTCAGGGCTGACGCAACTATTTATTGGGCTTCATCTAATTCATGAAGTCACCAGTCCCCAGGCCTTTGCTATGTTACGCGAGAGAGGTCTAAAAGTCCTGTTTCCAGAACGTACCGTCGCCACAGTCGATCATATTGTGCCCACAGAAAATCAGGCGCGTCCCTTTGCCGATAGCTTGGCAGAAGAAATGATTCAGGCGCTCGAAAATAACTGTCAAGAAAATAACATAACTTTTTACAACATCGGTTCTGGTAGCCAGGGTATAGTTCACGTCATCGCTCCCGAACTCGGACTGACTCAGCCAGGAATGACGATCGCTTGTGGAGATAGTCACACATCCAGTCATGGGGCATTTGGTGCGATCGCATTTGGTATTGGAACTAGTCAAGTTCGGGATGTTCTCGCTTCCCAAACCCTTGCCCTCTCCAAACTGAAAGTCCGCAAAATAGAAGTTAACGGCACTCTCAACCCAGGAGTTTACGCCAAAGATGTCATCCTGCATATCATCCGCACCCTTGGCGTGAAAGGTGGTGTGGGTTATGGCTATGAATTTGCAGGTACGACATTTGAGCAAATGAATATGGAAGAGAGGATGACTGTCTGCAACATGGCGATCGAAGGCGGTGCTAGATGCGGCTACGTCAATCCCGATCGTGTCACCTACGATTACCTCAAAGGCAGAGATTTTGCACCCAAAGATGCAGATTGGGATAAAGCATTAGCTTGGTGGGATTCCATCAAGAGCGATGCTGATGCCCAATACGATGATGTAGTGGTATTTGACGCTGCGGAAATTTCCCCTACCGTCACCTGGGGGATTACTCCCGGTCAAGGTATCGGTGTTAACCAGTCAGTACCTCAACCGGAAGAACTGCTAGAAGAAGACCGATTCATTGCCGAAGAAGCTTATCGCTACATGGATTTATATCCTGGTCAACCGATCAAGGGCACTAAAATAGATGTCTGCTTTATTGGGAGTTGCACCAACGGCAGAATTACTGATTTGCGAGAAGCGGCGAAAATCGCCAAAGGTCGCCACGTTGCCGAGGGAATCAAAGCCTTCGTTGTCCCCGGTTCCGAACGGGTGAAGGAAGAGGCGGAAGCTGAAGGACTGGATAAAATCTTTCAAGAAGCTGGATTTGAATGGCGGGAACCAGGATGTTCCATGTGTCTGGCCATGAACCCCGATAAGCTACAAGGAAGACAAATCAGTGCCTCTTCCTCCAACCGCAACTTTAAAGGCAGACAAGGTTCCTCTTCCGGTCGGACATTGTTAATGAGTCCGGCGATGGTTGCCACAGCTGCGATTAAAGGCGAAGTCTCTGATGTGCGCGAGTTACTCTAATTTTTTTGTCATTTGTCATTGGTCATTTGTCATTGGTCATTTGTAGAAATTAACAGGCTGTCATTGAAATGATAGGTAAATAAAGTTTATGGTGAGTGAAGTTAAAACAGTTTCAGGGCGCGGTATACCTTTAGTGGGTAATGATATAGATACCGATCGCATCATTCCCGCGCGATATTTGAAAGCCGTTACCTTTGATGGCTTAGGCGAAGGCGCATTTATCGATGACCGGACAGCACTTAAAGGTGAACATGCCTTTGACCAACCCCAATACAAAGGCGCGAATATTTTAATAGTCAACCGTAACTTTGGCTGTGGTTCATCACGGGAACACGCACCCCAAGCGATCGCAAAATGGGGAATCCAAGCTTTAATCGGT
The DNA here is from genome assembly GCA_003326195.1 of Nostoc punctiforme NIES-2108. Lineage (GTDB taxonomy): Bacteria > Cyanobacteriota > Cyanobacteriia > Cyanobacteriales > Nostocaceae > Nostoc > Nostoc punctiforme_A. The sequence continues at coordinate 193,641 of LXQE01000125.1, forward strand.
GAAAGCTTCGCGGAAATCTTTTTCGGTAACTGTGTGGCAATGGGCATACCTTGTCTGACAGCCGATGCTGTGACTGTTAAACAACTGCAAGATTTAGTTGCTGCCAATCCTCAAGCCGCCGTAACAGTAAATCTGGAAACCTTGCAAGTGCAAATTGGTGATTACACCGCCCCAGTTGCGATCGGTGAAGGGACAAGAAGCACATTTATTTCTGGAACTTGGGACGCTTGCGGTCAGTTAGTAGCTAACGCTGACCAAGTTCGGGCAACAGCTACAAAATTACCCTACGTCGGTTGGGGGAATTTAGCCGCGAGTTAGTATTTTCTCATTCCCTGCCTGTCAGCCAGGGAATGATGTCAACTGCGGTAAATTACTTGTGATTCCTGCGTGGTCTCTAAATACTGTTCGGTCAAGGCAAGAGACGCGATGAATCGCCGTCTCCACAATAATCAGTCTTTCGTCTTGGCGGTGATTTATCGCATCTTTGCGATCTAGAATTTTCATCAAAAAAGCTTAACCAAATCGTATTGCGTGGCCTCTCCCCTAGTAGGCTTACGGTGTATACACAAGTCATCTAGATTACCCAAAAGTCCTTCTAAACCCAATACGGTTCGCTTAAAGGGAAAAGGGAAAAAGGAAAAAGGTGAATTCAAACCTTTACCCCTTACCCTTTTGACCGAGAAGGAACGCTGTTAAGACTCTCTGCATAATGGTTTCGAGGCTAAGTAGCTTGAGGATTATTTTAGTTGGAAGAGCGATCGCTCTGCGTTTTTCTAACTCTCGGTTGATGAATTTTTTGATGAGTTAGAAAAAATAGCAGTAGATAAAGATATTTTAAGTGTTTAAGAAAAAGAATACCCTTGAGTTAGCTTTATTCAAGCTCTCGGTCAAATTGGCTAGCCGAGAGTTATGTGTAACATAAATCACTACTAAGCTAGAGGGAAGTTAAAAATGGTTGCATCTACTCTAAAACCAACACAGATATTTGGACGCATACTATCCGCATCGCTAATGAGTTTGATGTCCTTAGAGGTTATTACCACCGCAGCGATCGGCCAACCGCCCCCTGCGTCTGTTGAAACTAAACTGAAAGTGCCTAGTACAATGACCTCTTGGCCCTTTAATGCTAACCGTTACTTGAAAGTCCCGCCCAATTTCTCCGTCTCTGTTTATGCTCGCATTAGCAAAGCTCGCTTTATGGCAGTTGCTCCTAATGGGGATCTTCTAGTATCACAGCCCAGTTCCGGTAAAGTGTTAATTGTCCGGTCAAATGGCAGCAAAGACCCAATTATTTCTGACTTCGTGACGGGTCTACGCAAACCACACGACATTGTGTTTCATAAGATTGATAACACCACATACATTTATATCTCTGAGAGTCATCAAATTAACCGCTTCATCTACAACTCTGGAGATTTAATCGCAAAAAATCGTCAAATCATTGTAGTTGGCTTACCAGACAGCAGCACACAGGAACTCAAAGGCGCTTATGGTCACGAACTGAAGAATATCGCACTTGATGCCAACCACAAACTGTACGTGTCCATCGCTTCTACATGCAATGCCTGTAAGGAAGATACTGTCAGCACTCCAAAGCGTGGTGCAATTTACCAGTACAACGCTAATGGAACCAATCAGCGACTTTTTGCCCAAGGCTTACGTAATGCCGAAGGGTTAGCATTCTTACCTGGCACAAATGATCTTTGGGTAGTCGTTAATAATCGAGATAACATTGCCTATCCCTTCAACGATAGCAGTGGCAATTACGGTAAAATTATCCCCTCCTACGTAGATAACCACCCGCCAGAGGAGTTTACCAAAGTCCGAGATGGCGGTAACTACGGTTGGCCATTCTGCAACCCCAATCCTGACACGTCAAACGGCCTCAACAATATGCCATTTGACCGCGACTATCAGTTCAATGCTAATGGAAGTGTTAATTGCAATGCAATGGACAGGATTAGCAAAGGTATCCAAGCCCATTCAGCTCCCTTGGGACTAACATTTTTACAAAATACCAATTTTCCCAGCCTATACTCAAATGGAGTAGTGACAGGGCTGCATGGTTCATGGAATCGGCAGAAGAAAACGGGCTACAAAATAGCTTACTTTCCCTGGAACAGTACGACAAAGACCCCAGAGCCGGAGATAGATTTAGTCACAGGTTGGGTAGTTCCAGCAACCCAAGAAACCTGGGGGCGACCTGTGGATATGGTAGTAGACCAGCAAGGTAATTTGTTAATTTCGGATGACTTCAGCGGCACTATCTATAAGCTTTCCTACACGCCCTCACAACAGGTTAAGGTCTACAGAGACCCTAACTTTGGCGGAATTTCCCAGTCTTTTCCTACGACTCCAGGAGTATACAAATCCAACCAAGGTGACTTAAATATTGTTGGTAATGACACTATTAGTTCATTCAGTGTACCACCGGGTACACGGATACGTGTGTGCCAACATATAAATGGTGATGGTTTATGCCGTGAATATACTGCTGGTGATTATAAATCCCTTGGAAATGACCTTGATAATATCATCTCGTTTATAGAGGTCAAGTAGCACCACTCAGCGAATTTTAGATGTTAAATTTTGGATTGAATACTTTAAAAGTGTTCTACTGAACGCTGATGCCGTACCCCTCCGGGGAAGCAAGCTACGCGTAGCGTTCCGCAGGAAAGTCCAAAATTTAAAAAGGTCTGATATCAAGTCCGGTTAATCACTTATGATTATCGCATCTGTGCAAAAATCGGAAACGCTTCTTTCCTCCTGCTCTCTGCCTCTTGCCCCGGCGGTCTAAATGATAAGTCTTTAGCCAGACACAATATGAGACGATATCGGGAAAGTCAACTAGAAACTGTGATGTCTACGACGGGCTGCACCAACACAATTTTCCCCACGACACGACCAGTTTCGCTATAACCATGAGCCGCCGCTAGTTCTTGTAAGGGATATGTGCGATCGATCACCACACGAATTTTATCCGCTTCAATCAATTCTTTCAGATAAATCAAATCTTGAGTGTTGGGTTTTTGCAAAATAAATTTCGCTTTTTGACCCGGAAGAAACGCTGTTAAGACGCTCTCTAAGAAGACTTCGGGGCTGGGTAGTGTGGTGATATAAATTCCATTGGGTTTGAGGACTCTTTTAGTTTGAGAGAGCGATCGCTTACCCACTGCATCAAAGATAATGTCATACTGCGCTATATCTTCGGTAAAATCTTGCTGCGTATAATCAATCACGCGGTCTGCTCCCAAAGATTTCACCAAATCCAAATTTTTAGTACTGCTAACTCCCGTCACCACTGCCCCTAAAGCCTTAGCAATTTGCACTGCAAAACTGCCTACACCTCCCGCAGCCCCATTAATCAACACAGTTTGTCCTGTTTGAATATTTCCCTGATCGCGTAGCGCTTGCAGAGCCGTGAGCGCTGCTAACGGTACAGCCGCAGCTTCTTCATAAGATAAGTTCGTTGGTTTGAGCGCCACCAAGTTTTCTGGAACAGCTGCAAATTCGGCATAACCTCCTCCAGGGAAGCTAGTACTGCCATAGATAGCATCTCCTGGTTTAAAATGGGTGACACCAGAGCCAACAGCTACGATATCTCCCGCCACATCAAACCCCAGAATCTTCGGAAATTTGCTGCCGGCAATCAAACTCAACATCCCCTGACGAATTTTCCAATCAACGGGATTAACGCTACTAGCACGAACTTTCACAAGTAACTGCGTTGGCTCAATTTTCGGTTGCTCCACGTCTTCATACTGCAACACCTCAGCCGCGCCATATCGATGGATAAGGACTGCTTTCATCACATTCCTCCTGCTACCATATTTTGCTGAATTAACTCAGACAGCCTGTTTTTCCTGATAAATCTAGTGTAGCGATTTCCTAAAATAGAAATATCAGTCTAAAACTACACCTGTATGCCAGCTAGAGACCTTTATCACAACAATGTTAAAAATGCTTTGATTAAAGATAAATGGATAATTACTCATGACCCACTGACTCTTAAGTTTGGTAAAAAAGATTTGTATGTTGATTTAGGTGCTAGACAACTGTTAGCGGCGGAAAAAGCAGAATCAAAAATTGCAGTTGAGATTAAAAGTTTTACTGGGAGATCGGATGTTGATGATTTAGAAAAAGCATTGGGTCAGTATATTTTATATCAGGATATCTTGATTGAATTGGAGCCAGAGCGAGTACTATATCTTGCAGTCCCTAACAGTGTTTTTGATGATTTATTTGAAGAACCCATCGGCAAACTGTTACTGAGAAATCATCGTTTAAAGCTGATTACATTCGATCCAAAACAGGAGGTCATTAAACAATGGATTACACCCAATTAGACCACTATCGCCAGGTGATTGAAACTATTCTCAGTGAATATGCTTCACTACCCTATTCTTATGCCAATATTCAATCGGAAGTGGTGTTTGATCGAAGCCGCGATCGCTATTTGTGGATGGATATAGGTTGGGATGGCGATCGCCGCATTCATGGCTGTCTGGTTCATATTGACTTGATTGATGGCAAAATCTGGATTCAAAGGGATGGCACGGAAGAAGGCATTGCCGCCGATTTAGAACGGGCTGGAATTCCTAAAGAACACATTGTTCTAGGGTTTCGTTCACCGGAGTTAAGACCCTACACTGGTTATGCAGTTGCTTAAGGTGCATAGGCGCAGCCCGCACTTCTCTACGAGACGCTCCGCGTAGCTTGCTTCCACAAAGTGGTACGACAAGCTCAGTGACCATCGTAGACATCGCTCTTCAAAAGTTAACACGCAACATTCTCTTTATTCTTCAGTGGTAAATACAACACCTTCATACAGCAATTCAATCGGACACTCAAATTCAATGCTCGATAAAGTGACGATATCTCCAGCCGTGTAGGGATAGTAAAGCCACATCCTACCCTCACCCCGACAGTAACGCTCAACGGAGATTTGTTCCGAGTCAATCAAGATATATTCTTGCAAACTGGGGATTCTCAGGTAATAAGTAAATTTTTCACCCCGATCTTTAGCGCTTGTACTTGGGGAAAGAACTTCGGCAATCAGCTTCGGATGTTGAATAAAGTTGCGGGCATTCAGGTCTTCAGGGTCGCAACTGACAATAACATCAGGATAATAGTAGCGACTCTGGGCAGTGAGTTGCATTTTTACATCTGACACATTCACTCGACAACCTCTGGAACGCAAATGAGGGTACAAAGGTCTGTAGAGATTTAGTGCAATGTCGTTATGGGGAATTGTACCGCCTGTCATCGCAAACACTTCGCCATTTGCATATTCGTAGCGAAGGTCTTGCTGAGGTTCCCATTCGAGATATTCCTCAACGGTCATTTTTGGCGGCTGTTGGGAAATGGCGATCATAACTTAAGATTTTTTCACGTTTGGTTTGATTGTAGCCAAATAGTATCAGCAACAAAGAGCGGTATCTGGAAAACCTCTCTCCTATAAGAAGAAATATTTTAAATTTTGCCCCTTCCCGTGTTGGGAATGGGGTTTTTTGCTAAGGTTTGTAGTGAGCAATTCAGAAAATTCATTGCGATCGCTCAATCATGTTAGATTATAGTTTGTTGTTTCTCTCAAACACAAAATCTGAGAGTCTCCTACCCATCTCCTCATTGTGGGAATAAAAAAAAGGGGGTTAAAAGTTAAGTTTTTTGAAAATTATGTGCAGCAACATGTCTATTCCCACTTACTCATAGGGCTTGCCAGATAAGGCTTAAAGACATAATTGAACATCATTCTCAAAGAAAAATTAAAAGAATATGAAGTGCATTTTTACCGTCAAAAAAATGATATGTTAGATACAGAATTGAATTTCGCACGTTTCTGGAGTAGAACGATATAGACTACTCCAGTTTTTCACCCTCAAACCCTTGGTATTGTTTGCTTTTGACGAAATTTGAGGGCAATCTGAGTACACATTTAAATAACCCAAACCCAGTTTCAATTTAGTTAAAGTTATTGCTGGGATTGGGTTTTGACTGAGTACAAAGAAATCCTGAACCCCCATCTATAAACACTAGAACCCCAACCAAAAAAGACTAGAACCCCTACCTGAAAAAAACTTTTTTAATTCTTGTAATGCTTGAAGAATTAGGGTTTTTAGTATTTGAGTACAAAAGTAATAAATCCAATAAATTCTATCCTAGAGAGACGCAACATCTGGCTGGGAGACGGCTGCTATAAATCTTATATCGCCAATCACCTAACGCTCTGAAACAAAACAAAGCGAAGGGTGAGTGGAGGGATGACATAGCACCATGCCTCAAGTGAAGAGAAGTCGCGGCTGTAAGCACAAATTCTACCCAAGAACCGAACGTTGACACACACCAGCCGAACATCAGATATCTATCGCCTGTCTGACTTGAAAACAAGTCGCCCTCACCCAAGGGTTTGCAGGCAGTGTGGAAGACGCGACTTCAATTCTGGGCATGAAAGAGTAGCAACGGCATCTCCCACAGTGGCAGCCAAGTCCACCGACCTTTTGCGAAACTAAATGACATCACCGTCTACACGACTCCTCAACTCCAACGCTACGGAATCGCCAACCCAAGCAAAATCAGGTGGTTGCGGCTGCGACAGCCCGAGTAGCGCCACCGTGGAAAGGGACGAAAAGCTCCAAGAACGCATTGCGAAACATCCCTGCTACAGCGAAGACGCTCATCACCACTATGCCCGGATGCACGTTGCAGTTGCACCAGCTTGCAACATTCAATGCAACTATTGCAACCGCAAATATGATTGCGCTAACGAAAGCCGTCCTGGAGTAGTTAGCGAATTGCTAACACCAGAAGAAGCAGCACACAAAGCTTTGGTCATTGGTGGTAAGATTCCCCAAATGACAGTTGTGGGAATTGCCGGCCCTGGCGACCCATTGGCGAACCCAGATAAGACTTTCCGCACATTTGAGTTGATTGCAGAGCAAGCACCAGACATCAAGCTGTGCTTATCAACCAATGGTTTAATGCTGCCAGACTACATTGATCGCATTAAACAATTAAATATAGATCACGTGACGATCACCATTAACATGGTAGATCCAGAGATCGGTGCTAAGATTTATCCTTGGGTTCACTACAGACGCAAGCGTTATAGAGGTCTTGAAGGTGCGAAAATCCTCCACGAAAGACAGATGGAAGGATTGCAAGCCCTGAAAGATGCTGACATCTTGTGCAAAGTTAACTCTGTAATGATTCCCGGAATTAATGACCATCACTTAGTTGAAGTGAATCGAGTCATCCGTGAGAAAGGTGCATTCTTGCACAACATCATGCCATTGATTTCTGCACCAGAACATGGCACACACTTCGGTTTAACCGGTCAACGCGGCCCCACACCCAAAGAACTCAAAGAAGTTCAAGACAACTGCTCTGGTAACATGAAAATGATGCGTCACTGTCGCCAGTGTCGTGCCGATGCAGTCGGATTGTTAGGAGAAGACCGCAGCCAAGAATTTTCTAAAGAGAAATTCTTGGAAATGGCTCCCGAATATGACATGGAACAACGCGCTACTGTTCACGAAGGAATTGAGAAGTTTAAAGAAGAACTTAAAGTAGCCAAAGATAAAGCGCTAGCCGGCAAGAAATTTGCTAACAGTCCTAAAATCTTAGTTGCAGTAGCAACCAAAGGCGGTGGATTGGTTAACCAACACTTCGGTCATGCGAAAGAATTCCAAATTTACGAAGTGGGTGGAGACGAAGTTCGCTTTGTCAGTCATCGCAAAATTGACCAATACTGCCAAGGTGGATACGGCGAAGAAGCTTCTTTTGAGCATATTATGAAAGCGATCGCAGATTGCAAAGCAGTTTTAGTCTCCAAGATTGGTAACTGTCCTCAAGAAAAATTGCAAGAAGCTGGAATCAAGACTATTGAAGCTTACGACGTAATTGAAAAGGTTGCTTTGGAGTTCTACGAGCAATACGTTAAGGAATTAGGGAATAACGAATAGGGCATGGGGCAAGGGGCATAGGGCATGGGACAAGAATTATCCCTAATGCCCTACCCTAAACCCAATCCTCAATGCCCACTTGCCCACTGCCCCATTCCCAAAAAAGGAGAATAAATCATGGCTTACAAAATTCTTACTAGCCAGTGTATTTCCTGCAATCTCTGTCTAACGGTATGTCCCACAAATGCAGTTAAAGTGGTTGATGGACAACACTGGATTGACCCTGAACTTTGTACAAACTGTGTTGGTAGCATTCATACCGTGCCTCAGTGTAAAGCTGGTTGTCCCACCTGCGACGGTTGCATTAAGCAGCCTAGCGATTACTGGGAAGGCTGGTTTGCTAATTACAACCGCGTAGTCGCTAAATTAACAAATAAACAAGATTACTGGGAACGTTGGTTTAACTGCTATTCCCAGAAATACTCGGAACAGTTGCAAAAGCGCCAACCCCAAAAAATGGCAGCAGAAGCTTAAATAATTCGTAATTCTTAATTGAAGACAACAATGCAAAATAACTGCATCTATCTCGATAATAATGCCACCACTAAGGTAGACCCAGAAGTTATAGAGGTAATGCTACCTTACCTGACGGATTATTACGGCAACCCCTCCAGTATGCATACCTTTGGTGGGCAGGTCGGTAAAGCAGTGAGAACAGCAAGAGAACAACTTGCAGCCATCTTGGGAGCCGATGAGTCAGAAATTGTCTACACAAGTTGCGGTACTGAGGGAGATAACGCGGCGATTCGAGCCGCACTGTTAGCGCAACCAGAAAAGCGACATATCGTCACTACCCAAGTTGAACATCCAGCAGTACTCAATGTCTGCAAACAATTAGAAACCCAAGGTTATAGTGTTACCTATCTATCAGTAAATCATCAAGGGCAGCTGGATCTAGATGAACTAGAAGCTTCCTTGACGGGTAACACCGCCTTGGTGACAATTATGTATGCTAATAACGAAACCGGCACGATTTTCCCGATTGAGCAAATTGGGTTACGCGTCAAAGAATATGGCGCTATCTTCCATGTAGATGCGGTGCAAGCAGTGGGAAAAATCCCCTTGAATATGAAGACTAGCACCGTCGATATGTTAACCCTGTCTGGTCACAAGCTACACGGCCCCAAAGGAATTGGTGCTTTATATATCCGGCGCGGAGTTCGGTTCCGTCCTTTCATTATTGGGGGACACCAAGAACGCGGACGTAGAGCTGGAACAGAGAATGTTCCAGCAATTATCGCCTTGGGCAAAGCTGCGGAACTAGAACTGTTACACTTAGAAGAAGCGATCACAAGAGAAAGAAAGCTGCGCGATCGCTTGGAACAAACTTTACTCGCTAAAATTCCCGATTGTGTAGTTAACGGTGACGTTACGCAGAGATTGCCAAACACGACCAATATCGGCTTCAAGTACATCGAAGGTGAAGCAATTCTACTGTTATTGAACAAATACGGTATCTGTGCATCATCCGGTTCTGCTTGTACCTCCGGTTCTCTGGAACCTTCCCATGTCCTGCGGGCAATGGGCTTACCCTACACAACTTTGCATGGTTCTATTCGCTTCAGTCTTTGTCGCTACACCACCGAAGCCGAAATCGATCAAGTAATAGAGGTAATGCCCGGTATTGTAGAACGTCTACGCGCCCTCTCACCCTTCAAAAATGATGAAGCAGGTTGGTTGCAAGGACAAGAACAAGCACTAGCGCATCGTTAGGGACTAGGGAATAGGAAATAAAGAATTTACTACTCCCTACTCCCCCACTCAGAACTCAGAACTCAGCACTCAGCACTTAATAATATGTGGGACTACACCGATAAAGTATTAGAACTGTTTTACGATCCCAAGAATCAGGGAGAAATTGAAGAAACGGGCGAAGCTGGAGTTAAGGTTGCAACGGGTGAAATCGGCAGCATTGCTTGCGGCGATGCTCTAAGATTGCACCTGAAAGTGGAAGTAGAATCTGATAAGATTCTAGATGCTCGCTTTCAAACCTTTGGTTGTACTAGTGCGATCGCATCTTCTAGTGCATTAACCGAAATGGTCAAAGGTTTAACCTTAGATGAAGCCCTGAAAGTGTCCAATAAAGACATTGCAGATTACCTGGGTGGTTTACCAGAAGCAAAGATGCACTGCTCTGTCATGGGACAAGAAGCGCTAGAAGCCGCTATCTATAATTATCGTGGCATACCTCTAGCTGCCCACGATGATGATGATGAAGGTGCATTAGTTTGCAGTTGCTTTGGCATCAGCGAATCTAAAATTCGTCGCGTGATTCTAGAAAATCATCTCACGGATGCCGAACAAGTAACAAATTATGTGAAAGCTGGTGGCGGATGCGGTTCCTGTCTAGCAAACATTGATGATATTATTAGATCAGTTCAACAGGAATACGCCTCACCTGCTCTCAACAATTACGGCGTAAAAGTTGCCACAGAAATTGTTACATCTAAGGAACGAGCGCTAACAAACGTCCAAAAGATTGCTCTAATTCAAAAGGTTCTTGATGAAGAAGTCAGACCCGTACTCATTGCAGATGGGGGAGATGTAGAACTCTATGATGTAGAAGGCGATCGCGTTAAAGTTGTGCTGCAAGGTGCTTGTGGTTCCTGTTCTAGTAGTACAGCAACTCTCAAAATTGCGATCGAAGCCAGATTACAAGATCGTGTCAGCAAGAGCCTTGTAGTCGAAGCAGTTTAGGAATTGCTGTAGGACTTATCGTACTCTACAAATACGCCCTAATATGCATTCAGCCAGGAATAGAAAGTAGGATTTGAACCGAATCATTGTCTCCACTCAATGCTTCATACCAATTCTTTCTTAATTACGAATTACGAATTATGAATTACGAATTGGTATCAGTCCTACCACAATTACGGCTAACAGCATATAGGCCAAGAGATTAAGCGCCTACTTGCAAATTTCATCATCCAACTCGCTTCAAAGGAGACAAGTATGAGCACATTGTATGACAATATTGGTGGACAACCAGCTATTGAACAAGTAGTAGATGAACTCCACAAACGCATTGCTACAGACAGCCTCCTCAGTCCCGTTTTTGCTGGTACAGACATGGCAAAGCAACGTAATCATCTAGTTGCTTTCTTAGCTCAAATATTTGAAGGGCCAAAGCAATACGGCGGTCGTCCAATGGACAAAACCCACGCAGGATTGAATTTACAGCAACCACACTTCGATGCGATCGCCAAGCATCTCGGCGAAGCAATGGCTGTGCGTGGAGTGTCAGCAGAAGACACCAAAGCTGCACTAGATCGCGTCACAAATATGAAGGGCGCTATTTTGAACAAGTAATAGGACTTATGCATTGATTGTTGACAAATAGCAACATCAAGTCCTATTGAATCTTGCAAGCTGAAACACATTATGACGTATTTGTAAATTGCGTAATTTTCTTTGTTCTTTGTCAAAACAAATGACAAAGGACAAAGGACAAACAACAAAAAGAAAAAATTTTTAACGAGGAAATAGATGTACCTACTGTCAATAATTTTGGCTGTGGAGCGATCGCCCCCAGCAGGCATTTATGCCAACGCTACCAACGATGCTCTACACGCGCTCACTACTGTCGCTCAACTGGCGTGAACGCAACTGACAAACGCAAAGACCCACCAACCAACCAATTGCAGGGAAACAAGAACCATGACAGACGAAAACATTAGACAGATAGCTTTCTACGGTAAGGGCGGTATCGGTAAATCTACCACCTCCCAAAACACCTTGGCAGCTATGGCAGAAATGGGTCAACGCATCCTCATCGTCGGTTGCGACCCTAAAGCTGACTCCACCCGTTTGATGCTGCACAGCAAGGCTCAAACAACCGTTCTTCACCTCGCCGCAGAACGTGGTGCAGTAGAAGATATCGAACTCGAAGAAGTAATGTTAACCGGTTTCCGTGACGTTCGTTGCGTAGAATCTGGTGGTCCAGAACCCGGTGTAGGTTGCGCCGGTCGTGGTATTATCACCGCCATCAACTTCTTAGAAGAAAATGGTGCTTACCAAAACCTAGACTTCGTATCTTACGACGTATTAGGTGACGTTGTGTGCGGTGGTTTCGCAATGCCTATCCGTGAAGGTAAGGCACAAGAAATCTACATCGTGACATCAGGTGAAATGATGGCGATGTATGCTGCTAACAACATTGCTCGTGGTGTTCTTAAGTATGCTCACACTGGTGGCGTGCGCTTGGGTGGTTTGATTTGTAACAGCCGTAACACAGACCGGGAAATCGAATTGATCGAAACCTTGGCAAAACGGTTGAACACCCAAATGATTCACTTCGTACCCCGTGACAACATCGTTCAACACGCAGAATTGCGCCGGATGACTGTTAACGAGTACGCACCAGAAAGCAACCAAGCTAACGAATACCGGACATTGGCTACCAAGATCATCGACAACAAAAATCTAGCTATTCCTACACCCATCGAAATGGAAGAACTAGAAGAATTGTTGATTGAATTCGGTATCCTCGAAAGCGACGAAAATACCGCAATGCTAGTTGGTAAGAGTGCTGCTGAAGCTCCTGTAGTATAAATCGCTGCTAAGAAATAACGCTTTAGCACAAGGAAAAAGGAAAAAGGAAGAATCTCACATTTGACCTTTAACCTTTCCCTCTAATCTCCCCCCTAATCTTAGAGGGGACTCCTAGTCCCCCTATGCCCCGATCCTTACGAGTCACAGAGGCTAAATATGACACCTCCAGAAAATCAAAACATCATCGAAGAAAGAAAAGAACTAATTAAAGAAGTTCTAGAGGCTTACCCCGATAAAGCTAAGAAAAAACGGGAAAAGCACTTAAGTGTATACGAAGAAGGTAAGTCCGATTGCGGCGTTAAGTCTAACATCAAATCCCTTCCTGGGGTAATGACCGCTCGTGGTTGTGCTTACGCCGGTTCTAAAGGTGTGGTTTGGGGTCCTATCAAGGACATGATCCACATCAGCCACGGGCCTGTAGGTTGCGGTTACTGGTCTTGGTCTGGTCGTCGTAACTACTACATCGGCACCACAGGTATTGACACCTTTGGTACCATGCACTTCACTTCTGACTTCCAAGAACGAGATATCGTTTTTGGTGGTGACAAGAAACTTACCAAGCTCATCCAAGAACTTGATGTACTTTTCCCACTCAACCGTGGTGTTTCCATTCAATCAGAATGCCCCATCGGTCTAATTGGGGATGACATCGAAGCAGTAGCTCGGAAGACATCGAAAGAAATTGGCAAGCCAGTTGTACCCGTTCGTTGCGAAGGCTTCCGGGGTGTTTCCCAGTCTTTGGGACACCACATCGCTAACGACATGGTTCGTGACTGGGTTTTCACCAGAGCAGACCAAGCGAAAAAAGACGGTACACTTCAGTTTGAAGGTACTCCTTATGATGTAGCCATCATTGGTGACTACAACATCGGTGGAGATGCTTGGGCTAGCCGCATCCTGTTAGAAGAAATCGGCTTGCGCGTAGTCGCTCAGTGGTCTGGTGATGGCACCATCAACGAAATGTTGATGACCCCCAATGTGAAGATGAACCTCATCCACTGTTACCGGTCGATGAACTACATCAGCCGTCACATGGAAGAAGCTTATGGTATACCCTGGTTGGAATACAACTTCTTCGGCCCCACCAAGATTGCTGAATCTTTACGGGAAATTGCTTCTAAGTTTGACGAAACAATCCAAGCAAACGCTGAGAAAGTTATCGCCAAGTATCAGCCAACAATGGATGCGGTAATTGCTAAGTACCGCCCCCGTTTGGATGGTAAGACCGTTGCCATCATGGTTGGTGGTCTACGTCCTCGCCACGTTGTCCCAGCTTTCCTAGACTTGGGCATGAAGATGATTGGTACAGGTTATGAGTTCGCTCATAATGACGACTACAAACGTACCACTCACTACATCGAAAACGGCACCATCGTTTATGACGACGTTACCGCTTACGAATTCGAGGAATTTATCAAAGCGCTGAAGCCTGACCTAGTAGCTTCTGGTGTGAAAGAGAAGTACGTCTTCCAAAAGATGGGTCTTCCTTTCCGTCAAATGCACTCTTGGGATTACTCCGAACCTAGCGATCGCTCCTCAACATCATATAATGCAAGGTTTTTTAGCGGTGGTAGAAAAAAGAGTCTATTTCTAGCCTAAATACAAGTTTTAAGGCTATCTAGGAACAATCTGTTTTTATGCTTTAGATAATATAACTCTTATGCAATCTCATTTTTAGATTTTTATTGCATTTTGCCCAAAGAAAAACTGTAAAATAAAAGACTATTTTAAATGACGATTTTTTAGATTAAATGGTGTCGCAGCTACGCCCGTCGTAGACATCGCTTTTATTCGACAAGATTATTGAGGTGCAATTAGCAAAAGCGAGATGGAGTATATCAAACCTAAATTTGCTATTTGCTTAAGGTACGTAAGAGCCGTTATATCTCATGAGAATTGATAAACTATTAGGTACGAAACTGGAGGTCAAAGACTTATGCTTAAAGACTCCCCAATTATTAGCGCATCTCCTGAAATTATGGGCGGGACTATAGTTTTTGCTGGAACTAGGGTTCCCGTGCAGACGCTTCTGGATTATCTCAAGGCAGGCGAATCTATCGACGACTTTTTGGATGGATTTCCGACTGTTACTAAAGAGCAAGTTATCGCCTTGCTTGAGGAGGCTGGAAAGCAGTTTGCTGGCATGGTGGCATAGCATGAAACTCTTGTTGGATGAGTGTATTGACCGCAAACTAGCGAGGGAGTTTATTGGCCATGAGGTACAAACGGTTCCTCAAATGGGATGGGCAGGGGTAAAGAATGGTCAACTTCTTGCCCTTGCAGAAGCAGACTTTGATGTTTTCATCACAGTTGATCGCAACTTGTCATTTCAACAAAATCTACCACAGTTCGATATTGCAGTAATTGTTTTACAAGCACAATCTAACCGTTTGATAGATATGAAACCTCTAGTACCGAAGGTTTTAGCTACTTTAGCCACAGCAGTTAAAGGACAAGCCGCAGTAGTCACTTTGTAATAATAGAGCTTAGTAGTTCTGATCTTCAACTCAAGATATTTTGTTAATTTGCTCGATAAAGTGTTAGCTTGTTAAACTGAAGTAGTTGAACGCACAAAAGACAAATGAATAACGTCTGGAGGTTGTTTTGAGTATTATACAAACTGCTACAGAAAAAATGCGATCGCTTCCACCAGAGAAGCAACAAGAGGTCTTAAATTTTATTGAGTTTCTACAAAGTCAAATAGCACAAAAAAATACAAATATCGAACAAATTGAGCCGATTTCATTTTTGGAAGCAGCTCAACAATTTGCTGGTTGTGTTGATGGTGGCCCCGGTGATTTGGCGACGAACAAACATCTTGAAGGTTTAGGAACTGAATGAAGCGGCGAGTTATCATCGATACGGGGCCATTAGTAGCTTTTATTAATCGCAAAGAGCATCTTCATTCCTGGGTAATTAACACCTTAGCTACAATTGAGCAGCCTTTACTTACTTGTGAGCCTGTGATTGTAGAGACTTGTTTTTTGTTGCGAAATATCGACGGTGGTCAGGATACGGTGATGTCTTTACTGGATCAGGGAAACATATTAATTTCGATGTGCTTAAGTGAAGAAGGCTTACTTTGCTTTACTTGCAGAAGGATTAATCCTTCCGTCAACAATGAAAATTTCAGGTGCTCTCTTTCCACTAGTTACTTCACTTTGTCTAAACTTAAGTAGATCATCTAAAGCCTTGGTAGAGTCAGTAGTCTTGATAATCAAAAAAATACTGTATTGTGTTCGTTCGGCAGCATTATATATAGGGAGTTGTTTCTCATAGCCTGATTTAATATTATTCGATGTGTACTTAATTTCAACATTTACTCGTGCCTCATAACCATTAGAGATTTTGAAGTCAACAGGCCCTCGTCCTGCGTTAGGCTCTCTATTCAAATCTAGATTATAGGCATTACAATAGGCATCGGCTATGCCAAAAAAAAGCAGTGTGCAAAACGTTCATTTCTTAAGCCTTTTGAATCATTCCAGAGATGTACAGCTAATCCATTAGCCTCAATCAGAACTTTGAAGTTGTTACATATTTTAATAACTACCTGAAGGATATTTTCAGGAGTTACTTTATCTACATCTAATAAAAGTGGAAATAGATTGACATACTCTTTGGCAATGGAATACCAGATAAGTTGCCCTGATGGATCTTTCTCAAAGTCATACTTTTCAGCAGGATTATTCTTATATTGCTCAACCAAATTTTGCAAGACTTCCGGATGATTAAGCAGTATGTTCTTCAATTCACGCTTCGTTATTCTCTTCTTTTTCTTCGTTTCATTTTGCCAAGAATCTCCAATGATATCGTTAACACGATTCCGCAACTCTTCGTTGTACGCACAAACACGGTCAATATCACCTGCTCCATTGGCAATAGGAAGATCATTTAGAATCTCATAGGGAATCAATACGGTAGGACTGCTACTACCTAAAACTGCTGGCAGCCAGAATTCCTTACCGCTTACTTCTACATAAACAGTATTTAAATTGAGATTTTTAGCAACTCGTTCTGAGTAAGCTAACAGGTCTGAAAAAATGATGCAGATCGTCATATCACTAATCCTATCTGCACCAATATTTTCTTCAATGAGTCCAACTAACTCGAAAATCACTGGATCGGTTATGCCTGCTTGTACAATCTCCCAAGCTGTCTTAGTCAGATTCATCGCTATACCTGGCCCAATGCCCCTACCTGAAGAGCCTTCTGGAGAATATCCTAGAGATACAAACGGCGGTTCTGGAAATATTAATTCTTTGTGAGCAGCACGGAAAAGTCTATCTTCAAAACTCTTTGTTGCTTGTAGAAGATAAATAATTTTCGTAAAATGCTCTTTAAATCTCTGGTATGAATTCTCAAGCTCAAAAATTTTCGTAGCTTCAAGAAGATGAGGATCGACATGAAATTTTGAGTCAATATCTATAAAACCGTTAAAGACTCCCTCGTTTTCTAAAGCTTCTTCAGTAACCCCAAACATCTCATTTATTTTCTTAGGCATAAACCTACTGCAAATATTGCCAACAGCTTAACATTGATGGTCAGAAATAGAACAGAAGAGAGTGACGCTAATTAATCACTTACTAAATGAGCTAAATCTTAATTACTAACAGATTAACAGGGAAATATCGTCCCAATCGGCAACGTGATCGTACTAACTCATCCGTGCTTTTCCTTACAGCAAGTTTAACTGCAATCGCCTTAACTCGACAACAAGCAAGGCTAAGATGGAATGGGCGAACCTACCGCATTAAACCATCCAATCCTCTATTAACAATCCGGGTATCTTGCCCAAATCCCGATGATTGCATGTTAATAAAACTAATTTACGAGATAGTGCGACGCCGAATAGCCAGTCGTAGACATCGCAGTAAAAGAAGTAGACTGTTGTTGCGATCGCAATCATCTGTCAACGAAATTGAAGCACATAACTATTAGGTGTATGACTTCAAATAGCAACGCTCCCGCCGGCTCAAATGATCAGCTAGTTCAGTGAGCCTATTTTGTATATCGTTTGGTAAACTGTCAAACTGATTTGGAAACTCCATTAGAGTCAGAAATCGCTTGCATAGCTTTATACTTTGACGGCACTGATATTTGATTTCTTTGACTTCAACTAATGCTTCAAAAGTTAATGACTCACTTAAAATTAGTGTACTTATGTAAAGGGCAAAAAACTTAGCCTGCAAAGTGTTTGAGGCTTGCCAATAGGAATAATGTATGTCATCATCCTCTCGATAATTGCCAGAAGCAACCATATTAGGGTGAGTATGCTCACTCAGGAATGGAAACATGATTGTATGAATTGCTTGATCATACTTATACTTACTTTGAGAAACTAAAGTTGATATACCTACACCATAGGGTAAAGTTTCGCCAGTTTCAGTATCTATAACTTGATTTGATAACTTTCGTCCTTTTTGAGAAACTGGATGCTGTAAGCGCCCTGTATAAAGACCAATTTTTTTATGCACAAAATCGTCTATATTCTCTGGATTTTGGATCACATATATGATGTGCAGATAGTTTTCATAGACGCTACGTAATAAGCTCATCGCATCTTCAGGTAGTTGATTCTCAAGGAGAATTGATACAGCTATCAAACTTTTACACGCTTTGGTAAAACAGTAAAATACATAATCATGTACAATATACTCTTGAGAAAAGTCATTGTCCATAATTGCGTCAACTGTGCCATATTCAAAAACAATACTTTGACAAAGATTAATTTGTTCATTGAGCCTTCGCTTGAAAGCTGTTAATAATCTTAGTAATGCTGTTTTCTTACGTATATTTGACGAATCTGTGTCAGTCATTAGGTCTAACTTAAAAAGTGTCGCGAGAAGAATTTATTATCAAAATTCGGATTCTCCACAGGAGTCGGTGTCTATGCAACACCCATAGATAACGTTTGCACAAAGCTTTCAACTTCTCGCTATATTCAATCATTAACGAGAAGCTGCAATACAACAGTGATGTTGCTTAATACACTTGAGGCACAAAAAACTGCTCATTACGAGGGGCGCGAACATAATCCTCAGCCACAGGTCTAGACGGAAGCTCTAAGGGAGGCGGGGTCATATCTTCGTAAGGAACTTTGCTCAACAAATGATGAATGCAGTTGAGCCGCGCCCGTCTTTTATTATCTGCTTCAATGGTAAACCAGGGAGCTTCTGGAATATTTGTGTAAGCAAACATGGTATCTTTTGCTTTGGAGTATTCTACCCAGCGATCGCGTGATTCCAAATCCATTGGGCTAAGTTTCCAGCGCCTTGCTGGATCGTGACTGCGAGAGAGAAAGCGTTCCTCTTGTTCATCATCGCTGACGGAGAACCAGTACTTGATTAAAACAATGCCCGAACGCACCAGCATTCGTTCAAATTCCGGGCAAGATTGCATGAATTCTTGATATTCAGCTTCAGTGCAAAAACCCATCACCCTTTCAACTCCGGCTCGGTTGTACCAACTGCGATCAAACAGAATAATTTCGCCTGCTGTGGGAAGATGTTGCACATAGCGCTGAAAATACCACTGAGTTTTCTCGCGATCGGAGGGAGTTCCCAGAGCGACTACACGACAACCACGAGGATTGAGTGGATCGGCAATGCGTTTAATTACTCCTCCTTTACCGGCAGCATCGCGCCCTTCAAATATAACGACAACCCGATAGCCAGTGTGCTTAATCCAGTATTGCATTTTGACTAGCTCAATCTGGAGTTGCTTTAGTTCAGTTTCAAAAGTCTTTTTGGGAATTTTCTTAGCAAAAACTTCTGTGCTACCATCAAAAATACGTTTGGATTTTTTAGCTTTTTTCTTGTCTTTTGCCTTTACTAGTTTTTCTATTAAGTCTGTAGCGGGTTGAGCTAGATCATTATTTTGCTGGGTTTCAACTTCATCAATTGACATTGCAGTGATTCCATGCCATTGAATCGGCATAAATTAGAGTTTATCTATGAAGTATAGCTTAGATAAACATTTTTATCTTTCAATTTTGCTCCTATTTCTACTGCTATCTATAGTGATGGTTTGAAATGAAAATGGTATTAGCTGTCATTGCTTTGCCTAATTTCTCGTTCAATAATCTCTTTAATAAATTCAGGTATTTCTTTGTTTAATCTTACTGCTTGTTGTTTTAATTTTTCATAAATTTCAATATTATCCCCTTGCCACATAAGGTCTATCCTCCTAACTTGTTGCATCGCAACATGCATGTAACTTTCTGGATACGCCCAGTAGCATGATAAGCAAATAGATTTATCTTTTATACTTTTCCAATTTTCACAATGCTCACATGACCAAGATTTTGCTCGATTAGCAGAACCACAAAGTAACATAAAGCTTTCAGACTCTAGTTCTGGCTCTCCGTCAACTTCAAAAGGAACGCGGTGATCAATTTGCAATTCGCGCTTATCAACTTTCTCCAAGTAGATGAAGCATTTACAGCCATATTTATCGATCAATTCATTTTTCAACTGCTTGGACAAGCCCGTTCTACCTGATAACCTAGAAAATCTAGTCTTGCTGATATCTCCAAATCTATAAGCAGCTATTCTTCTACCATCACTTCCTGTAACGCGGAATGTTTCTAAAGGAATTCCATGTTCTCGAACATCTCTAGCTGCTCTAGGAGGATGATTATAGCCATACCTTTGTTTCAACTCTTCTGTTGTGACAAAACCATATTGTAAGATATGATCGATAACAGCTTTTGGTCTTTTGGCGGTTACTAATTGACAAAGTTGTATGAAATCATCGGGTAAAAGAGGCTGCTGTTGAGAACTGTCCATGCTGTTTCAAAAGAGTAATTTGTTTATGTGCTTTGCTAATATAGCTCTCCAAATCTAAATTGTGGACGCGCAGTAAACTTGGTGACAAGTACAAAGATTCTACTGTAATTTCTTGTCTACCTAATAATGTTGCTTGGGACGATCGCCCAACTTCAATTTCAAGTTTTTTGAGTTTTAATTCTTCAGGTAATTCATTACCAAAGGTTTTATTCCCTAGTTTGCCATCATAACTAACTGCAAACATGATTTCCTTGCCATTCAACTCTTTGAGAGCTATAACGAAATCATCAAAATTAATCCCACAATAATATCTTGAATCTCTATTACCACATACACCTTGATATGGTGGATCTATATAGACAAAATCACTATTTCTAACTTCAGCTAGAACATTTTTATAATCTAAGTGTGTAAATATACAATTTCCCTTAAGAAGCCTAGAAACTCCTTTTATATTTTTCCTCATTTTTTCAGGTTGGGTTCCCTTTCGCCTTTTATCAGGGCTTTGATTAAAGAACCCTTCAGAGTTATATCGTACAGCACCTTTTACACATCGAGCCAACAAGTATAGAAAAAGCTTTGGATTCTTAGTTTTATTAAATCTTTCTCTAACTTGATAAAAGTGTTCTACAGAATTATTTTGCTGTTCATTCCAGATATCGGCATAAGCATCTGCTATTTCATCCGGTTTTTCTACAATTAACTCTAGTAGATCAACCAGAGATTTATTTAGATCGTTAATCCAAAATTTTTGAGAAATTCCTTTAGAAGATGCTGCGATACTAATTGCAGCAGTTCCTGAAAATGGCTCTACCAGCCTTTCCACTGTATTGGGTAGAAATCTGAGAATATCTGAAGCTAGATTTCTCTTACTACCTTGATATTGAATTGGATGCGGGAGACTAGTCATCTCAAATAAAGAACAAATTATCTAATAACTTTATCACGAGATTAGAACGATTGAGGCGAAATCATTATGCTAACAAAAGCTGCGTTTTCATCGTGTTTGAAATAGCCAATAAATAAAGGCGATCGCCAATAAGAAATCGACGCATCCACTAGACGCAGTGATTAACAGTAGAGAACTTAACACTTGCTTTGTGCGATCGCCTTTAATAACTAAATCATTGCGGATTCATCCGAATCAAGTCTGTTAAAATACTATCCAAGCTGCCGTTAACTTGAATTCGATCGATCTTCTCTGCAATCCGCTCTAATACTTCGAGTTCCTTCAAACGCAATGCAACAGGGTTATCCTCCATCACTTTGGCTGTGTTTAGCATACTGCGGGTAGCGGCAGTTTCTTCTCTACGTCTGACTACGTTGGCTTGAGCGGCTTTTTCTGCCTCGACTACTTTGCTCAAGATAGTCTTAATCTCACCAGGTAAAATAATATCTTTGACACCAACAGAATCAACTTCAATTCCATAGTCTGCTGCTTTCTGGCGAATATATTCAGAGATACTTCTATCAATTGCACCTTTATCTTCTAATAAACCATCTAAGTTGCGTTCGCCGACTGCACCACGCAAAGCAAATTGTAATTCTTTGTACAAGAAGCCGGAAATATCTGATAACCCGTTTTTTGCCCTCAATGGGTCTTGGATACGGTAGCCAGCTGTCAAGTTTAACCGCAGAGGTACTTTATCTTTAGAGAGGATGTCTTGACCGGATACTTCCATATTTTGTAGTCGCAGGTCAATGGCTTCGGTTTGAAAAGAGCGGCCAAATAACCACCAAGCGTGTATTCCTGGCGATCGCTCTCCTTGAAACTGTTGATTAATGTATACTAGTCCAACGTGTTGTGCAGGCACTTGGCAAATATGCAAACAGTTGCGACTGAGCAATTTCACTTCTGTTGAACCTTCAACCAATTCAGCCACTAAAGTAGATTGTAACTGAGCATCAGCTCTGATGTCGAGAATTTCCACTTCAACACCCTGCCAAAACAACTTGCGGCTTGTGGGTGGCAAAATAGAAATCACTTTACCTCGATATCGCACAATTGCTACTTGATAAGWCAGTAATTGCACTGTTTCACAGTAAGCAGCAATAAAATCGGGATGTTTTTCAATTAGTACATCTTCCAGAGGAAAATCTGGATTAGGGATAATCCGACTGAGAGTTCGGACTGTAACATCCCTACCTACTGACCAAAAAGCATACTCTCCAGGTTCTAGAGGCCGCACAAAATTATTTTGCAGATATAGTAAACCAATCTCATATTCTGAGATTTGGAACTTTTTGAGTCCATTCAACGTAACTGAGCGCAATTGCTGCACAAAAGAACCAGGCAATTCCCAGCTTTCTTCCAAGTTGAAGAAATGAGACTCTACCTCAATAAAACCACGCCAAAAAGCAATCAATTGATTTGGTGCAACGCTTACCCAATTTTGACCGTAGCGGACTAAAGCAGCTTGGTTGAATGCGGTTCTGATAATCAATAAATGTTGTTGCAGTTCAGTCTGATGATTTCGCAACAACAGTTCTAGGTTTTCAATCTCAGCTTGTGGCTGGTTGAGGTCATAGATTTTGATTTGCCAATGCCGACCTAAATATGTATGCGTACCAGGCTGCAAAATTTTCTTAAAGTCACTGCGGTGATATAAGATGCCGATTTCGTTAGGTTTAATATAAAATGTTTTCCACATAGTAATTTGCATAGATAATTTGCGCGATACCTGAGATAAGCTAGGCGATGCCTACAGGGGGCGTAGTCATCGCAACCAGCTAACAAGATTTTATAAAGACATTTATAACCTTGCTTGAACTCAAATACCACTGCAACTTAAATCACAATCTTACACCTTCAGTACTGGAGTTCTTGGAGTTTACAACCTTGTGGAAAAAGGCTAAAGGATTAGTTTTAGCTGCTTGTATTACTATATGCTACAAAATATTTTTTTACTCTGCCAGTGCAAGGGTTTACAGTTGAGGTGCGGGCAAAAGCTTCTCCAAAGCTGGATTAAGATTGCTGTTACTTTTCAACAGACTGCTCAATGGCAATCTAGAAGAAAAGAACCGCGCTTAGATATGCCGTTCATTTGCCAATCTAGAATCCCGAAGAAAACTAGATGTCGGAAAGGAAGGGACATACTCAAGTTAGGGAGAAATGCAGTTGCGCTTACTCCTTAACTGTGGCCACCGAACATTACCCTTACGAATAATGACCGACAGCAAAACACTTGCACCGCAGAGTTGAGAAAAGGAGGGGTCTCGAATCTGTTAAGATCCGTACCATATTGGCTACCTTGGAAGGGTATTGTCTTTTAACCCGGACAGGGTTTTGGTTGAAAGTATAGGAATCGAACCTACAACACATCGATTATGAGTCGATTGCTCTACCAGTGAGCTAACTTCCTGGAGTTTGATACAGGAGTCGAACCTGTGACCATTCGATTATGAGTCGATCGCTCTACCAACTGAGCTAATCAAACGATGGTATAGTTTAAAGGACTCAGCGGTATACGCTTATGCAAAAGCTTGGCGCACCAGTTAGGCATATAGAACCTAAACCATAGCTTTGTAACTTTTTGACTATCCCAGTTAAAATTTAGCACAGGAAAAACTATCTGTGGTAAGGGCACAAGCCTTGCTTGTGCGTGTCAAATGAAAGCGAATGGAATTCGCAGCTACACAAACATAGACGCTTTGCGGCTTCCCGCAGGGTAGTCCGCGGAGGCGGACTAAAGAAAAATTGAGTGTTTGAAACCCACGGAGGTGGGTAAAGCCTCGTGTAGACGCGGTTTATAACCGCCCTTTTCATGTTAAGTTGACTTACCTGGAAATAGCTGTATTTATTCTTTGGGAATTCCTAGATGTTCTCTCAAATCAACGTAAGGTGTTCTATTGCTTTTACTGAGGGGTTGGTGCCAAGCTAGGAGATTATTTAGCGCTTGCACACCATCTTCATTGGGTTTGAGGGTCAATATCAAGTTTTCACAGCGTCCACTGACTTGATTTGCGGTGCAAATCACATTTTGCCCATTCATTTTACCGACAGTAATAAACCTCAAGTTTCTGTTGCGGCGATAAGTTTCCAAGCGTTGGCTTACTTCTTGACAGCGCGTCAGTTTATTGTAACCAGCGTCTTTGAAGTAATTAGAAGTCCAGCGAACCCAAGGCTCAGTAACACCTTTAGGATTTTTGTACACCGTCACAGGTTTGTTTCCTGATGTGTCACAATAAAATCCTCGCCTACTTTCGGCTTGACTTGGCTGATTGATGGTTGCAGTCGCACCGAGAGCGATCGCACCTGCAACCAAAACATTTGTCAATGATGCCAATTTCATGAGTATCTCTCAAATCTTGAGTAAAAAGTTTTTATTTGCCTTGCATTTAACACTCTCCCTACTAAAAATAGAGAGATAATATAACGTGAGTTCGACAAGTCTTATTTGACCTCTCCCCCAGCCCCTCTCCGTGTCGGAGAGGGGAGCAAAAAGCTGAATTTTTCGTTGCTCCTCCCTTTCCGTTTCGGAGAGGGAGGTTGGGAGGGAGAGGTTCATCGAACTCACGTTAATATAAGAAGATTTCGCTTCTTATATTCCAATTGCTTAAGGTTTCAGGCGTTTTTACTTGTATATATAATGAGCCGCAACCCACTTGCGACCATGATTTGTTTTTTCCCAATGTGCAGGAACTAGCACTTTCTTTTTCACTGGTGTTGTATAACGCTTAATTTGTGGTGGTTTTTTTGCGATTATTTGAGCAGGTCTATTAGGGCTATGGGGATTGATAATAACCTGTGATGCTGACGCTTGCGAAGGAATAGAAGTAACAGCAAATGGTAAAAGAAGCACTGCACCAGCAAGAATTTGTTTGATATTCATGACTAAATTTACTTTGGTAAATTGTATGATTAAAGTTCTGGAAACCTTAATCTGGTTGATGTCTCATGTTTATAAGGATATGATTTCAAACAGCTATACACTAGTGATAAAAGTAACTAGTTAAATTATGACTTAAGTAATATCTCATGTCTGGGTTTATCAATGTCATATACTCGTAAAGCTTTCTCTGTCACCTTCTCATAATGGTTGTCATAATCTTAAAAAAGCCGAATGCCCCATTTAAAACACCTGCTGTTTTCACTCCACCCATCATCGCTCCCATAATGCCGAGTGAAAGTGTATCGACTCCGGTCAGGTATAGATTTTTAATTGGTGTTCTAGCCCCGATCCACGATTGATCCAGGCGTTCAGGAATACAGGGAATGCCGAAGATAGCACCGCGATCGCTAGCATCAAAGTGTTCCACCGTCAGTGGAGTCGAGAGTTCGGCATACTCAATCAAATCCTGAAAGCCAGGATAGTGGCGCTCCACTAACTGAATCAGAGATTGGGTAATTTGGGCTTTCAGTTCAGTGTAATCCGCGCCTCGCCGTCGCCAGGATTGTTCCCGCCACTGCGAAAAGAAATCATAGTCAACGTAGGCAATGATTTCTGCCGTATGCCCCTCAGCTAATGGATCTTTCAGCGATGGAAATGAGAGATAGCAGAATTTAGGTAAATTATCAGCAGAGATGGGTGGATCTTGGACAATTGCGTCGTGGTTATAGGTCGTGTAAATCCAATGGTTCTCACCCTGAAACCCTAGTTGCTGTGGACTCTCTTTTAACCCTAAATATACCGTCACCATACTGTTACCTTTTGGAAACGCTTGAATTTTCTGGCGCTCTGCCAGCGGGTAGTTGGGTGGAATCAGCTTCACATAAGTATTGAAGGCTCCGGCATCAGACACCACAATAGGTGCAAAGTACGTTTCCAGGTCTGCCTTGGCATGTGCTGTATCTTGGGCTTTCACTCCCACTGCCACCCCGGATTCCAACAAGATTTCTGTGACTCGGCGTTGGGTGATGACGACACCACCCCCTTGTTCAATCACGGGAATAATGGCTTGCGCGATCGCCTTTGCCCCACCCACAGGATACCAGCCGCCTTTAAAATAATGGGTAACAATCGCACCATGAATGCCAAAGCAACTTTGGGATGGCGGTAAGCCATAATTTCCCCACTGGGAAGCCAGTAATGCTTTGAGTTGGGCATCTTGAAAATGTCTGTTCAAATAATGCTGGGTCGTTTGTCTAGCAATAGCCCCAAAATGACGAACAAACCGCCTGAGTAGAGGATGCAGCAATACCGGAAATAGCTCCAACATTGAATGCGCCCCAAACCAAAATGCCGCTTTCTGGACATCCTTAAAGTACCGCCGAATGGCTGACTGCTCGCGAGGAAAGCGCTGGATTAGATCAGACTGAAAGCGATTAGGGTCAGAATAAACCTCAAAGGTGAAGTTCGGGTAGACAAATTTTTCAAACGGATCGGGCATCTTGTGCCAATTCAAATTGCCATTGGTGAGATAGTCAAACACAGCTTTGCCAGTGCCTCCATCTCCCATATTTCCAACATAGTGCAGCCCCACATCCCAAAGAAATTTTCCCTTGCGCTCAAAGGTATGAGTGAATCCCCCAGGGGTGAAATGCTGTTCTAACACTAAAACGCTTTTGTGATAAAGCTTAGATAGGAGCGCGGCAACTGTCAACCCACCAATTCCAGAGCCAATCACAATTGCATCAAACCGCTGCTGTCGAGTTGTTGTTAGCATAGTTCCTCTCACAAAATATTGAAAGCAGGAGTATTATTAATTTGCCCCAACTCCGCAAAAAATAAGTAGCTCATTGTAGACTTTGAGCTAGACGCTTCAATTTGATAGATGCTTACAATTCCTTGTTGTAGCTCAGTCTGGAAAAGCTAAACCAGTCATGGGGTCACGAATATACAACCCTAATGTGAGACTACGCATCGCTTCATCCCAAACGGGTATTAGTTGTTCTGCTTGGTCTGCCCAATAATCGAATGTAATTAAGCATTGAACATTCGACCCCAAACCAATGCAAGTCCGCGAAAAAGCTTCCCGTGGTTCTTCTTGAGTGTCAATGAACTTCATTTCTGTCCAGACAATTCTGGCGGTTTGACGCTTGACGGTAATAATTTCTCCTTTAGAAATGATGTTGCGGCTGTCGTCTTCTAGGACTTTCTTCAAGGTGGATTTTAGCGGAAACTGGCTCCAGTCATTGGGTGGCAGGCGATTAAAAGATACTTCTAGGCAGCAATCATCGTTGGGTGGTTTTTTATCGAGGAACTTGAAAGATTTTTCTTGCGGCTCAAAAACCCAACTTTGGGGAACATTCAAGCGAACAGCGCCTCTATCTGCAACAAAAATTTTGTAGCCTGATGGAGATTCCCAGCGATGGTCAGGTTTTAGTTCAAGCGTTTCTTTTATCCACTGAAGATTACTTTTTTTACGCTTTGCCATAGTGTTTCTGCATTTTATGCTGAAGAGGGCGTCACCGATAGCGTAGCGTAAAGCCTTTGGCGTAGCTTGCTTCTCCGTAGGAGTACGCTTAGAGCGACGCTGGAGCGTCACAGCCCGTCGTAAGACATTGCCCTTTTTGTTAATGTTATCAAATTGCTAGTATTTTGAATAACTCTTATATTAAATAAAATTTTCGGGATTTTATATCAAGGAATCCAAGGTAACTGTAACGTTGTGATTAAAGTTTCAGCTTTTAGCATTAAAATCTTAGCAGCAGTATTCATGGTTATGGATCATGTGTGCTATTTGCTAATGCCAGAGTTGGTAATCTTGCACTTATTGGGGCGATTGAGCTTTCCCCTCTTTGCATGGCTTCTGGCTGAAGGCGAAAAACATACCCATAATATACACCGCTATGGGAGGAGGCTATTAATTGCAGCAATAATATCTCAGCCAATCTATAGTATTGTTTTCCAGAGCTTATCACTTAATATTCTGTTCACGCTTCTTCTTGGACTTGTGATGTTGCGCTTAGTAAAGCGTTACCCAGAATTATGGCAGCAATTAATAATTATTGGCTTGTGTGCAGCAGTTGCAGAGGGCTTGGGCGTTGAATATGGAACTTATGGGATTGGAGTAATTTTCTTGATGTCCCTAATGGACAAACTCAAACCCAAAGTATGGTTGCTCTACTGGTGCATTTTTCACTTTTTTATTTTAGTAATCCTATCCATGCTTAATATATTTCAAGGTTGGTCAATTGTTGCGGGATTCATTGTTTTTCAATTTAATGGTCAACAAGGTTCGCGAGCTAGATGGTTCTATCTCTTCTACCCGGCTCATTTGATAATTTTAGGTATAATCAATTATTTAATCCAGTCCAGGTAAGATTGACTGACTATATTGCCCTACAGATAACCTCAAAACAATTGGCTTCACGAATTGAGGCAAAGCATCCCCTAACTAAACGGCGATCGCAAATAAAATAAATTTTTATTTAACCTAGTATCCGACCCTTTAAAATCAATAAGGGCTGGCGGTGAGGCGCATAAGAATTTTGCTAAATCCATGTTATTAGGTTGTTCTATTGCATCTGCGATCGCTCAAGCAATAGCCTCTGGTAGAATATAAATCTGGCAGAAATCCTGCATCCCCCGATGTGCCTCACTATCCGAAATACTATCGGCCAGTTTTAAACAAAGTTGAGCAATTGAGCAATTGTATTTTTATTGCTAAAAAGGTCTAAATGCAGATACATTTATCTATATAGATAGATACTATATAGCCACATATCTCTCTTTAGGGAGATATATTTTTCTAAATAAAACTTTTATTAAACTATGAATTTGAAAAAATAGTGGATATACATTTCCTTCAATGATATTCATCAGATAAATATTCTAAAGCTTAGTCTTTTGTTAACGTTTAGCAGTTATGATGCCATAGTGAATGATAATAATTCGGATTTGGATATCTAGAGATAATTGTGTCATCCAAGAAAAATGCTCTAGATTTATTCCCTAAGCTGCAAAATTGTAGCCGAAAGCAACTACTGAATAGCTAAATCTTTAAGGTAATAAGCATGAGTTATACTATCGATTCCGCACGCAATATTTTCTCTAGCACTCAAGTGGCAGATGCTGTTCCAGCTACTACAGCAATGTTTGCTAAACTCAACATTGAGGATCAACTAGCATTTCTTTGGTATGCCTACGCTGAAATCGGTCGTACAATTACTCCAGCTGCTCCCGGAAAAGCTAATCTCCAATTAATGGAAGGTATATTCAACGATATTAAGCGGATGTCTCATGAAGAGCAAACGCAATTAATGAGTGATTTAGCGAGTAATGCTGATACCCCTATTAGCCGTTCCTATGCATACTTTGGTGTCAATGCCAAGCTGGGATTCTGGTGGCAGTTAGGAGAGTGGATGAAAGAGGGTATCGTTGCTCCTATGCCAGTTGGCTATCAAATGTCAACTGAAGTTAAAACAGTGCTACAAGCTGTTCAGAGAATCGATCAGAGTCAGCAAATTACTGTACTACGCAATACTGTAGTAAATATGGGGTTTGATCCGTCTCTGGCTAATAACAAACAGGCAGAAGTCATAAACTTTAAGTTCACACGTACATCCCTAAGTCCCCAATTTACTATTGAAGGAGTTACAGAACCGACAGTGCTGAAATACATTGAAGCCATGAATGCAGATAACTTTGAAGCTGCTGTTGCTTTATTTGCTACTAATGGTGCGCTGCAACCACCTTTCCAAAAACCAATTGTTGGTCGAGAAGCTATTACTTCCTACCTAAGAGATGAGGGACAAGGGTTAGTAATGAAGCCAACCAAAGGCGTTTCGGAAACTATCGAAGATGGTTATACACAGCATAAAATTACTGGTACGGTCGAAACTCCTTGGTTTGGAGGTAATGTTGGGATGAACATTGCTTGGCGATTTTTACTCGATCCTCAAGGTCAAATTTACTTCGTGGCTATTGATTTACTTGCTTCTCCAAAAGAACTGCTAAACTTAACTCGCAAGTAAAATTTCTTTGCTTTCTTAAATTGCGTTTCTCTAAGATGATGTTTTAAAAGGGTTTTTTGCTCTCATAGTTAGGAAAGTATTGCATCTTAGTACATAGCTAAAACCTTAATTGGGCGTTGTACTTAACCCACGCAGAACTGCGAAATTACAACTTTTAGGGCTTTTAAAACATCTTCTAAGAGGTTGTTTGAAAAGTAGTTGGCTGTATCTTTGCACTTATTGATCCCTCCTAACCCCCCTTAAAAAGGGGGGAACTGGAATCAAAGTCCCCCTTTATAAGGGGGATTTAGGGGGATCTAAAAGGATTTGATACATCACTAAGAACTTTTCAAACATCCTCTAAGCGTCATGATGATCATCAAATAAAATTTCAATCCATGCTTGGTTCACCTAAAACCGAGCTTTAGTCATGTTTTAGCAATTTCTAGCAGTTGTTTGGATTGCTCCCTTGAGGCACTATGTTTTGCGATCGCACTACCATCACAACGATCAAAACTAGTCATTGCAGCGCAAAAATATAGATAAAGTCAAATTTAGTTAGCAAAATAAGCTTTTACTTACTCAAAAGCAGCTTTTACTTACTCATTTTGGTGTTTTCCGCAAGTCAAATGAGCTTTTACTTACTCAAAATGAGCTTTTGCTTTCTCATTTTAGTGTTTTCCGCAAGCAAAAGCAGCTTTTACTTACTCATTTTGGTGTTTTCCGCAAGCAAAAGCAGCTTTTACTTTCTCAAACCCCAGTTTGCTTTCTCATTTAAGTATTTCGCGCATTCGTGACAAATATCGCACTTGTAGCAAAAACCATTGCAGATTTGCCAGAATTCTCTCAGGCTGATCTATACGTAAATTTTTTAAGGTAAAGAATATTAACCGTACTGTATTACAAGGTGCAGATCGTGGCTCGTAGAAAAAGAACTTCCCTAATGTTAGAAAGAGCAGTGCGTCGTGCGGCTAGCATAAACTCTATTGATCCGAATTTAGATTTAGGCAATGGACTCACTTTACCTGCCTTCTCAACCCTGATCGAAACGATGCGAACTAGAGAAAATGCCTACAACACTGCTCTTTCTACTTTGGATAAATTATATCGTGAGATGCTAGAAACAGAGAGCGAGTTGGGAGATATGACAGAACACATGTTAATGGCAGTTGCAACTCGATATGGCAAAAGCAGTGTCGAGTACGGTATGGCGGGAGGAGTTCCTAAAAACCAGCGTCGTAAGGGACTGCGAGGGGAGTCGCCAACTCTCAATGATGAGCAACCGTCATTCGTTGCCAGTGTGGAGAGCAAGAATGGAAAGAAACCAGTAGCAACAACTTAGAATATGCTATTCTACTCAGAATTTTTTCAAGCAAAAATGATTACGTAGACGCATTCGCAAAGCGTCTCGTAGACATCGCTCTCCGAAAAAGAGACGTAGCACTGCTACGTCTCTACTGCAACTAAATTTGCATACACTTTTATAGAGACTTTATCCGTTCTACGCTACCCCATATTTCAAAGAATCGTTTAGTTTCAGCTTCTATCTCTGAAATTGTTCTTGGCTGTCCATTCCCAGAACCTGGAAAAACAATATAAACGATGTCCTTGGGAATTCCTTGCCTGACTCTTGAGCGTACTAATGGATCGTTTCCCAGAGCCTGAGACAAAGCTATTGAACCCTCTCCAATCTGGTTTTTAGGCCCAATATCAGCATAAATTGCAAAAGCAAGTTTTTCATTGTTAGTGTTGTAAACAACTGCAAAATCTCCTAATTTAACCCCTGTAGCTTTTCTAAAATCACCATTTCCCGGAAGAACAATATACGGAATCTTTGTTGAATCAACATAGCGACGTGGATTTTGTTTAACAAATCCAGAGTCAAATAATGCAGTTGTAGAAATATAGTATCCAGGATATGGATCWGTACTGYYTTGAATAAATGGATTGCCATTTTTATCTACAGCGAGTGCCCACCAGTTATCTGAATACCCAGCATTTGCCAAAAAATCAATCCCTCTATCTGCKGGGTGATAAGCATTAGGCGCACCATCAGCATTAATGCTCATCCCTGCTTCATAGAAAAATGCAGATTCTCCATTTGCCTGGAGAATGGGAATTTCACCAATTTTAAGCACAGTCTTGATAGAAAATTTTGTGACTGGACTCAGAAATTTTTGAGCGACAAAACCTTCTAAAGTTTTTCCTTCAAGAATAGTTGCAACCCTCCACCACTTTTCATGATCCGAATTTTTAATTTTAGATACAATACATCCTTTTGGAAGAGCTGCTATTTGATTAGCTTCATCAATAATCGGTGCTGAACGTATATTCAAACTATCTGATGTTACTTGAAATTGCTGCATAAATTACTCCCAATTTAAAAGTTGAAATCATGGAATTAATAAAAAAACAAATTTTGTGCTAATGCTATTACTAATATCTAGAACATCTCAAACTCTGATTTTTTTGTGTCACGCCAGCAGCGACAATTGGGAGTCAGCCAGTTGGGCGGGCAATGCCTGATTTCCCTGTGGGGAAACAAGGCAATACAGGTGAAACCCCCCCCGCAACGCACTCTACATCTAAATGTCACTTACTAAATCGCTGGATTTAGATCCCTGACTTCTTACAGACACCCAGAGGGTAGAAGTTGGAAATCTGGGCAGCAATTTTTGCTTGAGGAAGTAACATTCCACCCTATAGACGCTTTTGACTTGACAAAAAAATTTAAAAAAAGGTGAGTATGCGAACATCTTGGGAACTATAAAAGCAAATCAAATCAGCACAATTTTCAGCTTCCAGCAATGAAGACTCCCTATTTCAGAAAAGCTAAGGCATTCCCATTACAGATTGTTCTTATTGTTCCCTTCCTTATCCAAATTTTTGCAGCGGTCAGTTTAGTAGGTTATTTGTCTTTTAAAAATGGACAAAGAGCAGTTAACGACCTAGCCGAACAGTTGATAGATCGCACCAGCGATCTAGTGGACGAGCATCTGAAGTCTTATCTTTCCATTCCGCAAACCCTTAATCAGATCAACGCAGATGCTATTCGTAGGGGACTATTGGATGTGGGCGTAGGCAAAGCCAGCCGTAGGCATCGCCAAACCCTTGGCAAGTATTTCTGGGATCAGATGCAGGCTTATGACCTAACTTATATTGGTATTGGACTAACGACAGGTGAGGGGCTAGGAGCTGCTCGTTATGATGGCAAAACTATTACCATTGATGATTGGACTGCCAAGCTTCCCAATAATACTTCCACTTATGCCACAGATAATCAAGGTAATCGAACTCAAATAAATACTCGATGGACTTGGAACAATTTTACTGAATCTTGGTATACCCAACCCATCGCTGCTGGTAAACCTATTTGGGCAAAGATTGTGACTGCAAATTTTCCAACGGGGCCTTACATCAGCGCCTCTGCTAGTCGTCCGATTTACGATTCGCAAAATCGCTTATTAGGAATGATTGCAACAGACATTCACCTACTAAAACTCAGCAATTTTTTACGCAGTTTGGATATTAGTCAGTCTGGGCAGGTGTTCCTTTTGGAGCGGGATGGCACATTAATTGCCAGTTCCGGTACAGAGAAGCCTTTTGTCGTGGTTAATCAAGAAATCCGGCGATTGCGAGCGAGCGACAGTTCTGACCCAATAATCCAGAACGTTGCCAGACATTTCCAAACCTCTGGGTTTGGGTCTATCACCCAAGACACAGATTTTCAACTTCAGGTGGAAGGAAAACGGCATTTTGTAGATATTGTACCTTGGCGTGACAAGTATGGTTTGAATTGGCTGATGGTGGTGAGTGTGCCAGAAAACACATTCATGACCCAAGTTAACGCCAACACGCGCACTACCATCGCCCTTTGTTTTGGCGCATTAGTCCTTGCCTCAGTGATGGGCGTGTTTACCTCTCATTGGATTATCCGCCCGATTTTGCGGCTGAATCAGGCAAGTAAAGCAATGGCATTTGGTAATTTAAGTCAGACAGTAGAAACTAGCGGTATTCGAGAACTTAATACCCTGTCTAACTCTTTCAACCACATGGCAGGACAACTGCATGAATCGTTTACTGCTTTAGAGAAAAGCAAAGGAGAACTAGAAGAACGGGTAGAAGAACGCACTACTGAACTTAAAAATGCATTAGGGGAATTGCAGCGTACTCAATCTCAAGTTATTCAAAGTGAAAAAATGTCTAGTCTGGGACAACTAGTGGCTGGAGTCGCACACGAAATTAATAATCCAGTCAACTTTATTCATGGCAACCTCGCCCATGTGCAGGAATATACCCAGGATTTATTAGCACTGATGCAGTTGTATCAGCAATATAATCCCTACCCTGCTGATGAAATTCAAACGGCTGCTGAAGACATCGATTTAGAGTTTTTGCAGTCAGACTTGCCAAAAATGTTGTCTTCGATGAGAGTAGGCACCGAGCGCATTCGTCAAATAGTACTGTCGCTGCGGAATTTCTCTCGCATTGATGAAGCGGAATTTAAACGCGTCGATATTCATGAAGGCATCGATAGTACTTTGATGATTTTGCAGCACCGCCTTAAAGCTAAACCAGAACAACCTGAAATTGAGGTGATTAAAGACTATGGCACTGTACCCCTAGTAGAATGCTATGCCGGACAACTCAATCAGGTATTTATGAATATTTTAGTCAATGCGATTGATGCCTTAGAAGAAAATAATGCCAAGCTTACCTATCAGGGGATAGAGAACAATCCTAGTAGAATTAAGATTCGCACATCGATAGTTAATTCAACTTGGTTAGAAGTTGCGATCGCTGATAACGGAGTCGGTATTTCTAAAGAATTTCAGCAACGAATATTCGATCCCTTTTTCACCACCAAACCCATTGGCAAAGGAACCGGAATGGGTATGTCCATCAGCTATCAAATCGTCGCAGAAAAACATGGCGGTAAACTGGAGTGTATCTCAACTCCTGGAAAAGGAACCGAGTTTATCATTCAGATTCCTCTGCGGCTCACGAATGGTTGAACTCTGAATTATGGCTGAGGCTGTGGGGAACAGGAAGATGTAGAGAGTTTTGGATTATACAGCAGATTTTAAGTTGAGGAGGGGTGTACTTCATTGACTTGTCAAGTGCTGTAAGTAACAATACCTTTGCCAATTTACGAAGCTTGAACAATGCTGTTTAGGGGGAATCACTCTGCATTATCGTAACAGTGCCATTGGTGTAATCGCTTTTTTTGATAATACACCAACCGCTCTTGTAACTTCGCTGCTATAGATATTGTTCGGTCAAAGGATATCAGAGAATATGTCTATTATGAAGTTTTTTTATTGGTAAGAGAATATACAATGAAGTTTTTTTATTGGTAAGAGAATATACAATTTTTGAGCGCTAACAGCTTATACAGTTGAACAGATAGTTCAAATCAGTAGTTCTGTTTGTTAAAAAATCTATGCAAATACACCAGGTGATTGAAACCTACGATCAGGGATCGGTGGATTATGACGCAATTATGAAGCGTTACTGGCACATCGAGCGTGAACCATTAATTGCTTCCTTGCAGCTAAAGCCAGGACAAACTGCCCTCGATGCTGCGGTAGGAACTGGTCTTAATCTTCCAGCCTATCCTGAAGGTGTAAGTGTCGTCGGTGTCGATCTTTCTGAGAAGATGATGGATGAAGCACGTAAAAAGTCGATATCCGCAGACATTACTTTCAAGGTATCGGATCTCTGCAATCTTGATTTTCTTGATAATACTTTTGATGCAGCAGGATCGGGATTTACTCTTTGTGTCGTTAGCGATCCAGTCCGTGCCCTTGCAGAGATCCTGCGAGTTACTAAGCCTGGTGCCTTGATTGCCATTCTCGATTACTGCAAATCACAAGATCCAGAGATTCAGAAATGGCAAGAATTAATATCTGATAGTTCTTCACAGCTAGGCTTCCCAACTGGCAAGATCAAGTGGGATGCATTGATGGATTATGACGAATTGATTTACAATAGCAAGCTTCCCATTGAAGTGCTTGCAGACGATCGCATAGAAAGTCAAAACCCGTTTTTATGCGGTTGTCAATTACTGCTTAAAAACGCAAAAGCTTAAAGACTAAAGTATCGCACTCTTGTTCAATGAGTGCGATATCTACGACAAGCCGGATCACAAGTTGTTTTGAAACAGTTCTAAAACATGTTGCCAAGCATCAGGAGCAGCTTCTGGGTTATAACTTGGGTGCTGGGCTAAAAATGGGTATTGGTCCTTGAAGAATCCAGCGAAAAATCCGTGTCCGGCATCGTATCGAAATACACGATGATTTATATGATGTTTCTTTAATTCCGCTTCAATTTGCTCATTTTCTTCTTGGGAAACTAATGCATCTCTTGTGCCAAAAAATGCATAAATAGTACCTTTAATTTCCGAAGTGCGATTAATGGTTGGAGTCTCTTCACCATAACTAGCAGTGGTAATCCCGCCACCATAAAACGAAGCTGTGGCTTTGATATTGGGTAAAGTTGCAGCCATATAAGCAACATGACCGCCAAAACAGAAACCAATCACACCAATCGCATCATCTTTGACATTGGGTAAAGTTTTGAGGTAAGTAATGGTAGCTTGAATATCGCTAAATATCTCTTGATATTTTACTTGTTGATAGTACTCCAAACCCAACCGATAGGCTTCTGGACTAAACCCAACATCTTCAGCGCTAAAATTAGCCTCAA
The DNA here is from genome assembly GCA_003326195.1 of Nostoc punctiforme NIES-2108. Classification (GTDB taxonomy): domain Bacteria; phylum Cyanobacteriota; class Cyanobacteriia; order Cyanobacteriales; family Nostocaceae; genus Nostoc; species Nostoc punctiforme_A. The sequence continues at coordinate 230,486 of LXQE01000125.1, forward strand.
AACCGGGAGCAGTACGTTGATACATCGCCGGGGCGATCGCTATATAACCTTGTTTAGCGATTAGTTCGGTGATATCTCGAATATTACTATTGATGCCAAAAATTTCTGGAAAAACTATAACTGCGCCAAAGGTTCCCTTTTGTGATGGTTGAGCTAAGTAAGCATCGATTTTTAAGCCATTGTTAGGTACTTTGACATAGGAAGTGTGAATTTCAACGTTTGTTGTTTCTACCATCTTTGTTTTGGCTGCTTTTATACTAACTCATCTATTTTGACTGTTTTTTGATACCAATGGGTGATGTCTACAACAAGCAAAAACACCAAGAGTATTGCTTTACTCAATAGATATGATATTTCCAGAAATTAAGTGTGTGTTAGCCAGAACCTTTTTAGAGGGGTAGTTCTATTACCTGTATCCATGCAAATCAGATGAATTTCTAACTTTTGAATAAATGGTATCTCAAACTTCTGGATGATACTAAGGGTTTTTGATTTGTGCGACCTTACATAAGGTAAGCATAAAGACTCAAAATTAAGAACCACAAGAAAAAACAATGCCCGATCAAAGTTTTAGAACAAACATTCCAGAAGTTGACCCAACGGAGATTGAAGATAATCGAACTGCGATCGCTGATGAACATCACTCCTTTCTTGAAAAAGTCATGGTTCGAAGCGGATTTGCAGATTTGTATGACGCAAGAGACTTTACCGAAGTTGTGTATCGCGTCATGCGTGACTTAATGACCACAGAAGCAAGCGATCGCGTCGAGGCAGAACTGCATACAGAAGCTATACCTACTGATGAGAAAGCACTCCAGTTTGAAGTGGCTGAACTCTGGAAAGACACCAATCCGATTGTGAGATTTTTAAGTAAAATCCGTCAACCTTTAAAAGGCCCGGCTCCCATTGGAATTGATTCCAAGCTATTTCTAACGCGGGTTGCCAATGAAGGCGGGGTTCCAGGATCAGTCGACGCAGAACAGGCAGTTAAAGCGGTATTTTCTGCTACCAAAGACGAACTTTCCCCAGAGCGGATTCAGGAGATTGCTGGCGCGCTACCTGATTATGTACGTCAGCTTTGGGAGCAAGCTTAATTAGAAGTATAAAAAAGTTAAGTCTGTTTGCGAGTAGCGATCGCAAACAGACTTTTCATAGACTTTTCATATAAAAAGTGAAAAGAGACGTGGCAGTACTACATCTCTACAAGGGTTTTGAATAAAGCATATTTAATTTTTTGATATGTCTATTTATTAATTTACAACTTAAATCTGTGACAAAATAATATTGTTGTCTTATAGCCAGTGTGATGCCGACGGTGAGCTATACCAATGGTTACGACTTATGATTTCTAGCAATTATGCCTTATAGTCAGTTTACAACTATCAGTAAAGTTAAAGAAGCTTTCGGGTTAAAAACGCAAGAAGGTGGGCGATTTATTCCTGCTATTGAACCAATTGAAGCATCTGCTACACTGACGGCATATCTTGAAGAAAGTCTGTCACTTGTTTCTTCAGCAAGTGAAAAAGCGCGTTCCGAAGGAATTATTTACCCAGTATTATTAGAAGTTAGACGAATATTAAATCGCCAAATTAGCTTATTCTCTGGGGAAGATTTTACAGTTGATGAGGCAGTTGGACTTAATGGAATGTGTGATTTTCTTTTAAGTCGTTCGCCGGAAGTACTAGAAATTGAAGCACCTGCAATTGTGATTGTAGAAGCAAAAAAAGCAGATTTAAGAACTGGGTTTGGACAATGTATTGCAGAAATGGTTGCAGCACAAAGATTCAACGCCGCAAAAAATCGTCCAGTTGCCGTAATCTATGGTTCTATTAGCAGTGGTACACAATGGCGATTCCTGAAGCTGGAGGATAATCTTGTCACTATCGACTTGACGGATTATCCCCTTCCACCTGTGGAACAAATTCTCGGATTTTTAGTTTGGATGGTTCAAAACAGTGTAGGCATCGCATTGCAGCATGATATGACCTCACAAGCAAATCTGTGACAAAATAATATTGTTGTCTTATAGCCAATGCGATCGCTTACAACTTATGATTTCTACCATCTCGCGCCGCTACAGCTTAGATGAATATCGTGCGATCGAAGAAAAAGCCGAAGGACGCAGTGAATATCGAGATGGAGAAATTGTACCCATGCCTGGAGGAACGCTCAAACACAGCCGCATCGGTGGCAATATTTTTGCATTTCTGAAGTTTTTGCTCCGCGATACTCAATTCGAGCCAATTAACAGCGATTTACGGCTGTGGATTCCTGAACATCGACGCGGAGTATATCCAGATGTAATGGTTTTTGACGGCGAACCACAACTAAATGGCGATCGTTTAGATGAAGTCTTGAATCCCACGCTGATTGTTGAAGTTCTATCTCCTTCCACCGCAGATTACGACCGACTCAGTAAATTTCGGATGTATCGCTCAATTGAGAGTTTTAGCGAATATTTATTAGTCGAGCAAGATGAACCTTTTGTGGAACGCTATACCAAGCAAGACAAAGGTTGGTTGCTCAGTGATTTTAGTGGCTTAGAGTTATCTATTTCTTTAGATTCAGTTAGTATTGACTTGCCAATGGCGGAAATTTATCGCGGCGTTGTTTTTGAGTAAAGTAGCTCTAGCTTTTTGCAACAACACACACTATTAAACAGAGATTTTCCTGTCATTACTTATTAGAAAATTCACCCTAAGCCATATTGCGTATATTGACGCAGGTAAGATGGCTGTAATCCTAAAACAATATCCTCTCTAAGTACTCCCATCTCAGTCAAATCTTCAGCAATTTGGATATCGGTCATATTATGCTGAATCCATATCTTTTCATCTTTGATATCGAGATGTATCACACAATTATAAATTCGGTCATATCCATCCCAACCAATCTCTAGAATCTGGTAATGATCTCGCACCGTATCGAATATCAATTGGATTTCAACATCTTCCTCTGAAGGTTGGTAACTGCCATACTTCGTTAGTAAATTTTGAATATATTCACGATACTGGTCTAGCTTTGCCATTGCACAATCACCTCAATCTTTGGATCGTAAACTATCAATTTAACTTGATACTCTTGTACTGAACTTTGGGCAAAGTCTCGGCTAAATAATGAGCGATAGGTTGAGACTGGAACTGCTAAAAACAAAACTCGTTCTGGCTCCCTGAGTCGCAGAGCTAATCGATAATTGAGAAACTGCCCCAAAGCCGCGTGGTACTCAAACAGTTCTGAATCCCCCAAAAAACTTTTAATCTCAACAGCAATTTTTTCACTTCCTCGCTCGGCTGCTAATATTTTTTCTGCACCTAAATCGACTGACATTTTATCTTTGGCAAACTTAACAACTAGCGGATCATGAGTGATAACCCACCCTTCTTTTTGCAGTCCTCGTTTGACGGCTTCGTGAAAAATGTCTCTTGCAGACATGGACAGAACCACAACCCAATGCCTTTATAATACCGAAGCATTGTCAATCAATGCAATAACGCACCCTACGTGAGGAATGCGATCGCCTGCTGATATGATCAAGGTGAATTGGGATTTGCGATAACGCTCACTACGGGAGGGATGCGATCGCACACGCCCCAAATATATTTGAAAATATTGCAAGTCCCTAATCTATATTTTTGTAGGGTGCGTCAGCATTAATTCCTTTTCATCATCCAATAGTTTACTTAGGCTGAGGCACTCTACTTGCGATCGCAGTGTAACAAAAACCATTGGAGATTTGCTGAAATTCTCTGATGCCGATTAATACGGAAGTTTTTTAAAGTAAAGAATATTAACAGTACTGTATTAAAAAGTGTATATCATGGCTCTTAGAAAAATAACCTCATAAGTATTACCAAGTCATTGGTCTGGCTCAAATCAAATGCAAATAAGCTCAAACTAACAAACTAAATTCTCTTAAGTAATTTGCTATGCCTATCATTCTTCCTTTTATAATTCAGGCTGTTTTGCCTGTCCTGACTACCATTTTTGCTCTTTTGATTCCTGTATTAGCTGCTGTTATCAATTTCACCTTGACTCGTATCCCTAAAATTCCTTTGTATATTGGCCTGATAAAAATTTTATATTCTGATATTGATTCATCTGCCAAAGAACGCAAAATTATTAACGCGGCACTTCTGGCAATTGGTAGTATTCTGACTTTTATGGCTTATTCCCTTATACCTTGGACTGGTGTTCCCTTAATTGGTGCTATTACCAGTCCCATTGCAGCTGCTATCGCCATTGTGGTTGCCCTGACAGTTTTAGACACGATTTTTGCTATGAATAAAGGTTATTATCTTAAACGACTTAAAAAAGTAAATTTTGTTGGATTAGATGAAATAGAAGCTGATATTCAGAATTTGAAAAACATTTTTGGCAATTCATGGCATAAAGTTGTAACTACTATTAATGATTCCACCCAGAAAATCTATGAAGATGGTAGTAAACGCGGCATCAACTTTACTGATAAATCTTTTCAGAACTACCTTGACCATGAATTAGATGGATTGAATGTATATGTTAGTAGAAGCTCAATTCAAGAGTATCAAAATTTAAATGCAGATTTATTAAAGCAAAATAACAGCGATGCTTGGTTAAAAGATACACTCTCTTTAGGCACAGGTGCATCTTTAGGAACATTGGCTGGTGTTGGAACTTCAGCCGTTGCCTCATCACTATTTGTGCCAGCTAGTATTTTGACAACTGTCCAAGGGTTTTTTGGAATATCAACGGGTATAGTTGTCGGTGCATCAACATACACATTACTAACGCTTGCGGCTCCTGTCGGGCTGGGAGTGCTGGCAACTGTCGGAATTTACAGTGGTTTGACGAACTGGAGTAGTAAAGAAGAAGCTGCCAAAAAAAGTAAGTTTTTATCAGAAATTATTATTGCTGCGTTACCAATGGCTTGGATAGACGGTGAATTAGCTGACCAGGAGAAAGATACAGTAGATAGGTTGATAACTACCTCCGGTATTAGAAAGGAAGAACAATCTCTGGTTTGGAAAGCTATAAAAGAACGCAAAACTTTTGACCAAATTATAGAAACAAGTATTCTTTTCGAGAATGAACATCGAGAAAAAACTTGTAGCCAAAGCGATAAGGAGCGGCTGAAGCATCGCTTAATATTGTGTGCGGCTTGGGAAATTGCCATTGCTGATGGAAAAATCCAGGGGTCAGAATTGCAACTTCATAACCGTATGGCAGATAAACTAGGTATTTCTCGTGACGAGGTGAAGGAAATTCGTCGGGTACTCAATCTTAAACACGAGGGCGAGCTTTGGGAAGTGGCAGAAGTATTAGAACCAAAGGGTTCAAAGACCAAGTTATTAAGAGATGTTCGTAAACAATATCGTCTGCGACCAGCTGCTGATAATCTTTAGTCATACCATATTGCTATTACTATATCTAGGAAGCGATCGCAAAAGACTAAAAGTTTTTATTGATACTTCCATCCTTTTGATAGTCTTTCTGTAAATCACTGTTTCTTTTTATTGTCATACTTTTTTAATGTTACTCAAAAGGAAGCTGTTCTGGACGTTCAAGCGGATCGCCTTCCCAACTACCTATTACTTCTTCAACAAATTTACGAGAGTATCCTAGTTCTTCTGGCGTTTTGTTTGGAGACTGTGAGGATTTTTGTATGACAGGTTGAAAGACAATCACTACATCTAATTCTTGGTTAGCAATTTCAGGCGGAAGCTGGATTTGCAGAATTCCATCATCACCAATATATGTTCTAATCTTAATGCTTTCCATAACTGACCTCCAAGTTTATTATATTATCAGTCTTTGGGCAAGTTTAACTTTGTTTATAAACCATTTCCATCCTCAACTTTTCAACCTCCAATCTCAACTGATCATTCTCCATCCTCAACTTAGCATTCTCCTCTCTAATCAACTCAACTTCATTTCTCTTACTCAACGCCTGATTAATCGCCAACTTCCGCATATCTAGAGAAAACCAACGCTGATAAGTTTGCGTGTGAACTTGCACACTATGCCCCAAATTATCCGCAGCAGCTTTAATTGGTATCCCCAAAATATGCGCCCGAATTGCCCAAGCGTGGCGTAAATCATAGGGTTTAAAATCTAATCCTATCTTGCGAAACCACCAACTAACTCGCTGTGTTAACGCTGTTATTTCAGCATGATTAGTGTTATCTTTTTTTGCGATCGCACTCCCCAACATCTCTAAATACTTCGGATTTCTCAAATCAAAATCCTCAATCCATTGCCGATGTAATGGTAATGCTTCTCTCTCACCAGTCTTACAATCTTTATGAACTTTCCATGTCAAATCTATATTTTCTTGACTCAACCACCAATCAAGATCGGGATTAATAAAAAGTTCCCGTGGACGTAAACCAAAAACTGCTAACATTCCATACGTCCAACGCCAAAGTTTCCAGCTATCTTGAACATTTTGATTAACTTGATTGCCTCTGTAATTTTGGTAATTTTCAAACTTGATAATTCCCTCAGATATTTCTGCATCAGTCGGTATATTTCGAGAATTATTCTCAGGCATTTTGGAATATTTCGATAAATCAATTTCGATATTGAATGTCACACAAAATGCTGCGATCGCTCTAGCTGCATTATATTTAGCCCATTCTTTATTAATTCCTTCAATTGAACTTATCAGATTCTCAGCAGTTGCCAAATCTTTAGGATTCGTAAATCGCTTTGTGCGGGAAAAGTAATAAAAAAAAGTATGTTCGCTTTTAATTGTGCGTTTGTGAGTTTTAAAATACTCTTCTTCAAATTTTGCAAGTAATTCCCCTATAGATTGAAAATCTTTTTTAATCGCCTCATTACCTAAATATTTATCATTCCATTCAAACGTTTTACGAGCGATTAACTTCCCTAATTCATAGGCTTCTTCCTCAGCCGTCTTGAGTCCATCAAAGTTAGCGGGAATATTCAAACTGAGATTGTATTGCTTTCTCCCAGTACCGTTGCTGTCTTTGTCTCCCGGTTTAATTGGTAACGTCGCCCGTAATTGCAGACTTCCATTCGATTCTCTAATTGTCACCTTTGCTTTTGCAGACTTCAAACGCAGATTAACTTTCTCTAATTCTAGTAGTACTTTCGTTCTCATGTGTTCTTTTTGCTGCTGTGCTTGCAGAGATGAGCAAAAAAATGGGCGATTTTTTAATTGCCCTGGCTCAGGACAACATTTAAATGATGCGTGAGTCCTGAACCTGATTATGCTGTGTTTTTAGCCTATATTTAGGCTAAAAATAAATGTGTTCTTAGAAAACAATGTTTAGCAGAGACATTGCTTACTGCAAACATTAAATAGTTGAAAAAAATTAAACCACAAAAAGGATTACTCCGGCCCTTATCACGGTTATGACGGCTTCGCCATCTTCGCTCGCGATATGGACTTGGCACTCAACAGCCCAACCTGGTCATTAATTGGCGCTCCTTGGAATGAAAAAGCTCAAGCTAAGAAGGCTGAAGCTAAGGCTAAGGCTGCCGTCTAAGGAAATGGGAGAGAGCGATAAGTAAGGATAACCTGGGGCTAAAACCCCAGGGGGGAGTTGGGAATCCAAAATTCAAAACTGAAAAATTAAAAATTTCTTTTGATTTTTGCATTTTGAATTTTGAATCATATTCCCATCTCCCATCCCCGCCTCAAATCCTTATTCCTCAATCAGTAAAGAATTCAGTAAGCTTGGAGATCCAGAAATGCCTCAGAATCCAGAAAAAATTCAAGACCACGTTGAGTTATTCCACCAGCCTGAGTACCAACAGCTATTTGAAAACAAAAAGCAGTTTGAAAATGGTCACGAACCCGAAGAAGTAACACGGGTTGCAGAGTGGACAAAGGGTTGGGATTATCGTGAAAAGAACTTCGCTCGTGAAGCTTTAACCGTTAACCCTGCTAAAGGTTGTCAACCATTGGGAGCAATCTTTGCTGCTGTTGGTTTTGAAGGTACTCTACCTTTCGTTCAAGGTTCTCAAGGTTGCGTTGCTTACTTCCGCACCCACTTAACCCGTCACTACAAAGAACCATTCTCTGGTGTATCTTCTTCAATGACTGAAGATGCAGCCGTGTTTGGTGGTCTGCAAAACATGATTGACGGCTTGGCGAACTCTTACCAACTCTACAAGCCCAAGATGATCGCTGTCTGCACCACCTGTATGGCAGAAGTAATTGGTGATGACTTGCAGTCTTTCATCAACAACGCCAAGGAAGCTGGTTCAGTTCCTCAAGATTTCCCAGTACCTTACGCTCACACCCCTAGCTTTGTCGGTTCCCACATCACTGGTTACGACAACATGATGAAGGGAATTCTTTCTAACTTGACCGCAGGTCATAAGAAAGAAACCAGCAATGGTAAAATCAACTTCATCCCAGGTTTTGACACCTACGTAGGTAACAACCGCGAAATCAAGCGGATTGCTTCTTTGTTCGGCTTTGACTACACAATTCTAGCCGACAACAGCGACTACTTGGATTCACCAAACACAGGTGAGTTCGATATGTACCCAGGTGGTACAAAGCTGGAAGATGCAGAAGATTCAATCAATGCTAAAGCGACGATCGCTCTGCAAGCACACTCTACCCTCAAAACCCGCGAGTATATTGAAAAAGAGTGGAAGCAACCAACCTCAGTTTCCCGTCCTTGGGGCATTAAGGGTACTGATGAGTTCTTGATGAAACTCAGCGAATTGAGTGGTATCCCCATTCCTCAAGAATTGGAAATCGAACGCGGTCGTGCAGTTGATGCCATGACTGACTCTCACTCATGGATTCACGGCAAGCGCTTCGCTATCTACGGCGAACCAGATTTAGTATACAGCGTAGTTGGCTTTATGCTAGAAATGGGTGCTGAACCTGTGCATGTCTTGGTTCACAACAGCAACGAAGTATTTGAAGCAGAAATCAAAGAATTGCTTGCTTCTAGCCCCTTTGGTCAACATGCAACTGTTTGGCCTGGTAAAGACTTGTGGCACATGCGTTCATTGTTGTTCACCGAACCAGTAGACTTCTTAGTTGGTAACACCTACGGTAAGTACCTGTGGCGCGACACCAAGATTCCCCTCGTGAGAATCGGCTACCCCATCATGGATCGCCACCACTTACACCGCTACGCCACCATTGGTTATCAAGGTATAATCAACCTCCTCAACTGGACTGTAAACACCCTGTTTGAAGAAATCGATCGCAACACCAACATTCCTTCTAAGACAGATATTTCCTACGACTTGATTCGTTAGAAATTGCGTAGAAACACAACGTGTTAATTAAAGGGTAAAGAAGGGGAGTAGGGAATAGGGAATAGGGAATAGGGAAATATCCAAACCCAATGCCCAATGTCCAATTCCCATCCCCAACTCCCCTTTTTCTTGATAGCATTTACCCAAGGAATTGATAAATGGAAACCATCAATCACACTCACGAACACACTCACACTCATCCTCATCCTAATTACCATCCACCTAACCAGAAAAAACGAGGGTGGTTCCACAATCTTCTTAATCCGTTGCGCCGTGTAGTGGATGGAATTCAGGTTAAAAATAATCGCTTCGCTCATCTAATTTGCCAAACAATTCCTTGTTGTTGTCCCTTTGAGCGACAAATTAAATTATTTGGGAAGTCTATTGATATTCCACCACTATGTAAACTCAATCCTTTATATGACGAATTTGTAGGATTGCGTTTCCGCGCTCTATCTTACCTCGCTGATGTATGTGGAGAGGATGTCACAAGATACATTTGCTAATTATTGGGCATTGGTCATTGGGCATGGGGCATTGGTCATTAGTCATTGGTAGAGACGCGATTATACTCTGCGAGAAGCCGCTCTTCGAGCGTCTACGCGTCTGTACAATAGTCAATTCAAATGACAAATGACAAAGGACAATTAACAATTAAGAGAAGAGAGATGAAAAGCACCCAAGGCAAAATCAACGAGCTGCTGACTGAGACAGGATGCGAACATAATCAGCACAAACAATCCGAGAAGAAAAACAAGTCTTGCGCTCAACAGGCACAACCTGGCGCGGCTCAAGGGGGCTGCGCTTTTGATGGTGCAATGATTTCTTTAGTGCCGATCGCAGATGCAGCGCATCTAGTCCACGGGCCGATCGCCTGTGCTGGTAATTCCTGGGGCAGTCGTGGTAGTCTGTCGTCTGGCCCGCAACTCTACAAAATGGGCTTTACGACTGACTTGGGTGAAAATGATGTCATCTTCGGTGGCGAAAAGAAACTCTACAAAGCGATTCTGGAACTCAAAGAGCGCTACCAACCAGCAGCAGTATTTGTTTACGCCACTTGCGTTACAGCCTTAATTGGCGATGATATGGATGCTGTCTGCAAAGCGGCGGCTGAGAAAATTGGTATTCCTGTTGTTCCCGTCATTGCCCCAGGATTCATTGGCAGTAAAAATCTCGGCAACCGTTTTGGCGGTGAAGCTCTATTAGAATATGTTGTCGGAACAGCAGAACCGGAACATACAACGCCCTATGATATTAACTTAATCGGTGAATACAACATCGCCGGTGAAATGTGGGGAGTAACACCACTGTTAGAAAAGTTAGGCATCCGTATTTTGTCTAAAATTACGGGCGATGCTCGCTACGATGAAATTCGCTACGCCCACCGTGCCAAGCTCAACGTCATGATCTGCTCACGAGCGTTGCTGAATATGGCGAGAAAGATGGAGGAGCGTTACAACATCCCCTACATTGAAGAGTCTTTCTACGGCATCGATGATATGAATCGCTGTCTGCGAAATATCGCTGCTAAATTAGGCGATCCTGATTTACAGGAGCGGACAGAAAAGCTAATTGCAGATGAAACGGCTGCTTTAGATTTGGCGCTGGCTCCCTATCGCGCTCGACTCAAAGGTAAGCGGGTTGTTTTGTATACTGGTGGTGTTAAGAGTTGGTCGATTATCTCGGCTGCTAGAGACTTAGGCATTGAAGTTGTTGCTACCAGTACTCGCAAAAGTACTGAAGAAGATAAAGCCAAAATCAAGAAGTTGATTGGCAACGACGGCATCATGCTTGAGAAAGGCAACGCTCAAGAATTGCTACAACTGGTTAAAGACACTCGCGCAGATATGCTGATTGCTGGTGGACGTAACCAATACACAGCTTTGAAAGCTCGAATTCCTTTCCTTGATATCAACCAAGAACGCCACCATCCTTATGCAGGTTATGTGGGAATGATTGAGATGGCGCGGGAACTGTACGAAGCTCTGTATAGCCCGATTTGGGAACAAATACGCAAACCCGCTCCTTGGGAAGAAGAGGAAGAAGTTTAATGGCGATCGTTACCGTTACTAACAAAGCACTGACTGTTAATCCCCTCAAGCAAAGTCAAGCTTTGGGCGCAACCTTAGCCTTTTTGGGATTGAAAGGGACAATGCCCTTATTCCACGGTTCCCAAGGTTGTACTGCTTTCGCTAAAGTTGTACTGGTGCGGCATTTCCGGGAAGCGATTCCTTTAGCTACCACAGCGATGACGGAAGTCACTACCATTTTGGGTGGTGAAGAGAATGTGGAGCAAGCAATTCTGACTCTGGTGGAAAAAGCTAACCCAGAAATTATTGGTTTATGTAGTACTGGGTTGACTGAAACTAGAGGCGATGACATCGAGGGTTTTCTGAAAGAAATTCGCGATCGCCATCCAGAATTGAATGATTTAGCGATCGTTTTTGCACCTACCCCAGATTTTAAAGGTGCGTTACAAGATGGCTTTGCTGTCGCTGTGGAAAGCATAGTTAAGGAAATTCCTCGCGCAGGTGGACTCAGAACTGAACAAGTCACAATTTTGGCGGGTTCTGCTTTCACACCTGGGGATGTACAGGAAATCAAAGAGATAGTCACATCCTTTGGATTAGTGCCAATCTTTGTACCTGACCTTGGTGCTTCTCTAGATGGACATTTAGAGGATAATTATAGTGCAGTTACTGTTAGTGGGACTACCTTAAAACAGCTTCGAGAAGTCGGTAGTTCTGCCTTCACCTTGGCTTTGGGTGAAAGTATGCGGGGGGCTGCCAAGATTCTCGAAGAACGCTTTGGCACACCTTATGAGGTGTTTAGCGAACTAACGGGATTAGAACCAGTAGATGAATTTATTCAAGCATTGGCGATTCTGAGCGGTAATAGCGTACCCGAAAAATACCGCCGCCAACGTCGTCAGTTGCAAGATGCGATGCTGGACACCCACTTTTACTTCGGTGCAAAACGAGTTTCCTTAGCGTTGGAACCAGATTTGCTGTGGTCAACCGTGCATTTCTTGCAATCGATGGGAGCGCAAATTCATGCAGTGGTGACAACCACGCGATCGCACCTCTTAGAAAAACTCCCGGTTAAAAGCATCACCATTGGCGACTTAGAAGACTTTGAGAGTCTAGCGGGCGGTTCTGATTTGCTAATTGGTAACTCGAATGTGGGTGCGATCGCAAAACGGCTCTCAATTCCTCTTTATCGTTTAGGATTGCCCATTTATGACCGTTTAGGTAATGGTCAATTTACCAAAGTTGGCTATAGAGGCACGATGGAGCTTTTATTTGGCATCGGCAACCTGTTTTTAGAGGCAGAAGAAGCGAGAGTTAAACAGTTCCAAGAGTTCGGAATTGTGAGCGCAGAGTTTTGAATTCACACTTGAAATTCAAAACAGTTCAGTTAAGAATTGATCCTCCCTAACCCTCTTTTTTAAGGCGTGTATACACAAGTCGAATTACCCCCCTTAATCCCCCCTTATAAAGGGGGAAATAAATCAAATCTAGTTCCCTCCCCTTTATAAGGGGAGGGTTAGGGTGGGGTAAAACCTTGGTTAATCAGCTATTTCAGACTTGTGTATACACCGGAGCTTTTTAAGGGGGATCTTCCAAAGCTAAATATTACTAACTGAACCGTATTGCTTCAAAATTCAAAACTTTAGAGAGGAGAATTACAATGAAAATAGCCTTCACGACGAGCGACCGAGTTCATATTAACGCCCACTTCGGATGGGCAAAAATGATTGATGTTTACGAAATTACCGATGAGGGATATCACTTCGTAGAAACCCTCAGTTTTGAAGGTGAACTCAAGGAAGATGGTAATGAAGATAAAATCAACCCAAAACTTGAGGCAATAGGTGACTGTACGATTGTTTACGTAACAGCAATTGGTGGTAGCGCCGCCGCTCGGTTAATCAAGAAAGGCGTCACCCCAGTGAAGGCGCGATCGGAAGAAGAAGAAATTAGTGAAGTGCTAAATAAGCTAGTAAAAACCCTTAAAGGTAATCCTCCACCTTGGTTGCGTAAAGCTTTGCAGCCAAAAACCACAAACTTTGCTGATGAAATTGAAGACGAAGCAACAGTATGACCGCAAATAATAGTGTGAACGGAACCGCTACAACTGAAGTCTTGAACTCACCTTTTCTTAAGGTCTTAATCAAACAAATCCGTGGTCAAGACAGCTATGGAGTTTATCGTACTTGGTCGGATGAGTTGATTCTCAAACCCTTTATTGTCACCAAACAAAAGAAACGGGAAATTTCCGTTGAGGGCGAAGTTGATGCAGTAACTCAAGCCCGAATTATGGCATTTTTTCGGGCTGTAGCTGCTGGGATTGAACAAGAAACAGGTTTGATATCCCAGGTTGTAGTTGATTTGAGCCATGAAGGATTTGGCTGGGCACTAGTTTTTTCTGGCCGTCTTTTGCTAGCTGTAAAAACCTTGCGAGATGCTCATCGCTTTGGCTTTGACTCGCTAGAGAAATTAGCAGAAGAGGGAGAAAACTACGTCAAAAAAGGTCTTGATTTGGCGAAACGCTTTCCTGAAGTTGGCAAAATTTAATTAGTCATTAGTCATTGGTCATTGGTCATTAGTAAAAGACACATGACTAATGACAAAAGGTGAAGGACGAAGGACGAAGGACAAATGACAATTGAGGAACTACAGGGACAAATCAGACGCCTCAACAGCAAAGCGGGTCAAATGAAAATGGATCTGCATGATTTAGCTGAAGGTCTGCCAACAGATTATACACAACTTATGGATGTTGCCGCTGCAACTTATGAAATCTATCGCCAGTTAGATGAACTTAAGCAACATCTGAAACAATTGGAGAATGCTAAATGACTGGAACTATTGATGAATTCAAGAAGCTCGTAGATGCAGAAGAATTTTTTCAATTCTTTAATATGTCCTACGACTTAGAAGTTGTGAATGTGCATCGTCTACATATTCTGAAAAAGTTTTCTCAACACATGCAGGAAATTGATGATAATTCTCCTGACTTGAGTCAAGAAGAGAAATTAAATCAATATTCTTTGGCTTTGCAAAAAGCTTATCAGTTATTTACCGAATCGACAGCTTACGAACAAAAGCTGTTCAAAGTGTTTAACGACAAGCCGAAAAATGTAGTCACACTGACAGAAATCACTTCTGATTAGGAGGTATAAATTGGTTAACCTGACGCCTACCGAATTAGAACGCTATCGTCGCCAAATGATGCTTCCGAATTTTGGCGAAACAGCACAGAAACGCCTGAAGTCAGCGACAGTTTTGGTTACAGGTGTGGGGGGATTAGGCGGTACGGCGGCGCTTTACTTAGCAGTAGCAGGCGTTGGGCGGCTAATCCTAGTCCGGGGTGGTGACTTACGGCTGGATGATATGAATCGTCAGGTTCTCATGACTGATGATTGGGTAGGTAAGCCAAGGGTATTCAAAGCTAAAGAAACTCTGGATGCGATTAATCCTGATGTCCAAGTGGAAGCTGTTCATGATTACATCACCCCGGAAAATGTAGATTCGTTAGTGCAGTCGGCTGATATGGCTCTTGATTGCGCCCACAACTTTACAGAGCGCAATTTGTTAAATGAAGCCTGTGTGCGATCGCGTAAGCCAATGGTGGAAGCCGCAATGAATGGGATGGAGGCTTACCTGACGACGATTATTCCTGGTGTGACTCCTTGCTTATCTTGTCTGTTTCCAGAAAAGCCTGATTGGGATCAGCGCGGCTTTTCAGTTATAGGCGCTGTCTCTGGGACACTAGCTTGTTTAACAGCTTTAGAGGCAATCAAGCTGATCACCGGGTTTAGTCAGCCTCTATTGTCGCAATTGCTGACAATCGACTTGAATCGGATGGAATTTGCTAAACGCCGTTCTCACCGCGATCGCTCTTGTCCAGTATGCGGTAATAGTGCGCCTTGGAGACACGCGCAATCCAATTCGATGGAACCCACAGGTATTGCACAAAATACTTAATTTTGTCATTGGTCATTAGTCATTGGTCATTAGTGAATAACAAAAAACAACTGACAAATGACAAAGGACAAATGACAACCCCACCTGAAATCAGAACAACTAATCGCTACAAATCAGGAGACTTAATGGCTGTTATTTTATCAGAAAAAGCAGAATTTCATCTGCGGGCATTCCTCAAAGGTTCCGCACCCGATGCTAATGGCGCAACTAAAGGTGTCCGCATCTCGGTAAAAGATGGTGGTTGCAGTGGCTATGAATATGCGATCGATATCACCAGCAAACCCCAACCAGATGATTTAGTAAGTCAGCAAGGCAAAGTACTGGTTTACGTTGATGCCAAAAGTGCGCCGTTATTAGACGGAGTTATCGTTGACTTCGTTGAAGGTGTGATGGAAAGCGGTTTTAAATTTATCAACCCCAATGCAACTGATACCTGCGGTTGTGGAAAGTCCTTTAAAACAGATGACGGTACGCCTACTGGTGTACCTTGCAGCTAAAGCTAACATCATTTCGTTAGTGCTAAGTCAATTGTAGAGATTTCCCATAGACACACTCCGCAGAGTTTCAATGCTCTTGAGGTAGCTTCTAGTTCGCTTTGCATCCCTTACCCCTATAGAGAAGCTGACTAAACTTAGCATCTTTGTAAGAAGAAGGGAAGCAAAAAGTAGGATAGGTTGCTCAAAAACTTCAGAAATTACACCAACTGTATAACGTTTGAGGAGAATCGGAAAATGGCTTCCTACCAAGTTAGATTAATCAACAAAAAAGAAGACCTCGACACCACAATTGAAGTTGAAGAAGATACCACCATCTTAGAAGCAGCAGAAGAAAATGGGATTGAGTTGCCCTTTTCATGTCATGCAGGATCTTGCTCTAGCTGTGTAGGTAAGGTTGTTGAAGGTGAAGTTAATCAAGAAGATCAAAACTTCCTGGATGACGATCAGGTTTCTAAAGGATATGCTCTACTTTGTGTAACTTATCCTCGTTCTAATTGCACAATTAAGACACATCAAGAAGCATATTTAGTCTAAACTAGACTTTGGTTGCTGCCTTAAGTAACCAAAGAAAAAATGAAGGATGAAGGATGAAAATATACTTCCTTCTTCCTTTCACAATTTCTAATTTATAATTAAAATGTTTACAAATTTTAGTGTTACTGGCTGTTCATTAGAATTATTGAGAACGGGAGAGCGAGGAATCGTAGCTTTCTGTAAAAGCCAGGATAAAATCATTTTGGAAAAGCTTATATCAATGGGAATAGTAACAGGAACTCATATCACTTTAAAACAACGAGTTCCCTCTATAATTATCAATATTGAAAACATAGATTTTTTACTAGACTTAGAAAGTGCCCGAACTATTTATGTTCGCATTACTGATAGTTCCATTAATTAATCTTGATGTATAGCCTTACCTAATTATTTCTGAAAAATAAAATATCCGAATTTTTAAATAAGTCGGATATCTATGATTTTTAATTTGTAAAAATCTAATATGATTGCTCTAATTACGCTGCATTAAGCTACTGCACTCTTTTTATAACTACTTATAGGAGTTAGTCACTAAATTATATAAGTGCAATTTAATATGAACAATAGAGTGGCTTGCAAAAGAAGCCAACTCTATTTTTTAATCAATAGCAACTATCACATCTGATGATTTAATCACAGCATAAGCCTGCTTACCTTCTGCAAGTGATAGCTTTTCTGCTGATGATTTTGTGATGATTGACACTAGCTCTACTCCTGGCGCTAGTTCTAAAGTTATTTCAGTATTAACTGAACCATGTACAACTTTTTTGACAGTACCTTTAAGAGAATTACGAGCGCTAATTTCCATGTTTTTACTTCGCTAATTTGAACTATTTATACTTTAGTAAGTTAGCAACTTTTGATTTTAAAAACACCTTTTTTTAAGATATCTTAATAATTGTGAAATAATCCTCATTTACTTAACAGTGTTACATCTGCTTTAAGAGCATTACAAAAATGGGTGGGGCGGTCATTTTCTGCAAAAAGTAATATAAAACAATATAAGACAACTAACTATTGATGGATATTATCATCAATTTAATATTTAACAAGCTATTTACTTATGTGTAAATACTGAGGTTATAACATATTTACGTATTTATAATAACTAAAATAAAAGAGGTTCATATTGTGTACGATCGAGTTAATACAACAAGGCCAAATCTATTTTTTGAACAATTAAGTCCCGTTGTAGGTGTAGGATTTCCTGTTCCTAAAGACTGGTTGCCAATAACAAGTTTTCCCTTGCTAATTATAGTAGGTATGACTGGCGTGGGAAAAAGCACAATCACAAAAGCGTTGGTTGAAGAAGGCTTGGATTTCACACTTTTACCTAATCGTCGTATTTTAACCGAACGCATAATAATTGCGCCAATGTTAAAAATACAAGAGAAACTCGTGCAACCTCATTGTCGGATTAAACGCCTAACTTATACTCGCCTTTATCGAGAATACTTTCCTGGTGGAATGGGTCATATTTTAGCTTCGCTACACCTTAATCCACAAGAAGTCAACTCTATGTTAGTTTTCGATAGTTTGCGTGGTGAAAATGAGGTTCGCTATGCAGCTAGAGCTTTAAAAAATGCTAAATTTGTAATGTTGACTGCACCAAATACAGTGCGTTTAGAGAGACTTTTGAAACGTCATGATTCTTTTGATTGGATTGCTAGTCAAGAGTTAGATGATAATAGGCAAACTGTCCCAGAAGCACTGACAAACTTTGCTAGCTTGGGCGTACCAGAGGCTTCTGCTTATTTTACTGCTAAAGAAGAACAAGAAATCTTAGAACTTGTAAAAAAACAAGTTGTTACAGGTGTAGAATTGCGGGACAAACTAAAAATATTTGTCGAAGAGAGTCAGAACTATGATTCGGTTCCTACGAAACAGGTTTTAGAAGCGATGGATACAAGCGATCGCTCTCTTATAATTGATACTATAGATAGTCCTCAAGAATCAGCCA
Source organism: Nostoc punctiforme NIES-2108 (assembly GCA_003326195.1). GTDB lineage: Bacteria > Cyanobacteriota > Cyanobacteriia > Cyanobacteriales > Nostocaceae > Nostoc > Nostoc punctiforme_A. The sequence goes on from LXQE01000125.1 coordinate 248,698, forward strand.
AAGCAATTATTTCTCGATTATGCAAATCTGTTAATATAAAAACTAATAAGTAAATATTCTTAGTAATAAGTAGCACAAGGATTGCTCAATGTCGCTATCTGAATTTGCAATTGTAGAAAGTACTCTCCGTGAAGGTGAACAATTCGTCAAAGCCAATTTTTCTTCAGATGATAAAGTCGAAATTGCTGAAGCCCTTGCTGCATTTGGAGTGGAATATATAGAGTTAACGTCACCAATTGCTTCACCTCAGTCTAGACAAGACTGTGAACGATTAGCTAGGTTAGGCTTGCCATCCAAAATATTAACTCACATTCGCTGTCACTTAGAAGATGCTAAAGTCGCTTTAGCGACAGGCGTTGCTGGGATTAATTTAACTATTGGTAGTTCTTCTTTGATGCGTCAGTTCAGTCATGGTAAAAATATTAATCAAATTATTGATTTAGCATCTGAAGTTTTAACTTTTATTCATCAACAAGCCCCCGATATTGAGTTACGGTTTTCGGCTGAGGATTCGTCACGCACTTCCATAGAAGATTTAATTACAATTTATTCGGAGATTGAAAAGTTAGGAGTTGTCAAACGCATAGGAATTGCCGATACAGTAGGAATTATTACGCCAATGCAAATATTTGAATTAGTGAAGACTTTGCGCCAGTTCACTAATTTAGATATTGAGTTTCACGGTCATAATGATACAGAATGTGCAAATGCTAACAGTTATACAGCACTGGAAGCGGGAGCAACTCATATTGATACTTGTGTTCTGGGTATTGGTGAACGCAATGGTATTACCTCACTAGCTGGATTTATTGCGAGATTATATGCTACAAATCCAGAGCAGATTAAGTCTAAATATCGCTTGGAAGAACTTGGTTACTTACATGAATTAGTTGCGAGAAAAGTTGGAGTTTCTATTCCTTTTAACCACTGTGTTTTTGGTGAAAGTGCTTTTAGTCATAAAGCTGGCATTCATACTAAAGCTATGCTCAATAACTCGGAGACTTATGAGGCTATTAATCCCCGGAGTTTTGGTGTAACGCGCTCAATTTTAATCAATCATAAATTGGCTGGAAAACAGGCGGTTAATCACCGAGCTAATGAATTAGGACTTTCTTTTAATTTATCGCAGCTTAAAGATATTACCCATAGATTGAAAGCTTTAGCTGATAACCAAAGTCTTACCATCGAAGATGTAGACAATATTTTATATTCTTATCATTGCCAGTAAATTTAAAAATATATGCACTTACTATTCAAGTGCAGATACCCGACTTCTTGAAGAAGTTGGGGATCTAAATCCACTTATATCTGCTATTAATCTATCTTACGAAAGAAAACTGTAAAAATTACTGCTTTTCCATTATTTTTCAAGCTTTTTTAAGAAGAATGTTTGCTGTTCTTTATAAATGATTCATAATTTAAACTTATAAAGTTGATAGCATATATGTAAGTTAAAAGGATTTAAATAACATTTTTGCAAAAATGGTGAGTATTGCTCACCATTCTATTTGCCAAGCAAATTTATATTAGTAAAAAATTAACTAAGGAGTAGTGATGAATCGAACCAACAGTCAAAAATTGAGTGAAGTAACAACCCAATGGCTAATAGCAAAAGGCTATAATTCTGGTGATTTAAATCAGCCGGGTGAAAATGGCGATACAGCTTTAATGAAAGCGACAAGAGAAGGAGTTTATACAGTCGTAAAAGAACTAATTGATGCTGGTGCGGATATCAATGCTCGAAATAGCGATTGCAACAATGCTTTGTGGTTTGCTTGTTTTGGTAATCACTACGATTTAATTAATTTACTGTTGTCTGTCAACATTAACATTGACAATCAAAATGATAATGGTGCAACTGTTTTAATGTATGCAGCATCAGCCGGAAAGACAGAAGTAGTTAAGTTACTTTTACAACATCAGCCTAATTTATATTTAAAAAACTTAGACGATTATAAAGCGATAGATTTTGCTAGCAACGTAGAAGTCTTAAGGATAATTAAAAATGCCATCAAGTCAGATATCGGGCAAAGCCTATCATGACGCTACCAAGCATTCTTACTTATCGGTACAACTCGATCCAAATTATGTAGATGCCTCAACCCAGCCATCTGCATTTAAAGTTTATCCCAAGTTTTATCGGAGAGTGAAATTAAATCTCAATAATCCTGTTCACTCTTTTATCTCATTAACCAGTGCAATAACACTGGAAAAAGTATATAAAGATGGCCCTTATAAACTGCGGGTGAATCCATCAGCAGGCGCTCTGTATCCTACGGAAGTTTACGTACAGGTTCGCGGGATTGAGGGAATGATAAATGGTATATACCATTTAGAAGTTGAGAATAATTGTCTAACTCTCATCTATGAATTAATTGATGATGGGTTAGAGAGTTATATTATACCGGGTAAATGTATCAACGGATTCATCTTTTTAATTAGTTGTGTTTATTATAGGTCTAGCTGGAAATATCAAAATAGAAGCATAAGATATTGCTTCTTAGATAGCGGACACCATTTAGGTGCGATCGCAGCTTCAGCTTATCTCTACAACCGAGATATACAACTAATTTTCGACTTTGATAAACTTGCTCTCAATTCAGATTTGGGATTTGAGAATAAAGAGTTTATTACTGCTTGTGCGGTGTCAGGAGAAATACAAGACAAGAAAATCAGACGCTTAAGGCTGAAAGTTCCTTTTGTCTCTGGTACTGATTATTTTGAATCGAATCAATTTATTGAAGATGCTTATCAAGCAACTACTCTACAAAAGAGTCGCCAGCAGAAATTAGAGTATCCTCAATTTGATTTTGATCGGGATAAATTTTATCAAACTGTTTGGGATAGACGTTCTATTAGACGTTTCCGGAAAGAGGCTATTTCTCAAGAAGATTATTTATATGTAGTGCAACAACTTCAGCAGTCAATACCGACAGAAAACTATGAGGAAATAGAAATTTACTCAGTGGTGCATCGAGTAAAAGGAATGACACCTGGATTATATAAAGGTACGTATCTGATTAAAGCGGGTAACTTTAGTGAAAAGACAGGTTACTTATGTATTAATCAAGCTATTGCTAGAGATGGCGCTGTAACTTTATTTTTTGTGTCAGATTATTTAAATTATCAAACTGCTATGCAAATAGCTGGTTTTCTGGGACAGAGACTTTATTTAACTAGTAATTATTTGGGAATTCAGTGTAGTGGAATTGGTGCGTATTATGATGACGAAACCCAAGAATTATTAGAAACAAATAAAGATGTACTTTATGGAATGGTGATTGGAATATAAGCAGGAAGCTGAAGAAAGATGGCTAGAAAGATGTATTACTTCAATGGTGATGACTCACATCCGATGCAACCGACATCTGCGGATATTATACTGCGGCAACAGCTAGAGGATTCTATTAGCAGATACTTTTATGATGCGTGCGATCGCACCATTCAAAATCTGCTGTCTGATTGTCGGTGGTATGTCACAACCCACGCCAATGCTCTGACATTGGTAATTGAATGTCCCGATCAAGTTATTAATTGGCGTGTTTTACAAAAAATTGTGCCAATGGGGACATTGCTATATGGAATTGTTAACAGTGCTAAAATCCGTGTTTGTCCCCCAGAAAGTCAAGGCATACCTTTTGAAATGAGGGTAGATGAACTTTCTGTTTATCGGGATTGGGCGTGATTCGATTTTGGATTTTGTATTAGTTAATATTCTGTTTGATAAGTGCAGCTACCTCTTCAAAAACCAAATCAGCAGAATGTTTGACAACAGGACTTAACTCTAGTCCCAAACCAAGATTTGCCGCTTCAATTAAATAAACTATGACATCTTCGGGAAAGTCATTTTGAAAGATTTTCCGTCCGGCGGCTAAAGCATTATCCCAACGAAAATCGTGCAAGTTATAACTAGGTTCTGGCAAAGCTTCCAGTTCTTTTCCTGGAACTTTAAACACAGCACCCGGTTCAGAACCAGTTGAACTTGCATCAATAATTACTAATTGTTTACTACCTCTAGCTTGAAACATTACTTCCATCCCTGCGGTGCCACAGTCATATACTCGCACATAAGGATGAGGGTTTTCAGCTAGATATTTTTGTAAGCGTTGGGCAATGATTACGCCTACAGCGTCGTCATTGCGATTTAGATTGCCGCAACCAATAATAGTTAGCATGGGATGAGATTTCTAACCTCACTTTCGACATCTACAATCATTAAAAGAATGCACTTTAAACTTTTATAAAGATACTTTTCTAAACCTGTGCCCATCTGGTTGTACAACTACAAATGCCCCTACTAATTCAACTTTAGAGTAAGTTTCTATAACTCGTACCAGCTCGTTATGAACTTTATTTACAGTTGTAGGTAGGATTCGGAGATAAATGACTCCAGATCCCATTGCTCTCACAAAAACAAGATTTCCATAGTCTCTATCTCGCGTGATAAGAATACGGTTCTGTTCCTGTGCTGTTCTAAGTATTTCTTCATCACTTGCTTGCGAAAGACCAATCTGAGCAACAAGAACTACATCATGTCCGCTATCAACTAGAAATCTTGCTGTTACAGCATATACATCTTGATCCAGTAAGAATCTCATGCTCAAATAGATACTAGGCGAATGTCTTCAGCTGCCACTAGAGCGATCGCATATCCTAAGCAGGCACGAATGTCTTCGATTTTTAGGTCTGGATAGTAGTCTCGGATAATTTCTTCAAATGAAAGTCCGTCATTAAGTAATTCAAGAATACTCTGCACAGTGATGCGTGTTCCTGCGATGCAAGGTTTACCGAAATGAATGTGAGAGTTAACTACGATTCTGTCCATTTAACTATAAACTAATAATATGTTTCTTAAATTATAAAATAAGAAGCCGTACTGTATCTATAAATGCAGTGAAACTTACTTTAAAGCTTAAGGTCATAGTAAAGGTATAAGATTAAGAACAACTCATTATCAAGCGTCTGCTGATTGTGATTATTTCGAGTTTGTGCCATAATCTGCAAAATACGAGGCTCTGACTGATGGGACAGACAAAGCCTCTGAGAATAAATTATCAGTAAGAAACTATAAAGCTACACCATGTTTCTTGGCAACTTCAGTCAGTTTTTCATACTGATGTTGTGATGCTTGAGTTAATATCTCTTCAGCCTGTTCTTTAGTACTTCCCTCTTTAGGAATTAAATACTTGACATAAAGAGATACAAAATCGGCAGCGATCGCTAAACCGGATAAAGCGTGTTGGTCTGCTTCCTTGCCTGCGATCGCAGCTACCAAACCAGCTTTAATTGGGTCTGGTTTAACTTTCATGAACTGCTCGACAAGTTTAGGAACGTAGTCTTCTGGTGGCAAATTATCTAACTTACTTCTATCAGGAGTAAAGTTACATTCTGCGGCTTGAGCTTGCTCTAAAACACACCATTCTATGTATTCTTGCAATGCTGCATCGGGAACGCGAGGGAGATAATTATGTAGCGCTAAATCAGACACAAGCTTACCGTGTAAATTGCTGTTTTATGCAAATGCATTAACGCAAGCCTAACGCACTGTTTCTATAAGTTTTAGTGTGTTACGCTACGAGTTTTGAATATAAGACATTAGGAATATGGCATTAGACATAGGTTATTTATCTCTCATTTCCCGCAAATTTATCTTTTGGACAATCGCTCAGGCAGATGACTAATCCAGTAAGCTGTAAGTGAGCGTTGTCCATTATTGTGATATGAAAACTTTTACTGCGATCGTTGAAAGAGATCCTGATACTAAGTTCTATGTTGGCTATGTCCCTGGCTTTCCTGGAGCGCATTCTCAAGGTGAAACCTTGGATGAATTGCAGGAAAATTTGCGTGAAGTTATTGAGATGCTTCTAGAAGACGAGGATCTGGTATTCGAGACAGAGTTTGTAGGTATACAACAGATTGTGGTTCAGTAGACCATGAGTAATATTCCTGTGCTGAAACCCCAAGAAGTTGTACGAATATTGGAGAGCCTTGGGTTTGTGGAGGTACGTCAGAAAGGCTCACACAAACAGTTTCGACACGAAGATGGACGAGGAACAACAGTCCCATTTCACAAAGGGCGTGACATCTCACCAAGGTTGCTACGGCAGATTGCGAGTGATATTGGTTTGACGATTGAAGAAATGCTGGAGTGGCGATGAGGTTTAACACTTAACCAGAAATCAAATGTTAAAACTGTAAACTAAGTTTAATTTTTTGGCACAGTAATGCAAGAGCAATGTCTATGACGGCCTACGCCTACGCTCAGGTAGATGACCAATCCAGTAAGCTGTAAGTAAGTCTTGTCCAATGTAATCGCCAAAGTAACAAATGCGATCGCCGAAGTAACAAATGCGAACGCTGAAATAGCAAATGCGATCGCCGAAATAACATGTCTTATGTTGTATGAATGGAGTAAGTAGACTCACAATAGCTGCTTAGGAAACTATAAATTACAAAAATTTCGATGCCTTACCCTATGACTAACCCACCTGATAATTAAATTAAGCGCGTAAGTCCTAGAGATATTGTGATAATAGTAAGCTAATGATGTTTTTACCAGAAGGTAAGGTGATTATGGCAATCACATTAGATAAAGCTGCATCTGGGAATATGACTCTTGAGGAGTTCTTTAATTATGACGATGGTACAGATGCAATGTATGAGTTTGAAGATGGAGAATTGCTTCTGATGACGGCCGAGAGTGAGATAAATCGACGAATTGCCATGTTTATCCTTGTCTGCTTTGTGCAACTGGGTATTCCTGCTTATCGGCTGTCGATGAAAACGGAAATTATAACTACTGGCTCACGGGTGCGCGTTCCTGATTTAGTGGTGTTTTCTGAGGAGTTGGCGACGGCGATGGAGGGGGCTAAACGATCTACGGTAATGCCAGAGATGCCACCGCCGTTATTAGTGGTTGAAGTGGTGAGTCCAAATCAGAGTAGTCGTGATTATCGCTATAAGCGATCTGAGTATGCAGCACGGGGTATTGTTGAGTATTGGATTGTTGATCCGATACAACAGCGAGTGACAGTTCTGGAATGGGTAGAGGGTTTTTATGAGGAGAAGGTGTATCTAGGAGATAGTGCGATCGCTTCGCTTGTATTTGCTGATCTAAAGTTGACTGCTGTTCAAGTTTTGCAGTGCCATTAACGATGACTAAATGAGTCTTGAACAGCTACAAGAACTGATGGATTGAAGAAACGGTGATAGAAAGCCAGAAGAATTTTGAGAATTAAGCAGTCCGAAAACGCGCCAACTCCTCACCAGTTTTCGCATCATGGGCGTGGACTGTACACACCAAACATGAATCAAACGATCGCGCCACATGACCAACTTCTACTGGATCGCTAGAATCGTAAATGGGTGTGCCAATTAACGCTTCTTCAATGGGGCCGCGGATTCCATCGCCATCACGAGGGCCAATATTCCAAGTACCTGGGGCAATCACTTGGTAGTTTTTAATCTTACCGCCCTCTATTTCCACCCAGTGAGATAAAGAACCGCGTGCTGCTTCTGTTGCACCCCAACCCTTGCCATCTTTTTCTGTGGGTTTGATATACCAGGGGTCGTTTAATTTGAATTCGCGCAAACAGTGTTCAGCTTGCCGATATAACTTGACAAGTTCGTGAACTCGTGCCAACTGGCGCACATGAATACTAGCACCACCCATTTCCTTAAATACATCTAGAATCAAGCCGTCGTAGTGTTGCCAAGATTCGCCATGTTTACCACCAGCTACTAATTGACGCGCTAAGGGGCCAGTTTCCAAGCGTCCGAAGTCTTTGTGAAGAACTGCACTCGACCAAGAGTAGGCGTTATCGAAGTCTTTGGTATTGATTGCAGTAGGTTTAGTGGTGCGATCGCTAGGGTGAATATCTGCTGTCCCTTCATCGTACCAAGAGTGAGTTGTATTCTCGCGGGTAAATGACTGATCCATTAAGGTGTGAGTGTGTGTGAAGCTGTCGTACACTCCACTTTTCATGATCATCGCCGCATTTCGTCCTTCGATAGTCGGCTTTTGGTATTTATCTTCATGGGCTAAATATCCCCAAGTGACATATTTACCAACACCAGCGCCATATCTATCTAAACCGATGTCTAAACCCATGCGCCAATAAAAACCTAAGTCGGAATCTCGATGATTTCGGTCTTCATCTAACCAATCTCTAAAGTCATCATAAGTTTGGATTTGTTCGTAGCGTTCTAAAGAACAACCTAACCACACTGGTTCTAACCAATTAGTGCGAAAGTATTCGAGAATTGCCCAAGCGCGGGTGATGTCTGTTAAAGTGGGGGCGCACATCACGCCACCAGGAACCATGTAGCTGGAATGGGGCCATTGTCCGCCCAATAGTGCATAAATTTCTACGGGTTTAGCGGAAATTGTTATGCCGAGTTCATAAGATTTGCCTGTGAAGGCGGCAAAGCGTCTCACAGCTTCGTCATAATAGCGACTATGGCGGTATTTTTTATTGGTTAAATCAATGGCAAACAAACCATAAAAGTAGCGGGGAATGCTTTGAATGGTCTCGACAATTTGACCGAGATTTCTCGCCAAAATTGCATTGCGGGGAACTTCTGTTTCCCAAGCTGTATCTAATGCCCAAGATGCAGAAGTCAGGTGAGAACCGCCGCAAATGCCGCAAATGCGAGGTGTGACAATTAATCCGGCTTGGGGGTCTTTACCGCGGAGGATAACTTCAAATCCGCGAAATAATTCAGCGTGTGTCCAGGCGTTGACTACTCTTCCATGTTCAATATCAACTCGGACATCTAAATCGCCTTCAACTCTACCGACGGGCGATATATCTAATGATTGAATTCCCATTATCTTCTCCAATAATTGTTAAGGGGATGAGGGAAATGAGGGAGAAAGAATAACTAACCAATTCCCAATTCCCAATTCCCAATTCCCAATGCCCCATGCCCCATGCCCAATGACTAAACTGTAAAAAAGTCTTCTTCTGCCCAAGGTGGTGCTGCATCTTTGGCGACCATTGTCAGTAAGGCGTAGTCTTTTTTGTTCACCCCTGGCGGTAATTCTTTAGGAACTCCCATTACTGTTTGGGTTTTGAATACGGTTCCTGGTTTAAGGTCAAAGAAGGGAAATTCTGGTTCGGTACAACCTAAGCAAGGCATTCCGGCGCGAGTTTTGGAGGAGACGCGGTTCCATAGGATGCGGTTGCACGAAGAATGAGTCATGGGGCCGCGACAACCCAAGTCATAAAATAAGCAGCCTTTGCGCTGACCAAATTCGGCGGTTGAGGCTTTGTAGGCAAAGTGGATGTTGCGGGTACAACCTGTTTGTGTGTAGGTGTTGAAGAAGGTTTGGGGACGATTTAGTTCATCAAAAGCAATGTCTGCTATGCGTCCAGTAGCGATCGCAACTAATATCTGCGTAATCCAGTCGGGATGTGCGGGACATCCAGGTATATTGATTACAGGTAATCCGGCTTGCGACAGAAAATCTTTCCCTAAAAAGCCGCCTTCTTGACGCTTGAGAAATTGCAAACCTTCCGATTCGCTGGGATTAGGTGACATGGCGGGAATTCCTCCCCATGTGGCACAATCTCCCACAGCGACGATAAATTTAGCAACTTTGGCGAGGTCTAATAACCAATCTTTCATGGCGCGATCGGCAAACCGATTCCATTCGCCAGTACCGTTGGGGGCATTAACAACGCTGCCTTCAAATACCAAGATATCTAAAGGAATTGTGCCAGAAATACAATTTCGTAGCAGTGTTTGCAAATCGTTGCCTAGTTCCAGCCCCAAGGAAGGATGCCAAAGTATATTGATACCAAAGTCGGCAATTAAATCGCAGACTGTCGGTTCTTCGGCGTTGAGAAATGACATGGTGTTACCGGAACAAGCACCACCCTGTAGCCATAGTACGTTAGTCATCGGCTATGCGTTTTTCTATTGTTTCCCATGCATGATGTAGGTGATAATGCTTGTAAAGTCTCACCTGCTTATCAATATTTATTTTTCAATACTAAGATATTTTTTGATTTAATTCTCTTTCATTAAAAAAGAATTAATCATTAAAAATAGCTAACAGTTTTACAAGATTATTTTCAATTATGATGTTTGTTATACTCGTAACAGATTTAATAAATAAAAAACAGTAAAAACAAAATTATTATTTTTTACTTATTGACGTTAAATAACCTAGTGTACTGAATTCATTCCTGCTAGCTGTTAATTCGTGCGAAAGGATGAGTCTTTTAGGCAGTCAGATTTTAATGCAATAACCGAGTCAAATTCAGCAACATATTGGGGTGCAAAGTCTTGCACCCCGTCAGCTATATATCAGTTTCTTTAAGATTTTCGTTGTACAGCTTGCCTAACAACTTGTTCGTCCAAGCCTAAGCCTTGAGCTATCTGCTCAATACTCAACCCCAACCCTAATAAGTGGGGTATCGCTTCTAACTTAGCTTCTTGTATACCTTCTTGTTTACCTTCTGCAAAAACATCTTGGTAAAATCTAATTTGCTTTAACTCATTTGCTCCAAACATTGTTTTAATCTCCTCCTGTTTTAGGGTTTTGATTGTGCAGCTTGCCTAACAACTTGTTCGTCCAAACCTAACACTTGAGCTATCTGCTCAATACTTAAACCCAATGCTAATAAGCGAGGTATCGTTTCTAACTTCCCTTCTTGTATACCTTCTTGTTTACCTTCTTGTCTGCCTTCTGCAAAAACATCTTGGTAAAATCTAGTTTGCTTTAACTCATTTGATCCAAACATTTTTCCGATCTCCTCTTGGCTCAATCGCGGCAACTTGTAGATTAATATCGTCTCTATCAATTGTATAATTTCCCTAATAGTAGCGACATCTGGAATTTGCTCTCTAGCACTGTTGACTATTTCGATAGCTTTTGTTATCGCAGTTAATTCTGGTTCGATGATGAGTTTAACTGTCTCTATGCCAATTGATGATGTCTCGATTGAGCTTAATTCGTCAAGATAGACGCGAGTCACTCGTTGTGAATTGAGTAGTTCTGTATATCTTTCGGTATCTCCAGTATTAACGCTACGGTTGGGGTAGATGACAACACCACGCCAATTATTGGTTAATTCGGTTTTGTCGAGATAATTAAAAATTTCGGTAAATAAACGCGAGTAGAACTTTTTATCTGGTTGAAATTGCACTTCGGCAAAATAAATAGGTAGTTCTGCTGCATTTGGGAGGAAAACACCATCGATTCTAAAGGCTAGTTGTTTGACTTCTACTGAAGAAAATTGGTAAACACTAGCTAGTTGGGGCGATTGGTTAATCATTTCAAAGAAAGTAGTGGGGATACTCTGAAAGATCCGATAGAAAATGCTGTCTGTTTTCAAGGGAGCTTGTTTTACAGTTGATGAATATATTTTACACTTCGACGATCCCGTGGCGAATCTTTGGAGTATACAAAAATTAGCTGGTAAGATAGTGCATATATGTATGTCAACAATTCAAGAAAGAATATTTGGATTGTGTCGAGTGATGATACAAAAAGTATTTTAAAAATATTAGGTGTTTAAAGCTGACATTAATATTAGCAATTTCCCCCTAGAATTTTAGAAATAGGGTGTTTTATAGTAAAAAAATTGATTGGGCATGGGGTATTGGATATTGGACATGGGATCAACTCTTTCCCTAGTCCTTAATCATTAGCCCTAGTCTCAGACAAAAAAGGGGAATTCCGCCTAAAGGACTCGAAGCCTGCGTAAATCAGTATGGCCCGTGATGAAATGCGATCGCGTGTTTCGATCATTCATGGGTGTTGGACTCAATTCCCAATTGGCTAGAGTACGGCAGAGTTATGACCCCCAGCATTACAGATTCAGCAGTGAAGGCTGCGATCGCAGCTGTTGCATCGGAGTCAGCTTCAGCAGAGGAAAAAATCCAAATGCTGATTGAGATCGCACAGGGTTTTCAAAAAAAGCCCAAAACAGCCCAAGACTTGCGGAATGCAGTTGGCTTATATTACCGGGCCTACGAGATGTGTGGTGAGGAGTATCCCTTGTTGAAAGCCAGGGCCAAAGTGGGCATGGCGGGGACGTTACAGGCAATACCGGATGCTGATTACCAACTGTTGATGCAAGCTAAAGTCGGTTATGAAGAGGCATTACCGATTTTACAACAATTAGCTTTGCCAGAGGAAGTGGCAGAAACGCAGATGAATTTTGGGCTGGTGTTGCAGTCGCTTGTACCGTTCAATTTGGCGCGGATAACCGACAGCATCCAGGCTTATCATGAGGCGTTGCGGGTGTTTACTTGGGAAGATTACCCCCAAGAATACGCGATTTTGTATAACAATATTGCGATCGCTTACCTTTCTATGCCCTTAGCATCAGAACGGGAATACTTGCGTCAAGGGTTAGCTGTGCAATCATTTGAGGTGGCGCTAAAGCACATTAATTTGATCGATCATCCCAGAGAATATGCCATGTTGCAAAACAACTTAGGCAACGCTTTGCAATATTTAGTAAGTTCCCATCCTGTCGAGAATAACTTACGTGCGATCGCAGCTTATGACGAAGCGCTAAAAGTGCGTAATCCCAAAGATACACCTTTAGAGTACGCTAACACAATTTCCAACAAAGCCAACGCCCTATTCAACTTACCAGACGACCCCGAAAAACCAGAAGCTGGTAATCCTCAAAATCTTTTGCAAGCCCGTATCTACTATCAAAGTGCTTTAGAAATATTTACGGAATATCAACAAATTGCACAAGCAGAGGTAGTAGTCCAAGCATTACAAGATGTAGAAGCAGAATTGAAGGGTTAGGAGTTATGGGTTCAATACAGTTCAGATAAGACCAAAACCCTTGTAGAGACGGCGATTTATCGCGTCTCAAAAACTTAAACAATCAGGAAAAACAGCATGAGAGACATTTTAACAACGCCAAATCTGATAAATTTTCTTACAAGTTTAGCAGATGGCGATCTTAATATAGCAACAGAATTGGTGTGGCTAATTATAGCAACAGCCTTGGCTATGGTTGGCGGTGCAATTGGTGGAATGCTATTAGCTGGTAAAGATATAGGATATGAACTTTCAGCAATGCTTGGTGCATTATTTGCTCCTGCGGGTGTAATTCCTGCCATCTTATTAGGGCTTGTTGCTTTAAATTTCTTGACAAATTATTAGGAGAAAATATGTTAGAGCTAGGATGGTTATCTGCCAAGTTATTTTTTAAAGGAAAGCTAATACGCAATCCAATATTTTTTCTCAAGCAAACTACTATTGGTATTGCTGTAGGTTTTTTACTGCTAGTGTTACTTGCACAAGCCCCCATTCCCTTCTACTTACCAATCATATTATCTAGCTTAGTGACGGGCATGATTATGCCGTTTCTCTTCAAAGATTTTAAAACGAAGTGAATTGTCATTGATAAACAAGCAATACCCAATGCCCCATGCCCAATGCCCAATGCCCCATGCCCAATGCCCCATGCCTAATGACAAATGACAAATGACAAATCTTGAAGAATTAATTCAGGAAATTAATCGTTTTGAGGCAATTATATCCGAGTGGGATGAAAGCCAACGGTGTGTAGCAGTAGGTCTAAAAAGAGCAATTGAAGCTTTGCATAAAGCTGCATTGACTAATTTGATTAAAAGCCTCAAACAAGAATCAATGCCAGCTTTGCGTCATGCTGTTGCGGATGAATTAGTATATGCAGTGCTACTGTATCACGAGTTAGTTAAACCACCAAAACCACCATTAGCACAGCGAATTGAAACAGCCCTTGAAGAAGTTCGCCCAGGTTTAAAAAGCCATAATGGGGATGTAGAATTAGTGGCAATTAAGTCACCAGATACAGTAGAAGTTAGATTAATCGGAACTTGCAGCAGTTGTCCGGCTTCTACTTTAACTTTATCTCAGGGAGTAGAACAGACAATAAAAAACCATTGTCCTGAAATTACTAAAGTTGTTGCAGTCAATAATAGCCCTGCTGTTAACAACGCTAATTCTAATTTAATCAGTCCATTCTCTTCAAAAATAACTTGTACTTGGATGAAAGTAGCTACCCTTGATGAAGTTCCTGAATTTAGTGTAGTCGCAGTACAACTTGCTGGTACTTCACTAATTTTACATCGCCAAGGCGTTACAGTTAAATGTTACCGTAATGCTTGTACCCATCTAGGATCTCCCTTAGAAAAGGGTAAAGTTGAAAATGGTATTATTACCTGTCCTGCCCACGGATTCCAGTACAAATTAGAGACAGGTAAGTGCTTAACCGTGCCTGATGTTTCGCTTCAGTCGTATCCAGTCAAAGTTAAAGACGATAAGGTTTTTGTGAAACTACAAAAATGATCATGCGAAGCTAAGATTTCAGCAAATATACTTGGCGATTAGTCAATCACGGCTAATTTGCTTTTTCGTTTCAGTAGTTCGCGCATTTATTCTAGTGTTTTGTACAAGCAAAATGCCTGAGTGCTTTCTCAATATCCCTAAATTCATTCTCATTTGTGTAATTCAGGTATTGATTTTAGTGTTTTGAGAAAGTAAAAAGGCATATTACTTTCTCAAAAGGTCATTTTACTTATTCAAACCCCAGTTTGCTTATTCATTTTAGTGTTTTCCGCAAGCAAAATGAGCTTTTACTTATTCAAACTCCAGTTTGCTTACTCATTTTGGTGTTTTCCGCAAGCAAAAGGTCATTTGACTTACTCATTTTAGTGTTTTCCGCAAGTAAAATAAGCTTTTACTTTCTCAAACCCCAGTTTGCTTTCTCATTTCAGTAAATCGCGCACTCATACCAAAGATTCGCTATGTAGTAAAAATTACTAAAGGTTAGATAGATTTTTTAAAATTTAGGGCTTACGCAAAATATCTCTCAAACTCTCATTTCTCTGTGTCCCCTGCGCCTCTGTGGTTCGTTATTCCCTAACTCATGCGTAAGTCATAAAATTGATTAATATTGAAGTTGATTAAAGGTTTTAACTGAATTTGAAAAAAGCATAATGCAAAACCGTTACTGTTGTTACATGCTAATCAAGATTAATGTTTTTAAATAATTATCAGCATCTATTTGCGGTTCATGGATATCCCAATCATAATTAATCCCATATCACAATTACCGCTAAAAGCAATAGAAAATCCTCAAGATTTACCTCTATCACCTCAAGGTGCAGAGGTAATTTTAGGCAACATTATTGAACCCGAACAATTAGTTATACCTGTAGCACCCAATGCCACAACAATGTTTGGGCCTCGTAGTGCTTGTTTGTTATCAGAAACCGGCCCATTATGGGTATCAGATACAGGACATCATCGATTATTAGGATGGCAAAATTTACCCACGAGAGATAGTCAACCGGCTGATTGGGTAATTGGACAACCTGACTTTTATCATGAAGGACAAAATGCTAAAACTACACCGGGAAGTGCAACCTTAAGTGTACCAACAGGGATTTGTGCTTGCGGCGAAGGGTTAGCTGTCGCAGATGCTTGGAATCATCGAGTTTTGATTTGGAAAAACTTACCAGAAGATAATAATGTTCCAGCAGATTTGGTGTTAGGGCAAGTTAATTTTACTGATAATGAATCAAATCGAGGCAATCAGCAAGCATCTGCTAGTACAATGCACTGGCCTTATGGTGTTTACTATCATCAAGGACGGCTATTTATTGCTGACACTGGTAATCGAAGACTATTAATTTGGCATCAGTTCCCAACAGAAAATGGTCAACCTGCTGATTTAGTTTTGGGACAACCGGATATGATATCTCGCAATGAAAACGGTGGTGATTCTCCAACCGCAGCGAGTATGCGTTGGTGTCACGACATCGCTTTTTGGGGAGAAAATTTGGTTGTCAGCGATGCAGGTAATCACCGAGTGATGATTTGGCAGGGAATGCCAACAGAAAATAATACTCCTTGTGCTGTGGTTTTAGGGCAAAAAAGCTTTGATTTTGTGGAAATGAATCAAGGAGTTTATTTGCCTAGCGCTAGTAGTTTGAGTATGCCTTATGGTGTGGCGGTGGCTGGCGATTGGTTAGTAGTTACAGATACAGCTAATTCTCGTTTGTTAGGATGGAAAAAGCCGGAATCAATTTTATCACTGCAAGGTTTAATGGCAGATGGGTTGGCAGGACAAATAAATTTTCAAAGTAAAGGTGAAAATCGTAATTTCGGGCTGCCGAAACGAGATAGTTTAAATTGGTGTTATGGGATAAAAATTTGTGGCAATACGGCGGTAATAGCTGATTCTGGAAATAACCGAATATTGCTGTGGCAGTTTAATAATTCGTAATTTGTAATCGGCTACACCCCGCTTCGCTAAAGTAATTCGTAATTTTTGAAAGTCAGATTTATATGGCGACTGAAGAAATTAGAGTTCGCGGTACTGTTCAGGGAGTAGGATTTCGCCCTACTGTATATCGTCTTGCTAAAGCCTGTGGTTTGTATGGAGATGTTTGTAATGATGGACAAGGTGTATTAATTCGGGTATCTGGTAGTGAGGAAGCATTAACAGAATTTGTTGCTAGATTGCAAACAGAATGTCCACCATTAGCAAAAATTAATCAGCTAACTAGAATTCCTTATGAAGGTAAATTTAACTTTAACAATTTTGTGATTTCTAGTAGCGTCAATAATGCCATTAAAACAGAAATTGTCCCTGATGCAGCTACTTGTCCACAGTGTCAACAAGAAATATTTGACCCCTTTAGCCGCTTTTTTCGCTACCCCTTTACCAATTGCACTCATTGCGGCCCTCGCCTGAGTATTATTCGTGCGATTCCTTATGACAGATGCAATACCAGTATGTCTGCGTTTGTTATATGTCCCGAATGTGCAAAGGAATACGACGATGTTGAAAACCGCCGTTTTCACGCCCAACCTGTAGCTTGTCATGTTTGTGGCCCCACAGCTTGGTTAGAACGTGCTGATGGGAAATCGGTTACTGCTTCCATGTTTTCCATGCTGGATGATGTGGATGCTGTTTGTACCTTGTTGCAAAAAGGTGAGATTGTCGCAATTAAAGGCTTAAGTGGTATTCATTTAGCTTGCGATGCAACTCAGGAAACCGTTGTCCAAAAACTGCGTCAGCGCAAAAGGCGCTATCACAAACCATTTGCTTTAATGGCGCGAGATATTGAAATAATTGAACAATATTGTACTGTCAACGCTAAAGAAAAAGAATTATTGACAAGTTCTGCTGCACCAATTGTTTTATTACAAGCGACAGGTAAAAAACTAGTAGCACCATCGGTAGCATCGGGGCAAAATACTCTTGGGTTTATGCTACCTTATACACCCTTACATCATTTAATTCTGCGGCGGATGAATCGCCCAATTGTTTTAACAAGTGGTAATCTTGCCGATGAACCACAATGTATTGATAATGACGAAGCAAGAGAAAAATTAAGGACAATCGCTGATTATTTTCTCTTTCACAATCGAGATATTATTAATCGGGTAGATGATTCTGTTGTGCGTGTTATCGGTGATAAAGTCCAAATAATTCGCCGTGCTAGAGGATATGCACCAGCATCGATTAGCTTACCGCCAGGATTTGACAATGTGCCGCAAATTTTAGCAATGGGTAGTGAGTTAAAAAATACCTTTTGCTTATTGCGTGAAGGAGAAGCGATTCTATCTCAACATCTGGGAGATTTAGAAAATGCTGCGGCTTTGAATGCTTACCAAGAGACTTTAAACTTATACTTAAATTTATTTGAACATACACCAGAAGTAATCGCTATTGATAAACATCCTGAATATCTTTCCAGCAAACTTGGTAAAGAACTAGCAGATACAAATCAAATTTCAATTCATCAAATCCAACATCATCACGCCCATATTGCTGCTTGTATGGCAGAAAATGGGATTCCTTTAAACTCACCTCCAGTATTAGGTATTGCTTTAGATGGTTTAGGTTACGGTGATGATAGTACACTCTGGGGCGGAGAATTTCTTTTAGCGGATTATCAAAAATTTCAGCGACTAGCAACATTTAAACCAGTTCCAATGATTGGTGCTGAACAAGCAATTTATCAGCCTTGGCGTAATACCTACGCCCAATTAATAGCTGCTAACCTTTGGGATAATTGCCAACAACAGTATGCTGATTTAGAAATCGTAAAATTGCTGAATAAAAAACCATTAAAGCTACTAAATCAACTTATAGAGAAAAAAATTAACTCTCCTCCAGCTTCTTCAGTGGGGCGGTTGTTCGATGCAGTGGCGGCGGCTATCAGTATTTGCCCTGAAGAATGTAGCTATGAAGGACAAGCTGCGATCGCAATGGAAGCTATAGTAGATGTTAGCAGCTTAAATAATGATAAAGAAACGCTAATATATCCTTTTAGTTTTAGCTTTTCAGATAGTATTTACTGTATAGACTCATGCCCAATGTGGCAAGCCTTACTCTATGACTTGCAACAGCAGATTCCCCAACCAGTTATAGCTGCCAAATTTCACAAAGGTTTAGCTAATGCGATTGTGGAAATGATTAAGCATCTTTGTGAAGAAAATCTGATTAATCAGGTAGCTTTAACAGGAGGAGTCTTTCAAAATTGTATATTGTTACAGCAAGTTAGCAAACCATTAGAAACATTGGGGATAAAAGTACTAACTCATAGCTTAGTTCCAGCTAATGACGGCGGATTATCTCTAGGACAAGCAGTAATTGCAGCCGCAAAATTAATACATAAGTATTGATATTTGACAACCCTTTTCTGACAAATAATTCTCTCTGTGTTCTCCGCGCCTCTGCGGTTAGTTTATCTTAAAAAATAAAAAAATGTGCTTAGGAATCCCCGGACAAATTATAGAAATTACCAACGTTAACCATAAACTAGCCCTAGTTAACATTGGTGGTGTGAAGCGTGAAGTAAATATTGCCTGCATCGTAGATGAACAACATCCCCCCGAAGCTTGTATTGGCGATTGGGTGTTAGTTCATGTTGGCTTTGCCATGAATCGAATTAACGAACAAGAAGCAGCAGAAACATTACAACTCCTTCAAGAATTAGCAACAGCACAAGTAAAAATTAGTACTTAACTTAACGAACCGCAGAGGCGCAGAGGGCATAAAGAGTAAAAAGAAATACTTAACTCAGCCGTATTGACATAAAGCTTACTATTCCCAAATCCTTATGAAATATGTTGATGAATTCCGCGAACCGGAAAAAGCAGAAGCCATACTCCGCGAAATCACCAAATTAAGCCACCAGCTAGAAAAACCCATTAAAATCATGGAAGTATGCGGCGGACATACCCATTCCATATTTAAATACGGTATCGAAGAAATATTACCCCAAACCATCGAACTGATTCATGGGCCTGGTTGTCCAGTATGCGTGATGCCAAAAGGGAAATTAGATGATGCGATCGCAATCTCTCAAAATCATAACGTCATTTTTGCCACCTTTGGCGACGCAATGCGAGTTCCCGGTTCCAAAACTACTTTACTACAAGCTAGGGCACAAGGTGCAGACATCCGTATGGTGTACTCTCCCTTAGACAGCCTACAAATTGCCAGAGATAACCCCGACAAAGAAGTAGTTTTCTTCGCATTAGGCTTTGAAACCACAGCCCCCAGCACTGCCTTCACCATCCTGCAAGCCGCAGCCGAAAAAATTCCTAACTTTAGTATGTTTTCCAATCACGTTCTCGTGATTCCCGCCCTCAAAGCACTACTAGATAATCCCGATTTACAATTGGATGGATTTGTTGGCCCTGGCCATGTCAGTATGGTCATAGGCAGCGACCCATATCAATTTATTTCCCAACAATATAATAAGCCAATTGTCGTATCAGGATTTGAACCCTTAGATATTCTCCAATCAATTTGGATGCTGTTGCAACAGCTAGTAGAAAATCGTTGTGAAGTTGAAAATCAATATAACCGAATTGTAGAAAAAACTGGAAACACAGTAGCCCTCCAAGCCATAAACAAAGTTTTCGCCGTGCGAGATAGCTTTGATTGGCGCGGCTTAGGTGACATCCCCTATTCAGGATTAAAAATTAAACCTGAATATGCTCAATTTGATGCCGAACTTAAATTTACCATTCCTAACCTCAAAGTAGCCGACCATAAAGCTTGTAAATGTGGAGAAATTCTCAAAGGAGTCTTAAAGCCTTGGGAGTGTAAAGTATTCGGTACAGCTTGCACACCAGAAACACCAATCGGTACTTGCATGGTATCTTCCGAAGGTGCTTGTGCAGCCTATTACAAATACGGGCGACTCTCCACAATTGCCAAAAGAACAATCACCCAAAAACCAAAAATAACTCAAGAACCCCTCCCCGCCTGCGGCTTCTCCTCAGACTAAATAATACTCTGCGTACCTCCGCGCTTCCCTTTGCGTACCTTTGCGTTTAAAAAAATTTTAATATGAATTTCCCCCCCACAAACCCAATAAAAAATCCCCTATTCCAAAAAATAGAACAAGTCCGCCGTCGCCAAAGTAAAGTACAAGATACTCATATAACTCTCGCACATGGCAGCGGTGGTAAAGCCATGCGTGATTTAATAGATGATATCTTTGTCAGCAATTTTGCTAACCCAATTCTCTCACAATTAGAAGACCAAGCCAGCTTCAACTTAGCCCCTCTCCTCCAACAAGGAGACAGACTCGCCTTTACCACAGATTCTTATGTTGTAGACCCATTATTTTTCCCCGGTAGTGATATAGGAGAATTAGCCGTAAACGGTACAGTTAATGATTTAGCTGTCAGTGGTGCTAAACCTTTATACCTAACTTGTAGCGTAATTTTAGAAGAAGGATTACCTGTAGAAACCTTGCGGCGTGTCGCAGCCAGCATGAAAGCAGCCGCAGAAAAAGCTGGTATTCAAATTGTTACTGGTGACACAAAAGTTGTACATCGTGGTGCTGCCGATAAACTCTTTATTAATACTGCTGGTATTGGTATCATTCCACGAGGAGTTAACATTTCCGCTCACAATATTAAACCTGGAGATGCAGTAATAATTAATGGTGAAATAGGCAATCATGGAACAGCAATTTTAATTGCCCGTGGTGAGTTAGCCTTAGAGACTAATATTGAAAGTGATTGTCAGCCGTTGCATAGTTTAGTAGAAACTATTCTCCATGTATGTCCACAAGTTCATGCTATGCGAGATGCTACACGCGGTGGTTTAGCTACAGTATTAAATGAATTTGCCCTCAGTTCCGATGTGGGAATTCGTCTCTTTGAAGAATCTATCCCAGTACGGGAAGAAGTCAACGGAGTTTGTGAAATTCTCGGTTTAGACCCATTGTATTTAGCTAATGAAGGTAAGTTAGTTGTAGTGGTTCCCAAAGAGAATGCTGACAACGTTTTATCTGCTATGAAATATCACCCAGCAGGGAAAGATGCTTGTATTATTGGCGAAGTTCTTTCTTCACCCCCAGGTATCGTATTATTAAAAACAGTTTTTGGTGCTGAAAGAATTGTTGATATGTTAGTAGGCGACCAATTACCACGAATTTGTTAATCTTTAATAGATTTATAGTATGCACGAATTTGGAATTACCCAAAATATTGTGGCAATTGTGACTGAAAATGCCAAAGGCGCAAAAGTGCAGCGAGTTTTATTAGAAATTGGCAAACTTTCAGCCATTATGCCCGATGCTATCCGATTTTGTTTTGATATTTGCACTCAAGGTACAGTTTTAGAAGGGGCGGCATTAGAAATTTTGGAAATCCCAGGCTTAGGGCGATGTCGCCAATGTGGTGCAGAAATTTATTTAGATAAACCTTATGGAATCTGTAACTGCGGTAGCGTGCAATTAGATTTAATTACTGGTGAAGAACTTAAAATTAAAGAAATAGAAATAGAGGAATTATGTGTGTAACCTGTGGTTGTTCTGATGATGGCGAAATAAAAATTACAAATTTAGAAACAGATAAAGGTGAACATAATCATACTCACACTTTACCAGATGGTACTGTCATCACTCACTCCCACAGTCATGACACTCATATAGAAGCGCCTCAAATTCATGCAAAAATACACAACACAACGATATCTTTAGAACAGGATATATTAGCAAAAAATAACCTGCTAGCTGCTCAAAATCGAGGATGGTTTAAAGGTCGAAATATTCTCGCCTTAAATTTGATGAGTTCTCCTGGTGCTGGGAAAACAACTCTTTTAACGCGAACCATCAATGATTTAAAACATCAATTACCTATCAGTGTCATTGAAGGAGACCAAGAAACTGCTAACGATGCCAAAAAAATTAAAGAAACAGGTTCTAAGGTCATCCAAATCAATACCGGAACAGGCTGTCATTTAGATGCTTCGATGATAGACAGAGGTTTACAACAACTGAATCCGCCACTAAATTCAGTTGTGATGATTGAAAATGTCGGAAATTTGGTTTGTCCAGCCTTATTTGATTTAGGAGAACAGGCAAAAGTCGTGATTCTTTCTGTTACAGAAGGAGAAGATAAGCCGCTAAAATATCCGCACATGTTCCGTGCTAGTGATGTAATGATTATCACTAAAATTGATTTGCTACCTTATGTAGATTTTGATGTGCAAAAATGCATCGAATATGCTGTGCAGGTGAATCCCAAAATTCAGATTTTTCAGGTTTCTGCAACTACTGGTGTAGGGTTAGATAATTGGTATAAATGGGTAACTGAAAGTTTACTGTCTAAATGCTAAAGCGGGGGGAAAGGGGAAAGAAAAAAACTTTAACCCTTACCATTTAACCTTTTCCTCAAACCCGATTCAGAGTTAAAAATGCAAAAACCGAGAAGTATTGGGTTAGGTTATTCTTAGGCTTTTCGAGATGATCTGAATTGTCAGGAGAAGCAAAACGGAGCAATTAATTATCCCATTTCGACTATTGTTTGCATATCCAACACTAGTAACTCAGTTAGATAATCTCTATAAAATGATTTCTCAAGAACCTAATTAAACAGAATGTCAACCAGCCCACTCTTATATAACTTTATCTCCATTTAACAAAAACACAACCCTACCTTATAGCAAAACCTCTGCGCCCCTCTGTGCTTTCCTTTGCGTACCTACCCTGCGGGAAGGCAAAGTGCCTATGCGTTTCAAATAAAAGCTGATTTTGATAAAAATTGCAACACCCTGCACTTTTAAAGTACAGGGTGTTAGACAGCGATAAGGATGATTCCCTGTTTCTATTTACCTCAAAGCCAATCTCGATAAGCAGATATTTCATTTACGCTGATTTCAAACGGCGTCCCTTTGCCAAATGGCGGATAAACGCGGATTTTGCCATTGCTAGCAAACCGCTCTAACCTATTACCCAGCTGGGGAATATTGCTGACAATATGCCAGTAAGATACTAAGTCAGGGCAGTCAATAATTAATGTGAGGATGCTAGCATTTGTTGTCAAATACCACTGACAATTAGATAATAGGACTCGCGTAATGCGATCGCAAGCTAGATAAAAGCATCTGCCTGTAGACTGCTCTAGCTCCATTTGCAGCATTCCATCCTCTTTTGTTACCTCAGTGGGAGGTAAATCATCGGGAGGAAGCAAGTATAGTTTAGAAGACATAATTTCGCACCTCTTGGTTGTAGCGCGTCAAACTGTCCAGGTTTTTTTGCAAATCCGCAGACGAAGGTTTGAGTGCTAGCGTACCTAAATTTAATTCGTCCTGAAATTTCTTGATTTTGTCTCGACAAGTCTCCACATCACCGATAATTGAGTTCTCAATCAAATAATCTTCATCGAAACAAATATTTGTGCGGTCGAATGGTTTTTGGTTGGGATTTGCACTATTTTGCAATACTTCAGCCGAATTAGCTTTCATTTTCTGGCTAAATTTGCGAACGAAAGGTAACGCTTCACTCACCGCCTCATCGTATGTTTTGCCAACAAAAAAGAAGCGTGCCAGCACTAAATTTTCCGCACCACTAGAATTTAAGGCTCGATATTTGGTAACAGTATCCTTCAATCTGTGTAGGGAAAATGGCGGCCCACCCATCAAGCTAAAGGAATGTTTAGCAGCCAACTCGATACCATCATCACCGCCAGTGGCAACATACACTGGTATTTGACTCTGCAATGGTTTTGGATAAATTGTTAAGCGATCGCATTGATAATATCGCCCATTAAATGATACATCAGTTTCATATAAGAGCTTTTGAATCAGTGCGATCGCCTCTAGCATCTTGGGACGGGATTCACTTGGTAGGGTCGCAAAATGCTTGTTTTGTTGGGGAAAGGGGCCGCCTTTAGCAACTCCAAATAATAATCGTCCATTGCACAAGTTATCCAAAGTGGCAATATCTTCCGCCACCCTAATGGGGTTATGGAATGGCAGCAACACCGCCGCCGTGCCTAATTGGATAGTTGAAGTTAATCCCGCCAAATGTGCCATTAACACCAACATGGACGGGCTGAGATTAGATTCACTAAAATGGTGTTCACTCACCCACGCTTCCTCAAAACCTAAGCTTTCTGCCTGTTTTACCAGTGCAACTTGCTCAAAGATGGCACGACGAGCATCTTGGTGAAAATTATCGTAATTGCAGAAAATTCCAGTTTTCATTACTTGCGTTGATACTTTGTATTCACCGTAGGTGCTGATTATTCTAGTGGTCGATAGGTTTGTAGTAAGCACTTTAGTGCTTAAATATTTGAGGAATAAAGTCCTCTCTACAAAAGCATTTACCCCTCTCAATTAATGCGATGAATCACTAAGTCGCAACCCACTGCAACTCCAACCATAGGCGTGGGTTGTTCTCTTTGACCTTCGACATCGGATCGCGCAACAATCGCTTGGCATTCATGCAAACAACCTGGATTAGACCCATATTGTCTGCTACTTCTCTGAGTATTTCTTTTTGAGCTTGCACACAGGAAATCATTTCGTCAGAGCAATAAATTCCTATATATTGCAAACGTCTAGCAGGTCGTCCCCAAAAACAGGTGATGACTTTCACATAACACCCATCCAGCAATTCTCCAACTTGCGGGTAGTAATGGTTGACGACTCTTGTGAATTCTTTGGCTAAGATATCTTCAGCAATCATTGGAACTGATATTTCTGTAGCGTCCATCACGCTATTTAATATAACATAATTTTATCAATTAAGTATGACAAAATAGTGTATTAAGTTTGAATAAAATATTAAATATTACATAAAAAAAGAGGCGTACCTTATTCGGTATCACCTCAGATTTGCGTAAAGCATCTTTATATTCAAAATCCAAAATCCAAAATTCGTAATTCGTAATAATAATTCGCAAGCTCGCCAACGTAATTATGTTATATATAGATTGGGTTTAAACCCTACCCATAATAAATACTACAACTTTTAGAGGTTGTTGACTCTAGGTCTTGATTTAATTACGAATTACAAATTATTCTTGAATTCTAACTTTTGAATTTTTAATTATTATTAGCGAGCATTGCGTTCACAAACTAAAACCTCTGCGATGATATCCGGCAAATTTACAAAGTCTGTAAATCCTTCAGAACCACGGATTGGTGAAATAAATGTATAGTTTGGATCGCACACTCCATTGTCATATACTTGAATAAACCACCTATCGGGAAATCCTTCTATACCTAGTTCCACAGTGTACCAACTCTCGCCAATTAGACGAGAGCTAAAGATTGTGAACCACTCTCTGTTCTCTTCTGAAATATTCCAGTCTGCCATGAGCAGTTCTAAAGCTATTTGTCCCGCATCTGTTGAAGTCAACAACATTTTTACTCCTTATTTGCAACTTCAGGATTTGCAACTTCAGGATTTGCAACTTCAGTATTGGGAACTTCCGGGTATAAACCTAATTCTTTAGCTAGCTCACGTGCCACAAAAAATAAAAATTGGGCACCATCTTGATTGCCTTCATGGGCAAACATAGTTGCTACTTGTAACATTGTTTGTACTAAACCAGAATCAATCAATTCTGGTTTAGATTCCAAAATTTCTGGTTCTTGACCATTAGGACATCTGAGTAACTCATCAATCAGATTAAAATACAAGCTTTGGCGTTGTTCTTGGTCTGTCATGGTAATTTTCTTGATTTTAGTAAATTGTGAATAAGTTACTGTTCGATACTTTGGTGCCACAGTCTTTCCAACATTTCAACTTGTTCTTTTAAAACAGCAGCACGATGAACCAGATATCTGTCGTAAAAAAGAATCCCTAACCCAACACAAATCGGGGTTAACAAGAAGAACCATTGCAGGATAGTGGCAAATTTATATTGTTCAGCAACAGCAAGCATTTGATGAACCACATTACGATCGGAGGATTGAATGCTAGTCTGAGGGGAATGTGTACCCTCTGTCTGGGGAGCCAAGGCGGGAGCATCTGTAGTTGTGTTGTTAACTTCGTAAGCTAAATTCTGAGATTTTACTAACTCCAGATGTCGCTCCCAAATTATGCCAAATACTACTAGTCCTGGTGAAAGCATTACTAAAGTAACGACGCAAACTGTAAGAACATTTAAAAGTTTGGCTTTCATCTTGGCTCTCCCTTGCTAGGTAGTATGCACCCAGTAAGAAAATATCTTTTGCTGTTTATCTAAAGTAGTTATATAATTTCTACCTCTCAAACAGTTTTGATATTAAAATATGTGTAATCGGTAATTTTTACAATCATTAGTTGCCAGTTATTTTTCTCGTCACTACTGACTACTGACTAATAAAAAGTTACCACCCTTTTCACAAAACATAGGATTATTCAGTCAGAAAGAACGCACTTGATTCGGGAATCTGCTTTCATCCTACTCTCAAAAGGGAGATTAAGAAGTCCCCCCTAGTTCACTCAGCTTGCGCTCAGGAATGTTGGGGGGTAGAGGGGAATCTCTGCGTAAATCCTATACGATTTATATCAGCCACTCTCCACAAAACAGTTTACCCCAGCCCTGTTAAGATTATTAAATTCATTAAAATAGTACTCAAAGTCTGTAATCCTTACCTGATAATAATTTTAAAAAATTATTGGGGTATGGGTGCTAGTGTTTTTCGGATGGGGTTCTAGTATTTTCGAGGTGGGGTTCTGGCGTTTTTGCACTCAATCTCAAAGCAATGTAGGTAATGGTTAAAGGCTGTTTTAGATGCAAATTTAGACTGGTAAAATCTGCACTCAACAGAAAATATCAATGTCTCTTGATAAAGATAGACTAACAAATTAGGAAAAGCAATTAAATGTTTTAAAAGTAAATTCTATTTTTATAACAAATAGAAAATCATGGCAAAAGCTATTCATATATACAGAATTAAAAAAGTTGAATTTTCACCGAAGAGGCAATAGTCAGCCATTCCAAATGGTAAAATAGAAGAATGGTAAGCTAGCCCTCTGGTGAAGTGGCAATCATTGGGAACATCTAATAAAGGTTCTTTCTAAACTTTCATCTTTTGTGGTTCAGTTAGAATACATAGTATATGCATTCATTGGCATTGAACTGCAAAATAAATACATCAAAGCTTATTGTTATCAGTAAATACTCTGTACTTAAGATTTAGGATTTTAGGGGTTAAATAATGCGGATTGCTCAAGACGTAACAGAACTCATTGGACGAACTCCTTTAGTTCAACTGAACAAGATTCCTCAAGCTGAGGGAGTAGTTGCAAGAATAGTTGTTAAATTAGAAGGCATGAACCCAGCGGCTTCGGTGAAAGACCGCATTGGGTTAAGTATGGTACTCTCAGCAGAAGCCGCTGGCTCAATTTATCCGGGAAAGACCATTTTAGTGGAGCCTACTTCCGGTAATACCGGAATTGCTTTAGCAATGGTAGCAGCAGCACGTGGCTACCGTTTGATTTTGACTATGCCAGAAACAATGAGTCAAGAACGACGGGCTATGCTCAGGGCTTATGGTGCTTCTTTAGAGTTGACACCAGGCGCTGAGGGAATGCGGGGAGCAATTCGCAAAGCCGAAGAAATTGTGGCTAATACTCCTAATGCTTTTATGCTGCAACAGTTCCGCAACCCTGCTAATCCCAAAGTTCACCAAGAAACTACCGCCGAAGAAATTTGGGCAGATACAGACGGGGAAGTAGATATCGTCATTGCTGGGGTAGGTACTGGTGGAACGATTACTGGGATTGCAGAAGTACTCAAACAGCGCAAGAAGACTTTTAAAGCGATCGCAGTTGAACCCAGCAACAGCCCAGTACTCTCTGGTGGTGAAGCCGGGCCACATAAAATTCAAGGTATTGGGGCCGGATTTATCCCAGATGTTCTCCGTCTGGAATTGGTTGATGAAGTAATTAGAGTCAGCGATGAACAAGCGATCGCTTATGGGCGACGTTTGGCAAAAGAAGAAGGCTTATTATCTGGGATATCATCTGGTGCAGCTTTGTGTGCCGCAATTCAAGTCGGTAAACGTCCAGAAAATGCCGGACGTTTAATTGTGATGATTCAGCCTTCCTTTGGCGAACGTTATCTCAGCACACCCATGTTTCAAGATTTGTCTTTAGAAACTGCTGGTGTGCGTTAAGCAAATAGGGGGACAAGAGAGCAACGAATCATCTCTGTCCTTCTCATTTGGCTCTTATATAAATTAATACAACTTACTTTTTGAGTTACCTTTTGAGGTGCGATCGCATCCCATATTACGTTATTAGTGCTTCTAACTCTTTGGCGCTCACACAGTTGAGTAAATATTGCTACGCTCATTTCCCCTAAAAACAGTGGGATTCTTGTGCGGAATTTGCTTATGTCGGGTTGCCCCGATTACAGGTCTTACAGTTCATGCCTACCCATTTATAGATATAGTGCTTCTGGGTTGAGTGCAATACAGACCTAACAAAAACAGCCCTTACCCTGACAAAAAGATTTATTTTATCGAAACTCTTGCTGTCTCCGTGGGTAAAGATTAACATATCTGTGGGCAGAAGCAATATCTCGTTAAATCAACCACAACAATAGTGAAAACCTTGCGCTGTCTATTTTAAATCTTGTTTAGCACCAGCTAACCTTATCTGCATATAGTGACTTAAGACCATTACCTGCTAGGTTATAAATCAGTACAGACTATACTATAGAAAATTTAGTCAAAATTTTTTACAGCTTTAAAATCAGAGGTATCAATGATTATAACTAATTTTAGCAAACAAAGAAATGAATTTAAGGAATCTAAAGTACTCAAAGCGAAACCACATTGGCAAGGGCAAAATTTGAGCGATGCTGCTGTAAAAGGTAAAGATACCAAGATGCGAGATCCTGCACCTGATAGTTTGATTTTGAATAACTTAAATCGTGGTCGAGTTGCTATTTTTATTGATGGCTTAAGCCTGTTCCATACAGCCTTACAACTCGGCATAGAAATTGACTACGTTAAATTGCTTTGTCATTTAACCAGCGGTTCCAGACTCTTGCGTGCTTTCTTTTATACTGGAGTTGATATAAGTAATGAAAAGCAACAGGGTTTTCTATTGTGGATGCGTCGTAATGGCTATCGCGTAGTGGCAAAGGATCTTGTTGCGCCAGCAGAGAATTTCAAAAAATCAAATCTGAATGTAGAAATTGCTGTAGACATGATAACTTTAGCTCCTTACTATGACACAGCGGTTTTAGTCAGTGGCGATGGAGATTTAGCTTATGCGGTGAACGCTGTCAGCAGAATGGGCGTTCGGGTAGAAGTAGTCAGTCTGCAAACAACGACTAGTGAAAGCTTGATTGATGTTGCTGACTGCTTCATTGACCTCGATAGTATTAAAACACACATTCAAAAAGATTCTAATCTTGGCTATAGTTATCGCACGTCGTCAAATTCAAACCTCTAATTAACAAGAGGTGGAGAGTGGGAGACACAGGGACGCAGTGAAAGATATCTTTGTGTCTCCTTTTCCCCGTGACTTCGTGATCTGCTTTGCCCATTTTGCTCGACTTTATATTTCAGATGGATATTTTAATAGTTGAAGATGAACCAGAAATTGCTCATTTAATTGAACTCTCTTTAGAAAAAGAAGGATTTTTTTGTCGCACTAGCCGCGATGGCATGAATGCTTTGCGGATGTTTCAAGAGCAACCACCGGATTTAATCATTTTAGATTTAATGATTCCTGGTTTGGATGGATTGGAAGTTTGTGCCCGAATTCGCCAGAAACCAGGTGCAAAAGATCCTTACATTCTAATGCTCACGGCTAAGGGTGAGGAAATCGATCGCGTCATTGGTCTATCTACTGGTGCTGATGATTATATGGTCAAACCCTTTAGCCCCAGAGAGTTGGTAGCTAGGGTGCGGGCACTATTACGGCGTAGCCTCCGCCAAGGGGGACAACATCAAGTCAATCGTACCCAACACTTTATTGTCGATGTAGACCAGCGCACTGCCAGTCGCCAGATAAATTCTCAAGAAGTTGAAATTTTGGACTTAACTACCTTAGAATTTAACTTGCTAACCACCTTTGTCAGCAATCCGGGTCGAGTTTGGAACCGCACTCAACTAATTGATAAACTTTGGGGAGATAATTTTTTTGGCGATGAACGAGTGGTAGATACTCATGTAGCTCGGTTGCGAAAAAAGATTGAACCCGATCCGGCAAATCCTACTTTTATAAAAACTGTTGTTGGGGTGGGCTATAAATTTGAAGATCCTCTGGTAGCGTAAATGTTATGAAGATGGGGCTGAGAGGACGCCTATTTTTCTCCCATTTAGTAGTAATGATCGTGGGGGTAGCTAGTCTGGTGAGCATCAGCAAAATCTCTTCCCCCCGCTTATTTGTCTTGCATTTGGAAGGATTAGAAAATCAGGGGTTCGACTTAATTGATGTCCGTGCTGAATTGGTTACAGGATTTGAACTTGCTTGGCAACGAAGCACTCTTTGGTCAGTCTTAGTCGGCACTACTGCTGCCGGAGGATTGAGTTACTGGGTGTCGAGACGGATTATGCAGCGATTGACCGAGATGGAACAAATCACCCAAAAATTTGCTGCTGGTCAGATGGATGCACGACTACCTGTATCTGACATTCCAGAACTTAGTGGATTGAGTAGTAGTTTCAACCGAATGGCAGCCAGTTTAGAAGGAGTAGAAGCACGGCGGCGAGAAGTAATTGGAGATATGACCCATGAACTACGTACACCATTAACTGTGGTGCGCGGTTACTTGGAAGAACTGGCTGATGGGGAAATTGAAGCGTCTCCTGAAATCTATCGACGTTTAGCGAAAGAAACTCGACGCTTAGAGCGGTTAGTGAACGATTTACAAGAATTATCTAAGGCAGAAGCTGGTTATTTGCCAATTAATATCCAACGGGTAAATCTGCGTCCGTTGTTAGAGTCATTAGTGGAAAAATTTACCGACCAACTATTGGAAGATGGGCCAGTTCTGCTCTTGCAATATCCATCTGTGCTACCTCCTGTATTGGCAGATATTGACCGCACGGAACAGGTGCTAGTTAATTTGCTAGGTAATGCAGTACGTTACACTAACGAAGGTTCAATTACTATTACTGTTGGGACTGAAGCATCTCAACTCTGGATTGCGGTTAGTGATACAGGCATTGGTATCGCTCCAGAAAATTTGCCTCATGTGTTTGAGCGCTTCTGGCGAGCTGACCAATCACGCGATCGCCATTCGGGAGGTACTGGTATTGGTTTAACTATTTCCCGCCGTTTGATTGAATTACAAGGCGGTCAAATTCAGGTAGAAAGCGAGTTGGGAGTTGGCAGTACGTTTCGGTTTTTTCTGCCTTTGGCTTGAGTTGAGTCATGACTAACTTGAAATCCGAGGGATTGACACAAGGTAGTCATGGCTGTGTCATACCCAATTGCTAATTTGAAAGTATCCAAAATTCTAGCTTGTTGATGAATGCCCAGATTTTGGAAGTGCATAGAGTATAATATTATGTCTACTTTTGTTCTGGCTGCTTTCTTGGTTAGTTTACTCAGTCTTTCGGGTTACGCTGCGATCGCCTATCTGTTTCCTCAAAATCGTTCTTAAGAGTGACCAATTAAAATAATTCGTAATTCGTAATTCGTAATTCGTAGTTAAGAATTGAATTACGAATTAGTAATTAGTTAATTTCCTTTCTCAATAATTCTGGAATCTGAGAAGGGCGTTCAGCTACTGTCACTTTCGCTTCTTTTAAAGCGGCTAATTTACTTTGGGCTGTGCCAAAGTTAGGATCGCGTCCGATAACCGTTGCTAAAGTCCCGGTTTGTCGCCAAGTTTTTCCTGGTGGTGCAAGTCTACCTGCAATGTAGGCAATTACTGGTTTATCAATTGCCTCAGCAATGTACCGCGCTGCTGCTTCTTCACTACCACCACCAGGTTGACCAACTAAAACGATCGCTTGTGTAGTTTCATCCTCATCGAGAATTTGCAGCCATTGCAAAAATGAGGAACCGACGATCGCATCACTACCAATACTGACGCTAATCGACTGCCCTAAACCTGCTTTTGTTAATTCGTAGGCGATTTCGTAGGTGAGGGTGCTGCTACGACTAACGATCCCCACTGTTCCAGGGGTATAAAATTCGCTGGGTTGAGTCCCTAAGAGAATTTTTCCCGGTACAATGATCCCCGGACTATTTGGCCCGATTACCAAAGTTTCACAGGCTTCGGCTTTGCGGAGTAATTGCACCATATCCAAAGGCGGCACACCAGCAGTAATAATAATAATCTGGCGAATCTTAGATGCGATCGCTTCTAATGCTGCATCTAACACGTCGTAAGGATCTACACAAATAATTGTCGTGTCAATTGCCCCAAATTGTTCTATTACTTCCTCTACTAAATCAAATACTGGCAGTCCATGCAGTTCCTGTCCGCCGCATCCAGGATTGACACCAGCTACTAAATTCGTGCCATAATCTTTCATTTGAGCAACATGAGTGCTTGATATAAATTCACAAAAGCCTTGAATTAAGACTTTACTTTCTGGCGTTAGGTTCATAAAAAATTACCGTAAGTTTGATAACCCAGCGTTTTGAACTACTGGGCATAGAAACAACACATTTACAGTGTCGGATTGATTTAATTTTTACTGAAATTCCAAAAATTAGTCTGGAAGCTGAATGTTCCAAAAGTGAGAAAACGCGCCCCTAGCTAGGAATATCCAGTTTGAATCCACTATATAATTTAGTTCCAGAAAGCAAAGCTTTACTTGATTTGAGCATCAAATTCAATAATTTATACCTGACGGTAAAAACTAATAATTTTTGATTTTTGAATTGGAACAAAATGACATTCACTATCTTTTATTAGCCGTTGGTTTAGCAAGGAGAACTGCTGCTGCCACTGCCTCATCTAAATTTTCTACCACGACAAGCGCATCGGTGTGGGTTTTTAGTGTTGTCAAATATTTTCTCACAGTGTTAAATTCAGAACCAGCAAGACGGACAACTAAGGATGGAAAATTAAGCTCTCGCCGAACTTTACTACCATTAGAACGTACAACCTGTGATTGAAGTTCGCTGTTGTCTTGCTGCACAACCCTAGCTATAACTTCAGCCACTTCCTCAATTTGCGGAATGCTACCCAGAAAGTTAATTAGTATTACCTGAATACTTTTATCAGCCTCCAGCATTTTCAAACCTATTTCTAGGCGATCGCGGAAGGTAGTTGGTGTAGTATCTGTAAGGAAAGCATGACGTAGATTCAAACAAACACCTGGATTGCCACCAGCATTCGCAACTAAATCTAAAGTTGCCATCACTGAACCAGTACCATTACCTAAAATGCCGATTTTTCCATGCATTTGCACACCATCCCAATCGCTCAAAATACCGTTGATTTCAGTACTGGTATGACGGCTGATAATTTTTGCTGCCATCTCAGCGAGATCGGGATGACGCTTGATCGCCCGTTCGTTGACCCTGACTTTACCATTAAGAGCCATAACTTGACTAGTAGTACTGACTGCCAAGGGATTAATTTCGACTAAATCCAGGTCTTTTTGGACAAATAAGTGGTACATCTTCTCCACAACGCTGCTTACCGACTGCATCAGCGTTCCTTGCAAACCCATTTTCAAAGCCAATCGTCGCGCATAAAATGGCGAGAATTCCTGCTCCACGACAACGTAGTGCATTCTTTCCCCAGCCGATTCCCAATCGATGTCTGCTTCTTTGCAACCTAAAAGTACCGGTCGGCAGACAGCAGTATCTAAAACTACTGCTAGATAAAATTCTTGGTTGGCGTCGTATTTAGATTCTGCCAGTACAACTTCCGGCAATTCGCCCCATATTGGTAAACTAAAGATATTTTGAGCTGCTGCGATCGCATCGATAGTCGTTTGGGCAAACCTAACTCCACCCGCTTTTGCCCGTTCCGCTCCGTGGACTTGAGATTTCAGTACAATTGGAAAGCGAATTTTTAACCGTTTCAAATCTGTAGGATGGTCAATTCGTTGGGAAGGCAATACTGGAATGCCTATCTTCGCAAACCATTCTTTAACCTGGTACTCTAATAAATCCATTGATACACCTTGTATTGACACTTTCCAAGATTTTGGTTAGTCCTGTTTTAATATTTTGCAGCACCTTTATTGCAGAATTAACCTTTTTGCAGCTATAAAAACTTATTTTTCACGGATCAATTTTATCGAATTCAGCAAATGAAGCATATTAATTTCGATAGTCAACTTGTTTGTGGCAGAGCCACAACACATAATTAATCTTCTCAGCAAGTTTCCCAGCATAGAAGATAACTAGCATTTTTGTCAAAACCCTCTGACATAGCATTGTTTTCTTAACCTTTAGATAATTTGGTAACAATTGGCAACTAGAATTTCGCACAGCAGTAGCTTTTGTGAATTTAATTATCGCAAAGCAATGCAGTGAAAATACCTAAATCTTTTATTATTCCCATTTTTTATTCGTAATTTATATCTGAAGACAGATTATTTAACTTTGTCTCTAATGGTGTAAAAATGTAGCGCCGCGAACAATAACTACTTTTTTTATTTTTGGTGAAAAGTCAGAATTTGTGTTAGAAAGTTGGTCGTTCAGATTCTCAGGCTGTGGTTGCTTAAACTGTGCATTTGTATTCAACAAACCTAAAAAGTTCATTTCATCCCCTTAAAGATAATCAAAACAATATAGAAATTCAGCGGGAAAGCTCTATGAAAGTAGCAGTCCAGCAGGAAGATTTACAGCTTTTAGCTAAAACTTTGCAAGAACAATTACTTGTAGAAGTCTCAACGGCTGAAGTCTTCGAGGTGAAGTGCGTCGTCAATAAAGGCGAGCTAATGATTTTAACGCAGCACGCGTCAGATGTAATAGTTGACGCTCAACTAATTTTTGCAGTTATTGAGGAGGTACTTCAGTCTCTAGCACCCCAGAAAGAGCAGCGAGTGCAATGTTTTCTCAGAGTTTTTGGCGAACAACTCCCTTATACCAAATGTTTCTTGGCGCTGAAGCAGACGGGGGAATGGGTAGCAGAGGAAGATAAGGAAGCACAAGAAGAGAAGGAAGTAATATCCCCCTCATCATCTCTGACATATTCTCCATCAATCAATGAGACTGAAGAAGAAGAACTGTTTGACCCGTTTGCAGATGTGCCGAATTTGTCGGCTTCAAAGCCAGGATTCCAGGTCAAACCTATCCTACTGGGTGCGGTGTTGCTGGGAATTATAGTTTTAGGCGGTGGTGCTTACTTATTGACTCGCCCTTGTGTGATGTCTGAGTGTCAAGAAATACAAAACGCCAAGCAATTAAAAACAAAATCTCCGCAACTGATGCGCCGCGCCAAATCTGAAAAAGAATTAGTTGCTGTACAAGAGCAACTTGCAGCAGCCAGTACAGACCTAAATGTAATTCCTAGTTGGTCGCCTCGTTACCAGCTGTCAGAGGAACTAAAAGCAAGTTTATCTGGGCGAGCAGAAAAAATCAATCAGGTGGTCAAAGCTTTGCAGACAGCATCTTTGGCGACACAAAAAGTTCAAACTCCTGCATCTAGCCTAGAGGAATTACAAACTAGGCAACACTTATGGCGACAGGCTATAGCGCCACTAGAAAGTATAAGTTCCAGTAGTGAACTCTATGGGCTTGTGCAGGGTAAATTACTGAATTATCGTGTCCGTTTGCACGCTGTAAATCAACAGATATTTACTGAGGAAAAATGGCTGAAAAAACTAACAGCGGCAAAAGGTGTAGCCGTTGCAGCCGAGAAGCGGGAAGCTACTGCTAAATCTTTGAATGACTGGCAAAAGGCGCAGTCTACTTGGCTGGTGGTAATTAATGCCTTGAATACCATTCCCCGAAATAGCGTTGGATACCAAGAAGCTCAAAAGCTGTTGGTAGATTATAAACCTAAGTTAGTATTAGTACGCGATCGCGCTACTAAAGAACAATTAGCTGTTAAAACCTACCAACAGGCCCTTAGTACTGCCAAGCAAGCCAAAGTTTATGAACAACAAAACCAATGGCAAGCAGCGGCGATATATTGGGAGCAAGCTTTGCAAACGGCTAAAAAAGTTCCCCAAGATAGCTTGTACTACACTCAGGCTAAGTCTCTCATCGAACCTTATTCAGCTGCGCTCAAACAAGCACAAGAAAAACTACAAGTTGTTAGTAGTTTGCAACAAACGCGCACTGACTTGGATAAGACCTGTACTAATGGAATTCGGATTTGCACCTTTAGCATAGACAATGCAGAAATTATTGTCCGACTAACCCCTGAGTATGACCAAATAAGGCAAAATAACTTGGCTAATCCTTATTCTAAGAATTCGGATACTGCTGTTGATGTTACCAATCACTTGCAAATCTTACGCGAAGCCCTAGCCGTAATTGGTGAAAATGCCAATCTATCCCTTTTTCTTTATGATTCCCAAGGTCAGATAATTTATACACGGACTTTAGGTGGGTAAGTAGAATCCCCAGTGAAGTATAAAGGATGAATTGTACATTAACTAATTATTTGTCAATTTAACAAAATATTGTCACAGTATTTCAAATATCTAAAACCCTGACATAGTAAGGATTATGTCAGGGTTTTTTCTATTTAAGGAAAATAGCGATCACATCAGTGGGTGAAGATAACAGATTTTAGACAATAACTTCACAATAAACCCAAGCAGCTGCTCAACAATTGGTTGATATTCCCATTGATATTGAAAATTTACATGATTTTAAAGCGGGCGATGGGACTCGAACCCACGACGTTCACCATGGGAAGGTGACATTCTACCACTGAATTACACCCGCGAATTGCTACCATAAATTAGTACTCAAATAAAATATACCATTATTTGCAGCTGTTTTCAATTGCCTAGAACATACACTACTCTTGCAAATACTGATGCATGAGTCATGCCGCTGTTCAGATTGGAAAATTTTTTTAGCTAGCTGATGAGGGCACTTACCACCATATTTAACTAAAGAACAATGTCCTCGCCTCGCTCCGTGAAGCGAACCTCTTTAATATTCCATTGAGCATTACTCGTTAAGGTTTTGCGGAGACTGCCAAACAGAGCAAACTGCTCACAACTAGAAAGAGAAGTTATTTGCCGCTTTGACTCAGGAGATATGCGTAAATCAACTGTAGCAATGCCATTTTTAATGTTGACACGATACCCAGACAAGCTAAAGTCGCTTGTATCTCGTTTTTCTAAAATTTTACTCACTACATTTGTCACTGGTTCCTCAGCTGGTACTGAAACCTTTTCTGGAATTAGTTTTTGACACTGAGTATCACTTGTGTAGAGCGTTACACTAGTCGTTTTGGCAGTGGCAACCTTAGAAGTTGGTGAGGAAGGCGTATTTTCCTTAGAAGATTCTTGATTAGGAGATTTTTCTCTCAACTGAGCTACGCTAGGAATTTGGCTGGGAGACTGAGAAGGTAGGCTATTGGTCGGTGCTGGTGCTGTGGTAGGGTATGACGTTGCGCTGTCAATATTACCTGCGGTGGGATTGGAACTACAACTACTGAGGCTCACAACCATTGTCACAAAAATAAGGGGTAAAAAATATCTCTTGATTGTGTTCATAAATTTTGCTTATAAATTATGTTGTTGTTATCGATTTCAGTGTCGCTGGTATCAATTCCGCATAAATTCGTGAATATTGAGCCAGTTTATAAAGTGTCAACCCAAAATCTGTTAAAGTCAAATTTTATACTATATATCTAAATTACAACATCTGCTATTTAAGGAGCAATGTCTGACAACAAGCCGCTTTGTGTCTACGTCAATCCCAAAAAGCTTGACTAAAACAAGTAGGGATGCAATAAACCAGAGAATTGCTACCAGTAGTACTGCGTCTGCGCCTGCTGCTTATGCTAAATAAATTTGGCAAGAGTAAAATCAACTCCTTGCACAGTAAGGGTAAGTCGTGTTGCCTTAGAAAAACTTGTGCTTTTAGATTACTGATTAAAAGCAAATTACTAGTTTTCACTACTTTTTTGCTTAGTCAATTGCTGCACTAATAATTGTACTCCCAAAGCCAATAAACCAATTGCCACTATACCAAAAATCCCGCTACCTAAAGCAACTACACCAACAACCAGAGTGCGGACAGCAGAAGAAATCTTCACCACCAATGGATTGATTGAATGGATCGGTTTACTAGCAAAGTTTGTCGCGATCGCAATCATTAGCGAATACGCTGCAAATCCCATTCCTCCAGAAATCACCGCCCCAGTAAAACAGCGTAACGGACTAGCTGTCACCGATTCTTTAGCATCTGTTTGCGGTGTTAGATTTTGGTCATTCATAATATTTTAGACTTTAGACTTATTTGTGAGCGCTCAAGTGAACGATTTTAGATTTTAGATTGGAGCATTCAGAACAATTCTTGTTCTCAGCTAATCGTTATTAAAATTGCATCTTTGCGTTTTTTAGTGATTTGAACTATGCAACTTAAAAGCTCATCAGCTTATTCCCCATACTCCATTAACGATAAAGATTTTTTTTCATTGAAGATGCCACCTGAATACCATGTGTAATTGTCCGAGTCACAAACAATTCTAAGTCTTCATCAAGAATTGCTTCCCTGACTTGCACCTTAACTTGCTCTGCCTGCTGTTGAGACTCAAAAAGAGCAAATACTGTTGGCCCAGAACCAGACATCATTGTTCCTAAAACGCCTTCTTGATTAGCAAACACTTCTCGCAACTGTAAAACTTGGGGATAGGCTGGCAATACCACGCGTTCTAAATCATTATGCAATTTTTGGGCAATTTTTCTCGTATTTTTATCCAGGATCGCTTTTACTATTGCTCCTGAATGAACTGCATTAGCACGCGCTGCCAAGTTGTTGCTATCTTTAATATAAGAATGACCAAACTGCTGTCGATAGGTTTTATATGCCCAAGGGGTGGAAACTTCCAGACTGCGGTATTTCCCCAATACTATATATATGTTATCTAAACTCGGCAGGGGAGAAAGTTGCTCACCTCTACCTGTGGCGATCGCAGTTCCACCCGCCACACAGAACGGTACATCTGAACCGAGTGTACCTCCCAACTCTTCTAATTCTGACTGAGTTAGTCCCAACTTCCATAGTAAATCTATCCCCACCAACACAGCAGCTGCATTCGTCGAACCCCCTGCCAACCCAGCAGCTACAGGAATCTGCTTGTTAACGGTAATCTCCACACCACCATATTTAGCAAAGGCTTCGGGAAATTGCCTTACCATTAATTCTGCTGCCCGGTATGCCAGATTACTTTTATCTGTCGGTACTTGTGGGTGGTTGCAATGAACCCTAATGGTATCAGTGCTAATGGAACGCACATCAATCTGGTCTGCAAGCCCGATACTTTGAAGTATCATGGCTAACTCGTGATAGCCATCAGGGCGAGCGCCAATGATTTCTAGATACAAGTTGATTTTAGCAGGGGCAATTAGGCTGTAAGAACGCATTTTCTGAGAGTGGGGAATGGGGAATGTGGGGCCCCCTCTGGGAATAAGGGGTAATGGGGAATGGGGAATGAAGAAAGGGGAATGGAAAAAAATCTACCTTGTTCCCTATTCTCTACTTCCTACTCCCAATTCATTTGCTAGAATTACCCATTGCTGAACGCTGAGGTCTTCGGCTCTAGCTTGGGGATTTATTTTTAATTGTTCCAGTAAGTGGCTCAAGCGATCGCGTTCTATAACTGATTGCAAATTATTTCGTAACATTTTGCGCTTGGCACCAAACCCCAATTTTAAGAAATTCTCTAATTGTCGGGGATTAAGCGCTGGTATTTCTATTTTTCGTGGGCGCAATCGCACCACTGCTGAATCGACTTTTGGTGGTGGATGGAATGCGGCCGCTGGGACTGTGCAGATTAACTCACACTCAGCCAAATACTGTACCCGCACACTCAACGCCCCAAAGGCTTTTGAGCCTGATTTAGCATATAACCTTTCTGCTACTTCTTTTTGTACCAGCAACACTATTGAGTCAAATGGTTCAGGGTTGGGGTTGGCGATCGTACCCAGTAGTTTCTCAATGATTGGTCCTGTAATGTTGTAGGGAATATTGGCTACTACCTTATTTGGCGTTTGGAAATTGGGAAAGGCTGCCAGATAAGATGGTAAATCTAGAGTGAGAAAATCCCCTTGCAGGAGTAAAAAATTTTCAGTCTTACCAAGCTGCTTTGACAGCAGTTGGCATAAATCGCGGTCTATTTCTACTGCAACCAAAGATTGCACTAAGGGTAATAAACGACGAGTCAGAATGCCAGTTCCAGGGCCAATTTCCAGGACGCGATCGCCTTTGGGAGAGGGATCGCTTTCTGTACACTCTGCTGCTTGAATAATTGCGTTGAGCGCCTTTTCACTTTTAAGCCAATGTTGAGCAAAGACCTTACGCGGTCGGATCATCTGTATTTATTACCTAGTCTAGTTTTTAGCTTTTTCTCAAAAATTCATTATAAATTTTTAAGCCCCTTTATAGCGCTAGACTCACTGTAACGCCTATCTTCTCTTCCAAACGTTCCGCGAAGGTAGCAGTGGCGATCGCGTACATGCGGATACAAGCTTCACTTATCGAATGGGAGTCTTAAATCACAAGCTTCGCAACAATGATGCTCTTTTATATAGTTAGCTTAGGCATAAGGATTCAGGATAAATCCCTCCAGTAAGACTACCTCCTGCCTTTTTCCATAATCAATTGATCGCTCAACCTGGATTCTGATCCCATTTAGAGACAAGCAACGTGCATTATTCACACAGTCAGGTTTAGGCACTTCGTTCTTGCCTCCCTTCTGTTGCTTGGCCCTTTTAGAAAAAAAATAAATTTACCCCTTGACAAACTAGGGGATGACTAGTTACTCTAGTTAAGTGGAAAGGCGACAGACGCCAACCACCGCTGAACCTGAAAAACATAATACTTTGAAAGCTTAAGAAAAAACCAATCCTCGTCAAGAGATTTTACTTTTGGGATTTTCCAAAAAGATAATAATCAAAATTGTAACTAGGATTCCGGAAAATATTTTTTTTCGGA
Source organism: Nostoc punctiforme NIES-2108 (assembly GCA_003326195.1). Taxonomy (GTDB): domain Bacteria; phylum Cyanobacteriota; class Cyanobacteriia; order Cyanobacteriales; family Nostocaceae; genus Nostoc; species Nostoc punctiforme_A. The sequence goes on from LXQE01000125.1 coordinate 289,987, forward strand.
GCCACAAACTCGAAACACAACAAAACGGAGAGTTTGATCCTGGCTCAGGATGAACGCTGGCGGTATGCTTAACACATGCAAGTCGAACGGTGTCTTCGGACACAGTGGCGGACGGGTGAGTAACGCGTGAGAATCTGCCATCAGGTCTGGGACAACCACTGGAAACGGTGGCTAATACCGGATGTGCCGTAAGGTGAAAGGTTAACTGCCTGTTGATGAGCTCGCGTCTGATTAGCTAGTTGGAAGTGTAATGGACTCCCAAGGCGACGATCAGTAGCTGGTCTGAGAGGACGATCAGCCACACTGGGACTGAGACACGGCCCAGACGC
>LXQE01000126.1 GCA_003326195.1 Nostoc punctiforme NIES-2108
TGATTAGCTTTTGCCCAAAGTCACCAGACTCATCCGTTTTTATGGGATTTTCCGATGGCCATCTATATCCGATAAAAATATACTTGTTTGCTTGCCGAATATGTGTATTCACATATTCATAAATCTTTTGGCAGCCTGTCTCTGTATCCGATGCTGTAGAACTATATCCATGAATATTTATAATGATTTCTGGTTCGGGGCTTGATTGCAAAGTTTTAGCAATTTTCTCAATCATCTCTTGGGTTGAAGGTTCAGCTTCTCCCTCATTGATGTTATTAAAAAACTTTTGATTAGCAACTGATGATAAATATTTATTAGAGTTATCTTCTGATGTCTCCACGTTCAGTTTGGCAGTACTAACTATGAAATAACCAGGGATTTTTCCCTGATTATTTTTTTTAAATTCGTAAATTTTATAAGGTTGATTGTCTGGTAGCTTCTGATTATCAGGAGAGTTCATCAGCTCTGTTTCCTTTTACAATTTAGGTTTAGTATATCGCAATTGCTTTTTGTTGATGTTGGGTCAGGGCTATTCACTCCGAGAACAGTGGTAGTGAAGAGAATGTGATTTTTATTATAGAGATTAACATTGCTATTAAGGATATTGATGCTTTTTTCTAGAGCGGTAAAACTTGCTAGAGGTAGGTTGGAAGCATAGTAAGTAGATAGGCATCAAAAAAGTCCGGTATGTTAAGATATATAAATACTGAAAAT
>LXQE01000127.1 GCA_003326195.1 Nostoc punctiforme NIES-2108
GACACCGATTTTGTCCAATTTGTGGCTGTGCTTATAAAACGCCTGTCAAAACCGCTAAAATCCAATAATCAACTCTTTTTCTCAAACCCAGACTCCACAATACTTTCAGCCTATCTTGCCCCTGGTGACAGCTTCGCTATATTTACCCCGTATTGCGGGGGGGGTTCAGGGGTGGAGAGAGGAAATGTCCAAGGCAATTGAAGAAATGAGCTTTTTCTCAACTACTACTCGACACCAAACAGCTTGTATTTCTGTTTCATTTCCGATGACAGTTCTAAATCGATCAAACCGTCAGTGTCCTCATCCCATGTTTGGTCATTATCAGTGGACACTAGCTACACATTTATAATCACCACTAAGTCTATGCAATTAGTGGTCTTGAAATCACCAAATTGTATATCCAATCACAATTTCTTTTGGCTTAGTCCAGGATAGTCGTAGACTAAGCCTAGACTAATTCTAGGATTTGAGTAATTTCAGTAAGTCATTCAAAAAAGTTGTTGTAGACTAAGCCTGAGCTTAGTCTGCACTAAGCCAAAAGCATCTGCTATTTCTCATCAAAAAGCCTATAATCCTTGTTGCCACTAGCTTGGAGCTACTTTTTCGCCCAATTTCGGGCGGGGTTTCTATATTACGGCTGTGTTGCACTTATACTTCAAAAATCCCTCTCCCTAACTTCAACTTGCCAACCCAGCATTCGAGATAGACTGCAA
>LXQE01000128.1 GCA_003326195.1 Nostoc punctiforme NIES-2108
GCGATAACGGTTTTCTTATTTTGCTATGGAATCTGACCCCAGAACCGAAATACGAAATTTACCAAGTTCTAGAGGAAGTGTATCAAGCTTATGCTCCCTCATTTGCCCGATATGACGGTGCAGAAGTTCAAGCGGAGGTTTTGAGGGGTTTTGAACAAGAGATTTTAGACTCCAATTGTTTTCAAGAGTTGGTTGTCGAGCAAACCGCGTGTGAAGTCACCTATAGCATTGATGACTACCTCAAGCTTTTGATTACCTTGCACAGAGTAGAGCCACAAGCCAAAGAGTTACTATGCGTACGATTGCGAGAGAAGCTAGAAAAATTTGGAGATAGCGTACAACTTGAGTTTCTTTCTGCTGTTCATGTTGCCCGCAAAGCACCTGTGAGAGGTTAGGCACTTGCCAAGAATAGACCTCTTGCAAAAAAGTTTTATGGTATTGTGAAGGGTTAACTAAGCAAACAGAGAAATTTACGCTTTCTGAAGTTCGTAGTTATAAATCCCAGCAATTAAATGACAACGCAACCCAAATCGTTTTCTCCGATTGCGGTAGCGCTGACTCAAAATGCGAAACACTTTTAAACGGCGGTTGATATGTTCAATCACTACTCTACGACAAGCCAGAGCACGGTTGGACTGTTTTTGCTGCTTGGTTAATTTACCACCTCTGGGCTTTTTGTGAGGCAAGCAACTGTTGGCATGTAACT
>LXQE01000129.1 GCA_003326195.1 Nostoc punctiforme NIES-2108
GAATTTTCACCTAGCGGAGTTGCCTGCATTGCTATACTCATTTCTCCGCTAGGTAGCGTATTTAAGAATATGCTCATCATGACAGCAAGAACTTCTGAGTTTTGTACATCTTCAAAAGCGGCTGTATTTAAATCTCCTATCATTCGCAAATCAGAATTACCCAATAACCATTCTCGAATCTGCGTATATTGTTGAATAAACATCCAATTCCGCATTGTCAATAACGCAGACACACCCCCAGTTCTTGCTAATTGCAAACCCCGTTCCAAAAAAGCTGCATACAAATCCGCCTTTCCTTTAGGGTAATTCTTCGTAATATACCCAACATCCGCCATCTTACTCGTCCCCTGATACGGCGGATTGCCAATCACCAAATTATAGCTATTTTCACGTACAAGGCGGATAAATCTGATACCTGCTGCTAACTGCTCACCCCGCAACCGCAAGCCCAAATCATCGCCACTGGTACACCGCGAGAGAAATTGCTCAAGTTTATCGAGTAAAGAAGCTTTCGTCTGCTGAAAATTAAAGTCTGGTTTTTGCTCACCAAAGCCTGCAAAAATATTGCCTTGAATCACCTGTTGAAACTGACTTTCGTACTCGCTAATTGCTGTATCTACCGCAGTGTCTACCTTCAACAGTGTTCCTAAATAATCTGCCCCCTGCAAAGCATATACAATCTGATTTGTCAA
>LXQE01000130.1 GCA_003326195.1 Nostoc punctiforme NIES-2108
GAGACGAGTTTACCATTTTGCTCTCCCATATTCAAACTATTGAAGATGCCACCGACATCGCAAAACATATACATCAGGCATTAAAGCCGCCTTTTAACTTGTGCGGGTATGAAGTATTTATGACTGCTAGCATTGGCATCGCTTTAGGTACAAACAAATACGTTCAACCCGCAGATTTACTTCGAGATGCTGACACTGCCCTTTACCGCGCTAAAGAACAGAGTCAAGCTGGACATATGAGACGAGTTTACCATTTTGCTCTCCCATATTCAAACTATTGAAGATGCCACCGACATCGCAAAACATATACATCAGGCATTAAAGCCGCCTTTTAACTTGTGCGGGTATGAAGTATTTATGACTGCTAGCATTGGCATCGCTTTAGGTACAAACAAATACGTTCAACCCGCAGATTTACTTCGAGATGCTGACACTGCCCTTTACCGCGCTAAAGAACAGAGTCAAGCTGGACATATAGTTTTCGATACCACTATGTACGATCGGGCAGTAGAGCTGTTGCAGTTAGAAACTGACTTGCGCTGGGCTGTTGAACGACAGGAGTTATGCATTTTCTACCAGCCAATTATTTGTATAAAAACAGGAAAAATTACAGGATTTGAAGCATTAGTTCGCTGGCAGCATCCAGAACGCGGACTTATTTCTCCAACCGAGTTTATTCCCGTAGCA
>LXQE01000131.1 GCA_003326195.1 Nostoc punctiforme NIES-2108
CGAACATTAAGTACCTTAGCTAACAAGCAAAAAGCGGCCCAGCAGGTAATTCTTTCTTCACTAAGACATCCACAGAACCAACAATCAGATGTGGCGTTTTTACTAAATACATTGGGTAGACTCTGGCTGGAGGGAATAAATGTGGATTGGTCAGAATTTTATGCCGATGAAGAACGTCATCGTATTCCCTTGCCAACGTATCCTTTTGAGCGAAAAAGATACTGGATTGAACCTATCTTAGCTAATGATGACAATCTATCGCCCAAAAATGAAATTCTTGTTTCTCAACCAGAAGATATCATAACCAACTCAATCAAAGTTCCAGATACGCAAATCGTTAACCAACCTATAGCAAATACAGCCATTGAACAGATAATTTCACAGCATCTTCAGGTTATGTCTAAACTGGTAGACTTATTACCACAGGGAAGTTTAGCCAGAGAAGTTTTGCCTTCATTGGGAGCTATTCATCAAGATGGGCAAATTGCTCAAACCTCAACCAATGGCTCTGCGTTTAGTGGAAATCAGTCTACATTTACTAAGGCAGAGTCTGAGCAACAAATCAAAGACCGGAAAATTAATCCTACACCCAAAGCTGCTTCCCAACAGATCGAGAAAGAATCGATGATGTTGAGTCCCCGCCAGCAGAGACATCTAGACTCTTTAATTGCACATTTTGTCA
>LXQE01000132.1 GCA_003326195.1 Nostoc punctiforme NIES-2108
GATAAACCTTTGACCAGTACAGGTAAGGTTTATCTCCTGATAAAAAAGCTACTGATAAACTAGCCCAAAATGCCAAGCCTAAACCCCAAAATATATCTAATCCGAGAATTAAGCAAAGCAGTCCAAAAACTACGCAGAATACCCCAGCGAAAATTACGAACTGTCTGCCTGTAAATGGGCCAAACTTTGGGCTTTCACCTAAGCTCTGATTGACTTTGATTATCTCTTGTTTCATGAGCTTTTAAAAATTGCCATTAAATCAGAAATCAGAAGCCAGAATTCAAAATAAGTACAGGTATTATCAGCATCAATAAGGCGGTGCATCCTCGTAATTTTTTGATTGGTAGCAACTGCCGTTAAATGCTGTTTAGGAGTCAGTATGGATTCTGATTTCTGAATTATTCGGTCATTAGTTACAAGCTGTGTTATTGCCAAAAAGCAGTGATTGGAATACTACAATCAATATCACAGATATGAAGGTAAAAATTGGCTGCTGAATGACATTACTAACTTCTTCACCACGTCCATACGCCGCAACCCCTTGATAAATAGAGAAGCAGAAATAACCGAATAAAACTATTGTCAAGGCGGTAAATAAAATCATTGGCAGACTAGTTAAGACTGCATTAGTAATCGCTCCACCTGCTGAGGCACTAGTAATTATACATTCCATTGCTTTTT
>LXQE01000133.1 GCA_003326195.1 Nostoc punctiforme NIES-2108
AAATTTAGAACGTCATGAAGAAGCGGTCGCATCTTATGACCAAGCGCTGAAAATTCAACCTGATAATTACAAAGCTTGGAACAATCGGGGGATTGCGCTAGGAAATATCTTATGACCAAGCGCTGAAAATTCAACCTGATAATTACAAAGCTTGGAACAATCGGGGGATTGCGCTAGGAAATTTAGAACGTCATGAAGAAGCGGTCGCATCTTATGACCAAGCGCTGAAAATTCAACCTGATAAATACGAAGCTTGGGACAATCGGGGGATTGCGCTGTTGAATTTAGGACAGTATGAAGAAGCGGTCGCATCCTTCGACCAAGCGCTGAAAATTCAACCTGATTTTGGCGAAGCTTGGGACAATCGGGGGATTGCGCTAGGAAATTTAGTACGTCATGAAGAAGCGGTCGCATCTTATGACCAAGCGCTGAAAATTCAACCTGATAATTACAAAGCTTGGAACAATCGGGGGATTGCGCTAGGAAATTTAGAACGTCATGAAGAAGCGGTCGCATCTTATGACCAAGCGCTGAAAATTCAACCTGATAAATACGAAGCTTGGGACAATCGGGGGATTGCGCTGTTGAATTTAGGACAGTATGAAGAAGCGGTCGCATCCTTCGACCAAGCGCTGAAAATTCAACCTGATTTTGGCGAAGCTTGGGACAATCGGGGC
>LXQE01000134.1 GCA_003326195.1 Nostoc punctiforme NIES-2108
GATGGTTGTACAGGAACCAGCACAAAATCCACTGCCATGATTGCTGATCTGGTTAAGTCAGAAACTCTTGGCGCACCATCAATGAAAACAAAATCATACCCCTGCGCTAGTTTGGGCAATTCTTTATGCAAGATAGGACGATCCAAACCAATAACGCTAAATGGAGCCTCACCATTACGTGCTGCTGCCCAGTCACGGGTTGAGCCTTGAGGATCAGTATCAACAAGTAATACTCGATACCCTATCATCGAAAAAGCATGAGCCAAATGGATAGATACTGTGGTCTTGCCACTGCCCCCTTTTTGATTCAAAACTGCAATTTTCATAAATGTGTTTTTGTAAAAATGTAATTCATTAAGTTATGACAAATTCTAGAAAGTAATAATACCAAGCTTAATCCCTAAATTACAAATTTACAAATGCACAAAATAGTATTAATACAAATGTAATTAATTACAAAAATACATTTATAACTAGAAAATGACCACTTTTACACGGTCTTTGTATCTCAGTAATGTAAAGCTAAATTAATTACAAGTTTATCTAATGTCTGTTGTGATCTCAAGGCAGGCTTGTTTGTTATTAGTAGAGTAGATTCTCTCAAGAAACCCAAATTACACGGTTGTCGGCTCAATGCCAAAAAAGCGATCGCGTTAGATCAA
>LXQE01000135.1 GCA_003326195.1 Nostoc punctiforme NIES-2108
AGCTTGACTAACCGTTCTGCAACCAATTTTCCAGAAAAGTCATTACTTGCCTCGTCTACTACTCATCCGTTGAATGTCTTTAGTCCTGATTCCAGTTTGCGTGGAAATGCTGAATATGCAAAGATGCGTAGCACGCCAGCTTATTTTAATAACGGCACTACTTACTATTTGTATGTCTCAGGTGTTAGTAAAACAACTGATAGCGATGGTGGCGCAACAACAAAGAGTGTACCTCCATCAATCGTGCGACTGCGTATTTCTCCATCTGGTGGTTATAACAATGGAGTTTCAGGGCGTTGGCCTTATCTGATCAATGATCTAAGTAACGATAATCTGCTGTTTCTTTCACCCGGCGCACCAGTAGTTACTAGCAATGGAAGCAATAACCCACTTGTCTGGGTGCTGGCGGCAAATGTGCGACGCTCAGACTCTCTCGTAAGTCCCACCACACCTCATCCAATTCTTTATGCGATTGATGGTAACGATCTTTCTCTACTTTGGAACAGCGCTAATTCTTGGAATGTCTGGAGCGATCAGACGACTTGGAATCGAAACGAGGCGCAACTTCAGGTTGGTGGGAAATATAGCACACCAACTGTTGCACATGGAACAGTTTTCGTTGGTACTGACCGCATTCAAGCTTTTGGATTGCCTG